>JBAXWF010000016.1:0-52750 GCA_037128515.1 Bacteroidota bacterium | reverse complement strand
GGGAAGGTGTGGAAGTCGAGAGGGAAGGTGTGGAAATCGAGAGGGAAGGTGTGGAAGTCGAGAGGGAAGGTGTGGAAGTCGAGAGGGAAGGTGTGGAAATCGAGAGGGAAGGTGTGGAGGTAATAGGTAATAGGTAAGAATTAAGAGGTAATAATCGATAATGCTTTGAAATATATAGCTATAGTAGCACGGTGGGGTAGCACATATTGAAAAGCATGTTTATAAGTATCTTTCATTCAGTTGAAAGAAGATTTTTTTGATCAGATAAATTGAATTGAATGAAAGTTGGATTTAATTTGGCGAATTTATGGTTTTGCAATGGTCTCGTATTGTCTGTTATATTATTGGTCCGGCTGCTCAGGTTGCCAAAATTTACTGGTATTGGGCAGCAGGCTCAAAACGGTGTTTCACATTTTTTGCAAGTGTTTCAAGATTGTTGCAAGGCAAATATTGAAAAGCATGTTTATATGTATCTTTCATTCTGTTGGAAGAAGATTTTTTTGATCAGATAAATTGAATTGAATGAAAGTTGGATTTGATTGGGCGAATTTATGGTTTTGGAATTGTGTCATATTAGGAAAACCGAAGAATACACAATTATTTATTTAATTTCAAAATATTTTTTTTCACTTGCATTTTTAAATAGTTTTTTGTACTAATTTTGTCGTGAAATTCTAAAAACCCAAATTAAAATAAATATTTATGGCAAAAAGAACAATCGTAGCAATGCCCGGAGACGGAATTGGAAAACCCGTATTGGATGAATGTATTCGCGTTTTAAATGCAGTTGGATTTGAAGCAAATTATGTAACCGGCGATATTGGCTGGGAATTCTGGTGTAAAGAAGGCAATCCACTGCCCGAAAGAACACTCAAACTTTTAGAAGAACATAAAATCGGGTTGTTTGGAGCTATCACTTCTAAACCAAAAGACAAAGCAGCCGCAGAACTTGCCCCTGAACTGCAAGGCAAAGGTATTCAGTATTACAGTCCTATTGTTGCTATGCGTCAGCATTTCGATTTGGATATTTGTATGCGTCCATGCAAAACTTTTAAAGGCAATCCGTTAAATTTTATTCGCAAAGGAGCAAATGGTATTGAAGAACCGGCAGTTGATGTGATGATTTTCCGTCAAAATACGGAATGTTTGTATGGCGGTGTTGAATGGACCAATCCGAGTGATCAGGTTTACGATGCGTTTATGACAAATGCTAAGTTTAAAGAAAATTTTGCTTGGTGTCCAAAACCCGAACTTGCAATTTCAACTCGCATATTTACAAAAAAATATACCACACGAATTGTAAAAGCTGCTTTTGAATATGCAAAACAAAGAGGATTTGATAAACTAACTGTTTGTGAAAAGCCCAATGTTATTCGCGAAACGTCTGGTATGATGCTGAAAATTGCTCAGGATATGGCAAAAACAGACTATCCCGGAATTTGGGTGGAAGATGTAAATATTGATGCCATGATGATGTGGCTTACGAAGAATCCAGAAAATTATCATGTAATAGTTGCCGGAAATATGTTTGGCGACATTGTTTCTGATGGTTTTGCCGGTTTAACAGGTGGATTAGGTTTTGCTTGTAGTGCAAACCTAGGCGAAAAAGTTTCAGTTTTTGAACCTACTCATGGATCTGCACCTAAATATGCCGATTATCCTGTTTCAATAGTAAACCCCATAGCCATGGTATTGTCGGCGGTAATGATGCTTGAACATATAGGCGAAATGGAAATGGCAGCGCGTATTAGAAATGCCGTTTCGAAAGTGGTAGCTGATGGAAAAGTTAAAGCCTATGATATGATGAAAATGAAAGGAACTGCAGATATTGTTAATCATGGTGCAGCTTCTACAAAAGTTATGGCTGATGCTATAATTGCAAATTTATAAACAATATCCAGCTATTTGTTTCATTTACTAAAACAGATTGGAGTATTTTAAAATCAATTAATTTACTTCAATCTGTTTTGCTTTATAAATGCAATAACGTTTTATGAAAAAATATAGCATGCCAAAATTATTTTTAAGATTGCTTGCAGCATGCTTTGTTTTGGTATTAATTTTTTCAGAAAAGATTCAAAGTAAAAATGCATTACCAATTGCTATTGAATGGAAGTATTTGGATAATGGACTTTCGGTAACAGAGATAAATGGTCCATATATCTCAAAATATTCTGATTCGAAAGTTACTGTTTTGAAAATTGATCCCAATTTTTTTGATATAGAAATGATTGTTGCAACTGAAACTGATAGTATACTGCGAACCATTAAAGAGTGGTGTAAAATTAAGGAATTAACCGGAGCCGTGAACGCAGGAATGTACTCTTTAAAAGATCACATAAGCAGTTTGGGCTTTATGCAAAACAATAGTCATGTTACTAATCCAAACATAAAAAATAACTTTAATGCGTTGGCAGTTTTTAATCCGAAAGATCCGACCTTAAGTTCATTTCAGATAATTGATATGGTGAATCAAGACTGGAAGCCGATATTGCAAAATTATAGCAGTTGTTTTCAATCTATACGAATGATTGATGATTCAGGAAAAGCGATATACTGGAGCCATAAACCTATTTTAAGCTGCAGTATGTCAGTTCTGGCAAAAGATAAATCAGGAAACATATTATTTTTGTTTACCCGTTCGCCATACAATGCAAATGAGTTTATCGATTTTATGTTGACATCCGGTTTAAATATTCAAACGGCCATGTATTTAGAAGGAGGACCGGAAGCATCATTGTATGTGCAGACTGATGCAAATGAGATTACAAAATTTGGAAGTTATGTGTCCTTTTCCAATCCCGATGATGATAATCTTGAATTAAGGAAAATGCCGAATATACTCGGTTTTAGGAAGAAAATCAAGAAATAAAATACGTGAAAATGTATCAGAAAATAAAGAAAAATAAACCTGTAAGATATACCATAATAACTCTGATTTTATTGTTTGCACTAAATGGGTTCGTTCTTACTACCGCATTTGTTGGCATCAAATTGCATTTATTTAACGATCCCGGTGCCGTGGATTATAACGACAGATATTTCCAGAAACTGGATGATGATTACACTACCATTCAAAATGACACTGCGAAAAACGAAGTTCCCAGAATAGCAAAATTTTACTCGAAGCTTAATGTAATAAATGAATTTTATCCATTGAATGCGCAATTAATTCATAACGCATATAGGCAACACAATAATATTGCGTTGGCAGAAAGAATGGTAGATGCGGTTAGTTTGAATATGATTGACAGTAATAATTATAATGCAAAGATTAAGAATTGTGATTTACTGTTTGATGCAATAACGAATAGAAATCAAAATACTTGCAATTTATTTGAATGGATGAATATTCCTGAATGGTCAAATTTTAAAATTGCGGTTATTAAAGATACCACATTGATTGATAGTGCTGCAAAAGTAACAGATGTTGAATCCAGGCTTATTGTTTCTGTATTGCTTGGTGAACAAATGCGTTTATTTAATTCTTCAAGAGAAATGTATAAATCGGTCATAAGTCCATTAAAAATATTATCAGTGGAATCAAATTTTGCCATGGGTGTGACGGGAATAAAAGAAGAAGCTGCAATAACTGCCGAAAGATATTTGCAAGATTCGCTATCTATTTTTTATCCTGGCAAAAAGTATTTTCATTTATTGGATTTTTATACCACTGATATTATAAAAGAGCGTTACGATAGGCTTGTTAATTATCGAAATCATTATTACTCTTATTTATATGCAGCTGTGATTTTAAAAGAAATAAAACAGCAATGGAAAAAATCGGGGTTTGATATCTCCGATCGTCCTGAAATACTGGCAACCCTTTATAATGTTGGCTATGTTATGTCAAAACCAAAATTAAATCCTTCGGTGGGTGGTTCAACAATTGTTATTAATAAAAAACCTTATACCTTTGGTGCATTGGCCTTTGAATTTTATTATTCAGGTGAATTAGCAGAAATTTTTCCATATAAACCAAATTGTTGGTAAAAATTATTATAAACCTAAAATTAAAACTATGAACACAAAAGTATTAGAATTATGGCCTGAACTCATGTGGATTAAAGATGAATCGCTTAGAGAAAAAACGGCAAAAACATGGGAAGTAGCGCTTGAGAAAAGCGTTTTGACTGTTGATGACCTGAATACAATACCATTTACATTGTTATGCGGACCCGAATTAAAGGTAACTTTTATGGGGCATAAACGTGCTGTTGTTCATATCGCAAAAGATTGTGGTGAACAAATGAACAAATTTTTTAAAGAAGATTTGCCAGTTAATATGGATGTGCTTATAGCAGGTGCCATACTGGCTGATGTTGGAAAACTCTTGGAATATGAATTAAAAGACGGAAAATCTGTACAGGGGAAGTATGGAAAATATTTACGTCATCCATTTAGTGGCGTATCATTGGCTGAAAAATGTGGCGTTCCGGCTGAGGTTTGCCATATTATTGCCACACATGCTGGCGAAGGTGATATGGTAAAAAGAACTACCGAAGCTTTTGTTGTGCACCATGCAGATTTTATGACATTTGAGCCTTTTAAAGATCGTCTGAAATAAATAATTATTCGTTTAATTAAAAATAAAAAACCATGACAATAATAGAAAAAATTCTTGCCAAACATTCAAACCAAGGAACTGTAAAACCTGATGATATTATTGATGTAACTATTGATACACGTGCAGCCCGCGATTTTGGCGGAGCGAATGTTGTAAAAAACCTTCTTGATAATGGCCTTAATGTGAATGATGCCACAAAAACTGTTTTTACATTCGATTGTAATCCCGGAGGTTCTGATCAAAAATATGCTGCAAACCAGCATTATTGCAGACAATATGCTCGTGAAAATAACATAAAAGTATATGATGTTAATTCCGGAATCGGGACACATCTTGCCATTGATAGTGGTTTGGTTTGGCCTGGCAGCACATTTGTTTCAACCGATTCACATGCCAATATCATGGGAGCTGTTGGTTCGTTTGGACAAGGAATGGGTGATCAGGATATTGCTGCTGCATGGGCCAAAGGATATGTTTGGTTTAAAGTTCCGCAATCTGTTAAGATTAATCTTTTAGGTACCCGTTCTGCTGATGTTTCGGCAAAGGATATTGTATTGAATTTGCTTGACATTTTCGGAGCAAATAAATTATTAGGTACCTCGGTTGAAATTTATGGTGAAGAATCTGAAAAACTTACCTTGGATGAGCGTATCACCATTTCATCGATGGCCACTGAGATGGGTGCTATCATCATTTTCTTCACTCCTACAGATGAAATTATAAAGCGCTTTGAACTAATTACGGGAAAATCGATTGAACTTATAAAAGCTGATGCTGACGCTGTTTATGAAAAAGTTTATGATATTGATATCAGCAAGTTTGTTGCGATGGTTGCCAAACCAGGTCATCCGCACGACGACACAAGCGTAGATTCTGTGAAAGGCACAAAAATAGATTCTGCATTTTTAGGTAGCTGTACCAACGGACGTATAGATGATTTGCGAGTTGCAGCAAACATACTGAAAGGTAGAAAAATAGCTCCCGGTGTAGTTTTAAAAGTTGTTCCGGCAACAGATGCGATATGGAATCAAGCCATGAACGAGGGTTTGATTAAAATATTTAAAGAATCGGGTGCTATGGTTTCCAATGCTGGATGTGCGGGTTGCGCTGCAGGTCAGGTTGGACAAAATGGTCCGCAGGAAGTTACCATAAGTACTGGCAATCGCAATTTTGATGGTAAACAAGGAAAAGGATTTGTTTATCTGGCATCGCCTGCTGTTGTGGCTGCTTCAGCTGTTGCAGGTTTTATTACCCGTCCTGACCAACTTCCAAACGAACCTGCAATTTTCGAGAAATTAGGAATCATGAAACCTTCGATAAAATCTGAATCTACTATAAATGTTGCAAAACCATCTGTGGTTCAAGGTAGCGTATGGGTTATTAAGCAAGATGATATTGATACGGATATGATATACCACAATCGATATTTAACCATAACAGATATTAAAGAAATGGGACAATATTCTTTTGACAACCTTAAAGGGTATGAAGATTTTGCAAAAAAAGCGAAGCCCGGTGATATTATCATTACGTCGAAGAATTTTGGTGCCGGGAGTTCCCGTCAACAGGCAGTTGATTGTTTTATCTCGTTAGGAATTTCCTGCATATTAGCTGAATCATACGGAGCCATTTACGAACGTAACGCAATAAATGCAGCTTTTCCTATTATTACTTATGAGCCCGAAATTCTCGACCAAATTGAAATTAATGATGGTGATATTATTAAGATTGACTTTTTGACCGGCGAAATCACGAATCTGCAAAATAATAAAACTGCATACATAAACAAATTTTATGATGCACAATACCAGATTTATAAAAACGGTGGATTACTTTAAATAAAGGGGGGGGGTGAAATTACCCCCTTTATTTAATTTAAAATTATATTAGATTTTCTCAGTTTCAAGCATGCTGTATAAATTGCGTTTTGATTCTAGATCAGGTATATTTTGTGTTGCTGATTTTATTTGTTATAAAGAAGAACCTTTCTAGTATTTTCAGATACATTTCTTATCTCAATTTTTTCGCATTAAATTTTTGCGAACTCGTATGATGTTCTTGTCTTCTATACATATATTCCAAAAAGTGTATTGGCTTGATTTTGTATACTTACTATAATTCTCATTTTTTATTCTAACAAATACTGAATATTTATGGTTTTGGGATTATAATTCGTTAATTCTAAATGATTGTATTCTTTAATTTTCAATATCAATACTAAACTAATTGATATCACGAATGATGATAACAGAATACTTTTCAATTACTTCAAAGCTAATAATTACTATATATCTCATTGAATATTTTCAATCTATTATTTTCAAAAATTATTATAACTATTACGGTTTTTATGCCTTTTAACCAATTTATAATAGGTTTTCGTGTTGTTTATTATACTATTTTTTAAAATACCGTGCTTAGTTTTCATTATTTATTAGTACTTTTGCACCCCGAAATAAAATAACTAGGCTAAAAGACCTGGAACCCTTGCAGGTCTTTTAACGTATGCTTTGTTCGGTTGAAAAACTAATAAAACTTGAAACATGAAAAACATCTGCACATCAATTTGGCAAAAATGCGCCAAGCTAATAACTTCTTCGGTATTTTTATTTATTTTGTTGTTTTCAATCCAATCAATTAACGCTGCAACAATAACAAGTGCCTCTTCTGGAAACTGGAGTGCTTCTGCTTGGCCAAACACAATAAGAACAGGAAAAATCACTTCTTCGATAACTAGTTCAAATTTAATCGGAATAGCAACAAAATTTACTACCGAAATAAGTATTGGAAACATTATTAAAACAACTGGAAATATTGTAATTGGAACTGTATTATCCATCACGGATGATACGCATTTAACTTTATCGGGAAACGCTTTATCAACCAATACAATCATAAACTATAATTCACAGGGTGTAGGATCAGTTGATGTGGTTACTATTAACAATAGTTATACGGTTACAGTAGATGTTTCAAATGCCGTCTGTGCTAGTCTTACAATACAGAGAGTTTCTGCTGGAATTAATGGTACAACAACTCTAGGGTTTAATGCAAATCAACAATTAACGGTTTCAGGTACAGTTACCATGACTGGTGGAGCTACCAATAAAGAAGCAAAACTGGATATGACAAATGGCGGTACTTTAATTTGTAAAGGTTTAGCTTTAAACAGTAATATAATTTTTATTCCAGGTACAGGTACAGTAGTTTTTACTGTAGATAACACGTTGTCGTCCAAAATTACATTATTGAATAATTTAATTATCAGGGGTGGAACAACTACAACAAATGCTGGGTTAACATTTACAGGTGATATTGTTGTGGAAAACGGAGGCGGCTTTTATGCAGGAAATACTATTACTTTAAAGGGTGATTTTACAAATAATGGAGCGTTTACTGCAAATTCGGAAACAGTCATATTTACTAGCAATAGTCCTCAGGCAATTGGAGGCAGTGCTCAAACAAGCTTTTACAATTTTACTGTTGCAAATAACGGCAGTAATGATGGTATTACTAATATTGTTTCGGTAAACAAATCCATAACGATTACTCACGCATTAACCCTTACTTCAGGAATTATTAAAACTTCGGATGCAGCAAGTTTAGAATTAGCTAAAAATGCAACATCTACCGTGGGTTCAGATAATCGCTTTGTTTGGGGGCCAATTACAAAAATAGGTAAAAATGCTTTTACATTTCCGGTGGGGGATATTACACAAAGTAAAAGAATAGTTTGGGCTCCAATCACAATTTCGGCTCCACAAAATGATGCTGATAAATTCACTTGCACCTATTTTTATTCTGCAGCAGCAAATTCTTCAACAATTTGTTCTGGGTCTGACATTACTAATGTAAGTACCTTAGAATATTGGAATCTGAACCGTGCTGCAGGAAACTCAACCCCTAAAGTTACGTTAAACTGGAAAGACGGTACCCGCAGTGGTATTGAGGTTGTTAGCGATTTAGTTATTGCTCATTGGAATGGATCATGTTGGGAGTCGAAAGGTGGAGTTATTTCAGGGAATGCAAATGCAGGGACGATATTATCTAATGTTGCCTTTACCTTGTACAGCCCCATCACATTTGGCTCTAAGAAAAACTCAAATCCATTACCTATCCAATTAGTAAGCTTTGATGCATCATGCGGTTCAAATGGCGTTGACTTGGCTTGGGTTACTGCCACAGAAACCAATAATGATTATTTTACCATTGAACGCAGTCCGGATGCTAAAAACTGGGGTGTTGTAACAACCGTAAATGGCGCAGGAAATAGCAATATGATAATAAATTATAGTACTACGGATGCTAATGCTATTCGAGGCACATCATATTATCGCCTGAAACAAACCGATTTTGATGGCAAATCAGAAACTTTCAGCCCCGTTTCAGTTGTTTGTTCTACCGGTGCCGAACAAGCTTTGGTTTCATACTATCCCAATCCTTTCGTTTCGGTTGTTACTGTTGATCTTAAAAATTTGACTACAGATACTGGTTTGATTTCGGTTTACGATATATACGGTAACAAGGTTTTTACCAAAACCGTTAGTAGTACTGAATTAGATAGCAAATCGTTTCCTATGAATTTAAGTCAACTTGCAGCTGGAATTTACACTATTGAATTCCGTTCGAGTGCCTACTCAAGCAGTGGAAAAATTGTGAAAAACTAATTTTTTCGTTTCGGTGTTGCTTGGAGAGTGCGTTAATAGTGTAACTTAAATCCCATATATTTTTCTAAAGAATATTTTTATCTGCAAGGCTTTACGCTATTGATAACCCGTGGCGTTACGTTGGTAAATGCACACGTAATGAGATAGCATTGTTGATTGAAGCCTGTGTTGAAATCAGAAAAATAATTTACACCAAAAATCTGATCGAAAATCTGGATGGTAAGATTAGAAAACTCACCTAAAATAAGCTCTCTTTTCCAACAGACGATACTGTTTAAAATCAGCATATCTGGCCATTAGAAAAGTTATAAAAAAATGGAATTTGCCCATAAGAAATTGGGGTATCCTACTGAAAAATAAGTAATGATTAATAGGTAAGAGGTTGTCCATGCCTAAATAACGTTGACCGTTTTTTTTAAATAAAAAACAAATAAAAAATGGATCTAAGGCAGAATTTAGAATGAGTTACTAGCTTTTCCCTTTACAAACATTCACCTTTATGCATTAGCTATTGGAAAATTGTTCATGGCCTACATACCAATGGCTTAGGATAGTTTTTTGTTTAAAAAAAAATTCATTTTCTATAAAATTATTTCTTCAAAATTCAATACAGCGCAGTCAGTGTCGCAACAGGGCCAGTCAGTGTCGCAACAGGGGCAAGCAACGAATCTTGATATTCGGTATGGTATCTTGACACAGTTTTTTGAACAGACTCTCATTTTTTGGCTTCAAGAGGTCTTTTGCTCACTTCAAGTGGTCTTTTTTTAAAAGAAAAGGCTCTTGAATATAATTCATTTAAAATTGAATTATATTTTGACAAATAAATAAAGTGAAAATTTGTGAATTAAAATAAATTATAGTCCTAAAAAACAGTAGAACCATTAAAACCTTCCCCCACCATGCACCATTCATACTTTCTCCTCAAACTCCAAGCACTCTAGGCACTTCGGAATCCTTCTCCCTTATTTCTCTAAAATAACAAACTCCGTTCTGCGGTTTTTGGCTCTGCCGGCTTCGGTGTCGTTGGTTGCAATGGGTTTGGTTTTCCCGAAGCCTTTGTAGGATAAGCGTTGGTCGCCCATGCCATGTTCAATCAAATAGTTGTAAACCGACTTGGAGCGTTCTTCCGATAAGGCAAGGTTGGCTTGGTCGTTACCAATGTTGTCGGTGTGGCCATGTATGGCAATTTTTATGTTGGGGTTCTCGTTTAAAAACTCAATAAAACCATCCAAAATAGCTTTCGAATCCACATTTAGTTCAAACGAGTTGGAACCGAAATAAATATCGTTCAATCGATACGATTGCCCCACAGCAATGGGTTTCACAGCAAAATC
The DNA here is from genome assembly GCA_037128515.1 of Bacteroidota bacterium. Lineage (GTDB taxonomy): Bacteria > Bacteroidota > Bacteroidia > Bacteroidales > CAIWKO01 > CAIWKO01. The sequence continues at coordinate 42,182 of JBAXWF010000016.1, read as the reverse complement.
AATTTGGCTAACTGGTTCGGCGTGGGTGGTGTCTTCGGCCGGAATCAGCTTGGATTCGTAGGCATAGTCGGTTTTTTTCACCGTGAGTATATAATCGTTTTTGGTGCTTATGGCAATAGCATAGTTGCCTGTGGTGAAATCAACGGGTATTTGTGTAATTTTTTTGGTTTCCACATTTTTAAGTTCAATGCGTGCTTCCACTGGTTTTTCGGTGGTTTCTTCTTTCACACTGCCTTTCAAAATTTTCATTTCTTCGGGCCGTGCTTCCTTATATAGTTCAAAGGAATACACATCCCATCCGCCAACTCCTTTCAACTTGTTCGACGAAAAATAGCCTGTTTTGCCATCAATACTCACAAAAAATCCGGCATCGTCGGCCGACGAATTAATGGGGTAGCCCAGGTTTTGTGCTTTCGACCAACTGCCATTGGCCTGCTTGCGCGAAAAGTAAATATCGTAACCACCCAATCCTTGCAAATCGGGCGAATCGGACGAAAAATACAAGGTTTGACTATCGGTATGAATAAAAGGCGTTTTTTCGTTGCCTTTGGTGTTGATATTGGGCCCGAGATTTTTGGGTGTGCCCCACAATCCGTTATTATCGCGCGAGGATGCATAAATGTCGTAACCACCATAACCACCCGGGCGGTCGCTCACAAAATACAAGGTGTTGCCGTCAGACGAAATGCAGGGCATACTTTCCCAACTGTCGGGGTTATTCACATTTTCAACCGGCACCACTTCGCTCCAAAACCCATCGTCATCTTTTTTCGAATAATAAATATCGCCATTATCGTAGGTATTGCCCATTTTGTAGATAGAATAATACAATTCATTGTTGTTGATAGTTACCGAAGCACCGCCTTCGTTATCGTTCACATTAAAAGGGTAGGGCATTTGCTGTCCGTTGGTATATTCTCCGTTTATTTTGTCGCTATAAAAAAATTTCTCTTTATACACTACCGTGTTGGTCAATCCGTTTTTTGCCGGTGGCAATTGAATCACGCGGGCATAAAACATCAGCGAGCCATCGGGCGACATGGATGGGATAATTTCGTCGGCAGCCGACGAAACACCTTTAACATAATGCGGATCGAAAGGCACCGGGTTGCTAAAAATTTGATAGTTATCTTTTGCTGCCTTCAACAAGCCTTCGGCTCGTGTTTGGTCATTTTGCGAATCAATTTTTTCGGGGTCTTTCAAAAACTGGGTAAGATATTTAATTGCAAGGTCCCATTTTTCGGCACCGGAATAAATATCGCCCAAATAATAATAAACGTAAACATCGAAATCGGGACAAAGTTCAATTGATTTCTCGAAATATTTGGTGGCTGCTTTCAAATTATAATCCACGCGGTGAAAGTTAATCAAACCCAAAAAAAAGAAACATTTTCCGCAAGCCGAATCCATTTCGAGCACCTGCCTGAATTGTTGAGATGCCTCAGGTAGTTTTTTGTTGATAAAATTGTCGTAAGCCTGATTGTAAAGTTTCATGGCTTTTTTATCGGTAACATCGTCGCAGTTTCCGGTATTCTGGCCAAAAACCGAACCCTTGAGTAACCACATCAACAAACATATAAATCCGATGGTGTTTTTATTCGGCATAAGGCAGTTGTTTTAAATAGGTGTCGGCTATTACCAAGGCTGCCATGGCTTCAACTATGGGCACCGCACGCGAAACAAAACACGTATCGTGGCGTCCATCGGCAACATATTCCACCGGGTTTGCTTCTCGGTCAACAGTTTTTTGTTTCATACCAATAGTAGGTGTGGGCTTACATGCCACATTAAAATAAATATCTTCGCCATTGCTAATACCGCCTTGTATGCCTCCCGAATTGTTGGTGATGGTGCGAAGTTTCTTGTTTTTAATAACAAACAAATCGTTGTGCTGGCTTCCGGTCATGCGTGCTGCATCAAACCCCGAACCGTATTCAAAACCTTTCACTGCATTAATCGAAAGCATGGCATGAGCCAATTTTGCCTGAAGTTTTTCAAAAATAGGGTCGCCCAAACCCGGTTGGCAACCCGAAATCACACAGCAGATTTTTCCACCCACACTGTCGTTGTTTTTCGCAACTCGTTTCAGTTCGTCGAGCATTTTTTGTGTGATAGCGGCGTCGGGACAGCGCACAGGGCTTTGTTCAATTTCTTTCGCATCAATTTGTTTGTATGATTTATCGAGTGCGATATTTCCGATTTGGTTTACAAAAGCATACATAGAAATCCCTACCGTGCTTAGCAGTTGTTTGGCAATAGCACCTGCAAAAACTACCGAAGCAAAAATGCGTGCCGATGCTTGCAGTTTTCCGGCACTAACAGTGGTACCGTATTTGGCAAAATAGGTGAAGTCGGCATGCGATGGACGAAAAATAGCATCCAGGTTTAAATAATCCTTGCTTTTGGCATTGGTGTTGGCGATGGTGAAGGCGATGGCACCACCGGTGGTTTTACCATCAAGCATCCCCGAAAGAATTTCGAAAACATCGGATTCGTTGCGCGAAGAAGAAAAGAAATCATGACCGGCGCTACGTCGGGCAAGCTCTTTTTTAATCAGCAAGGCATCAATTTCGATTCCGGCAATGCAACCATCAATAATTCCGCCTAGGGCTTTGCCATGCGATTCGCCAAAAACAGTTATTTTAAAAATGTCGCCAAAAGTATTGCTCATACCTACAAAGGTAGGTAAATAGCAAATAACAGCAGCAATTTAGCGGTAGTAAAAAATCAACACATTTATTAACAGTGTAATTTTACTGTATAATGATTTTTTGAAAATGGTTGCATGTGGCAGATGATAGTTTCAAAAAATAAATTCCTTGGGGTAAATGATTCAAAGGAATTGATTCGTTTAGCGAGCCATCAACGGGTAGTGCACTATAGTTTCCAACGGTTTCGCCTAAAGCATTAATTAGTTGAATCGTAACCAAATCATCATGATTCAGGCTTGCTTCAATTTTTAATATATCCGACACAGGATTTGGAAATACACTTAGGGCAGTATGCTCATTTTCTTCAACCGAAAGGGGCGATGATGAATAGGTTAAATCCCAACCGGCTGCAGGGTTTAACCCGTTCGTTTTAAAAAGTATCAGAACTTTATTGGTATAAACCATCAAACTTTGAGGTGGTGATGCATTGGTAAATGCAGCAACTTCGCTGTTGGCAGTTTCATCATATATCTTAACAAAATCTTCATCATTGGCCAGATTGAAAGAGGTAAAATTGATTGCAATACCCGAAACTATGGGTAAACTGATACGCCAATGACAAAAAGTATTATTATTATAATTGTTCGTATCGCTTCCGTCAGAAATGGTTCCGTTAGGTGTTGTCAATTCAAGCATATTCGAACAAAAGCTTGTTGGTTTCGAGTTATAGGTCAACAACCAGCCTTGCGCAACATTAGTTCCGTTGGTTGTAAAACGAACCAACATTTTATTGCCTGTTGAAACAACCTCGGCAGGAATTGTATTTCCGGAAAAAACACCCAAAACCGGATCATTGGTGGTTTCACCATCATAAATAGTAATTATGTCATTTGCTGATTCCGTTTCAATTCTTTCGAAGTTTAATCTAATATAATCGATAACATCGGTGGGCGCAATTAACCAAAAACAATCCAAATTGTTTTGATAATTATACAAGGGGCTACTACCATCTTCAATAGTTCCATAAGCCGAAGTAAGTATTTTTTGTCCCGAGCAATTTTGAGGAAATCCGGTTGCCGGATACGAATTTAAAATGGCTTGTTGCCCATCATTAAATAAATAACCCGGGTTTAAATTGTTGACATAAAAGTACCCATTATACGATCCGCTCCAACCCCAATTAAAATGAAAATAGTTTGTACCTTGATACCCATCGCAAACAAAAGCATGTCCGCCACCATCGCCAAAACCTGAATATTGAATAGGCATTTTTTGGTCGAGATTCCCTTTTAATAATGTTTCCCAAGCAGTTGCAGTGTATGAACTTTTATTGTACAGTTGTGTAGATGAAGAATACCCGAAATAATTTTTTAAAGCAGAAACATCATCATTCATATACGCGCCAGAGCCGGTTGGGTCGTAGTTCATATCAATAGCAATGCCACAATGCGATTGCAGTTGAGCCATCTCGAAATTATATTTGCTTCCAATACTGTTTTGCATAGCGTCCCACGCATAGGTTGTGTTTCCAAAATCAGCAGTAAGGTAGCCATAGTTTGAATTATAACCATACGAGCCGGTGCCATGCTGTGGATAACGGTAATAATACATCACTTGTGCCATCGCGGTTGCAACACAGCCCGACCAAACATGTCTGTCGGGGCCTGCTACATCTTCAGGACATAAAAAATTATAATAAGCTCCCTGATCCCATGTTGACATTAGCAGTGGTTCAACTGATTTTGCACTGCTTTTCTGTAAATTGGGTGTAAAATCAATAGCTGTATACTCGTTCCACAAGTTCGAAATTTCAGTACTTGCATTTAAATGATTTTCTTTAATATAAAGTATTTGTTTTTCGTAAGAATCCATCCAAAAACTATATTCGGGAGAGACATTGCCCGAGTTAAAATTTCCTTCAAATGAATAACCCAAAACAGGATAAACAGCGTCATCGGCAGCAATAATAACAAACCCTATTTGTGCAGCAAACACATAATATATTTCGGTATTTTCGGCAAACTTTGTAAAAACCAAGTTCTGTTGAGCGGGGCTTTTGGTAGCAATGCCCGAAGCAATACATTTCTCAAAATAAAAATTCGTAGCAAGTTTTTGAGCTGTTTGAACATCAACTCTTGCTGCGAAAACAGACAAAGTAAAAAGTATAAAAGCAAGAAAAGAAAGAGATTTATAATATTTATTCATGGCGTTTTATACCAGTATTAATTTTTTATATACAGTTTCTAAGTTTGATGATATTTTCAATACATATAATCCTGATATCAGATTCGAAACATCAATAGTTTGTGCTGTATTTCCGGTTTGAATCGTCAGGAGATTCGAATAAACAATACTTCCTTCAAGTGAAAAAATTTCAAGGTTTAGCTCTTGTTGCAATTGGCTCTCGAATGTGATAGTTAAATTATCCTGTGCCGGAATAGGCGAAACAATAATTTTTGAAGCCAATGTGTTATTATCTTGCAACGAATTCGACACGGTATAATCTGCTGAAAACCCTTGTGCCATTATTTTGTCGTACGTTTTAAACATTACCAGCATTTGCCCCGAATTGCAAACGATATCATCCGGAATAACAGAGCCCGATAGATTCGCAAGCAGTATGCTATTCGTAATGTCGTTGACTTGAACATAATCACCCTCGCCAATATCAAATGAATTGAAATGCAATAAAACAGATGTAGCACCTGTTGGATATATTTGCCAACGGCACAATTCATTAGGATGATAGTTAAAAGAGCCACTTCCATCACTAAAACTACCTGAAGCTGCAGTAAATTGTGTAATTCCTGAACAATAAACCGGTGTAGTGGTAGTATATTCAGCTAACCAACCATCGGCAGATATTGTATCATTCGAAATAAAGCGAACCAATAACGATTTTCCGGTTGATGTTATTACCGAGGGTAATGATGACCCAGAAAACGTACCCAAAACTGGCGATGCTATTGTTGCACCGTTATAAACAATAACTTTATCGGAATCGGCTTCGGTATTAAACTCTAAAAAAGTAAGCTTAATATTTATAACTGAATCATCAGGTTGAATGAGCCAATAACAATCAGCATTATCCTTATATTTATAAAGAGGACCACTTCCATCGCTCAATGTACCCTTTGTACCTTTGAGTGTCATGTTTGTTGGGCAAGAGGTAGGATAATCAGCCGATGAATCCGGGAAAAAATTAAGTATGAGTTCATGGTCGAGGGTGAAGTTATTTCCGCCTGGGTTTAAATTATCTAAAAGAAAATATCCATCATATTGGCCGCTCCATCCCCAATTAAAATGAAAATAGCTTGTATCTTGATAACCGTCGCATACAAAGGCATGCCCCGAAACGTTAATTGTATCGGCCCATCCGGCATAGTATAATGGTTTTTTTTGATTCAGATGATCTAAAATAAGTTGCTTCCAATTTGTATGCGATGCTGTATCGCGAAATATATATTCACACAAAGGTGAATAGTTGAAATTTGTTCGTAATGCAAAAGCTGCTTTGTGGTTAAACATTCCGGAACCATCAGGCCCATAATTTAAATCAACAGAAACACCTAATTGATAAAGCAAATTTGCAACTGCAGAATCGTTTTGACGTTCAGTAACTTTAAGAGGCATATTTCCCCAATAATATGTTGTGTTCGAAAAATCGGTTGATAATATACCATACGTAGGATGAACATACGAATAAGAGCCAACGCCATGAGCAGGATACTGATAATAATTCATAATTTGCCCCATGGCTGTAGGTACACATCCAGCCCAACATTTGCCATCTGTACCTCCCACATCAACAGGACACCTATCATTATAGTATTTTCCTTGATCCCATGTTGAGTGAAGCAAAGGAGCAACAGTTTTAGTCCCGTTTTTGTTTTTTAGTTGTTCGGTTAAGGGTGATAATAAACTTTGCCATTCCGCAGCAATTGCTTGAGTCGCCTGTATGTTTTGTTCATTGACATATACAAGTTGTTTTTCATAATCCTGCATCCAGTGCATAAAAGCCGGAGGTTGATCTATATCTGAATACCGACTCGTGAAACTATAGCATAAAATTGGTTTTACAGCATCATTTCCCGAAACGATAATAAATCCTTGATATGTGAAATTGATTATATAATACAGCGTTTTACCGCCTATAATTTTCTTCGTAATATTATCAACATTGATATCTTTAAAATCAGTAGGATGTTCAATGTTTAATAACGGATAATAAAAGTTTTTTCCTACGAATATAGCTTGCTGTTCAGTAATGTTTTTTGCAAAAGTACTTGATAATATGGAAACAAATAATACTTGTAGGAACAAGCGTTTCTTCATAAGAATTGATTTTTTTACACCAAACTCCTAAAAAAATAATAGATTATTCAATTACTATTTTCTTACAAATTGTTTGTTTTTCACCAACGATTCTAAGTAAATAAATTCCTTGCGCTAACGAACCAGTTTCAATAGTTTTTGAATAATTACCAGAAAAACTATTTAAAGATTCGGTGAAAACAGAGACACCAGATAATGAGTTCAACTCAATAGATAAACTCTCAGTATTATTTTGGGTAAATTGTATTGTAACTTGTTCTTTTGCCGGGTTAGGGAAAATAGTTAAACTATTAAGACTGCTATTTTCATCAATACCAGCACCTGAAGATGTTGAAGTGTATGATGCATCAAAGCCTTGAGAATTTAAATAACTGTCAGTTGTAAAAAGTAACAGGAGTTTACTTGTGTTATATGTTTGCGAAGTGGGAATTGTTGTTCCCGAATATGCAGCAACTTTGAGCCCTGTAATAAGATCTGTTACACGTAATGAATCGTTTGCAGCCAGGTCCATAGCTGAGAAGCTTAAAGTAATTGATGTTGCATTTGTTGGATTTATGCTCCAGCGACAAAGTTGACTATATGAATAATTATCAGTAAAGCTTCCGTCGTTAATTGTGCCACTTGGTGCAGTTAAAGTTGTAATGCCGCTGCAATATTTTGGATAGGTACTGCGATATTCAATTTTCCATCCACTATTTACAACGCTGGCATTGGTTTGAAAACGAACTAAGAGTTGATCACCCGTTGAAGAAATACTTGCCGGTAAAGTACTTCCAGAATATGTACCAAGAACAGGGGAAGAAGTTGAATTTCCGTCATAAACAGTAACAACGTCATTGGTTGCCTCGGTGCTGAAAGCCTTAAAACTTAAAGTTATTTTTGTAACCGTTTCGGTTGGGTCAATCAGCCACATGCAATCGGAGTTGTTCTGATAATTGGATGGTCCACTACCATCTTCAAAAGATCCTATTGAAGATGTCAGCGTTTTTGTACCTGTGCAATTAGAAGGATAGGATGTTGTTGGAGGAAAGAAGTTGTAAACAACACCTTGTCCTGATGAAAAGTTATTACTTCCGGCTGTAAGATTCGTGGTTGCAAAAAATCCATTATAGTATCCACTCCATCCCCAATTCATATGGAAATTATTGCTTGCATCATAGCCATCACAATTCCAAGCATGACCTCCATTTGTTGGGTCAAAACCTGAGTAAATTAAAGGATGATTAAGATCCAAATTTGACTTTAATAGTGTTTGCCAAGCTGTTTGAGTGGAATAGGACCCATGACCATAGTCTGCATATGCTACAGTGCTATTATATCTAAAATGGCTTGTTAAGGCAGCAGGACAATCTGACGTTTGAGCACCTGAACCCGTAGCTGAATAACTCATATTAACTGCAATACCGGCTTGATATGATAAAGTAGCTACTGCATTGTTATAATTTGCAACATCATCAACCATGCTATCCCAGTTATAGGTGGTAGTCCCATAATTGACCGCACCATGTGTTCCCAAACCAGTTGCAGGATAACGATAATAATACATGATTTGGACCATTGAAGTAGCAACACATCCAACATAAGCTTTGTTGTCAGGGCCGCCTGTTGCAGTGGGGCAATATTGGTTGTAATATTTGTCCTGATTCCATATTGAAGTTAATAGTGGAGCAATTACCTTATCCTTTTTAATACTAACATTTTGTTCTGTTCTACTTTTGTAATAAATCCATGAGTTACTGATTTCAGCATTTGCACTGATGTTATTTTGAATAGCATCAAGAATAACGCTCTTAACGCCACTCAACCAATAGTGTAAATTTTCAGGGATATTGTTTATATCAAAACTTGATTCGTACGAATAACCTATAACTGGAGTTATTTTATCATCAGCGCTAACAATAATAAATCCATTTTTGTTAAAGTTAATGACATAATAGAGTGCCAAGCTACCATCCAATTCAGTATAAGTTGAAGTAATAGCCATTGCTTTGAAATCGCAAGGTATAAATTGGTTGACATGCTCATAATAATATGCAATACCAACATTTTGCGCAGTTTGCACATCAACTTTTTTTGCCTGAACATTCAATAAAAATAAAAAAGAAATGCCGATTAAAATGGTACGTTTCATAAATTGTGTGTTTTTTACAAAATTAATAATAAATTTGTACTTCGGAAACTCTAGTGAATCAATTATTTGTCTTTAACACATAATTAACTCAAATTGAATCGTATGAAGCTGATCATAAAAAATATAAAAGAACTTGTTTCGATTGAGCCAAATGAAAAAAAGCATCGTTTGAAGGTTGCCGGCAAGGATATGTCAAAACTAAAAACGATTAAAAAAGCCTATTTGGTTATACAAAATAGTAAAATTGCTGAATATGGTTTAATGAATGAATACAAGGAATCATCTGTTTCAGATAATGAAAAAGTTAAGATCATTGATGCAACAGGAAGAATGGTTTTCCCTTCTTTTTGCGATGCTCATACTCATTTAGTTTATGCCGGAAGTCGTGAAATAGAATATGTTGATAAGATTCGAGGTTTGTCATACGAAGAAATTGCAAAAAGGGGAGGTGGCATTTTAAATTCTGCTAAACTTCTTCACGAAACATCAGACGATGAACTTGGCGAACAAGCATTGGCGAGGTTGAATGAAATTGCAAAGTATGGTACAGGAGCCGTTGAAATTAAAAGTGGTTATGGATTAAATACTTCGGACGAGCTCAAAATGCTTCGTGTAATTAAAAAGTTACAAATAATTTCACCTTTAACTATAAAAGCAACTTTTTTAGGTGCACATGCTGTTCCGGCTGCCTATAAAGGAAAACAAAGCGACTATGTGGATTTAATCATTAATGAAATGCTTCCTCAGGTGGCAAGCGAAAATCTAGCTGATTATATAGATGTCTTTTGCGATAAAGGATTTTTTACTTTTGAAGAAACCGAACGTATTTTAATGGCAGGTATGAAATATGGATTGCGTCCTAAAATTCATGCAAACGAACTTGATTTTTCAGGTGGTATTCAGGTTGGCGTAAAATACAATGCGTTGTCAGTTGATCATCTAGAATATACTGGTGATGAAGAAATTGAAGCATTGTTAGGTTCAGAGACTATACCAACATTATTACCCGGAGCAGCTTTCTTTTTAGGCATGCAATATGCTTCTGCACGGAAAATGATTCAAGCAGGGCTACCTATTGCATTAGCAAGTGATTTTAATCCCGGATCATCGCCTTCAGGTAATATGCAGCTAATTTTATCAATGGGTTGCATAAAATATAGGATGATACCATCGGAAGCAATTCACGCGGTTACACTTAATGGAGCTTATGCTATGGGTGTTTCCGAAGAATTGGGTAGTATTGGTATTGGTAAAACAGCAAATATTTTTATAACAAAACCAATTCCAACCTATGAATTTATGCCTTATGCATATGGCAGCAACAAAATTGAAACCATAATTCTTAACGGAAAAATCCAAAAATAATGAAGACAATAGGATTAATTGGTGGAACGAGTTGGCAGTCAACCATCGATTATTATAGAATTATAAACGAAACTGTTGAAGCCCGGTTGAAAAATAATCATTCTGCAAAATTAATCCTGAACTCTCTTGACTTTGCTGAAATTGAGGACTGTGTTAATCGTGATGCTTTTTAAGAAATTGGTGTAATTATGGTTAATGCAGCACAATCGCTCGAAAAATCAGGAGCAGATTGCGTGTTGTTATGTGCGAATACAATGCACATGTTTGATCAGTTAGTTGCAAACTCGGTTTCAATACCTTTAATTCATATTGCAACAGCTACAATAAAAAGAATAAATGAACATTTGCTTCATAAAATGGGTTTACTTGGTACAAAAGTTACTATGGAGATGGATTTTTACAAGAAAAGATATTTTGATTCAGGTTTAGAAATTATGATTCCCATGGAAAACGATAGAACTCGTGTAAATGCTATTATTTTTAATGAATTATTTAAAGGCAAAATAAATACTGATTCTAAGGCGTTCTTGATTGAAATTATTGAAAAATTTAGAAATGCTGGGGCGGACGGGGTAATATTGGGTTGTACTGAACTTCCGCTTATCATTCATCAACAAGACACAACATTGCATGTTTTCGATACAACAGCTATTCATGCAGAAGCTGCGGTTGATTTTGCGTTGTTTGCTTAGTTTTCTTCCTTGAAGAAAACTTTATAAAAGTACATCCCAAGTGCTTCATCAAACCCGCGTTCAATATACTCGCGGTTACCATGCACATAAATGTGGAAGTTTTTATCTAATTTAATGACGCTTTTAAAAACTCTTTGTTGTTTCTTTACAGCAGAAGCCGAAATATCAAATTCATCAGCAATGTCTATATCTCTTTCACTACTAAATTGATGTTTGTATTTATTAAATGCATCAATCACATTAGGATTTTGCATTACTTCTTCAGTAAAATCGTCCATAACAAAAGTGTCATTTTCTTTAAAGAACTTTACCGATTTGTTCAGCATATCGGCCTGATCTGCTTTGCTGGCTTCAAATTCTGTTGGTAACTTTTCAATAACGAAATTTCTACAAAGGGATAGCAAATTTTGTGTCTGATGATAGTTATCATTTCTTGGACTAACATGCAAAAAGTCATCTTTCCAATATTGTGTTTCGCTACCTTTTGATGGGTTATCAACCAAAGATATTAGATAACCTTTTTCCTTTGAAGTATTGAAAATAATACAACCTTTATCGAGTTTACTGATATTAATGCCTTCCTCACTGTTGATTTCATAATTTCCATTTTCAACAAAAACTTTCAGGAACGATTCCCTGTTTTCTGATTTAAACATTCCTACGGCATCAGTTTTTTCATTTTCTATGATGCAATCTTTAAAATATACCACATACAATTCACCCGATTTAATTTTGGGGTGGGTGGTTTTTTCATACAAATGTTTTGTGATATTAATACTCTGCGCAAAAAGGTTATCAGGGTTTTCAAAAATATCGCTTACATAAGTATAAATTTCGTTCAATTTAAGACTACTATCGTGCTGTAAATTGTAATATTCTTCTGTTTTAAACGATCCGGTAAAATACTTCAAAAGCAGTTGATTGATCTCATAATCTGTTACCTTAAATGCGGATTTTGTATAGAAATTAGGTTCGTCAGAAACTTTGTTTCCTATGCCATGTATGCATATTTGCCGAATTTCAGTTATTGTCATTTTGCAAAAATTAGATTTTGTAAAAGTAAATAAAACTTGAAATTAATTTGGGTATTTTGCGGCAAAAATATTCTTCCGAATTCGCCAACCACTTTGAAAAATCAAACGAGTTTCGGAACTGTTTTTAACAAGAAGTTTAGGGTTTAAATCAAATGTTGGTAAGGTAGAGAAACAAAAAATGATTAGGGTATCCTGTAAACCATAGCATTTACATTCATGCCTGCACCTACTGAAGCAAATATCATATAATCTTTAGAGGCAAAGTTGTGATCTTTCAACTCGCCTTTAAAAAGCATGTCAATTAATATTGGTAAGGTTGCAACCGAATTGTTACCTAAAAATGAAATGGTCATTGGCATAATACTTTTCGAAATTCCTTTTAGCCCGTATAACTTATAGAGTCTTTCGAGTATGGCATAGTCCATTTTTGCATTGGCCTGATGTATGATGAGTTTTTTTATATCGCTAAACAATATTTTTGACTTTTCGATACAGTCTTTTACCAATTGTGGAACGGTATTTAATGCATACTCGTAAAGTTTTCTGCCGTTCATTTTCAAATAAATATCCTTATTCGAAGATTCTTTATCGTACGAACCATCCATACAAAGTAATTGTGAATGGTTCAAAGTATCTGAACGCGTCAAATGCGTTATAATTCCTGTCGGGGTTTCGCTCTCAATAGCTTCTACTATCACGGCTCCTGCACCGTCAGAATATAACATACTGTCGATATCGTGGGGATCTGATACGCGCGACAATGTTTCGGAACCAATTACCAGTATTTTTTTTGCATCACCCGATTTAATATAATAGTCGGCTTGTATCAATGCCTGAAGCCATCCAGGACAACCAAAAGGCAAATCGTAAGCAACTGTAAACGGATTTGCTATCTGCAATTTATGTTTAATACGTGCTGCAATTGTGGGCACCAAATCCGATTTGGGATTTGATTTTGCCACATCTCCAAAATTGTGTGCTACAATAATATAATCAAAAGTTTCTTTATCGCTTTTGGCCGATTCAATTGCATCGAGTGCTGCAAAATAACCAATATCTGAGGTAACAAATGTGTCTTCAACATATCTTCTTTCTTCAATTTCAGTAATCTCCTGAAATTTCTGAATAATTTCTTCATTGGATTTTGGAAATTCTTCGCCAGAAGTATTTAAAAAAGTATTTGTCAGAAATTGTTCATTCTTAACCAAGTTGGTAGGTATATACTTTCCTGATCCTGTAATGATTGAATAGAAAGAAGTTTTCATGAAATAAATTCGAAATTAATCTGCAAAGGTATAAAAGTATATTAATAGTTTTTATAAAAAGTACAAAATTTATATCAATACTATTTTTGATAGGTTGAAAATAAGGTAGTAATGAAAATAATGGGTTTCTAACTTTGTTAATATTTCGAAATATTATTAAAAAAGTAAACGTGATTTATCGTAAACGAGTAATTTAGCAAACTAAATAAAAACTATTTATCAAATGAAGCAACTTATTGAATGTGTCCCAAATTTCAGCGAAGGAAATGATATGGGAATCATTAAACTTATTACCGATCAGATTGAAACTGTTGAAGGTGTTAAATTATTGGATGTTGACCCGGGCAAAGCAACCAACAGAACTGTTGTTACAATTGTTGGAACCCCAGATGCTATTGTAGAAGCCGCCTTTCGTGGCATAAAAAAAGCCGCTGAAGTTATTGATATGAGTAAGCATAAAGGTGAGCATCCCCGTATGGGCGCAACCGATGTATGCCCTTTTGTGCCGATTGCTGGCATCACTATGGAAGAAACTGTGTTTTTTGCCCGTAAACTAGCCGAAAAGGTGGGTTCCGAATTAAATATTCCTGTTTATTGCTACGAAAATGCCACATTTACTGCTGACCGTAGGAATTTGGCAAACTGTCGTTCGGGCGAATACGAAGGCTTACAAAAAAAACTAGCCGACCCGCATTGGAAACCCGATTTTGGTCCCGCTCATTTCAATGCACAAGCAGGAGCTACAGCAGTTGGTGCTCGCGATTTTTTGGTTGCCTACAACATTAATCTCAATACCACTTCTACCCGTCGTGCCAATGCAGTTGCTTTCGATATTCGCGAAAAAGGCCGTCCACAGCGCGAAGGAAACCAAATAACCAGCAAGATTATAAAGGATGCTGATGGCAAACAAATAATGATTCCGGGTTCGTTAAAAGCATGCAAAGCTATCGGTTGGTTTATTGAGGAATATGGCATTGCTCAGGTTTCAATCAATCTAACAAATATTAGTATAACTCCGGTGCATGTTGCTTTCGAAGAATCGTGCAAAAAGGCTCAGGAGCGAGGTATGCGCGTTTCGGGTTCCGAGTTGGTTGGCCTGGTTCCGCTGAAAGCGATGTTGGATGCCGGAAAATATTTTTTAAAAAAGCAACAACGTTCAGTGGGTGTTTCCGACGATGAACTGATTAAAATTGCAGTAAAATCATTGGGTCTAGACGATTTAAAACCCTTTAATCCTCGAGAAAAAATTATTGAATACGTTTTGGAAGACTCAGATATAAATAAACCCTTAAAACTGGTTAATTTAACCTGCAAAGCCTTTGCCAACGAAACCGCTTCTGAATCTCCGGCTCCGGGTGGTGGTTCGGTTTCGGCGTATATGGGTGCTTTGGGTGTTTCGTTGGCTACGATGGTTGCCAACCTTTCGTCGCACAAAGCGGGCTGGGATGACCGCTGGGAAGAGTTTTCGGTCTGGGCCGAAAAAGGTCAGAAAATAAAAGATGAACTGATTTTTTTAGTGGACGAAGATACCAACGCCTTCAATAAAATTATGGATGCTTTTGGGTTACCCAAAAATAATGATGCCGAAAAGGTTGTTCGCGACAGCGCTATTCAGGATGCAACGCGTATTGCAACTGAAATTCCGTTTAAAACGATGGAAAAGGCGTTGGATTCGATGCAAATTATAAAAGCAATGGCCGAAATAGGCAATCCAAATTCGGTGACTGATGCGGGAGTGGGTGCTTTGTGTGCACGGTCGGCGGTGATGGGTGCGTATTTGAATGTAAAAATTAATGCTTCGGGCTTGAAAGATAAGGCGTATGTGGATGATATTATGAGTAGAGGTTATAGTATTGAACAAAAAACCAAAGAATTAGAAACCGAAATCTTACAAATTGTAAACCTAAAAATAAAATAAAACATATGAAAAAAGTAAATCTAGAATTATCGCAAGACCAGTACAAAGAGCTTTTGAAACTCATTTATATTGGCGATTGGGTGGTGGATGAACCCGAAAACATTGTTCTGAACGACCTAGTGCAACACATTTTCTCTAAGAGCAAAGATGCTGGTTTGGAAAAAATGGTGGAGTTTGATAATGAACTGGAACTGTTTATGCCATCGATGGATTTTGATGAAGAAGTTATTGATATAGTGGACGATTACGAAGAAGAATGTTTTTGGGATCATTTGATTTATCGGTTGGCCGATAGGGATATTCATGCAAAATTGGGCGAAAAAGCTGATAGTATGACCATGGAAGAAAAAATTGATATGCTGGATCCAGTTACCGAGAAATACGTGAAAGAATTTGAAAAAAACGGATTGGATAATGTAGTGATTAAAAAATAATTGCTGGCTTGTTTTCGGTTTTTTATGATTTGCTTTTTATACGAAATGAAAAGGCATGCTGCCAAATATATAAGTATTTTTGAACAAAAAGATTTGTGAAAATGAAATCAAAATTGGTTTTTGTGGCACTCATTATGATGTTGGCTTCGTGCACACAAATTAAAGAATTAACCACCATGTTAAATTGCGATTATCGCTTATCAACTGTGGATAATATTAAATTGGCCGACATCGATGTTCAAAAAATAAAATCGTATTCCGACTTATCGCTTAAAGATGGTATGAAACTATTGGCAGCAGTTACATCGGGCACCTTACCGTTAAATATGACGGTGAATGTGGAGGTGCGAAATCCAAATGCCCAGTCGGCGGCTTTAAACAAGCTGGATTGGATTTTACTTATAGACGATGTGGAGGTGGCTAACGGGTCGACCACCAAAAGGATTGAAATTTCACCCAACAATGGAATCGGAACCTTACCTATACAAATTGGAACCGATTTGGTAAAAATTCTATCGGGGCAATCGGCACAAAACATGATTAATTTTGGATTGAATTTGGCCGGCTATGGCAACAAACCCACACGTTTCACGCTAAAAGCCAAACCTACCATACTTATTGGCAGCACCGCCATTGTGTATCCGGGCTATATTAACATTAGCAGCGAATTTGGAACGAATTAATTGTTCTATTTTTTTGAGGGGTAAAAAAACATGCGTGCCAGAGAGTATGCAGGTTTTTTGTTTTATTAAGACACATATTACCATTGGGAACATACAATTTTGGATAAAATGTCCAAAAGCGCACAAAGCAAGCAAATTTTTTTAATATGCAAGCATGAATTTCGATACACAAGATAAAAGTTCACTTCGCAGATATAGAAATTTAATCCGCAGGGTAAAAAAGTTCAGTTTAAGACAAAAAAAGGTTCAACTTTGGCGGTACTAGCTCAACTTTTATCTAAAACTATATTAATTTGGCAGTGATTGATTAAATTTGGTAGAAGCAGGATTGCGTTTTATGAATTCAGAATTTAAACAAGCAGCAGACAACTTGAAACGAGCTCAGAAATCGGTACAAAAAGATAATTCAGCAATAAAACAAAAGAACCATCCAGCCATAAATAACCCACAAACAGTGCCCAAGCCCATTAAAAAGTCGCAATTCCCTTAACCTAATTCTTCACAATTTTTTGCATACTCGAAAAAGAATCGGAACGGTACTCAATTGTGTACAAACCTATGACCAGACGGCTCAAATCCAAATCAAGGGTTTGCACAGCCACCAAATCGGAAATGATATTTTTGGTAAACACTAAATTGCTGTAGGCATCGTATACATTGATGATGGCATTTTGCGAAGTCGAATTTTCTATTTCAACCTTAATATAAGTCGTAAAGGGGTTGGGGAAAAACGATACTGAAGTTTGATTTTCGTAGGCCGAACAACTCACCGCCACGGGGCTAAACTCTTTGTAGTGTCCATCAAAATCGGTTTGTTTCAAGCGATAATACGACAGGACCATCCATCGGCGAAATATCCACCGTACGATATGTTATCACCGAATTGCTATTGCCTGCCCCGTTCACGTTGCAAACAAATTTCCAGTTGGTAGCATCGGTGCTACGCTCCACAGTAAAATAGTCGTTATTGGTTTCGGTGGCAGTGGTCCAGCTAATAGCCATGCTATTATTGTTGCATTCCGCATCAAAACTCAGCAATTGTATGGGCAACGGATTGTTGTTTTGCTTGGTGCCGAGGGTAACTGGGCTATAACTTGTAAAACCGGTTCCGGTAACATACCCCGTGGCATTGTTGCCCAAAGGTGTTCCGTTCATACCTTGCCAGCAATCATCTTCGCGATGTGCCACCATCAATTCCTGATAATTCAATATCTGACTTTGTGCACCATTTTTCCAATACAAAGTCACATCGGGATAATTCACTGCAGTTCCCGCCACCCGGTGCAAATCCCAATACTCTAAACCGCTCACATGGTCCATCGCGTTCAAATTGCACATTTGGTTTGCCTGCCAGTTGTTTCCCGGACCCTCAAAATAATATTGCGCCGTGTACGAATCCGTAGCCGAAGCCGAAACACCAATGCCCACCGGAGCCCAAATAGCTTTAGAGCCATCAACCGTTCCTGTTCCAAATGTAAACGCTTCGTTGCCGGTTTTTTTCATCGGTCCCCACACAAAACTATTTTCGGCCCCTGTGTTCGATGTAGTATTCAATAGTAGCTCCAGCATAGCCGAAGCAGAAGTTTTCATAATACCCCCGTTCAAATTCAAGGCAAAGTTTACGATTGTAGCCTGATCTAACGTAATGATATTTGAAGCCCCATCATTCGAGCCAGTATTAGCAGCCGTTAATATATAAAAGGTAGTAGGTACAATACCGCCAATGGTTTGTGCGGTTGTGCCCACCATAGCAACCCTACCATTATTATGTGTAAATGCTGAATAATTGCTCCAATTGCCGGCCACTGACAAAATATCCGAAGTACCAATCAACGTTCCGTCGTTTATTATTATATTATTTAAAGCCACACTGCTTCGGTCGAAACTTAAAACACCACCACCTTCTTTGGTGAGGTCTTTCATTGGTTCATTAATAATTCCACCAATGGTTAACATGGCCCCGCCCACAGTTATTTCGCGATTAGCACTAAACGAAACATTGCCCGTGCCCAAATTCAGGTTCTTTGCCAGGGTACCCCGATACGAAAAATCGCTGTTCAACACCAACGGATAATTTAGCGTAATAATATCGCCGCCCGAAGTGTTATCAATATCGCCGCCTTCGATGGTAAAAGTGCCGGCCACTGTGCCCAAAGCTGCGGCATTGTTTATAGTTAAAATACCGGCACGCAGGGTCGTTCCGCCCGAATAATAATTCGCCCCCGAAAGTGTCAGTGTTCCGTTGCCAATTTTTATCAACGCTCCCGAACTGGCAGCACCATCGCCCGATATCGAAAGATTGTTGGTAGTAATATCGATGGTAGAAGTGGTTGCCGAGGTCAGCGTAAAAGCTCTGTCGGTTGTGGCATCGACTCCAGTATACTGCAAAGTTCCACCAGCCAACACCAAATTGTCAGCATTCTTCGAAGCTTGTCCAAGGTTTCCAGCAACACCTCCATTACCAATGGTTGCCACACCTAACACGCCTTCGCTAATTGTGGTGATGCCTGTGTAAGTATTCGTGCCCGACATGGTGACGGTTCCCACTGTATTTTTGGTTAATGGGCCCGTCCCGGCCAGAATAGCACTTACCGAACCATTTTGCACCGTGTAAGATGTTCCTGTTAAAACACCGGTTGTTCCTGATATAGTACCATTAACCAAAGTAATTGCACCCACAGCATCCGTATAGTTGAGAATATTTAAAGTTCCACCGTTTACTGTCACCGGCCCACTCGATAAAGCGTTCGAAATACCATATTCAAGCATTCCGGCATTCACCAAAGTTAATCCGGTATAAAGATTAGCACCCGACAAAACGAGGGTACCTAACCCCATTTTTGTTAAAGCCCCCGATGTGTTGACAGCAGCCCCCGAAATAGTGAGGATATTGGAGGGAACATCAAGCGCAGAAGTAGTTCCTGCGGTAATTGTAAACGATCGGTTGGTCGAAGCAGAACCACCGGTATAGCGCAAAGTACCGCCCCCCAACACCAAGTTTGCCGCGGCATTGCTAGCTTGCCCCATATTTCCGGCAACACCGCCATTGCCAATGGTTGCCACACTTAACACACCGTCGTTTATCGTCGTAATACCGGTGTAGGTATTGGCACCCGATAAAACAACAGTTCCCGCAGTAGTTTTGGTTAATGCCACAGCTCCTGCAAGTATTGCGCTAATCGTACCATTTTGCACCGCATACGATGTGCCTGTTAAAACTCCGGTTGATCCCACTATGGCCCCATCAATCAATGTAACTGCACCTGCCAAATTATTATAAATGCCAATATTTAAAATTCCCCCGTTAATGGTAATAGCTCCACTTGACATGGCATTGTTAGCACCATAAATAAGATTTCCGGCAGCGATGGTTGTTGCGCCTGTAAAAAGATTTGCACCTGTCAAAACAAGTGTTCCTGCCCCAGCTTTTGTTAAAGCACCCGTAGTAGATGCTCCTGCCCCCGAAATTGTCAGGGTGTTGGCTGATACATCAATTGTAGAAGTGGTTCCTGCAATAAGTGTAAAAGCTCTGTTCGTTGATGCATCACTTCCGGTATATTGTAATGTTCCGCCGCCCAAAACCAAATTTGTGGCAACATTGCTAGCCTGTCCCAGGTTTCCGGCCACACCGCCGTTGCCAATGGTTGCAACACTCAAAACCCCTGCACTAATAGTTGTAATGCCTGTATACGTATTCAATCCCGTCATTGTCACGGTTCCCGCGTTAGTTTTTGTCAATGCCACAGCGCCCGCAAGAATGGCGCTAATCGAACCATTTTGCACAGCGTAGGATGCGCCGGTTAAAACACCTGTTGTTCCTGAAATAACACCGTTTGTTAAAGTAACAGTACCCACAGCATCACTATAGCTGGCGATATTATACGTACCTCCGTTTACGGTAACAGCTCCGTTCAACAAAGCATTCGTAATGCCATATTGAAGTGTTCCGACATTGATGGTAGTTGTCCCAGTATAAAGATTTGTACCCGACAAAACAAGAGTCCCTGCTCCTAATTTAGTTAAAGCCCCAGTTGTATTTGTTGATGCGCCTGAAATAGTAAGGTCGTTGGCTGAAATGTCAATTTTAGAAGTTGTTCCCGCTGTCAGCGTGAATGATCTGTCGGTAGATGCAGAAATACCTGTATATTGCAATGTGCCACCTCCCATCACTATATTTGCAGCCGCATTGGTAGCCTGACCCATGTTTCCGGCCACACCGCCATTGCCAATAGTGGCAACACTTAACACTCCTGCATTTATGGTGGTTATACCTGTAAATGTATTTAATCCCGAAAGCGTTAAAACACCGTTGCCTGCCTTCGTAATACCAAATGTTCCTGTTGTACTTATAATAGCAGAAACAGTTAATCCGTCGGCTGCATTTGTGAGGGTAAATGTGCGCGTACCCCCCCCCAGATTAAGATTCCCGCTAATTAAAGCATTCAATGCTCCACCTGATGAAGTAACATTGCTTCCCAAAGTAAGCGTTCCGCTTCCAGTGGTGACTCTTCCTCCCGTTGTACCACTATTAACTATTAGTGCACCAATAGCATCAGAATAGCCGTTCAGGTCATACGTCCCTCTGTCATTAACCGTCAGGGGTCCTGTGAACAACGCATTAATAATTCCTGCTCTCAAAACACCTGCATTCACTGTTGTTAAACCAGCATAGGTGTTTGCATTTGAAAGTAACCAGGAGCCCGTACCGGCTTTTATCAGTGTTGCTGTTGTCCCACTTATCACTCCAGATACAATTCCGTTTCCATCCCCATCAAGTGTTAATGCCAAAGTGGTGATTGCAATGGCTGAAGCGGTCAATGTTCCTGAAGTTGTTGCTGTAATTGTACTTGCAGTTCCTAAAGTAATAGTGCCGCTATAGGAAGCATTACTACCCGTGTTGGTTAAAGCTCCGGCTGGTGAACCGCTTAATCCGGTGCCATTAATCGTAAGACCTTCCGTGGTACTTAATGTGATTCCATTCAAATCAAGTACTGCCAAATTCGCAACAACGGTATTTCCAGCTATTGTACCTAGTGGCGAATTGGTTCCATTTCCTGCTGCTCCAAGCTTCATGGTTCCATTACTAATAGTAGTTACCCCTGTATAAGTGTTCGCTCCTGATAGCACCATGGTTCCCTGACCTGCTTTTGTTATTCCAAAACTACCACTAATAACTCCACTTACAATTAAATCAGTAGCTGCTGTTCCATCATTAGCCACAGTAAATGTGCGTGTCCCTGTTAAATTTATAGGACAGGATATTGTTGCCGGGCTAGTGCCTGTTGCGATATTGTTAATATTAATGGCAACCGGTGTAAGGGTGCCAGTGCCAATTATTGAAGATCCTGAAATCGCACCACATTCCATAACAATACTTGATGCCGAACTCAAAGTAAAATTCGATAAGTCAAGCGTTGTGGCATTGGATAGGGTTAAAACCGCGCTTACAGAAGAATTGCCCGCTAATGTTTTTTTATCACTCCCCGAAATCGTTAGATTAGTGTATGCACCTGTTGAAATAGTTTGTGTTGCAAGTGCATTATAAACAACCGTTCCTCCCCATGTTTTTCCAGTAGGAATCGCATTTGCACTCGTATTTTGAGTTGTTATGGTTCCTAAATTTGATGGCGCACCGGTTGCACTTAAAGTATTAGCCCCCATATTTAATGTCCCCCCGGCAGTAGTTGTCAGTATGCCACTAATATTCAAATTTCCTTCCGCTGTTTGCGTTCCGCTTGTGTTGCCTAGGGTCAATGCGCCATAATTCCCCATCATTATAGTTTGTCCACCTGTTAGTGCATTATAATTTAGGGTACCTGCCCATGTTTTACCCGTTGGGATTGGAGATGCAGAAGTATTTTGTGTTTTGATTATCCCTAAATTTGCAGGTACAGCTGTTGCACTTAAACTGTATGTAACCATATCAAGCGTACCACCTGCTGTTGTTGTAATAATACCATCGACCTCTAAATTTCCTCCTGCTAATTGCGTCCCACTTGTATTACCCAATGTAAGATTATTGTAATGGGGTATTGAATAAATTGTTTGTCCGCCGCTTGTTTTATTATAATTTACGGTTCCTCCTGTCAATAGTAATGTCGAAAAATTATTTGGGAAATTACTGCCAGTCGGTCCACCCGATGTTCCTGCTATATTCAATGTTCCGGCAACAGTCAATGTTCCTCCTTCGGTTGTACGGTTAGCTATGTAGGTCACAAGATTTAATGTTCCGCCAGAAATTGTTAAATCCCCACCAATTGTGAGATTTGCTGCTACAGTTTTTGTTGATGCCCCCGAAAAAACAATGTTAGCATAACTTGGAGCCGAGGAAACACTTTGGCTTGCAGTAGATGCATACTCAACTGTTGTACCTACCGAAATATTTCGTGTTGTAAATGCAGGCAAAGTTGTAGCTGTAGCTCCACCCAGTTTGAATGTTCCGGATAGGAGATTTAGCGTTCCAGTGTTTGTAATTTGATAACCTCCATCACTAAAAATACTGTTCGAAGTGTTATCTCCAATTGTAAGTGTAGTCATGGTGGATGCGGCTAGTAAACTTGCTCCGGCTGCATTGTTTGATTTGAAAATATAATATGTGTAGCCGGCAATTGTTTGTGCATTACTTCCATTACAATTTACAGTACCTGTCAATGCCGCAAATGTTCCTCCTGCTCCAAGATTTCCGCCAATGTTTAGTGTTCCAGCACCTAAAAATGATAATCTTGCCTGAGCTGCCGTTCCTGAAAATGAAATGGAGCCTGAACAATTAATGATTCCTGTTGTTACTGATAATGTAGAATATCTACCCGCAGTTCCACTCCCTGCTATTGTAATACTGCCCGTATTCAAAGTAAAACCACCCACCGCAATTCCATTTGTACCACCCACAAACATTGCATTTATTGCAATGCTTGCAACATTGGCTGTATTACCATCAAGTGTAACAGTAACTCCGCTATTAATTATAACTACATCACCATCCGCCGGCACACCGCCACCCCACGTTGCCATATTATTCCAATTTCCGGTTACAGAGGCTGTTTTTGTAGCACCATTCGCAACACTTGTTAAAAATAAGAGTATTATTGGGAAAATAAGAGAAATAGAAAAAATCTTTTTCATAATCAATATTTTAATCCATAACATTCCCGATTTTAACATGAGAGATTTTAATTGGCAATGCATATTATCTATCTAATGAATGGATAATGTGCATTTAATATTAAATGAGGCCAAATAAAATATCCATTCAAGTTAGCATAATCAAGAATTTATAGAACAAATTTAGGAAGAATAATTATGTTATAAAAAAGCTAGAATTATTATTACTAACACTACTTTGTTGATATAGTAGTATTTCCATTTCTAAAATACAAGTAAGTCAAGTATAAAGGCTTATTACGGTATAGGTTTAATAGCCTATATAAATCCGATTAAATTTGTAATAAATAATCAGGTCAAAGTTAAGTTGTTTCTCTATTTTGACACATTTTTTTGAACAGACTCTAAATTTGCTCTCCATGTAGGTAAATTCACTCTCAATGTAGGTAAATTTGCTCTCAATGTAGGTTCATTTGCTCTCAATGTAGGTAAATTCACTCTCAATGTAGGTAAAATCACGCTCTCTAAACCGCGTGACACTACGTTTAAACCACGAGGACACCGCGCATGTAATTTGATTGACTTCTTTTACATTCTCCTGCACTAAGATTAAAAAACGATGAAACAAAACAACTGACAAGAAAATGAAAACCTGCAAAAAATCCTTCTTCCTTATTCATTAAAAAAACGGAATTACCTGTTACCTCTTACTTATTATTTATTTTTTTCTCTTCTTTATTCATTATTTAGTACTTTTATTGGCAGTTACCAAACTCAAAGCAATGCATCGGTTGAAGTTTCTGTTTGCAATTTTATTTTGGATGATATAAATATCAATTGGTATTAGCCAGAATATTGTATACAATGGTAGTTTTGAGGATTATTTCTCTTGCCCTGATAATTTTGGACAGTTAAATAAAGCCAAATATTGGTTTTCGGCCAATTGGGGCGGTGGAGGATCTTCCGAATATTATAATGCTTGTAGTAATCCTAGTACTGTTGGTGTACCAAGTAATGGATTTTCATACTTATATGCCAGAACTGGAAATGCTTATATAGGTATAGGTTGTTATATTTATGGGGATGTTGACCCTTACGATTATAGAGAATATGTTGAAGGCACATTAAAATATCCATTAATAACCGGACACCAATATTGTGCATCATTTTATGTAAGTTTAGCAAATCCTGCATCATCATATGGTATTGATGCTTTGGGTATATATTTTACAAACGATAGCCTGATAACAGATTCAGCTTTTGTTTATCATGTAAACCCCCAAATTGCGAATGATAGTTTAAATGTTATTACTGATACTGTGAGTTGGGTAAAAATAAGCGGAACATTCAACGCAACAGGCGGTGAACGCTTTTTTACCTTTGGTAATTTTAAATACAACAACCAAACGAATTATATTCATATTAATGATTATGTTTATGGTTATTCCTATTATCTGCTAGATGATGTAGCTGTTTATGAATGCGATGCACCTGTGTTTACTGCACAGGCAGGCAACGACACCACCTTATGCAAAGGGGCAAGTGTGCGTTTAGGCATGCCTCGTTATAATGAGTATTTGTATAAATGGTACACCGTGGATGGAGTGCTTATAGATACGGCAAATTATATAACCGTATCGCCCACCACCACCACAAGCTACGTGCTAAAACTCGAAGATTTTAAATACGATTTCTCTTACGATACGCTTACCATCAGCATAAACGATAACTGCGACAAACAAACGGTGTATATACCCAACATATTCTCGCCCAACGGCGATGGTGCAAACGATATATTTAGGGTGCGGGGGCCAAATATTGATAGCGTACATTTGCAGGTATATAACCGCTGGGGCAACCTGGTGTTCGAAAGCAAAGATATTAATGCAGGCTGGGATGGAACTTATAAAGGACAGGATTGCGAGGCGGGTGTGTATGCCTTTTGGGCAACAATTAATTTTACCAACGGGCAAACAATAGTAAAAAGCGGAAATGTTACACTAATTCGATAAATATTATGAAAACAATGGTTGTTATTTGTCTTTCATTTTTCATTTTTCACTAAAAAAAATTATTACCTCTTACCTATTACTTATTTTTCGCTCTTCATTCTTCATTTTTTTTTATTTGTTATAAAGAATTATAGCCACGCCCCATGCGTTTGCAAGGCGGATGTTTTCAACTCAAAAAAAACCTGCGCGGCCCCCCCCCCAGCCCGCAGGTTTTTTTTATGTTACAGCCTAAACCACTAAACACCTTACTTAAAAAAATAAAAATTAAAAGGGCAAATGAAACAATAAAACCATTAAAACAATTGCATCCCACCCTTTGCCGATTGTGGATTGCCGATTGCCACATGCTGAATTCGATAATTACAATTCCGTAAAAAGTTGCTTTGTTGAAAAAAAGTTATATTTAAAAAAATCCTTATCCAAAAAAAATTCATACTTTTACTTTCGATTAATTTTAAAAATTAAAGTTATGGGCAAAGAAAAAACCGTTAAAAAAGAAGAAAAGAAAAAAGCTACCAAATCTCTGAAAGAAAAAAGAGATGAGAAAAAAGCAAAAAAAGCTTCAAAACAATAGTAAAAAGTCCTTCGGGACTTTTTTTTTGCACACATTAATATTAAGCATGTTATTGCTGTTGCTTTAAGGCATAATATTTTTTTTTGTTGTGTTGTATAGTTTTAGTAATTTTACCACACAAACCAAGTCGATTTATTAATAAAAGGATTTTCTATGTCAGGACACAATAAGTGGTCGACCATAAAACGGAAAAAAGGAGCCCTCGATTCCAAACGGTCGAAAATATTTTCGCGTATCATCAAAGAGATAAGTATAGCTGTTAGAGAAGGTGGCCCCGACCCCGATGGCAACCCGAAATTGCGCCTGGCCATTGCCAATGCCAAAGGTGCCAACATGCCCAAAGAAAACGTGCAACGCGCCGTAAACAAAGCATCGGAAAAAGACGGCTCCACCTATTCGGAAGTAACTTACGAAGGCTACGCAGCCAACGGTGTGGCTATTTATATTGAATGTGCAACCGACAATATTCAGCGCACCGTTTCCAACATCCGTTCGTATTTCAACAAACACGGCGGAAACCTCGGAACCAATGGCTCGCTTAGCTTTATATTCGACCGCATGGGTGTTTTTCGCATCCCCAAAGGAACAATTAATGCCGACGAATTTGAAATGGAAGTGATTGATGCCGGAGCCGAAGATATTGCCTACGAAGACGACACCATTGTTGTTACCACCGAATTGGAAAGCTTTGGTTCGATGATAAAAAAATTGGAAGAAATGAAACTGGAGGTTGAAAGTGCCGAACTGCAACGCATTCCAAAAACTTTTGTAACCTTGGAAAAAGAATCGGCTCAGAAAGTGCTGAAACTGGTTGATATATTTGAAGACGACGATGATGTTCAGAGTGTTTACCACAATTTGGAACTCACTGACGAACTTTTGGCCGAACTGTAACAAAGCGGTATAATATTTGGAAAAGCCTCCTTGCCAGCCAAACAGGAGGCTTTTTTCTATACGAATTTTAAAATTACTACCCATGAAAAAATTTATTTTTGCCCTGCTAATTTCAATGGTATGTTTCACCCAAACAAAAGCACAAGATATGAACAAACGAGTTTTTGACGACAAATCGCAAACCGATATTATTGTGGACAACTGCACCCGCGAAGGTATTTTAAGTTGCGATTTTGTGAACGACTATAATGCCGAATACCCTGCCTACAAGCCCAATGCTACAGTACTCGATTCGTTAAAATCCTTACTTAACGATATTAGTTGCGTGATAGTTTTAGGCACATGGTGTGGCGATAGCAAAGAGCAAGTGCCGCGGTTTTATAAAATTAGCGATTTGCTGGGCAACCCTTTTATTGCAATTTCGTTAATTGGTGTCGACCGCGAAAAAGTAGCCCCTGCCATAAATGTGAAAGAAAAATATGCTATCGAATTAGTCCCCACCTTCATATTTTACCGCAACAATACCGAAATCGGACGCATTATTGAATCGCCCAAAACAAGCATCGAGCAAGACCTATTGAATATGGTAAAAGCTAAGAAATAATTTTACCTAAAATTTCTTTTTGCAAAACTTCGTATCCGTGTTTTCCTAGCAAAGCAAACATATTATTTTTATACGCTTCAACTCCGGGCTGATTGAAGGGATTCACCTCCATTAAATAGCCACTAACACCGCAAGCAAATTCGAAAAAATACATCAGTTGGCCTAAATTGTATTCGTTGAGTTCGGGCAGCGTAATAGTCAAAACCGGCACACCACCATCAGCATGTGCCACAGTAGTGCCCAGTGCAGCCATTTTATTTACATCGCTTATACGTTTATCGGTCAAAAAATTCAAACCATCGGCATCGCCTTCTTCAAAAGGTACTTTCAGGGTATGTTTTGGCGAATCAATTAGCAACATGGTTTCGAAAATCACTCGCAAACCATCTTGTATATATTGCCCAAGCGAATGCAGGTCGGTAGTAAAACCCACCGAAGCCGTAAATATTCCTTTTTTGTCTTTCCCTTCGCTTTCGCCAAAAAGTTGTTTCCACCATTCCGAAAAATAGTGCAAATTGGGCTGATAGTTAACAAAAATCTCAACAGGTTTTCCGGCTCGATACAGCAAATTGCGGGCCGCCGCATATTGGCATGCAGGGTTTTCTGTTATGGATGATGAAGCCTGCAATTCTTTTTCCATCCGGCTTGCACCTTGCAGCAGTTTTTCAATATCGAAACCTGAAACTGCTATCGGCAACAAACCCACGGGGGTAAGCACCGAATATCGGCCACCCACATCATCGGGAATAACAAAGCATGAGTAGCCTTCGGCAACAGCCAGTTTTTTTAATGCACCTTTAGCTTGGTCGGTTATAGCTGTGATACGATTTTTTGCAGCCACTTTACCATATTTTTTTTCGATATGATTCTTCAACAAACGAAATGCCAGTGCTGGTTCGGTGGTAGTCCCCGATTTTGATATGACAATAATACTATAGTCTTTTCGATTTAAAAGTTCCAGCAAATCCGTTAAATAATCTTCACTAATATTTTGACCTGCATAGATAATCTCTGGAATATCGTCTGTTCGATAACAATGAAAACTCGAGCTCAATGCTTCGATGATAGCCCGAGCACCCAAATACGAACCACCAATGCCAACCACCACCACAATTTGCGATTGTTTTTGTATTCTTTTTGCCTCGTGATTCAGTTTTTCAATCAACTGTGCATGTATAGTTTCGGAAGCCAACGAAAGCCATCCTAAAAATTCATTACCCTCCCCTGTTTTCTGAGTCAATTGGTTATATGCAAAATTCACTTCATCCTGAATAGATTGAAATGCTTCATTATCAACAAAATTGAAAATTCTATTGATGTTAATATCAATAACTGCCATATTTTTATTAATTTTGATGTGAAATTAATAAAATAAAATAAAAAAAGAGCGGAATATCCGCTCTTTTTAAAATTAATAACCAAAAAAATTAAAAATTCAAAAAAACTTTGAAATAAATCTGAATTTTATGATAAAAAATACTTGTTTTTTTCTGAATGTAAAATTAAAGCTTTTCTTTGCTTATAGTTGTTAATTATAGTTAATATTCGTTAATAAAAGTTAAAACCCTGTATCCCTAGATAAATGAATAAAAGAGCCATATATCTTGTAATAGTTTTAATGTCTGTTGCAGTAATAATTTTATTCGGAATTCAAATTTATTGGATGAATAATGCTATTACGCTAAAAGAAGTGAACTTTTCTCGAAATGTAAAAGATGCTATGACAAATGTTATCTATAAACTCGAAAAGTTAGAAGTTGCCGACCGTATACGCTCAAAAATGTATAAAAATAAACAAGGGAAGAAAATTCTAAATACTATCGACTCCATCAATCGGATTTATGCAAAAGAGATTGATGCTTATAAAGTTGATACTTCAAAAAGAGATTCGAGCCATTTATCGAAAAATATATTTAATGTTACTAGCGAAAAAATAAATGTAACGGTGCTGCAGGAACACACAGGTGAAATTATTAAAACCTACGACACCACCATTGTTACTATTCAAAAACCAATGATATCGCATGATGCCAACACATCCGTTTTGACCGAAATGCCGGCCATCTCTTTTGGCATCGATAGTGTATTGTCAAATGAATTTCAAGGTGTTGAAAATAATATTAACCGTTATCTCGATAAAACATCTCTTGTAAATGATGTATTTGACGACCTGTTTAATCTAAAACATTACGATGCAATTGAAAACCGCTTAAACTTTATTCTTTTAGATTCGCTAATACGCAGTGAGCTAAGAAATAGTAATATTTATACAGAATATGAATTTGGGGTGTATAGTCCGTTACGAAAATTGATGGTGATTGAAAAAACCGGGCACTATCATAAGCGCTTGCTCGAAGAAGGATATGCCTTTAATATGTTTCCTCGAGATTTGTTTATGATTCCAGAATACATTATGATTTATTTTCCAAACAAAACCATGTATTTGTTTCTGCAAATGTGGAAAATGATAGTCGTTTCATTTTTCTTAATCATTACAATTGCTTTTTCGTTTCTATATACCATAACTACTATTTTTAAACAAAAGCGGCTATCGGAAATGAAGAACGATTTTGTTAATAATATGACTCATGAATTTAAAACACCTATTTCAACCATTTCTTTGGCATGCGAAGTACTTGTGGATAAAGAAGTAGAAAAATCTGCTGAATTTCAGAATAATTATATCAACATCATAAGCGAGGAAAACAAACGATTGGGTGTTATGGCTGAAAAAATTCTTCAAACAGCAGTAATTGAGAAAGGCCAACTTAAACTTCATAAAGAGCTAATCAATGTGCATCAGATAATCGAAGATGTAATAAATAGCACAAAAATTCAGATTGACCATAAAGAAGGTCAAATTATTTCTGAAACCTCGGCACGAAACTATTATATAAAAGCAGACAGGACCCACATTACTAATGTGATTTATAACGTTATTGACAATGCTATCAAATACACCCCCGAAAAGCCTGTTATAATTGTAAAAACACAAAGCAATCAGAAAGGTATTTTAATAAGCATTTCTGATAATGGAATTGGTATAAGCAAAGCAAATCAAAAAAAGATTTTCGAAAAATTGTACCGAGCTTCAACCGGAAACATTCATAACGTAAAAGGTTTCGGGTTGGGACTGCATTATGTAAAAACCATTGTGGAAGTGCACGAAGGAACAGTAAGTGTTGAAAGTGAATTAAAAAAAGGAACAAAAATTAAAATTTTTTTACCATTTGAAAGTAAAAACTAACATACCATGATAAAAAAGAATATTAAAGTTTTGCTTGCCGAAGATGACAAAAACTTAGGTGATATTTTAAAAAATTATCTTGAAGCAAAAGGCTATTCAACCAAAATTACTGTAAATGGCGAAGAAGCCATAAATGCTTTTTTGAAAGACACCTTTGATTTTTGTATTCTTGATGTAATGATGCCTATTAAAGATGGCTTTATGGTGGCAAAGGAAATTAGAAAAAAAGATAAAAAAGTTCCGATATTGTTTTTAACAGCAAAATCGATGCAAGATGATATTCTAAAAGGATTTCAGACAGGAGCTGATGATTACATAACGAAACCCTTCAGCATGGAAGTGTTATTAATGAGAATGAATGCTATTATGCGTCGATCTATAATAACTGAAAAACAAACAAGTGCCACCACGATATACCGATTAGGGACTTACACCTTTGATAATAACAGACAGTTGCTCACCTTCAATAATAAAGAACAAAAACTCACCTCCAAAGAATCGGAATTATTAAAACTTTTGTGTGAAAATGCAAACGATGTTCTTGACAGAAGTATAGCATTGAAAGAAATATGGCATGACGACAGTTATTTCAACGCGCGAAGTATGGATGTTTATATTACTAAACTTAGAAAATATTTAAAAGAAGACGAAAGGGTTGAACTGATCAATGTTCATGGTACTGGATTCAAGCTGGTTGGCATCATTGAAAATATCTAAACCGCGATTAAATTGTTCATTTACTTCAAAAAGTGTACTTTTGCACTCTGAAAAATAATTAGAAAAATGGAGAATACTATGATTAACACTCAGATTCCCTATAAAGTGGCTGATATTAATTTGGCTGATTGGGGACGTAAAGAAATAGAAATTGCTGAAAAGGAAATGCCGGGCTTGATGGCATTGCGTGAAAAATATGGACAAATTAAGCCATTAAAGGATGTTAGAATATCCGGTTCACTTCATATGACAATTCAAACTGCAGTATTGATTGAAACTTTAGTTGACCTTGGTGCCAATGTGCGATGGGCCAGTTGCAATATTTTTTCAACCCAAGATCATGCAGCCGCTGCAATTGCCAAAGCAGGTATTCCGGTTTATGCATGGAAAGGTGAATCGATGGAAGAATATTGGTGGTGTACTTTTCAAGCACTAAGTTTCCCTAAAGGAAAAGGCCCCCAACTGATTGTTGATGACGGTGGTGACGCAACCTTACTTATCCACAAAGGATATCAGGCAGAAAATGATGCAACAATATTAAACAGTGAAGCATCAAGCCACGAAGAACAAGTAATATTGAACTTATTAAAACGAGTTTTGATAGAAGAACCTCAAAAATGGCATAACACGGTAAAAGAATGGAAAGGTGTTTCGGAAGAAACCACAACCGGTGTTCATCGCTTGTATCAAATGATGGAAAAAGGCGAATTACTCATTCCTGCCATCAATGTAAACGATTCTGTAACTAAATCAAAGTTCGATAACCTTTATGGTTGTCGCGAATCATTGGCTGACGGAATAAAACGTGCGACTGACGTAATGATTGCCGGAAAAGTTGTTGTTGTGCTTGGTTATGGCGATGTTGGTAAAGGCTGTGCAAAATCAATGAAATCATACGGAGCTAGAGTGATTGTTACAGAAATTGACCCCATTTGTGCTTTGCAAGCTGCAATGGAAGGTTTTGAAGTAGCCCGTATTGAAGATACGCTGCATGAAGGCAACATATATGTTACAACCACGGGAAATAGGGATGTAATTACGGTTGAACACATGGCAAAAATGAAAGATCAGGCAATTGTTTGTAATATTGGACATTTCGATAATGAAATTCAGGTTGACAAACTTGAAACTTTTCCCGGAATTAAGAAACTAAATATTAAACCTCAAGTTGACAAATATACATTCCCCGACGGGCATGCTATTTTTATGCTGGCTGAAGGACGTTTGGTAAATTTAGGTTGTGCAACAGGTCATCCATCCTTTGTTATGAGCAATTCTTTCACCAATCAAACACTGGCACAAATTGATTTATGGAAAAATAAAGATGTTTACAAAATAGACGTGTATCGCTTACCAAAATATCTGGATGAAGAAGTAGCCCGACTACACCTCGAAAAAATTGGTGTTAAACTAACAAAATTGACTCAAAATCAATCAGACTATATTGGCATTCCAGTGGAAGGGCCTTATAAAGCTGAACATTACAGATACTAGTTATTAATAAATTGTTATGAAAAGAAAACCGGTTGCATAAACAGCAGTCGGTTTTTTTATAGAACTAAATATAAAAATATCCTATCTGATTTATTTTTCTCAATTTTGTATTCTAAAATATCCTCATGCGGAAAAAGCTTCAAAAATATATTCATTCATTCGGAATTCTAATTCTAATACTTTTTTCTTTTTCCTGTGCTAACATTGTAGCACCGACAGGCGGACCCAAGGACATTACACCGCCAAAAGTAAAATTCTGTGACCCTGTAAATTTTTCTTCCAACTTTAAATATCATAAAATTAGAATAACTTTCAACGAATTTATTTTGCTCGAAGATCAAGCAAACCAAATTGTTGTTTCGCCTCCTCCAAAAGAAGAATTCGATTATATCGTTCGAGGAAAATCAATAATCATCAATCTGCCAAAAGTCTTAAAAGACACTCTTACTTACACAATATACTTTGGTGAATCAATTAGAGATATTACCGAAAATAACATTTTAAGCGGTTTAGAATATGCATTCTCAACAGGTAGCTATATTGATTCATTAAGTATTATTGGAGACGTAAGCGATGCGTATACTTTAGAACCAGGCAAAAGTGTTTATGTGATGCTGTATCGTTCTTTATCCGACTCTGTCCCTTTGAAACAAAAACCTGATTATATAACAAAAACCAATGCAGCGGGGTCGTTTGTGCTTAACAATTTAGCATCTGGTCACTATAAAATCATTGCTCTTTCTGATTTAAACAGCGATTTTTTGTATAATCAATCCAATGAAGCTATTGCTTTTGATGATAGCTTAGCAACACCCTTTTTTATTCCAAGAAAACTTGATAGCACATCAACAAAAAAAGATTCCTTAAAAATAAAAAAAGACTCTACAATACAACAATCCACAATTACACGGATTCATTTGCGATTGTTTACTCAAACTGATTCCGTTCAAAAACTTTTGCAAGCACGATCAAATAAATACGGTCAGTTCAAACTTTATTTTAAATATCCCGTTTCCAATTTAAGTATAAATATTAAAAACAAAAAGTTAGAGCAAGGGTGGAAACTTGATGAATATTCCCCAAACAGAGATACACTAACATGCTGGTTAACCAATCCGGTAGATATTGACACATTGAAATTTACAGTATCTATCAACGGCATTGTTTTCGATTCAGTTGAACTTGCCTTGAAGCAGAAAATGATTAGTACCGGTCAACAGAAAAAACCATCTGGAAAGGGAACTTTGGCAGATGACAATGCTAATAAACCGGTAATTTCCTATAATGCCAAATCAACAGGATTATTTCCATTCTTTTTACCATTAAAAATTTATGTTTCAAATCCTGTAAAATACATTGACTCATCAAAAATAATTTTATCAGAAAAAATCGACAGTAGTTTCAAATCGATACCATTTAAAGTATACATGGATGAGAGTAATCTTAAGCATAATTTTTTGATCAATCATTCGTGGACACCTAAATCAAAGTATCAGATTTTAGTTTTACCAGGAGCATTTAAAGATATTTATGGTAATGAAAACGACAGTTCAAAAGTCAATTTTACACCCAATACGGTGGAAGATTATGGTAGGTTATTGTTTACACTAAAGTCAAATAACTCCCAATCTCCATTTGTAATTCAGCTTTTAGGCGAAAATAAAATTGTGTTATCAGAAAAAACAGTTACTAGGACTGAACAAATTATTTTTGAAAATCTTGCTCCAGGAAATTACTACATTCGGATAATAAAAGATTTGAACAACAACGGGAAATGGGACTCCGGCGATTATTTTAAAAAACATCAGCCCGAACCGGTGTTTTCGTTTCCGAATATGATTACAATCCGAGCCAATTGGGATTCCGATTTTGAGTTCACACTTTAGTATTTAATTTAATCCTAATTATCAGCAACTTTTACTTAAAAATCCGTTGAAAAATATTTTAACTTTTTTTAACAATATCTCAAAATCAATTATAATTTTGTCAAAAATTTCGAACCATGAACATATCCCACATTGAGCACATTGGTATTGCTGTCAAAAATTTGAATGAAAGCATTTTATATTATGAAAATATTTTAGGCTTCAAATGTTATGCTATTGAAGAAGTGCCTGAACAAAAAGTAAAAACTGCTTTCTTTCTTGTTGGGCAAACAAAAATTGAACTTCTTGAATCAACAGATACGGAAGGTCCCATCGGGAAATTTATAGAAAAAAAAGGTGAAGGAATTCATCACTTGGCATTTGCAACAAAAAATCTTGAAGCTGCATTGAATGAAGTTGAGGCAAAAGGTATACAGCTAATTGATAAAACTCCGCGCAAGGGTGCCGAAGGACTAGATATTGGTTTTTTACATCCTAAATCAACTTTAGGAGTACTAACCGAATTATGTGAAGATAAAAACAAATAAATCAACAATATAATCACTACCTTATGGCTATACATGATAAAATTAAAGAGCTACTCGATAAAAGAGAACTGGCAAAACTTGGTGGAGGTCAAAAACGAATTGACTCACAACATAAAAAAGGAAAACTTACAGCCCGCGAACGTATTGACTTACTATTAGATGAAGGTAGCTTTGAAGAATTCGATATGTTTGTAACACATCGCTGTAACAATTTCAATCTCGAAAAAGAAGTTTACATGTCTGATGGGGTGGTTACAGGTTTTGGAACTATTGATGGACGTTTAATTTATGTCTTTTCACAAGATTTTACAGTTTTTGGAGGATCGCTTTCTGAGACCTTTGCACAAAAAATCTGTAAAGTAATGGATATGGCAATGAAAGTTGGAGCCCCTGTTATCGGTATAAATGATAGTGGTGGAGCCCGAATTCAAGAAGGGGTTACAAGTTTAGCAGGATATGCAGAAATTTTCCAACGTAATATTATGGCATCCGGTGTTATTCCTCAAATCTCCGCTATTTTCGGACCCTGTGCCGGTGGTGCAGTATACTCTCCGGCATTAACCGATTTCATTATGATGACGAAGAAAAACAGTTATATGTTTGTTACAGGACCGAAAGTTGTAAAAACGGTTACCGGTGAAATAGTTACTGATGAAGAACTTGGTGGCGCTATGATACATGGAACAAAATCGGGTGTTAATCATTTTGTTGCTGAGGATGAACGTGAAGGTATTTTATTAATTCGGAAATTGCTAAGTTATTTACCTCAGAACAACCTTGAAGATCCACCATTAGCCCCATGCGACGACCCTATTGACAGATTAGAAGATTTCTTGAATGAAATCGTACCGGAAAATCCTAACAAACCCTATGATGTAAAAGATGTAATTCATGCAATTGTTGATTATGCAGAGTTTTTTGAGGTTCAACGTCATTTTGCCCCCAATATCGTAATTGGTTTTGCCCGTTTCAATGGTATGCCGGTGGGTATTGTGGCGAATCAACCCAATTATCTGGCCGGTGTATTAGATATCAATGCATCCAGAAAAGCCGCCCGTTTTGTTCGGTTCTGCGATGCTTTTAATATTCCATTAGTAACGTTAGTGGATGTGCCCGGATTTTTACCCGGCACAATGCAGGAATATGGCGGTATTATTATTCATGGAGCAAAACTCTTGTTTGCTTATGGTGAAGCAACCGTGCCAAAAGTTACAATAACCTTACGAAAATCGTATGGTGGAGCTCATGATGTAATGAGTTCAAAACAATTGCGTGGTGATATCAATTATGCTTGGCCTTCAGCCGAAATTGCAGTTATGGGGCCAAAGGGCGCCATTGAAGTATTGTATCAAAAAGATTTAAAAGAAATGACCGACGAGGCTGAAAAAGCAGCGTTTATTGCCGAAAAAGAACAAGAGTATAAAGAAAAGTTTGCAAATCCATATCAAGCGGCAAAATACGGCTACATTGATGATGTTATTGAACCGAGAAATACGCGTTTCAGAATCATAAGAGCCTTGCAGTTGCTGGCAACAAAGAAAGATCAAAATCCTCCTAAGAAACATTCGAACTTACCACTATAATTCATTTGTTATGGCAGTTTTTAAAAAGAAAAAAATTGAGAAACCTTTGGTTGAAGAAGCGGTTGGTAAAACCAACTTTGATGAGGTAGCAGCAGTCATTGCTTTGGCAATTGATATGCATATCAGAGATATTCATGATTTTGAAAAAACCGTGTTAACCATTCAAAAAGTTATGAGGCCCTATTCGCCTTGGAGCTCAAAAATATATGGCTTAAGACAAATGCCCAT
Organism: Bacteroidota bacterium; assembly: GCA_037128515.1. Taxonomy (GTDB): domain Bacteria; phylum Bacteroidota; class Bacteroidia; order Bacteroidales; family CAIWKO01; genus CAIWKO01. The sequence continues at coordinate 4,807 of JBAXWF010000016.1, read as the reverse complement.
GCATATTCCGCGTCAGCGGTTTAAATAATCGTTATTAATTTTAATTATTGTAGCTATGAGTAAATATAAATTTCAGATAGATAAAAACCAATATGAGGTTGATATAACCAATATTGATGATACCATTGCCGATGTTACCGTAAATGGTATTACGTATAAAGTTGAAGTAGAAAAGTCATTACAAACAACCAAAACGCCGAAGCTTTTACGTTCTGTTGCTATTCCATCAACCGATAGTTCGCCTCAGGTTGCAAAAACATCGTCGCCTTCGGCTCCCAAAGGCTCGGGGGTGATAAAATCGCCTTTGCCTGGAAAGGTACTCAATATTTTAGTTAAACCCGGCGACATGGTTTCTATTGGTCAAAAGATTTTGGTGCTTGAAGCCATGAAAATGGAAAACAATATTGATTCGGATAAGGAAGGAAAGGTTACTGAAATAAAAGTAAATAAGGGCGACAATGTGATGGAAGGCGATGTTTTAGTGGTTATTGGTTAATTTCTTTTTTGGAACACGCCCTATAATCACGACCCTTTTGAGAACAATTTTGGTATAAAATAGCTTTGACTATTTTGTTTTAATATTCTAAGTATTTCTGGTTTATTTTCTTTTACATACCAAAAAAACAAAAGCTTTTGTTGTTTTTTCTCCTCAATGTTTCGGGCAACGAAAATCTTTTTCCCGGTATATGGATCCATTCCTGTATAATACATGACCGAGGAAAGTGTCATGGGGGTGGGTGTTAAATCCTGTACCTGTTCCAATTGAATTCCTGCATTTTTTGTTTCCAGGGCGCAATCGGCCATATCGGCAATGGTGCAACCGGGATGACTGGATATAAAATAAGGAATTAATTGTTGTTTTAATCCGGCTTTTTCTGAGAGCTTATAAAACTGGTCTTTCAGTTGCTTATAAAGCGCAAAAGAAGGTTTTCTCATTATCGTTAAAACTTTATCGGAAGTGTGCTCAGGCGCAACTTTCAGGCGACCCGAAACATGATGCTTGACCAGCTGACTAAAATAGGCTGAGTAATGATTTTTTTGGTCGTCTTCCAATTTTTTGCCGATAAACATGTCGTAGCGCAACCCACTGCCAATGAATACTTTTTTAATTCCGGACAAGGAGCTGATTTTTTTGTAAAGTTCAATTAAGGGTTTATGATTATCGTTCAGGTTGCTGCATTTACGCGGATAAATACAGGAGTAACGGCTGCACTTTTCGCAAATATTGGGTTTGATGCCTTGCATTTGATACATGTTGGCGGATGGGCCACCCAAATCGCTCAAATACCCTTTAAAGTCGGGCATGTGGACAATGGTTTCGACTTCCTTTTGGATGGATTCGGGCGAACGACTGGAAACAAACTTTCCCTGATGCATGGAAATGGAACAAAAACTACATCCGCCAAAGCATCCCACATGGGTATTGACTGAATGACGTATCATTTCGTAGGCAGGCATAGCACCTCGTTTTGCATAGCGTGGGTGTGGCATGCGGGTGTAGGGCAAATCGTAAGCGGTATTCAACTCCTGGGCACTCATGGGGGGGAAGGGCGGATTGACCACAAGCTGCCTCTCCCCTATTTGCTGAATTAAGGTCTGGGCTTTTAGCTTATTCGACTCGGTTTCTATTGTTATGAACGATTCGGCAAACAGATTTTTGTGTTGCAAACAGGCTTGATGCGATGGGAGTTGGATGCAGTTGGGGTGGCTGCTTTCGCTGGTGTTTTGCAGATAGGCAGTTTGGGCAATGTGCTGCGCATTACTGATAGTTCCACCCGATTTTAAATGATTTAGCAGTGCTTTTAATGGTTGGATTCCGGAACCATAGAGTAATAGGTCGGCTCCTGAATCGGCAAGAATGGAGGGTTTTAATGTATCGGACCAGTAATCGTAATGGGTGAATCGCCGTAAGGAGGCTTCGACGCCTCCGATGACCACCGGGACTTCGGGAAACAATTGTTTTAATATCTTGCTATAAACCACGGTGGCATAATCGGGGCGAAAGCCGGAGTTGCCCCCGGGGGTATAGGCATCATTGGAACGAAGGCGCTTGAAGGCGGTGTAATGATTTACCATGCTATCCATATTGCCGGCTGTGACGCCGAAAAACAATAGCGGTTTTCCTAATTTTGTGAAGTCGCGCAAATCGTCGCGCCAATTGGGCTGCGGGAGTATAGCTACTCTGAGTCCTTGGCTTTCAATTAACCGAGCTATCATAGCATGGCCAAAGGATGGGTGGTCGACATAGGCATCGCCACTTATGATGATGACATCGACCTGGTTCCAGCCTCTGTTTTGGAGCTCCTGTGCGCTGATGGGAAGCCATGGATTGGCTTGTGTGGATTTCATTGGTGGTGCAAAGGTAAGAAGATTTGAAGAATATTTTGTTTGATTTTGATGCATGAGGGTGTGCTTTAAGATTTTTCTTATTTTTGTACGAACGAAATTGATTGTATGAAAATTTTGATTGCCTCGAAAACGCACGAATATCTGCTGGATGCGCTGCAAAATGCCGGACACGATTGCGAGCTGCATTTGTTGAAGGATTCGGCGGAGCTTGCTTTGATTATTGCTAATTATGAGGGTGTTGTTATTAACTCGCGTTTTGTAATTGATAAAAAAATTGTGGATTTGGGGGGTAGATTGCGCTTTGTGGCTCGGGTGGGTGCCGGGATGGAAAGCATTGATACGGTTTATTTGGATGAAAAAGGGATTCGTTGGTTTAATTCGCCGGAAGGGAATAGACAGGCGGTGGGCGAACACTGTTTGGGCCTGCTGCTGAGTGTGCTGAATCATTTGCATACGGCTGACCGCGAGGTGCGCAGTGGTGAATGGCGCAGGGAAGCGAACCGAGGGAGGGAATTATCGGGGAAAACCGTGGGAATTATTGGTTATGGCAATATGGGGAGTGCTTTTGCCCGTTGTTTGAGTGGTTTTGATGTGGAGGTGATTGGGTATGACAAATATAAATTTGGTTATTCCGACGACTGGGTGCGCGAGAAATCGTTGATGGATTTGTGGGAACAGGCGGATATTGTGAGTTTGCATGTGCCTTGGACGGTGGAAACGCATTATATGGTGAATGAGGCGTTTATTAATTCGTTTCGAAAGAATATTTTTTTACTGAATACGGCGCGGGGAAAGGTGGTTAAGACGGTGGATTTGGTGGCCAGTCTAATATCCGGCAAGGTGATGGGCGCCGGATTGGATGTGCTGGAATTTGAATCGGATTCGTTTGAAAAAATGTGCTTTGAAGCGCCTCCGGAAGCGTTGCGCTACTTGATGGAGGCGCGGAATGTGATGCTGACCCCGCATATAGCGGGCTGGACAGGTGAAGCGGATTTGAAACATGCTCGGGTTTTGGCGGAAAAGATTGTGGGTGCTTTTTAATGTTTTGAAGATGGGTTTGAAAATAAATATATTGGTTTGGGTTTGGGGTTTGGGGTTGATTTATTACTTTTGTTTAAAATAAAATCGTTGACTTATGACAAATAATCAGAAGTTGTTTCACGGCAAGACCTTGGCCATACTAACCGGTGGGGGTGATACGCCTGCTTTGAACTCGAGTATAGAATCGATTCGCAATAGGGCTTCGATGCTGGGTTACAAGGTTTATGGCATCCGCAAAGGATGGAAAGGCTTGCTGGGCGAGGGGGATGTGGTGGACCTTTCGCATCAGCCCTACGATGGGTTTTATGGGGGCACGGCACTGTTGTCGAGCCGCACGAATCCGTTTCCTTCTGAAAAGAACCCGGAGAACCGTGTTCCGCAGATTTTGCGCAACTTGGAGCGTTATAAAATTGATGTGATTGTTACGATTGGTGGCGACGACACCAACGGGGCGGCGAAACGTTTGTATGAATCGGAAGGCATTGCTGTGATTGGGTTTCCGAAAACGATTGATAACGACTTGCGAACGCGCAGCATGCACGATTATCGTGGCAAACTGGTTGAAGCGGTGCTTTGTCCGGGTTTTCCGTCGGCGGCCAAAGGGATTATGGAGTTTACGCACCGCATGCGCACGACTGCCGAATCGCATTCGCGGATTATTGTCTTGGAGGTGATGGGACGGGATGCTGGCTGGCTGACTGGAAGCGCGGCTTTTGGGGGTGCAGACCTGGCGCTGGTGCCCGAATTTGTGATTACCAAGGAACGCAAGGAATTCTTTTTTGAACGGGTGAAGGAAGCTTACATGAGTTCGAAGAAGAAAGCGCTGGTGGTGGCGGTTTCGGAGGGTGTGCGCTGGTATGATGATGCTAAAGACAATTTGGGTGTGGTTTATGCGAGTTCGGAACTGGATGAATATGGACATCCGCGCTTTGGGGGCATTAGCGGGGTGATTGCATCGGAAATTACGAATCGATTGAAGATTGAGGCGCGGGCTCAAATTTCGGGGTACTATGCTCGTGCGGGGGAATGCCGCCTGTATGACCGCCGCTTGACGCAGACCTTGGCCGACAAGGTGGTGGATTTGTTGCTTCGGAAGGAATATGGCCAAATGCCGGTGATGAAAACTATTGCTAAATTTCAGGAGCTGGAGGAGTTTAACACGACTTCGGTGGATATGGGTTCGATTGGCAACATGCCGCTGGCTGAGGTGTATTATGATATAAATCGATTTAAGTTTACGGATGCTTATACGCACTTTTTGTCGCAAATATTGGGTGAGCAACATTTTTTGACGTTTGATTATGATTTTCCGGTGGTGGTTCCCTAGGGCGTGGTTTTGGTTTAGGCGATTCGGCTGTTGACTGTAGCTGCTGCGTAGGCTATTGCAATTAGTTGGCAACGCACCCCCGGCAAGGGC
>JBAXWF010000015.1:0-53707 GCA_037128515.1 Bacteroidota bacterium | reverse complement strand
ATGAAATGTGGAAGAGTAGGCTCAAAACAGGGTTTCACTCTTTTTTGAACGGGTGCCACTCGTTTTTGAACGGGTGTCTCTCGTTTTTGAACGGGTGCCACTCGTTTTTGAACGGGTGCGTCTCTTTTTTGAACGGGTGTCTCTCGTTTTTGAACGGGTGCCACTCGTTTTTGAACGGGGTTTCACTCTTTTTCGCATGGGTGCGTCTCTTTTTTGCAAAAGTTTTTTGAAGGGGTTTGACGTGTTCAAGTGCTTCAAAAAAGTTTTTCAAAGGGGTTTGAGGTGGTGGGGAGATGGAAGGTGAAGTGCCGGAAAAAATTAGGCTACCCTTTCATCTCACTTGCTTCAAAAAAACTAAAATTCACCTTGCCGTAGCTGCGATGTTGGCTAAAATGCGGATGTGCCGAAAAATCGTGTTCGCGGGAGTGTTCCATCACAAGCAAACCATCGGGCAGCAACAACTCTTTCTCGAATATCCGATTGGGCAAGGTCGGAATGTTGGGCATATCGTAAGGCGGGTCGGCAAAAATCACATCGAAACGTTGCAGGGTGTGGTTTATAAATTTAAACACATCGGTTTGGCTGGTTTTTAAATTGGTCACTTTAAATTCTAGGGCGGTTTTGGCAATAAAATCGATGCAGCGGAGGTTGCTATCCACCGCCGTAACCTGAGCTGCCCCTCGCGACACAAATTCAAATGCAATGCTTCCGGTGCCGGCAAACAAATCGAGCATGGCAATATCCTCAAAATCGATGAGGTTGTTGAGTATGTTAAACAAGCTTTCTTTGGCCAAATCGGTGGTAGGCCGCACAGGCAAAGTTTCGGGCGGATGCAATTTGCGCCGGCCCAGTGTGCCGCTTATAATTCGCATAACACGGTGTTGAACAGTGAAAAATACAAATGTGGCACCACATCGTTCAAAATATGACTGCTTTGCAACAAATCGTCGCCCGATAAAAACTCCACCTCGCGAATGTATTTAAACAGCATTGCAAACAGAGCCGAGTTTTTTAGCACCTCGCCCATCAAAGTTACGCCAGTTTGCTCGGCACTCATTTTCAATTGCTCGTAAACAAGCATCACAAAATATAAGAAATCTTCGGCGGTTTTATAGGCAAAGGAGTTATAAAACACCAGTCGGCGATTTTCAATCACCATCATATCGAAAAAGGTGGCGTGCACCTGAATAAAAACTCGTTGGGGTATTATAGCGTTTTTGTACAACAGGTGCAAAGCCTCAATAAACACCGATGCATGATGATGCAGGGCGAAACGCGGCAAACCAATGGCAGCCTGTAAACCGGCAGGCACAGCAAACACATTGGCCGTTTCGGAGTTTTTCAGTCGGTCGGTCAAAATCACATCGTCGGGCAACATTTGCTGATTAAAATTCAGAAAAGTTGCAGCTTCCGCTTCATCAAACAGGGCCTCGGGCACCAAAGTGGCTTGTTGGGTTTCGTAAACCACCTGCACATCGCTATAGGGCAAGCCCACCAAGTCGTTGGTCAAAACAAAGGATTTGATACCATCAAAATACATTTCTTTGTTGCTTGCATCGGGCAATGTTTTCACACCGTAGGCAATAAACTTGCGTTTTTCGGGGTCAAAAACCGTGTATTGAATTGCCTTAGCGGTTAAACCCACTTGCAAGCGATACGATGCGGGTGGCAAATTGTAAAAACACGGGTCGGTTTTTTTTATATCGTAAGGGTTTTCGTGGTGCTCCATCGTTAGCAGTTTAATAAATATTATCGCGCCAATCGCTTTTTTGGGTTATTTTCAAATCCTTTAATATAGACGATTTCACGCGGATGGTAAAATTATAACTTTTTCTGAAACCATAGGGTATCCATTCCAATTCCATTTCCCAGCAATGCAAATCGCGATGAATGTTGAACGAAGTAAACGCAAACTTTTTGGCAACAAAATCGTAGCCTGTGGTCACCTGCACCCGCCATTTGGGTGTGATGTAGAACTCGCCGTTCACACCCAAAGTCATGGTGGTGTCGGGCATATATTTTTGTGTTTGAAACCTGAAATTGGATGCATACGAAAAACTAAAATTAAAACCCAAACTCCACTCATTAAGAAACACATTCTTTTTCACATTGGTTTTCTTATCCTTTTTCTGAAAATCTTTATCGCTCAAATTGTACGAAAGGCTCAATATCCACTTGGTGTTATCGCGGCGCAAAATCTTGTGATTCACATTCCACTCAAACTTGTTGATACGGCCTATGGAGTCGGTGGCATACATATCCCATGCTCCCAAAAAACTAATATCAATTAAATTGAACAAGCGGGTGCGTCCGTTTATGGAAATGGGGTCCCATCGCAAACTATCTTTGGCAATATCGTAAGCCGTTTGTATGCTCAAATTATCAATGAGTTTAATTTTTTTTGTTCCCGATATGGTATCTTTTCTCGACCGCACTTTCATTTCCAAATTATTATCCAATCGGAACGCCACCTTGCCCGACAAACCATCGGGGGGCGAACCGTAAATGCTGTTCTCGAATATAGAATAACGCCGAACCCTACCAGCCGAATCCAGTTGCTGATACTTGTAATATCCCCACAAAGGCGAGCCAAAATCGGGATGATACACAAAACTCACCGAGGGTGTCATCACATGGCGAATGGCTTTCACCGCGCCCCGTTTAAACTGATACATTCCGTACAATTTGGTGGTGAGCGACGTGGAAAGATTAAACTCATGTGCTGCCTTAAAACCCGGCATGGTATCCGATTTCACATACGAGGAATCGCGTTCGGTGTCATTATACCATTGTTTATTTATCGATTGCAAATACCAGCGTTCGGTAATATTAATCGAATTGGTCCAGGTAATAAATTTCAGTATCTTTATCGAACTCCTTATGGGAATGGTGTGCTGCATGCCGTTCTGCATCAAGCCAAAAATTCGCGAGGTGAGCAACAAACTATCGTAGGTATGAATGTTGTTTTGTGCGTTCATGGTATAGTTCATGCTGATGTTGTCGTACCATTTCAAAGCACCAATTTTTTTCTTTTTTCGGAAAGGATAAAACGTGTTTACCGAAAAATTTACCTGAGGCAGGTTTAGTTGCAACTCTTTGGTGGTTACATTTTGGGTTCCGCCTACATTAATGGACAAATTGGCTTTGCCATGAAATAAGGAAGTTTGATAGGCAATGCTCGATTCAAAGGTGTTGGTCAAATACTCGCTATTCGATGTCGGGTTGTATTTCGAAAAATTGCTGCTTACCACGTTTACATTGGCCGAAAAACTGCTGTTTGGTCTGGCTTTGGCATCTTGGTGGTGACTCCACTGAATTTTAAAATCTTTTGTTTTGCTGTAATCGGGCAAAAATGGCTGACTCCAAATATTGTTGGCATACGAAAGGGCTATATTTCCTTGATATTTGTACCGTTTGTTGTAACTCGACGAAACATAAGCTGCCCAACTGCCTCGGGTATATATATCGGCTTGCAATGTTAAATCAATATATTGGTTGATACCCCAATAATAGCCCATTTTGTCGAAGTGAAACCCCCGTTTTAGGGTTTCGCCCCAAGTGGGCAGCAAAATCCCCGAAACCTGTCCTTTTTTGTTCGGAAAATAACCAAAAGGCAACAGCAAGGGGGTGGGCACATCTTCAATAGTCATATAAGCCGGTCCCGAAACAATTTTATCGTTGGTTGTCATTCGGGCACGCGTAAATTTAATGGCATAGTGCGGATGTTCGGCATCGCAAGTTGTATACAAACCGTTTTTTATATTCGCCGAATTATCGGGAAACCGCTTGACGATAGTACCATGCAAATAACTTTCGCCTTGATTGGTAATAATGTTTTTTACCAAACCTTTTTTTGTCTCAAAATTATATTTCAAACTTTTGGCCCTAAAAGCATCCGAGCCATCGGCAAAATCAGGCCGTTGGGTTTCGTTGCCCAGCGAATCGGATAGGCCTTCGGCAAACAAGGTGTTGTCGTCAAAGTTCATATCCACATAACCTGCTTTCAGATTAATCGTTTCAAATTTAATATCCACATTGTTGTATAAATAGGCTTTCTTTTCCGAAATATCGAGCCGCACCGAATCATTGGCCTGATATTCAATTTTCGATTGTATGGCACTGGGCGAAACCGAATCGCGCAAACTAATTATGGAATCATTATTGATAGAATCATTCGACATCATGATACTATCAATTTTTTTGGTCAACAAACTATCCTGAGCCGTGGTCTGAGAATTTGCTTGAAACACCAAGAAAAGAATCGCTATAAAAACAAAATGACGTATGACCGATGGTTTAGTTAATAAAATCGTTAACAAATTACAGAAAGTATTGATTTTGTCAGGTAAAAAGTGCATAAATTTGCGAAGAGAACAAACCAAAATAAAAGCAAAACTAATTAAAATAAATTATTCAAATGAAACGATTTAATTTATTTTATGTTTTATTAACACTGATGTTTTTCTATTCATCAGGTTCTGTTAATCCAACTATCAAAAAAATCACAAAAGTAGTTATCGATGCGGGACATGGTGGCAAAGATCCGGGTGCTTTGGGAAAAAAATCGAAAGAAAAAGACATTGCATTATCCATAGCCCTAAAACTCGGAAATTATATCAAGACAAATTTCCCCGATATCGAAGTTGTTTATACCCGCAAAACCGATGTGTTTGTTGAGCTATACGAAAGAGCCCAAATTGCAAACACAGGCAAAGCCGATTTGTTTATATGCATACACTGCAATTCGACCAAAAGTACCGAAGTGAAAGGTACCGAAACCTGGGTGATGGGACTAAACAAAAGTCAGGCAAATTTGGAAGTTGCAAAAAAAGAAAATGCCTCCATCCTTTTCGAAAACGACTATACACAAAAATACGATGGTTTTGATCCGAATTCGCCCGAAGCCAACATCATTTTTTCCTTGTATCAAAATGCCTACCTCGATCAAAGTTTGGTTTTAGCCGACCAAATTCAAAAACAGTTTACAAACAAGGTAGGTCGTGTAAATCGCGGTGTGAAACAAGCAGGTTTTTTGGTATTGTATAAAACAACTATGCCGGGCGTATTAATCGAAACAGGCTTTATAAGCAATGCGCAGGAAGAAGATTTTTTGACAACCGACAACGGCCAAAACTTGATTGCTTCAGGCATTTACCGTGCTTTTAAATTGTATAAAACCAATTTTGAAGGCAACGGACAAATTGCAACCGATGATGATACACCCGATTTTGTTCAGGAAGATCAAGTTGTAATAAAAGATACTGTCAAAAAGAAACAAGCATCCGACAGCAGCACAAATAAAATAACTAATCAAAAAAACGAAGTATTTTTCCGGGTTCAGTTTACCACACTACCCAACAAAAAACCTTTGAATTCGCCCGATTTTAAAGGACTGAATGATGTTCGGTATTATGTTCAGCAAAACGTATATAAATATACAGCAGGAAATTTCAAAACCCTCGACGAGGCCGTTACATATCAACACGAAGTGCAAACCAAAGGATTTAAAGATGCTTTTGTAGTTGCTTTTTTGAACGAAGAACGCGTTGCGCCAAAAGAAGCGTTAAAATATGTCACAAATTAGTGCAACCCTAAAACGCACTAAAATGGAGATAATAAAAAAACTAACGAACTAAATTCTGTATTTTTTTTTAGGTTTGATTATGAATTTTTTGAAAATAATTTGTAGGTTTGCACAAAATTCGAATTAAATTGAAAATCTCGAAAGAAATAAAAATAGCAGTTATATTTATTGCAAGTTTAGCTCTGTTGTATTGGGGAATAAATTTCTTAAAAGGGAAAAGTTTATTCAATAAGGAAAGAGTTTATTACGCGGTTTACGACCAAGTGAACGGTTTAGTGAATTCAAATCCGGTTTTGGTTAACGGTTTCCGCATCGGACGAGTCCAAAACATGTATTTTCATCCCGATAATTCAGGAAAAATTATTGTTGAATTTGTTGTAAATAACAACGATTTGCAAATCCCCATCAATTCAATTGCCCGATTATATAGTTCCGATTTGTTGGGTTCGCGTGCAATCGAAATTAAACTGGGAAGCTCTTCAATAATGGCAGCAAGTGGTGATACACTGCCCACATTTGTACAAGCAACTTTAGGAGAAGAAGTAAACGTACAATTTCAGCCTATCAAGCAAAAATTCGAAAATGTGATGTTGTCAATCGACTCGGTTTTAGTTATTATCAGAGGTATTTTTAATGAGAATACACAAAGGAATTTGGAGCAAAGTTTTGAAAGCATACGATACACCATTCAAAATTTAGAAAGCACGACCTATAATATTGATACTTTAGTTGTAACTCAACGCTATCGCTTGGCAAATATCATTGGAAATGTTGAATCCATCACCCTAAATATTAAAAAGAATAATGATAAAATTAATAATATCATAGTAAATTTTTCGAATATCAGCGATACGCTTGCCAAATCAAATATTTCAAGTGCAATTAGTAATGCCGACAAGTCGCTCAAACAATTTGCCGATATTATGACTAAAGTAAACAATGGCGAAGGTAGCCTCGGTATGTTGATAAACAACGATACCTTATACAAGAATCTGGAAGGAACTTCAAAACAACTTAACGAACTTGTGGAGGATATAAAACTCAATCCAAAACGCTATGTAAATTTCTCTGTATTCGGAGGCAGCAAAAAGAAAAATACCTACAAAACACCTTCTAAATAATTTCTTTTTCAGAAACTATTTTACCACAATAAATTTCTTTTGAACCACTTCATTGCCGGAGACTATTTTAGTATAATAAACCCCGGAAGCATAATCAGACAAATCAATTGTCAACGACTTTCCCACGTTTAAATAAGTATGAATCAAGGTGGAGGTAGTTGTGTACACTTCAACCTTATCTATACTTGCTTTTGTTGAGTTAATAAATACAAAATCACTCGCGGGCACGGGATATAAATTAAAAGTAACTGTTTTCTCAACCGTTTTAATTCCTGCTGTTGGTCCCCAAATGGATAAAATCCATTCTGGATGATCAATATATGGATTACGATTGTGCTGAATCAAATACACAGCATTATTTCTGTCAATTTCTTTTTGACTTACCGGATCGTTGTTGCTCCATGCAAGCAAAACATCAATATACCAAGTTTCGAAAACCGTACCCGAATTGGTTGATAACACAGCATTAGCTTCAGTGGCATTTGCATACCATGTGGATATCACATTTTCATATCGGGTAGCCATATAAAAATAAGAACGGGCAAAATCGCCTTTATATTCATCAATTGGTTCAAAAACAGTTCCAGTATACCCTGCATCGGAGCAGGAACCCAGTTTGCTGCCATTTAGTGAAGTCCAGGTTGCTGAGCCAACATCAGCGAAAGGGAAATTGCTTCTTTTATTATTTACCCAACCATCGGTGGGATAAATGTGAAACAGGTCGGTGTACATTGGATCTGCATCAACAAACCAGCTCGAAGGAATTGAATGTTCGCGGTTATAACAATCTCCCTCCGAGGTGTATGTTCCGCATTGATTTGTAGCATAGGTATATGTGTATGGAGGTGTACTTCCGGGTATATCAGAATACATATCCCAAATGGAATTCCCAGTTCTAACATCGGTTGTTGCATAAGCATTCCATACACCAGGACTATAAGTTACAGCGGTGTGGCCTTTTATTATATTATACAAAGCTGTTTTAAGTGGCAAACCATAAAGTCCGGCAGCCGAATTGTAATATCCAGCCGGAATTTGAGCGGATAATCGAAACCCCAGTACAATAATGAACAGCAGTGTGAAAACTTTTTTCATCATAAATCTTGATAAAATTAAATAGGCTAATAAGTTGAACAAAATTAGGAATAAGTATGCATTTACAGCTTAATTATAAAAACTTATTTCAAGTATTGCTCTAAGGATTCATCATAAATCGTTTTAGCGTCATTAATATGCCCGTAAGAAACATCGTCAATGCGCATTTCGCCTTTTGTGACGTGGCCCAGCAAAGTACATTTAATTTTCAACTCAACAACAAAATCAATGAATTCACCTTCAGTGTCCTCGCTCACACTCACAACAACCCTTCCTTGCGATTCGCCATACAAAAATGCATCTTCGCGTATTTCACAATCTGTGGTAATATCAAATCCAAGTCCGCGATGCATGCCCGATTCGAACAACGCAATAAACAATCCACCTTCCGAAATATCGTGAGCCGAATTAATAAGTTTGCTATTTATGAGTCCATTCAGACTATGATTTAAAATAAATTCTTTATCAAGATTTACATAGGGCGGTGGGGAAAGTTGAACCTTGTGGTAATCTATCAAATATTGGGATGAATTAATATCGTTACGTGTTTCTCCCAAAAGGTAAATCATATCGCCTTTCTTTTTAAAATCCATTGTCATGATATTGTCTTTATCATTCAGCAAACCAATCATTCCGATTACAGGTGTTGGGAATATAGGAACAATATTTCCATCAATATTCGACTGATTGTAAAAACTTACGTTACCTCCGGTTACAGGAGTTCCAAATTTCTTACATGCATTCGACATACCCTTTATTGCATGCACAAATTGCCAATATACTTCAGGATTATATGGATTACCAAAATTTAAACAATTTGTTATGGCTAAAGGTACACCACCTGCACATGCAATATTACGTGCGGCTTCAGCAACAGCTATTTCAGTACCAAGGCGTGGATCGGCATGCACATACCTTGCATTGCAATCAACGGTCATCACCAAAGCACTATCAGTACCTTTAAGATTCACCACTGCCGCATCGGATGGCGCATTGGTGGTCATGTTCTTGGTACCAACCATGGTATCGTATTGTTCCCAAACCCATCTCTTTGAGCAAATATTTGGATTTGCCAACAACAGCTTTGCAATCTGCCTCAAATCGGGAGGTTCTGGAACCGAATTGATGTTAAATTTCTTGGTTTTTGCAAAATAGTCCGGCTCAACAGACTCGCGTTGATAAACCGGTGCACCTCCTCCCAAAACCAAAGAGTCGGCAGGAACTTTTGCAACAAGCTCATCGTTCATATAAAAATTGAGCATCTCACCTTTAATCACCTGGCCTATTTCAACACAATTCAAATCCCATTTCTCAAATATTCTTTTTGCAATTGCCTCTTCGCCTTTTTTAATGATTACCAACATGCGCTCCTGCGATTCAGACAGCAGAATTTCGAATGGTTTCATGTTTTGCTGACGCAATGGCACTTTGTCGAGGTATATGTTCATGCCATGCTTCCCTTTTGCCGACATTTCGGAAGTAGAACAAATGATTCCTGCTGCACCCATATCCTGCATGCCGATAACCGTTCCTGATTTTATCAATTCAAGAGATGCTTCCAGTAAAAGTTTTTCCTGAAACGGATCGCCCACCTGCACCGAAGGTAAATCGTCGGCAGAATTTTCGGTGATATCAACCGATGCGAAAGTTGCCCCATGAATGCCATCTTTTCCGGTAGAGGAACCTACAATAAATACCGGATTTCCGGCACCATGTGATGTTGCCGAAACCGTATTTCCGGTTTTTACAATACCCACCGACATGGCATTTACCAGTATGTTTTGATTGTAACAATCGTCGAAATTGGTTTCGCCGGCTAGCACAGGCACCCCAAATGCGTTGCCATAATCGCCAATACCTTTCACCACGCCTTTGACCAGTCGTTTGGTGCGGTCGAGGGCGAGATTGCCGAAACGCAAGGAATTCAACTGGGCAATGGGACGGGCTCCCATGGTGAATATATCGCGGTTGATACCGCCAACACCGGTGGCTGCGCCCTGATAAGGTTCTACTGCCGACGGATGGTTGTGCGATTCAATCTTAAAAACACACGCCATGCCATCGCCAATATCTACCATCCCGGCATTTTCTTCTCCAGCCTTTGCCAACATTTGCGGGCCATCTTTTGGAAGTTTTTTTAGCCAAAAAATGGAGTTTTTATATGAACAATGTTCCGACCACATGACAGAATACACACTTAACTCGGTAAAATTGGGGGTGCGTTCTAATATTTGTTTGATCTTTTCGAATTCTTCGGGGAGTAAACCCAGCAATTGAGCCGTTTCAACGCTGACTTCTTTTTCTGATTTGCTGTTTTTCATTTATAAGAGTGTTTGACTTTGCACAAAAGTAAAAAAATTAGGTTTTAATTCGATATTGAGTCGGTTTTTTTCGCAATAAGATATTAACAAGGGGATTTAATCGGCTAACAGATTATTTGTGCTTTTTGCTATTTGGAACATTGGAGCCGCTAAGAATAGCAGTGTTGCGCTCCTCGCTCATTATAATGGTTCCATCGCGATTAATTTTTCCCTGCTTGGATAAACAATAATGTTGATTGGTGCATCCTGAAGGATTTTGCCCTTGTGGAACGCTGGTGCGAATGGTATCGACACATCGTATGTTTAAACTGCTATCGATAGTTGTTGTTTCGGTCCAGTAAGTGATGCAAATATCGTTCGGGCAATCGCGCACTTTTAGTGTAAAAGCAAATATCGATACACCGTTCTTATCGTACGTTGTCAAAATGGGACCATAATGATCCATGGTGATTAATCCGAAGTAGCTGCTGGTGTCGGGCAACATGCCATAAATGAGCGTTTGACCGTGAGCAAACAGTGTATCGGTGCTGTTGGTATCAAAAGCGGGTAGTTTTTCTTTATACAAATCGGCGAGCCGCAAAACCACAGGGATTTGAAGCGGCTTGAATTTGCTAAGGTACTTTTGGAAAGCAACTTTTGTGTTGTTATCAATTTTTTTAGTCCCCGAACCACACCCAACACAGCAAAGGCAAATCAGAACAAGGATATAAAGGTGTCGTATTATCAAATTTCTGTTCAAAGTTATCGCATTTCAAAAATCGTGATAAAGTTACGACTATATTCAGCACCTAAGTAGTTTTCGGCTAAAAAAAACATGCTGATTGAAGGCAAACAGCTACAAATGGAGGCTGATACCATAGCGCAGAATAAAGGAAGCTGCAAGTGTTTCGCCACGCAAATAGCCTTTTGTTTTGTAGCCTGTTTCCACATACAGACCCAATTTGTTAGGCAGCTTGAACGGGCGAATCATGATGTCGGCTTTGATGGCTCCACCCAGGGCATTACCTCCGGTGGGTTTATTGTAATCATCCAGTTCGAGTACGGGTTGATTCCAAAAGTCGAGATGCGCATTCAGTGCTATGTATCTATTTTCAATAAGGTTGTAACCTTTGAGTGATAGGGTGTAGAAATTTTTGAAGGTGTTGTCGCCAATTGCCACATCGGCGCTAAGCAACATGCGTTTGAAACGGAAATAATTTACGAAATGAAACTGACTTCCGAAGGGGGTGAGCGCATATCCTAGCATGGGCAAATAACGTACCTTGCCCATACGAATCATGGGTATTTTATTCATTTTGCTTTGCCCTTTTACGCCATAGGTATATATAATTGAGAATGCCGAGTAGATTTGCAGCGGATTGGCAAAAGTGATTAAGCTTTGTAGGGATAGTTTGTGCAGTTCATAGGTGTTATCAATGGGATGGGAATACAAAAACGGACCGGCAATGGAACGTATAAAGTTCATCATATCGTTGCCTGCCTTAAGTTTATGGGTGGGTGTGAAACGTGTGTACCAAAGATACAGCATCAGGTTGTTTTGCGAGAATAAATACAGCAAGCCTTGCTGATAATGCAGGGTGTCGCTCAATAGTATTTGAGCACCCAGGTTGTTTGCCATCAGCATTTCGCCATCCACGCCGCCTATGTTTATTGCCAGATACTCTTGTGCGGTGGTTTTGTTGCCGACCTTGCGGGTTCCGTAGTTGGCAAAACCGGATCCATCGCCGAAGGGCCAGTATAAATTCATGTTGAAGCTATTCTTTGTGTAATCCATTTCGCGGAAACGCGCCCCATGACCAAATACTTCGTGTTGGGAGAGCGCTACCAGATGTGTTATTTGCGCATCGAGTAGCAGCAACTTGACCATGCGATAGCCAAAACCGGCAGTTTTGCGGATAAAGTTGGTTTCGCGGAAGAGCTTGTTGGGAATATACCTGTCCTCGGCCAGATAGAAGCCACGGTGCAGCGTTATTAGGTTTTCGGAACCAAAAACCTGCGATTGCTGTTTATCAAATAGGATTTGCAAATGCGATTGGGCGCGGCTTAGGCTAGGCGAAAGCATACCCAGTGCGATGAGTAAGGCACTAAGGCAGAAAAATGAATTTTTGGTTGGCTTTTTCAATCTATTCAATTTTGTAGGGGGTGCAAAAGCTATTTTATTTTTGATTTCAAGAGGTTCAAATATTCGGCTGCTACTACGTGATTGTAGGTTTGCGATTTTTCGGCATCGGCCAAAGCACCTTTGTAGTCGCCCAGGATGTTGAACACCTGCGAGCGGTTGTAATAGGCATCGCCATAGTCGGGTTTGAGTTCTATGGATTTGGTGAAGTCGGCTATGCATTCCTTGTATTGTTTCTTATTGAAATAGGCAATGGCACGATAGAAATAGTTGTTATAAAAGCCGGGCTGTTTGGTGATAGCCCAGGTATATTCTGCAATGGCTTCGTCGTTTCGTCCTATCGATTCGTAGCAATAGGCGCGGCTTTGATAGGAGGTTATGCGGTTGGGGTCGAGTTGTATGCCACGGTTAAAACAGATGATGGCCGAATCGTATTTTTTTATCTCCATCAGGGTGTTGCCTTTGTTCACCCAAGCATCGGCATAGGTGGAATCGAGTGCAATGGCGGTATCGTAATCTTTTAAGGATTCCTGATAGCGTTTCATCAAGTAAAACAAGTTGCCGCGATTGCTATAGATGGTGGGGTCCTTGGAACTGAGGGCTATAAAAGAATTATAATCCTGCATGGCTTTTTCGTACTGATTTACTTCGCGGGCATAGTAGTTTCCGCGATTTTTGTAGGCAATTTCGGCTTTGTCGGGGTACTTATCTATCACATCCGTCCACAGCGTGGCATTGTTCTTCCAGATTTGGGTTCGCTGATAGGTTAACGTGCAAAAAGCAATGGCAACCACCAACAGCAACACCGACGCGCCATATTTCACCACAGTGAGCGAAGGATTTTTGCTACCATACAGCCGGTGGAGCTCCATAGCAGCCACAAAAGCCAAGCCGATAAAAGGCAAGTAAGAGTAGCGGTCGGCCATGATGGCGGCACCTACCGAAATAAACTGCAACACCAACACCAAATTGACGAGGAAGAACAAAAACCCAAAGGCATACAGTCGGGATATTTTGAGCGAACGCCACACCAGATAAAAGAGTGCTAGCACGATACAGGGGGCTATGTAATAGAATATGGGGAGGGATGTTGCGATAGGAAAGGGCACGGGATAGGGATAAAAAGCCGACAAATTGACCGGCAGCAGAAACTTGTAGATATAGCTAACAAAACCGTAGGAGGCAAAGATAAAACGGTACTGTATGCCCATAATATTCCACAAAGCAATGGCCGAACCTGCCGACTGCGCTTTGACTGATAGCACACCGAACAGCACCGAAATGGCAAAGAAGGGTATTTTATCGAGCAAATAGGCGGCAGTAAATTTACGTTTGTGGTAGAAATCGAGCAAGAGCAACACCACCGGAAAGGTGAGAGCGGCAGGTTTGCACAAGGCAGACAACACAAACAGCGCAAAGGTGAACACATAATACATGACCTTCAACTTGTTTTTATTCAAATAGCTTAGGTAGGTTATCATGCCCAGCAGATAGAAAAAGGCAAACAACACATCTTTGCGGCTGGATATCCAACTCACCGACTCGACGTGCATGGGGTGGATGCCAAACAAAAGCGCCACCATGGCGGCCACCAGCAGGCGTTTGCCACTCAGTTTGTAGATAAAGAAGAACACCAGCAGGGTGTTCAACAGATGAAACAGCACATTCACAAGGTGATATCTGCGCGGGTTGAGCTGCGCTTTCTGATAATCCAACGCTAAGGACAACATGGTGAGCGGATGATAGTTGCTCATAATAAAATGCGTGAACATGTACTTGGCCGCGGGCGCGTTTACATCGCGAATGTGGGGGTTTTCGGTCACATAGCCGGGGTCGTCCCAATTGGTGAGGCCATTTTTGAGCGAAGGATAAAACGAGATGTAGGTTAGCACCAAGAGGGCGATTACCACAATTATTGTTTTATAAGGAATACGGCCCGAGGTGGTTGCCATGGGTTTAGCCGCAGAATTTTGGGTTTTACGAACTTCGGGCTTTTTGGTTTTTTTCTTAGTTTTTGCCATAAGGTCAGTAGAAATTAAGGGGTCATAAAAATACAAATAATTATGAAACCGCGACGAAATGCAATGGTATTTTTAGAAACAGGCGTGGCAGCGAGACAAGGGCAGGCCGTGAACCAACCAACGCGGCCTGGCTGCTATTGATTTGGTTTTCTGGTAATCAAAAATAAAATAAGCGTGTGCAATCCATATATAAGTAAGGTGTTTCGCCCTGCGTTGCTGCGCATAATACGGCTTGAGATGGCGCGACCCCCCCCCAACTTACTCGCCTAAAAAATTAAAACACCCTCCCCTTGTGCTTGCGTGGGCCGAAAAAAAAATCGAGGCGATGCATTTTGCATCGTGGTGTTGCTCCTATTTCGGCCTGTTGCCACCCAATTGCTATAAAAGCTTGGCTCCCATCCAACAAATTTACTACGCCTTGTATTAATTATTGTGTTGGGAATGCGAATTAATTTTTATATTTGTTTCCTATTACGCTTTGAAATAGAAACGAGCTAGTAAAAACGCTTACCCTAAAAAGGAGGTACACATGAATAATTTTGCTTACCAAAGCCAAAAACCGGAGGTTGTTGCACCCAAAATCGAAGAAATTTTGCGCAAAGATTTGGGCTGCACGCAACCGCTGCCGTTTTCGGTTGACGCACAAGATGCACCGAACGACGGCATGCTGGGCGCCATACTCAAAGATAGCCGCGCCTACTTGTTTGGCGGCAAAGAAAAGCTGCTTTTCACCGTGAATTTCGATTTGGACAAACCCCAACCAGCCACAATTCATGTGAACGTGAACCGCCAAGGCATAGCTTGCCACGCCGGTTCTGTGGTGTTCAGCACACACATCAGCAAAACGGTGAAAGGCGAGGTGAGCCTGGAAGGACCTAAAATGTTTGGCACCTCCAAATTTGTGGGTGAGCCCGATGCTTGCGCAAAACTGAACAGCAACAAAGCCCTTTTGGTGCTTGTGGACAAATTTGCACGCACAAAATCGGACATTGGAGGCGGAATGAAAATGGAACGATTCGTGAAAATGGAGCCCAGCCCCGAGGGGGCTACACTTGTTATCATTTCGTTGCCACGCGCAACTTCTATGGGCATGAGCGCCACCACCGACGCCAGCCAGTTTTTCGAGATTGCCCAACTGCTGGAGCAAATGTTGTAATTTATGGTAAGGATTTTTGTGTTATTATACCCCAACTCCCCATGAACAACCACACGATGCGAACGCTTGTTTTGCTCTCGTTTTTAGCCCTGCTATGGAGTTGCGACAACAGCCAACGTTTTAATTTTAACAACAAAAATATCGACGCCGTTCGCTATGCCTATTGCGATGCTTCCATTCCGCCAAAACTGCAACGAAATTATACTATTACGGTGACACCCGATCGAGTTGAAATGGTTGTGAGTGGCGGCGATACGATACCTAGGGACACCAGCGTGGTGTGCTCGCAACAAGCTTTTAACAAAATCATTGACTTGCTCAATTCGGAAAAAATTAGAAACGGCGAACTATCCAACAACGACGGTTGCACCGGAGGCGATAGCGAAAGCCTAAGTTGTTTTGCTAACAATAGCCTAGTTTTTAGCGGCGATGTGTACTATTGCGGCGGCAAAAAATCGGGCAACCTCAAGGGAGATATTGGCCGCGTTTCGGAAGCTATCTGCAACCTTATCCCCAATTTTGAATCTGTATTACGAAGTAAGTAACCTATTGATAAAATAAAACCGCTACACCATGAATTCATTCGAAAAGTTAGTTGCCATTGTTCGGCTGGTGTTGGTCGAATTTTTGTTGATGCTGTTTTGGTTCACACTGCCATCCAACCTATTGAAAGACATACAAGAAAACACGGTAGCATCCGACTTATGGTTTTTAATCACCGTTTTTGTGTTGGGCGCCTTGTGCATGTTTTGGCTCATCCGCACCATGATTCGCCCACGCTTGCAGGCCGGTGTGGGCTACACCCAACCGCTTGTAAGATATAGTTTCAAAGGATTTTGCTCCACACATCCTACCTACATTTTTATTGATGCCGCTTTGCTGCTGTGGGCTTATGCTTTCACCGAATTTAGCACCCACACCGTTTACGAAGACCTGCGAACCACCACAGGCTATGCTATTGCACTATTTATCATCGTTCTGCGCCTGTTTATGTGGTTTGTTATGCGCTACAAATTCACCAAAGAACAATGCACAAATGCTTGGAAACCCGTGATGTGGTTTTGGATTATTGTTGCACCTTTTCTTATCGCCATTTTTGTTTTAGGATAGGTGTGCCTCGGGCGCTTGGGCACAAGGCAAGCGAGCTGCACCCACTCCTTGCGTTGCACAGTCGGCTAATGAACCCCCGATATATATTTTATGCACCCAACCAAATTGCGTAGATGGCTTTGTTTTTCAGGGCGATGCAACTCTTTTTGATAAACAGTTTGTGACCTCGGGCGATTATACCGTGACACTGTACTCTCGTACCGCGTCACCGTATGCTCGTACCGAGTCACCGTATGCTCGTACCGTGACACGGTACTCCCCCCTAGATTTTTGCGGTGCAAGTTTCGTGGCGTAGTATCGACAGATTTTTGAGGCAAGCGGGCAGGCTATTTCTTTGTCGCGCTAGCAAAAAAACCCACATCCGGTTAACGAAATTTCTTGCGTATACGTTTCGCCTCTAGCGGCTTATCTCCAGTTGTTGAACCGCCTTGGGGCGCGTTCGCGTGGGGGGTTGTTGCGTTCGGCTGCTTGGCCCGAAGCCGCGTTGCCTTGCGACCGATTTCGGGGGGGGCGTTGCTGCTTGGGTGCTTTCACCGGGTTGTGGTCAATCAAAGGGAAAGGATGTTCGTCAATCACCGGAATTCGTTTGCCTATCAGTTTTTCAATATCCTTCAAATAGGGTTTTTCTTCGGCATCGCAAAACGAATAGGCGGTGCCCTTTGCTCCAGCCCGGCCGGTGCGTCCAATGCGGTGCACATAAGTTTCGGGCATGTTCGATAGTTCGTAGTTTATCACAAACTCCATATCCTCCACATCGATGCCGCGTGCGGCAATGTCGGTGGCAACCAAAATGCGCGTGGTTTGCGCTTTAAAATTTGCCAACGCACGTTGGCGGGCATTTTGCGCTTTGTTGCCATGAATGGCTTCGGCGCTGATTTTGTTTTTTGTTAAAGTTTTCACCACGCGGTCGGCGCCGTGTTTGGTGCGTGTAAACACCAAAGCCGTTTTTATCAATTTATCTTTCAGCACCTCAATGAGCAAAGCCGGTTTGTTGCCTTTATCCACAAAAAACACAAACTGCTCCACAATATCCACCGTGGAGGCCGAAGGAGTTACTTCCACTTTCAAGGGTTGAAACAATATGGTGTTGGATAGCTTCACGATTTCGGGCGGCATCGTTGCCGAAAAAAACAGCGACTGTCGTTTGCGTGGCAGGGCTGCAATGATTTTGCGAACGTCGTGAATAAAACCCATGTCGAGCATGCGGTCGGCTTCGTCCAACACAAAAATTTCGATGTCGCGTAGCGAAATAAATCCTTGGTCCATCAAATCAAGCAATCGGCCCGGTGTTGCCACCAAAATATCCACACCGCGCTGCAAAATGGCTGTTTGTGGGTTTTGGTTCACCCCACCAAACACCACCGTGCTGGTGAGTCCGCAAAAGCGGCCGTAGGCTTTAAAACTTTCGTCAATTTGTATGGCCAATTCGCGCGTGGGTGTTACAATCAGGCTGCGTATTTTGCGTTTGCGGTCAAACGATTTGGTTTCGTGCAATAGCTGTAGAATAGGAATGGCAAAGGCGGCAGTTTTTCCGGTTCCGGTTTGCGCGCAGCCCAGCAGGTCGGTGCCGCGCAGCACAATAGGTATGGCTTCTTTTTGTATAGGGGTAGGCAGGGTGTAGCCCTCCTGCGCTATCGACCGCAGAATGGGCTCAATAATGTTTAAGGATTGAAATGGCATAAGTAATTAGCAGTGATTTGTTTTTAGAGATGTAAAACCCGACTAGTTTAGGTAGGAAAATGTCTGTAAGTAATTTTTTTGCAAAGATACGCATCTTTATCGGATAAATTGCCATACCCCAGTTGGGAATGTGCTTGGCGCGATATGTTTTCGGCAACCCGCCGCCAGCAGTGAGCCAGTGAAATGCCAAGCTATAAACCAAAAAACGATGCAAGGCGATAGCTTTTAAAGGGGCAAGCAACCGCTAAAAACGTCGCGATCCCCCTCCCCCACGCCTTGCCAGCTAAAATTCGCTTCCTGCCGAATTCCGTCGGCTGCATTGCGTTTGCTACTAAATAAGTATCTTTGCCTTAAACTTTATTGTAATTGGAGCTACTTCTCACCCTACTTTACACTCTGCTGTTTCTGTTTCTCATTTATAAGCTGCCGTTTTTCACCCTGGCAGGCTTTAGCAAACGCAGTTTGCTGCTGGTGTATTTGCTAAAAGTAGCGGCGGGGCTTTTCATGTATGCGCTCTACACCTATTATTATACCGACCGCAACACCGCCGACATTTTCAAATATTTCGACGATAGCAAAATAATGTACGACGCCCTGTGGCATCACCCGGTGGATTACCTCAAAATGATGACCGGCCTAGGCAACGACACCCCCCATTTTGATGTGTACTACAAACAAATGAACAACTGGTATCGCGTGTTCGAAAGCAATTTGTACAACGATAGCCACACCATCATCCGTTTCAACGCCCTGTTGCGCTTGTTCTCCTTTGGCTATTTCAATGTGCACACTGTGGTGATGTGTTTCTTGTCCTTAACGGGATTGGTGGCCTTGTATAAATTTTTTGCAGCCTACCTGGCCAACAAAAAATACGAATTGTTTTTCGCCGTGTTTCTCATTCCCTCGGTGGTGTTTTGGGGTTCGGGCGTGCTCAAAGAATCCATTTTGCTGTTTGGCATGGGCACCATACTCTATAACCTGGGCGCCATGCTGCAAGGCAAAATGCGGGTGCGCAACCTCCTGTGGTTTTTGCTGGCACTGCTGCTGCTGGTCTACACAAAATATTATATTTTCATTATATGGCTGCCCTTGCTGCTGTCGTTTGTGTGGTGCCATTTCACAGGCAACCGGCGTTGCGGCTTAAAATATTTGGTGGTGGTGGCTGGCTGTGTTTTGGTGGCACTCAACCTGCATTATGTACTCCCCAATTACAATGTGATGCAGCTATTGGCAATGAAACAGCACGATTTTATTGGTTTGGCACAACAAATGAATTCGGGCAGCCTGCTCACCAACATCCCCCTGCAACCCACCCTGGCCGATATGCTGAAACACGCCCCTTTGGCTTTCTACAACACCTTGTTCCGCCCCTATCCATTTGAAGCCCACTCCGCAATCATACTGTTTGCCGCCATAGAAAATTTGCTGTTGTTGGCCATAATCCTGTTCTGCTTGGTGTTTGCATGCAAAAAACCGCCCCACCAAAACATCCTATATTTCGCCCTGCTGTTTTTTGTGGCAACCTTTGTCCTTACCGGATTAACCACACCGGTTGTGGGAGCAATGGTACGCTACAAAGTGCCGGCTTTGCCTTTCATGCTGCTATTTTTTTTGATGCTCGCCGATAAAGAAAAAATGCTACGCAAGCTACCATTTTTGCGCCGTTTCCTTCCCTAAAGTTGCTGCGCAATTCATTTCACACCCTTTGCATTTTGCTGCTTCCCTTGCTCGTGGTGCCCCCGGTTCAACCTCGCCAGCTCTCCCCCCCCTCCATTTTCCGTTCGCCTCAGCACATTGCCCACCCAGTTCTATGCAGAAATCCGTACTTTTGCATCAAATTTCCAGTATGCACCCTTGGCGGATACCCACATTTCTGTTGCTCACCTTCACTTGCTTGGCGGGTTTTGCCCAAACCGACACGGTGAATATCAAGGAGGTGGTGATACAATCGGGCAAGCTCTCCTCCTATGCATTGGATGCCACGCGGGTGATACAAATCATCAGCCGCGAACAAATTCAGAACCTGCCCGCCCAAAACCTCAACGATTTGCTGGCCTATGCCATCAATGCCGATGTGCGCAAGCGCGGCGCCGACGAGGTGCAGGCCGATGTAAGCATCCGCGGTGGCTCGCTGGAACAAACGTTGGTGTTGCTCAATGGCGTTCGTGTGAACGGCCCCCAAACGGGGCATCATAATTTGGATTTGCCAGTTGAACTGAGCCAAGTGGAGCGCATCGAAATTCTGCAGGGCAGCGGTGCTCGAACCTATGGTGCCAATGCCTTTTGCGGCATCATCAATATTATTACCAACGTCCCCAACAAAAACTACATCAAGTTGAGCGCGGCCACCGGCATGTACCATCAGTATTCGGGGGTGGTGTCGGCAGGGCTAGCCACCAACAAAACATCCCATTTTCTTTCCCTTTCGGCGAAAAGTTGTTCGGGCTACACCAAAAACACCGATTACACGGTGTTGAAGGGTTTTTATTCGGGTAGCTACCTTGCCAAATTCGGAACGTTTAGCTTGCAGGCAGGCTATGCCGACAAAGCTTTTGGTGCCAACAGTTTTTACTCAGCCAAATATCCCGACCAGTTTGAACACACCAAGACCGGGTTCAGCAGTTTGCAGTTCAACTCCTCCGGTTCGGTTAAAGTAACGCCCCAAATCTATTGGCGTCGCCATCACGATAGGTTCGAGCTCTTTCGGGAGAACGCACCTACATGGTACAAAACCCACAATTATCATCTCACCGATGTCGTGGGCAGCATGGCGAATGTGCAGTTCAATACAATTGCGGGCAAAACCCTTATCAAAGCCGAATATTTCTTCGAAAAAATTATAAGCAACGTCTTGGGCACGCCCTTGGCCGATACCCTCCACGATGTGATGGACAAAACCGGCTACTTCACCAAAATAGGGAAACGAAACAACATCAGTCTTTCTGCCGAACAAGCTTACAGCACCTCAAAGTTTACTATTGCCCTCGGCTTTTTGGTGAATTACAACGATGCGTTTCAATTTAATTATTGCCCGGGGATGGATGCCGCCTACAGTTTCAAACCCTGGGCGAAATGGTATATTTCGGCAAACAAATCGTTCCGCTTGCCCACCTTCACCGACTTGTATTATCATGGCCCCACCAACCAAGGCAATGCCAATTTGGTACCCGAAATTGCTTATACGGTGGAAACAGGTTTAAAATTTTCGTTTAAAGGTGTTTATGCCCACATTTCGGGATTTTATCGCTACGGCAAAAACCTCATTGATTGGGTCAAGCCTCCCGATTCGCTTGTTTGGCAAAGCGCCAACGTCACAAAATTGCAAACCCTGGGCATAGAGTCTGCCCTCACCGTCAATTTCGCTGAATATAAATGCAAACACAACCCCATCACCAGCATCCAGGTTGCCTACGCCTACCTAACCTCCACCAAAAACAGCGGCGATTACGTTTCGTACTACCTTATGGATTACTTGAAACACAAACTGACGCTGGGTGTAAATGCCCGGATTTATAAAAAGATTGGCATGAATGTGGCTTTCAGCTACAACAATAGAAATGGCACCTACACCAATTTTGCCGACGGCCGCGAAACCAATTACAAAGAATTTACTACCTTTGATGCAAAAGTATTTTGGCGGCCTACCCACTTCGATATCTATGTGAATTGCAATAATCTTTTCGATACGCATTATTACGATTATGGGAATATTGAAATGCCCGGTCGGTGGATATCGGGCGGCATAAGCTACCAATTTAATTTTTCAAAGAAACAACCAGCCAAATGAAAGATACAAAAATAGTATTGATAACAGGAGCCAGCAGTGGCATAGGCGAAGCTTGTGCCCATCTGTTTGCCCAAAACGGGTATAAAGTCATTGTTTGTGGCCGCCGCAAACAAAAACTAGAAACGCTAGCCCAAAAACTTACCGAAAAATACAAAAGCAGTGTATTGTGCCTTCCCTTTGATGTGCGCAATTTTGAAGAAACCCGCCAAGCGATTGAAAACCTTGCGGCACCTTGGGCGCAAATTGACATACTAATCAATAATGCAGGATTGGCATTGGGTATTTCGCCCATTCACGAAGGCACCCTCGCCGACTGGAATCAAATGATAGATACCAATGTCAAAGGCTTGCTGCATGTGTCAAAATGTATTATACCCTCAATGACTGCAAGAAATAGCGGACACATTATAAACATCGGCTCCATTGCCGGTAAGGAAGTGTATTTGAATGGAAATATCTACTGTGCCTCAAAAGCCGCAGTAGATGCTTTAACCAAAGCCATGCGCATCGACCTATTGAAATTTGGCATCAAGGTAACGCAGGTAGCACCCGGCGCTGTGGCAACCGAATTTTCTCAGGTGCGTTTTAAAGGCGACGAAACTGCCGCAAAAAAGGTTTACGATGGGTTCACACCCCTAACCCCACAGGATGTTGCAGGAGTTGTGTATTACACTGCCACATTGCCTGCACATGTAAACATCAACGATGTCATCGTAGTTCCAACCGCCCAAGCAAACACCACGCACACCAACCGGAAAGTATAACCATTGTGTTTTAAGCTTGATTAAGTCCAAAAGTTAAACAAGTGTTTAAAACTTTTATGAATTTTCAGCCGCTATTAATTAAAAATAAATTTATTTTGTTTTTATTATTTAATACACTCATAATAATTTCTTGAAAGAGTAACCAATTTTTTCACCTTAAAATTGTATAATGGCTATTACACGTATTTTTGATTTGCTGGAACGTTATGCTGAAAAGTTCCCAAAAGATGATGCCCTTGCCGGAAAAGAGGAAGGCGAGTGGGTAAAATACAGCACCAAATCGTATATCGATATTGTGAATTATATCAGCTATGGTTTTCTGAAACTAGGCGTCGAAAAAGGCGATAAAATTGCGACTATCACCTTCAATCGGCCAGAATGGAATTTTCTGGATATGGCCATTCTTCAGGTTGGGGGCATTCATGTGCCCATATATCCAACCATAAGCAATGCAGATTATAAATACATTTTGCATCATGCCGAAATAAAATACGTGTTTGTAGCAGGAGAAGACCTCTATAAAAAAATAGAACACTTATTGCCCGAAATTCCTTCTATTGTTGATATCTATACTTTTAAAAACCTTCACGGGTTCAAACATTTGAATGAGCTTATCCGCCTTGGCTGGCAAAACCCAAACAAAGAAAAACTCGACGAAATTAAGAGATCGATAAATTCGGAAGATATTGCTACTATAATTTATACTTCGGGAACCACCGGAACGCCCAAAGGTGTTTTGTTATCTCATTCGAATATACTTTCAAATGCCATCACGGTTTCCGGAATACCCCCGGTAGGCTACCAGTCGAAAGCATTAAGTTATTTGCCATTGTGCCATATATACGAGCGTATGCTCAATTATATGTATCAATATTTGGGTGTTTCGGTTTATTATGCTGAAAACATGGGCACCATTGCCGATAATATCAAAGAAATACATGCAGATATTCTCACAACAGTGCCTCGTTTGTTAGAGAAAATATACGATAGGATAATTAAAAAGGGGCGTGCACTAAAAGGCATAAAGAAGAAACTATTCTTTTGGGCAGTTGACTTAGGTTTGCAATACGAAATGAACAAAGCCAATGGATGGTGGTATGAATTTAAACTAAAAATTGCCAACATGCTGGTCTTTAAAAAATGGAGAGAAGCCCTTGGCAATAATATAAAAGTAATAGTTTCGGGGGGTGCTGCACTTCAACCCCGTTTGAACCGTATATTTTGGGCAGCCCGCATCCCGATACTTGAAGGCTATGGACTTACAGAAACATCACCAGTTGTTGCTGTTTCCCATCTGGGCATGTATGGTGTAAAATTTGGCACTGTTGGACCACCATTAACAGGCGTTGACGTAAAAATTGATGAGGATGGAGAGATACTTTGTAAAGGTCCCGGATTGATGAAAGGGTATTATAAAGATGCTGAATTGACAAATGAAGTTATTGATTTGGCTGGTTGGTTTCATACTGGCGACCTTGGCATAATAGATCCGGAAGGACAACTACGTATTACAGGTAGAAAAAAGGAATTGTTTAAGACTTCCTTCGGAAAGTATATTAACCCCGGAAAGATTGAAGATAAATTTAAGGAATCGCCTTTTATTGACACCATGATAGTGTTAGGTGAAAACCAAAAATATGCTGCAGCTTTGATTGTTCCCGACTTCAACGATTTAAAATCGTGGTGCGAAAACAAGGGTATTGAATATACTACTAACACTGAAATGATTCATCATACTGCTATAAAAAAACGTTTTAAAAAAGAAGTTGATTGTTACAATTCGTTTTTCGGCGAAACGGAACAAATCAGAAAATGGGAACTGATGGAATCGGAATGGACCAGTTTCAGTGGCGAACTTACTCCTACCCTAAAAATCAAACGAAATTATATCATGGAGAAATACGAGCCTATCATCAATAAACTATTTACAAGTACAGGAAATACTTTGTTTTAAACTGTTGCCAATATTGGAATTTTATCTTTTTGGGTTTCATAAAAAACATGCTATGAAGTATAGGTCGGCGCTAATTTTTATTGCTTTCTTTTTGACAATTCTGATATCTTATCATGGATTTACACAAAACATAATTTCAATTATCCCAAAGCCACAAGAAGTAATATTCAACAAGGGATATTTCCCGCTACACAACGCCAAGGTTAAACTGCCAGCAAATGAAGACCAAAAGCGTGTAGCAATATTTTTTGCAAAAACTGTTTTGCAGCAAACAGGTATTAACCTTTTACAAAATAGTTCGTCAAATACCATCTGTTTTGAATATTCAAAATCAATTCAGGAAGCAGAAGGTTATGATATATTAATAACTACCAATAAAATTATAGTTACAGCCAATAATGATAAAGGATTGTTTTGGGCAGTTCAGAGCTTGAGACAGTTATTACCTTTGTATAAAAACGATGAGGTAAATCTTCCTTGTATGGAAATAAAAGATGCTCCTGTTTATGCTTGGCGAAGCAATATGCTGGATGTGAGTCGGCATTTTTTTTCGGTGGAGTACATTAAAAAGCATATTGATATGCTTTCCTATTATAAAATCAATACTTTTCATTGGCATTTGACCGATGATCAGGGTTGGCGTATTGAGATAAAAAAATATCCGCAACTCACTAACATTGGTGCATGGCGCAGAGATGAAACGGGGCAAAGATATGGAGGTTATTATACACAGGATGAAATAATAGACATTGTGGAATATGCCCATCAACGAAATGTTACGATTATTCCTGAAATTGAAATGCCCGGCCATTGCTTAGCAGCCTTGGCATCATATCCAGTTCTCTCATGTCGAAAGCGAAGTTTTGAAGTTGCAAATTATTGGGGAGTAATAAATGATGTTTACTGTGCTGGAGACGAAAATACTTATACCTTTATTCAAGATGTATTAGATGAAGTACTGGCCTTGTTTCCTTCAAAATACATTCACATTGGAGGCGACGAAGTTCCAAAATATCGTTGGCAGCAATGTTCGGTTTGTCAGCAAAAAATTAAGGCTGAACATTTAAATAATGAACAAGAGTTGCAGAGCTATTTTATTCAACGCATTCAAAAATATGTTGAATCAAAAGGTCGCATTCTTATTGGATGGGACGAAATTCTGGAAGGGGGTGTTTCAAGTAATGCGGTTGTTGAAGTGTGGCGCGGACCGGATAAAGCAAATGAAGCCATTGCGAACAAAAATAAGATTATACATACACTATACTTTGATTCGCCCATGAGCTCGCTGAATCTAGCTAAAACCTTTAACTTTAATCCAGCGGTTGCAAATCATAAAGACAAAGTTCTTGGTGCTGAATGCCCATTATGGACTGAAAACATCACCGAATACAATGCTGATTATATGCTTTACCCGCGTTTACAAGCTTTTTCTGAATTGTTGTGGAGCGGAAAAACCGATTTTGATGATTTCAAAAACCGGCTAAAATACCATTATGCATTTATGGATAAAAAGAATATATTGTATGGTGACGAAAACAAGATATTTCTGAATGTTAGTTTGAAATATATTCCAGAAAAAAAAGTATGGCGTTTATTCGAAAAGCACGGCATACAAGATATGGTTATTCGCTTTAATGACGGTCGAGAAGACCCTGATAACAAAATGAATACTTTCTCAGACTCTATAACATTGATTAAACCAATCAACTTCTCGGTGACGGTTTTTCGGAAAGAACAGGAAGCCTCTGTACCCATATATTTCAAAATTGAAGATCACAAAGCCATCGGAATAAAACCTGTTTTTAAAACTGATTGCAATAAAAGTTATAACAAAGGAGGGATATATGGTATGACAGATGGCATATTAGGAAGTTGGAATTTTATCGATGGTTCATGGATGGGATGGTGGGGAGAGGACATGGAAATGTTTGTGGATTTAGATTCTGTTATTTCAATACATTATTTACAAATTAATTGCATGCAACAAACACAGTCGTGGATTTTATTGCCAAAATACGTTGAGTTTTATATTTCGAACGATGGTCAAAACTGGCAACAAATAGCCCATGTTACACACAATATTTCTGACCAGGAATTTAAACCGATTATTCACACATTCTACTATAAATTACCTTTGGCTATTAATGCCCGTTTTGTAAAAGTAATTGCCACCAATTACGGCCAACTGCCCGAATGGCATAATGGTGCTGGAAAAAATGCCTGGGTATTTGCCGACGAGATGATTATTAAATAACTTCGCCTCGTTAAAAACGAAGCATTTGAAATATATTTAAGGGCAATTTCTTTATTATTTATGTACTTCAATATTAATTTTAGTATATTTGTAATGCATAATTTCAACAAATAATATGATTATGAAGAAGCTTATCCTGATTTCATCCATTGCATGTATCATGCTGCTTAGTTTTTCGTGTAATAACAAAAATAATCACGAAAACATGACTGTTTTAACTGAGCGCATTGCTTATCCGGTATTCATCAAATCGCCTTACCCCGACGAAACAGATTGGTGGAAGGAAAACATGGAAGGGCAAAAACGCGAAAAGTTTGTGAATATACTATTGGACGCCGCATTCGATGGTAAGGTTAAGGCTTATGATTATTTTAGCGATTTGTTATTGACCAAACAGCAAGTGAACAGTATAATGAATCGAAACGATACATTGAAATCAACCAGACCCTTCCCTCCTTATGATGAATTTGACACTGTGATTGTTCAGAAGCTGGAACGAAAGAACATACATCGTATCACCTTTTTAGAAGAATGGTATTTTGATGAAAAGAACTTTACAATGGAAAAAAAGGTGGTTGGTATTGCACCTGCCATTACTATGTACGCAGACAGTAATGAAATAAAAGGATACAGACCCCTTTTCTGGATTTATTTGGATGACAAATACCCCATGAAAAATAAATAATTATTGAGGAATTATTGCGACTACTTTTTTTCATTTTTTTTACAGCTTATCATAACCTTTTGTGCTTTTTGTCGTATAAAACTGCAATTATATTTGCTTTCTAGTGGGAAATTTAATACATTTGCAACAAAGTACAATGAATGAGAATTAACTTCTACATTTTTATTACTTTCTTTCTTTTCATTTTTTCGGTCAACCTTGTTGCTCAGAAAGAACAAGAATTTCGCCCGCAATACTCACCTCATTCTGAAAAAAACAAAAACCGAATTGACGAAATGGGACGCAAACAAGGTTTGTGGCGTTACTATACCCGTGATGGCGTTTTGCTTTTGGAAATAACGTTTCAGAACGATATTAAACACGGACCTTGTGTGAGACATAATTCGGCCACTGGCATTATTTCAGAGGAATCGAATTATTTTAACGGCAAACGCGACGGCGATTATAAAAGATACAGCACTACCGGTATATTAATTACCGAAGGCAATTACACCAACAACCGCAAAACAGGTACATGGACCAGCTACTATCCGGTGAATGGAGAAAAAAAATGCGAAGGCGTGTATCAGGAAGGCAAACGCGAAGGCAAATGGGTTTACTACAGTTCGAAAGGAAAATTGCGGATGATGGGCGATTATGTGAACGGTTTGCGCGAAGGCGAATGGACAACATATAACGAAGATGGTTCCGTGATGGAGCAAAAAAAATATGTGAAAGGTGTGGCGCCTGATGAAAACAAAACTGTGACTAATACCACTAAGACCAACAAAAAAGCTATTAAAAAACAAAAACAACAAACTCCCATCAATAACAATTCGGGTTCAGGAACCACTCCCAAACCCAATGTAAATTCAGGTTCGCAACCCAATTAATCTAATGTTGGGATTTCGAACAATAGATTCGTTTCTTCAATAAATTTTTGAATTTCTTCTTTGCCGGCCGATGTTTTTGACGATGTTTTGAATAGTCGAGGCAATTCGTCCCAGCTATCTTGCAAAGTTTTTTTTATTTCGAGTATCAAGGCGCCGACCTGACTTTTTGATATTTTGTCGCATTTGGTCATTACAATAACGAAAGGGATTTGTTTTTCGCCAAGCGTGTTGATGAAATGCACATCGTTTTTTTGAACAGGTATGCGCGAATCGATCAAGAGAAACGTACACATCAGGTTTTGGCGTTTAGCCAGGTAATTTAATATCATGGCTTCCCACCCTTTTTTAACAGTTTTGGCCACTTTAGCAAACCCATAGCCAGGCAAATCGACCAGATACCATTTCTCATTAATCAGAAAATGATTTATTAATTGGGTTTTACCGGGGGTTGACGATATTTTGGCCAACCCTCCTACCCCAGTGAGCATATTGATGAGCGAGGATTTGCCAACATTGGAGCGACCGATAAACGCATATTCGGGAATTTTCGGATCGGGACATTTACTGGGATCGACGCAACTGGACAGATAGGCTGCCGATTTAATTATCATCAGAGCCTTCTTTGCGGTACGAATTTAAATGACGTTCTTTCTTGGAATCGTAAATATCTTGAATGGTAACCAAAATTCCGGTTTCCTGCACATTGCCAAATCCGGGATTGATGGCTGTACCGAAATTGCGCATGGTTGAAGTGAGATTCATATAGGCATTTACCAGCGGGGGTATGTTTTCGTTGAAATGATTGCGTAGGGTTTGCTGCAGAAATTTATAATCGGCGCCATAGTTGCCTCCGTTAAAAAGACGTTCGAGTTCGGCATAATCGGTGGCTATTTCGAGTGGGATGATGGGTTTTACCAAATTGTCTTTGTCAGGAAAATACTTGAAAAGGAAATACTGAATAATGTCGCGGGCTTGTATATTGAAATGAGGATACATGGTAACTTTTCCGAAGAAATATTTTATATCGGGGTAGTCAGAAATTAAAGCACCTAAGCCATCCCACAGATTGTCGAGTGAAAATAGACCTCTGCGGCTGTTGAGTTTGGGTTGATAGTCGGGTTGTACAAAGGAGCGCCCAAGTTCGATGGTATGGGGCAGAAATTCATTGATAAAGCGGTCAGAAAAATGAAATAATTCTGCTGTGGCTATGAAAGGGATTCCGTTTTTTTCTATATGGGCATCTTTGCAATGTATGAAACGATAGCCACTGATGATTTCTTTAAGTTCGGGATCCCAAACGATGAGTTGTTGATACGGTTTTTCGCTGATATCGTACTCGTCGATATCAATTGCTTTGCCTGTGCCTCCACCGGCTATGCGAAATGTGAGTTCGCGCAAGCGGCCAATTTCTCTCATCACATTGGGGGCGTTGTGGGCATTGAGTATATAGATATTGTTGTCGCTGAAATTGGTTTTCCGAACAAAAAGCTCGGTGGTGAGTTCGTTTTCTATTATCGATTTATCAATTGGTGGTATTAAATTTTCCATTTTACATTTCAAATTCTGATTCGTGGTTTAGTTTCAGCCCATACACATGTTCTTTTATTTTAGCGGACCACTCCTGATCGGTAAATCTTTTATCAAAGGTTGTGTATGGTATAGGTTTTCCAAAAATAATATCCAGTGTTTTATCTTTATACTTATAAAGTTCATTAACGAGATACAGCATCTCGATATTTTGTTTGATTCCGATATTTTTTCGGAAACATGCAAAATTATAAAAGAAATTTGAATTATGGCCGTCAATAAATGTTGGAATTATGTCGCGCTTGTATTTTCGGGCATACGAGATGAAAGTTTTTTTCCATTCGAGGTCTTTTATGATGCCGTGCTTTTGTTTGCGCGACACCAATCCGGCCGGAAAGAACAATATGGACACGTCGGAGGCAAATGTATCGTTGATGATGCGTATGTTTTGCGAGTTGCTGCCGTGTTTGTTGATGGGGATAAACAAGTTTTTGATGTTGATGATGTTCATCAGTATGTCGTTTACCGGAAACAAAATATCTGGGCGAACGCTGCCGGCCACGTGTATGAGGGCTACGCCATCTAAGCCGCCCAGAGGGTGGTTGGATGAAATGAGAATGCGATGGGGGCTGGCTGGGATGTTTTGGATTCCAAATACGTTAACCTGTTTGGAAAATTCGTGCACGATGCGCTCTGTAAACTCCAAATCGTAGAGGTGGCCATTGCGTGAAATAAAATCGTTAATTTCGTCTTGATGCAAAATGCGTTTCAAATAGTTGAGAACAAAACCGGGCAACAGCTTGAGCAATCG
This sequence comes from Bacteroidota bacterium, assembly GCA_037128515.1. GTDB lineage: Bacteria > Bacteroidota > Bacteroidia > Bacteroidales > CAIWKO01 > CAIWKO01. The sequence goes on along the minus strand of JBAXWF010000015.1, from coordinate 22,846 downwards.
TGGGTTTTTGTTGCCGATAACCTGCTCTATATCGATAAACTTCTTGGGAGTTTTTTCTTGAGTTTTCAGGGTTTCGGTTTGGGGCATATCGCTGTTTAATTTTGCAAGGGCGAAATTAGTAAAAATTTTGAAATGTTTTGAGGAAGGTATTGTTTTAATACGCTATTGTTGATTTGTTGGGATATTGGTGAGGTGTGGTTCAATAGGGTTTGATTGTAAAATGCGCGCCCTTGTTTGGGATTGTGAATAAATTCAATAAAATTTTTACTGTTTTAAAAGTTTTTATATTGAGAAACACTGTTGTCAATTAAAAATTAAAAAGGAGCCAGATTAACTAAACCGGCTAACTTTTCTTAGATGTTTTGATATGCTAAAAGCTTTCTACTATGAGCAAAACTACATTCAATTTTGGTCAATTTGTTTTCGGACAGCTGATTTCTTTAATAGAACCTTTAATCATAACCAAGGCTTCGAAAACTTGCGATTCGGATAAACACGTGAAGAAATTTAAAAATAAAGACCATTTAATAAGTATCCTAATTTGCGCCTTTGCAAAATACTCTTCGTTGATAAAAGTATCAGGTACTATGTTGGGATTGGCTGGCAAGACTCAGCATTTTCAACTGTATCATATTCCAAAGAAAAGTACTCATGGCGATCCTAATCAACGACAAGATGCTGAAGTTTTCGGAATTATCTACAACAATCTATTCTTAAAATATGGGCACATTTTCTCGGACAGCCGGATTAAAAATTTTATTAACAAGCAAATGAATATTTGACAGGACTACTATTAGCCTTTTTAAGTACATACTATAATGTGTTGGCCGAAAGCAAAAAGATAGGAGGCGAAAAGGAGGAGTAAAAGCACATACTGTAATAAATGGTGAGAATCCATTCCTAAGCTGTTATGGTTTACTCTCTCGGCCACAAATGACAATATCTTGCTTAGTAAACTTAAAATAGACTCAAACACAATCTATGCGTTTAATTAGTGCTACAATGACTTTAAGGTCTTTATGCATGAGCAGGGAAAGGTCATGTTTGTGTCGGGAAAGCTTATGTTTGACCTTCCGGCTTATGTTTGGTCGGGGAAAGTATATGTTTTGGAAAGGAAACCTCATGTTTGAGCAAGGAAACGGTATGTTTGAGCCGTGAAACCTAATGCAAAGCGTGGGTTCCTTATGTTTGAGTTGGGAATCCATATGTTTTAAAGATGAAAGATGAAATGTAAAGTTCATTTACATCCCTCCCCCACAATGTCTCCAGTATGCGGCTTTCTGAATTCTTCTTAATTAAACTTTCGGTCCAGCCCCAACTAGTCGTTGGCCTTCGTCGTTGTCGGTAAAGTTTTCAAAGTTTTTAATAAACTTTTCGCCCAGGCTTTTGGCACTGGTATCCCAGTCGGCCGGGTTCGTCCAAATGTTGCGCGGGTTCAGTATTTTCGAGTTCACACCGTTCACCGCTTTCGGAATCATCAAACCAAACACAGACAATTCTTCATAGTCGGCATGTTCCAAAGAGCCATCCAAAATAGCATCAATAATGGCGCGAGTCGATGGAATATCAATCCGGCGGCCTATTCCATATGGGCCTTCTATCCAACCCGTGTTCACCAGGTAGGCCGATGAGCCGTGTTGCTGCATTTTTTTTGCCAGTTCCTGTGCATATTTTGTGGGGTGTAACAGCAAAAAAGCAGCACCAAAACACGACGAAAACGTGGGAGTAGGCTCCTTAATGCCGCGTTCGGTTCCGGCCACTTTGGCGGTGTAGCCACTCAAAAAATGATACATGGTTTGGTCGTAGGTGAGTTTTGCCACCGGAGGTAACACACCAAAAGCATCCGCCGTCAGAAAAATAATATTTTTTGGATGCGTACCTTTCGAAACGGGTTTCACAATATTATTGATAAAATAAATGGGATATGATACACGCGTATTTTCGGTTTTTGCGCCACTGGCGAAGTCGATAGCACCTGTTTTTTCATTGAACACCACATTTTCGAGCAGTGCATCGCGTTTGATGGCATTGTAGATATCGGGTTCGTTTTCTTTGCTCAGGTTGATACATTTGGCATAACATCCGCCTTCGAAATTAAAAATTCCATCGTCGTCCCAGCCATGTTCGTCGTCGCCAATCAAAAAACGTTTGGGGTCGGCCGAAAGTGTGGTTTTGCCTGTGCCCGACAAACCAAAGAAAATGGCCGTATCGCCCTGTTTACCTTCGTTAGCCGAACAATGCATGGATGCAATACCTTTCAAAGGCAAAAAATAGTTCATCACCGAAAAAATACCTTTTTTCATTTCGCCGCCATACCAAGTGCCGCCAATCACAGCCATGCGTTCTTTCAGATTGAAAGCTGCAAACACTTCCGAGTTAAGCTCCTGTTCTTTCCATTGGGGGTTAATTGCCTTACATGCATGTAAAATCACGTAATCGGGTGTAAAATCTTTCAGTTCTTCCTGAGTTGGTCTAATGAACATGTTTTTCACAAAATGCGAAGCCCATGCAATTTCCGATATCACCCGAATTTTGATACGTGTGTTTTCGTTAGCCCCACAAAAAGCATCGGTTACATAAAGCTTTTTACCGTTCAGTTGGGTTTTGGCAATGCCTATCAGTTGTCCCCAAATTTCTTCCGAAATGGGTTTGTTGTCGGAGCTTTTCCTTAGCGGATTAGCCCACCAAACATTTTGTTCGTTTTCCGATTCCTTCACAATATATTTGTCTTTGGGCGACCTGCCGGTAAAAATACCCGTGTCAACCGCCACAGCACCTGTGTTGGTAACAAAGCCTTTTTCGAAGCTCTGTAAGTTAGCATCTGTTTCGTGAACGAACAGATCGTCGTAAGAAAGATTGTAATACATTTCTTTCACATCGTTAATTCCGTAAGCTGATAAATCAACTTTTTTAGTTTTTCCACAACAGCAATCCATAGTAAGTTTTATTATAGTGAATAATAGTTAGTTAAAAAAATAAACATTGTTATAAAATCCGTGCAAACTTAAATAAAAAAAAACAAAAAAGTTGCAAAAAATCAGAATATATTTTTCCTGAAGTTGTTCCAGTTTACACAAAAAAAACCGCCCTGAATCAGGGCGGTTTTCCGTTAAAATACAACGATATTACTTTTTCTTTGCAACTTTTTTGGCAACAGGTTTTACTTTTGCAACCACTTTTTTTATAGCCGGAGCTACTTTAGGGTTTTTTAAGGCAGCCTGAGCAGCAGCCAAACGAGCAATAGGAACGCGGAATGGTGAGCAGCTCACATAACTTAAACCGGTTTTATAACAAAATTCAACCGATGCAGGGTCGCCGCCTTGTTCGCCACAAATGCCTACTTTAAGATCTTTACGGGTAGCACGTCCTTTGGTAACAGCCATTTCAATCAACTGTCCGGTTCCATCCTGATCAATAGTTTGGAACGGGTCGGCAGCCAATACTTTCTGATCCAAATATTCGTTCATAAAACCACCGATATCATCGCGGCTAAAGCCGAAAGTCATCTGAGTTAAATCGTTTGTACCGAACGAGAAGAATTGAGCAGTTTTAGCCATACGGTCAGCCAACAAACAAGCACGCGGAATTTCAATCATAGTACCGTATAGATAGTCGATTGATTTTACTTTGAATTTTTTGCAAACTTCATCATAAACTCTGTCGGCTATTTTTTTTGTAACATCCAATTCGCCCACTTCGCAAGTCACTGGAATCATAATTTCGGGTTTCGGATGATGACCTTCTTTTAACAGCTCCAAAGTGGATTCGAAAATAGCACGAAATTGCATTTCCGAAACTTCAGGATAGGTAATACTTAAACGTACACCCCGATGTCCCATCATGGGGTTGTTTTCGTGCAAAGCATCGCCACGCTTTGCCACATCTGCCACTTTAATTTTTAGTTCTTTTGCCAATTCTGCTTGTTTTTCTGGGCTTTGGGGAACAAATTCGTGCAAAGGAGGATCGAGCAAACGGAAGGTAACCGGCAAGGTATCCATAGCCAGCAAAGTAGCTTTGATATCCTTTTTAACAAACGGATACAATTCGATTAAAGCATTTTTACGTTCTTCCAACGTATTGCTTAGAATCATTTTGCGTAATGCCAACAAAGGTTTTTCGGAACCAACACCATAAAACATGTGCTCGGTGCGGAACAATCCAATACCCTCGGCACCATATTCGCGTGCAATTTTTGCATCTTCAGGGGTTTCGGCATTGGTTCGAACGCCCATAGTGCGGAATTTATCCACAATTTTCATAAACGATTTGAAGCGTGGATTTTCAGAAGCATCCATCAGTTTCAAACCTTTTTGATACACAAAACCTTTCGTTCCGTTCATTGTAACCACATCGCCTTCTTTCAAAATAACGGTAGTACCTTCAACTTTTGCAGTTTTTGAAACAGGGTCTACATGCAGTTTTCCTGCACCCACAATACAGCATTTTCCCCAACCACGGGCCACAAGTGCAGCATGCGAGGTCATGCCACCGCGTGCAGTTAAAATACCGGATGCAGCGCGCATACCTTCAACATCTTCCGGATTGGTTTCTTCGCGAATCAAAATCACTGTTTTGCCTTTGCGTTCCCAAGCCACAGCATCCTCGGCAGTAAAAACCAATTGACCAACAGCAGCACCGGGGCCGGCAGGTAATCCTTTAACCAACACCGAAACTTTCTTTTCTTCGGCCGGGTCGCAAATGGGGTGCAATAATTCGTCCAACTGAGTAGGTTCAACACGCATCACAGCAGTTTTTTCATCAATCAATTTTTCGGTCAGCATATCCATTGCCATATTCAAGGCAGCTGTTCCAGTGCGCTTTCCAGCACGGCACTGTAGCATATAAAGTTTGCCTTCTTGAATGGTGAATTCAATGTCGAGCATATCTCTATAGTTCTTTTCCAGAATCGTGCGGATTTTATCAAGTTCTTTATACGTCTTGGGCATTTGTTCCTGCATGCTCAACAAATGCTTGTTCTGATCATTTTTGGTATCATTGTTCAACGGGCTTGGAGTACGAATACCAGCAACCACATCTTCTCCTTGTGCATTAATCAGCCATTCGCCATAGAATAAGTTTTCGCCTGTAGCAGGATTACGGGTAAAAGCAACACCGGTAGCCGATGTGTCGCCCATATTGCCGAATACCATTGCTTGAACATTAACTGCAGTACCCCATTCATCGGGAATACCTTCAATACGGCGATACGAAATCGCTTTTTTACCATTCCAACTTTTGAAAACAGCTTTGATACCACCAAACAATTGTTCTTTTGCATCATCAGGAAAATCTTTCCCGATTTCTTTTTTAACTCTTTTCTTAAATTCTTCGGCTAAAAATTTTAAATCATCAGCAGACAAATCAGTATCTTCTTTCAATTTTTTAGATTTTTTATATGCATCAAGCATATCATCTAATTTTTTGCGAATGTTTATATCCAAGCCTTCAGCTTTATCCATAACCACATCGGCATACATCATCACCAAACGACGGTATGAATCCCAAACAAAACGTGGATTATTTGTTTTTTTAATTAATCCCGGAATTGTTGCAGTACATAAACCAACGTTTAAAACCGTGTCCATCATGCCCGGCATCGAAGATCTCGCACCCGAACGGCATGATAATAATAATGGATTTTTGGGATCGCCATACTTCATTCCCATCTCGATTTCAACTTTTTTCATCCCTGCCCAAACTTCATCAAACAACGACTTTGGAAGTTCGCAGTTGTTAGCATAGTATGCAGTACAACATTCTGTAGTAATTGATAGTCCTGCAGGAACTGGCAATCCAAGATTAACCATTTCTGCTAAGTTTGCACCTTTACCTCCGAGCAAATTTTTCATTTCTGCTTTTCCATCGGCTTTTTTTCCACCAAAATAATAAACATACTTTTTTGTGTTCTCTTTCGACATTTTAAGGGGTCCTCCTATTGTGTAATAAATTATTGTATATATTTTTTTTAATTAGGCGCAAAATTAGAACTTTTAATCATTTAATCCTAAAATAAAGTATAAAAAAAGCCGGTCTAGTTTGACCGACTTTCTATATAATTTTTTAACTACTTAGTGGCCGTTAATATAACTATTCAATTCATCAATTGAACTTTCAAAAGTAAAAGCATCGTTTAATTTAAAATAATTTCCCTGATCGTAAACATATTTGAATGCAAATTTTGCAAAATCAAGTTTTGTTGATTCAAATGAGAACAAATTCATAATATCGCGAACCTGAGAACAAAACAAGCAATTTGCACTTGTAATTTGTTTTGCAATGGTTAGTTTGCTATCTTCAAATGATTTCGTAGAAATTGAGTTTATTGCGGACTGAAAATCATTTGTACTCATTGGCCAAGGACAACCAACATTGCCGTTGTATCCTTGCATGATATAGTGTCCCTGAGCATTATTCACATTTGAATTGGTTACTACACCATTGGAAGATGTAGTAGTATATGTTGTCGTTGTGGTAGTAGATGTAACCCCTGAACCATTAATCCCTGCATTTGTATTCATACCATTGGCATTAACGGATACATTCATATTAACTGCTTGCCCGGTATTAGGATCAACAACCGAAACATTCATTCCACCACCATTATTATTTGCATTTGAATTAACAGTTGTTGTTGTTTGATTTGTTGTAACAGTTGTTCCAATCGGACGTTCTTCAAGCAACAAAGGCTGTGAGTACTGATTGGTGTATACCACTTGATTTTCTTGCATGCTATTCAATTTGGCAACCCAATTGCCATTTTTGTCTTGTTTAATAATATAAGATGTACTAAAAAATTTACCATCAACATCGCGCGTATATATGGTCTTGTCAATAGCTGGTATTGTAGCATTATCAAAAATTACCTTTGCTTTGTAGTTATCGGCGGTTAAACCTGATACTTTCACATTGGTTTGCGGTGTGTCATTTTGTTTGATTCCATTAATAATCAAATAAAATTTTTGGCCTTCTTGATTAAAAAATGTGACATCTGACGATTGTGCTAACATTTTGTAAGAAAAAGCCACTAAAATAATGCTTAGTAATAATAGTTTTTTCATAATTTGTTGTGTTTATTGGTTAGTTATTTTTTATTTGCTTTCCTGTTTGTTTACCTATATTTATAATTTCTCATAAATTATCTTAAAGAAAAAAACAACTGAATTTGTTTTTTGAACGCAAGTTCTTAAAACAATTTACATGCCAAAAATACTAACAAAAATTTACTTTTTGATATTTTTTACTAAATCATGCAAAATTATTTCAGAATAAAATCTCTGATAAGCTCACGAAATGCGAACAGTGATCGAATATTTCCGCTTGATTTTACACGTAATAGGGCACCCTCCCACGAATATATAATCAACATTACCAATTTTTCCACATCCTGGTTTCTATCAATTTCTCCGCTTCTTCGCGCTTGTTGAAGACATTCTACGTGTTGAAACCGTACTAATTCAAAAAAACTCAACGCAATATCCTTTATTTTCTGATTATATCCACCTATTTCCTGCAATATATTTGTGGCAAAATTTCCATACACAGTTCCGCCTTTGTTAGCGAAATTATCAATGTAATCAGAATACAGTTTAATTATTCTTTGTTTTGGTGAAATAGATTCGTCGTTCAGAACATTCTCTAACATACGGCTTACGTTAGCTATATAATACATTAACACCTCAGCAGCAAAATCTTCTTTTGTTTTAAAATAATAATAGAATGAACCTTTTGGTATTTTTAGGCTTCCAACAATTTCATCAACGCTTGTATTTAAATAACCATTTACACGCATCAATTTATATCCTTCCCGAATAATAAGTCTCTTTTTAATCTTTCCTTTCTTCATACTGCTATTTATAAATGACCAAGGCTTGAAATACTAATTAATTTGAAATTATTTTGCAAATTTAACATTAATTTCAATATAAATATTATTTAAACAATATTTCTAATAAGTATCTTTTGCAAACAAACAAATTATAATTAATGACTAACCATTAAATATTACTGCATTCAATAATTTTCTCTTCAATGACCATTATGTATAATTTATCTAAAAGTGGATTTCAAAAATTCGCATTTTTGATATGTTTAGGTCGAAGTATAAATTGAATCATCCAACTGTTCAACAAATTATTTATTGAATTGAGTCTAATTGAAAAAATTCATGTAGGTTTGTAAAAAAACATTTATGAGCAAATTTATTGGTATCAGACACGAGGATAAATACGCAATGGAACGTCGTGCACCACTTACACCTAAACACATCGAACGCTTAATTAAACACCATAAACTGGATTTTATTGTTCAACCCTCCGAAAAAAGAATTTTTAAGGAAGAAGAATATAGTAAAGCTGGTGCCAAAATAGCTAAAGACCTTAAGAAATGCGATATAATTTTGGGGATTAAAGAAATGCCTGTTGACTTTTTTGAACCAGAAAAAACCTATGTTTTTTTCTCGCACGTAATCAAAGGGCAAGCTTATAACATGCCCATGTTAAAAAGAATGATTGATTTAAAATGCAATCTGATTGATTATGAAAAAATTATTGATGAGCAAGGAAAACGCTTGATTTTTTTTGGAAGATATGCAGGTTTGGCAGGAATGATCAATACAATCTGGTCTTTCGGTTTGCGGCTAAAATATCTTGGAAAAGAAACCAAACTGACAAAAATAAAACAAGCTCATCATTACCATTCGCTAGCTGAAGCAAAAGACGATATTTCGCTTATTGGGCAAAAGCTTGCCGAAAATGGTATCACTGAAGGTTTAAAACCTTTTGTGGTTGGGTTTACAGGCTATGGCAATGTATCCAATGGCGCTCAAGAAATTTTAGGTCTGCTGCCGGTTAAAGAAATATCACCAGAGAAGCTCTTAACACTGAAAAATCGCCATCATTTGCCTGAAAATATTATTTATAAAGTAATTTTTCGCGAGGAAGATATTTACGAACGTATTGATGGCACTGAATTCGATTTGATGGATTTGTATGCTAACCCTCACGAATATAAAAGCAAATTCGAAAAATATATCCCACATTTATCGGTATTGATGAATTGTATGTATTGGGACAGCCGTTATCCACGAATTGTAACCAAAGAATATCTGAAGAAATTATTTGCAAAGGGAACTCCAAAACTAAGAGTTATCGGAGATATTACTTGTGATCCGGATGGTTCCATTGAATGTACTCATACAGGAACTCATATCGAAGACCCAATATTTGTTTACGATCCGGCGACTGATACATATATAATGGGATATGAGGGTGCTGGAATTCTCGATATGGCTGTGGATATATTGCCAAGCGAATTACCTCGCGATGCTTCGTATTCATTTGGTGATATGTTGGTGAATTTTATCAAACCTATTGCTAATGCCGACTATGAAATGTCATTCGAAGATATTGATTTGCCGAAGGCCATTAAAAAAGGAATGATTTTACACCATGGAGAATTTACACCGGAATATAAATATATGGAAAGCTTTGTTGCTAATTTATAGCAGTCAAACTTTTGTAAATAATTTCTGCTGTTTTTGCCGAGGCTCCATTATGCCCAAGTTTTAACCGTAGATTACGGTAGGCTGTTTTCAACTCATGTATCTTGTCAGCGTTGTTTAGAATCTGATTAAGTTCAGATTTTAGGTTATCATAATTTAAATCGTGTTGAATTAATTCGGTGACGATTTTTTCATCCATAATAAGATTTACCAGTGAAATATATTTTACTCTGATTACCCGCTTGGCAATCTGGTAAGAGATAAATGAACCAGTATAACAAACCACTTCAGGAACTTCAAACAATGCTGTTTCAAGAGTTGCAGTACCAGAAGTAACTAAAGCTGCGGTTGAATTCATCAAAAGATCGTAGGTTGCATCATACACAATATGCACTTGGGCATCTTTAATACATTGCCGATAAAAATCAGAGTCGATTGATGGGGCTCCTGCAACAACAAACTGCACATCACTAAAATCGTTTTTAATAGAAAGCATCTTCTTAAGCATTCGCGATATTTCCTGTTTGCGACTGCCGGGCAACAATGCCACAATTGGTTTTTCGTTTAAAGAATTTCTTGCCTTAAAATCTTTGTAGGTTTCGTTCTGCTTATAAATTTCAATTGCATCGAGCAAGGGGTGCCCTACAAAATCAACCTCAACATCAAACTTTTTATAGAAATCTTTCTCGAATGGAAGTATCACCAGCATTTTGTCCACCACTTTGCGAATCTTGTGTACCCGCGATTGTTTCCATGCCCATATTTGGGGCGAAATATAATAATAGACTTTGATACCCTTTTGATGGGCAAATTGGGCGATACGCAAATTGAATCCAGGATAATCAACAAGTATCAATACATCGGGGTTAAACTGTAGTATATCGTTTTTGCAAAACTTCAGGTTATTCAATATGGTCTTCAGGTTCATCAATACCTCAGCAAAACCCATGAACGAAATATCTTTTATATGCTTTACGATTTCGGCGCCTTGAGCTTGCATTAAATCGCCACCCCAACACCTGAATACAGTTTGGGTGTCGTTTTTTTTGATTTCGCGAATCAGATTTGATGCATGCAGGTCGCCGGAAGCTTCGCCGGAAATTACATAATATTTCATTCTTGGGATATTTTCTTATTAAGTAATTGCCGATTAACTTCCGAACAAATTATTGCAGTGGCTATGGATGCATTCAACGATTCGGCATGAATTCCCAATAAATTGCCTGCCGGAATAACGATTTTGTGAGTTATTAGTTTCGCAATATCGGGCGAAATCCCATTGGCTTCGTTTCCGATAACCAAAAATCCACGGTTTTCAAATGCTTCATCATAAACCGATTTCCCTTCCAGAAATGCACCGTAGGCAGGCACTGAGGTGTTTTGAATCATTGATTTCAAATCGAGGTAAAAAATGTCTATCCTACCAATTGAGCCCATACTTGCCTGAATGGTTTTGGAGTTATAGGCATCAACACAGGTTTCCGAACAAACCACCGAAGTGTGTCCAAACCAGTCGGCTATGCGGATAATGGTGCCCAGGTTGCCGGGGTCGCGAATATTGTCGAGGGCAATGATAATTGATTTGGATGCCAACTGCGGATTAAATTTTGTTTGTGGTATTTCGGCTACGGCCAATACTTGATTGGGGGTGGTTAAGGTGCTTATTTTTTTGAGTTCTTCGGGCGAAATGCTTACCAGAGTCTTGGCTTTCTGGGCAAGCATTCTATTAATTAATATCCATTCATCCAATGCATAAATTGTTGAAACTGCAATGGAACTATTGAGCAGATCGAGTACAATTTTTGATCCTTCGGCAATAAATTTGCGGTGTTGCACGCGAAATTTTTTCAGCGAAAGTGCCTTAATGAATTTTATTTCGTTTTTGGATATCATAATGTTAGTGCAAAAATAAAAAAATCCCAGCATTAAGCCGGGATTATATTAAACCAAATCAAAAAAAAGTGCGAGCTTATTCAGCTATTACTTCGAATTTGATTTCAACTTTGATTTCTTTATAGATGTTTACTTTTGCGGTGTAGGTTCCCAATTCTTTTACGTGCTCGCCATCCACAACAATTTTTTTGCGGTCAACATCATATTTGAACTGTTCTTTAATAGCATCGGCAATTTGAATGGCATTAACCGAACCGAAAATTTTTCCGGTGGTGCCGGCTTTTGCACCAATTTTTACGGTGATGTTTTCGAGTGCTTTTGCTAATGTTTCGGCTTCTTTGCGCGCTTTTTCTTCTTTAAATGCTTTTTGACGGATCATTTCGGCATGTTCTTTTTCGGAAGATGGGGTGAGCATAACTGCATACCCTTTGGGGATGAGGAAATTACGGGCGTAACCGTTTTTTACCTTCACAATTTCGTGGGCATAACCCAAATTGGTGACGTCTTGTTTTAATATTATTTTCATGGTTGAACCCTCCTCTTATTTTAATAAATCGGCAACATAAGGTAATAATGCAATGTGGCGTGCCCTTTTGATGGCTTTGGCCAATTTGCGTTGGTATTTTAGCGAGGTGCCTGTGAGGCGACGCGGTAAAATCTTACCTTGTTCGTTGATGAATTTGAGTAGAAAGTCGGCATCTTTGTAGTCGATGAATTTGATGCCGTGTTTTTTGAAACGGCAATATTTTTTCTTTTTAACATCGACTGTGATGGGGGTTAAATATCTGATTTCGCTATCGTTTTGTGCTGTCATTTTTTCTAATGTTTTTTGGTTCGACAATTAAGATACCTGTTTTTCTTTTTCTTTGTTGGCTTTTTCGGCACGTTTGCGTTCTTTAAAAGCAACGGCATGTTTGTCGAGGGCAACAGTTAAGAATCGGATTACGCGCTCGTCTCGTTTAAAAGCTATTTCAAAATCGGCGATAACTGCGGTATCGGTTTTGTATTCAATCAGGTGATAAAATCCATTGGATTTTTTCTGAATGGGATAAGCTAGTTTGCGTAAACCCCAACTGTCGGATATCACAATTTCTGCTTCGCGCTGAAGTAGGAAATCATGATACTTTTTTACCGCTTCCTTTACCTGATCATCAGATAAAACGGGAGTTAAAATGAAAACGGTTTCATAATGTTTTGTCATTTCCTTAATTGTTTAATAATGAATAATTTTGTTTCGTTTTTCCCAAAAATGGAGTGCAAAAGTAGGAATAATATTTTGATTAGCAAAACAAATATAATAAAAATGTTTTGGGGCGGAGCGTGGTAGTGGGTTTTATTGTTGTATTGTTTTTTTGTTATTGGTATTTTTTGAAATTTGTGTTTTCCTCTTTTGCACTACGGTTCTATTTGACCCTGCTTTGTTTCTTTGAACATATTTTTATTCAACGCAAGAATTTCGCAGTGCAATTGAGTAGTTCAAAGGTGCAAATTTCTATATCTTCACTAGTTTCAAAACCGAGGTTTGGTTGCCAGTGGTGATGCGTATAAAATAGATGCCGGGCAACAGTGGACTGCAATCGATGGTGAGTTGATGTGGGCCTTTGGGTTGGTTGGTATTTATCAGCACCAGCGTTTCTTTACCTGCTATATTGAACAGGCTGATGTAGGTTTTTCCGTTTTCAACCACATTATACATTAGAGTTGCCATTTGGCTGGTTGGATTGGGCATGATGTGATTGGCAACAACAGCTTGTTGTTCGGGTTCAATATCGGTTGTGAGACCGGGTATAGTATTCTGAACCGTATTGGTAGCAATAAGCGGGTTTGCATCCTGAAAAATATTTGCTTTATTGCTGATAGTAGTTCCCTGGGGCGAAGTGGATAGCGGAGTGATCTGGTATGTTACAAAACCATTGCTCAGCAAAGGACTATCGCTGGTATCGGGCAAATTAATATTGGCAAATAAAAATTTCAATATTTTTCTTGTTCCTGAAGTCAGTATTTGCGAAGTATAGCTATGGCTTGCCGCGATGAGTTGCAAAGTGTTCAGATCGAGATTTTCATCGAGGGTGTCGAGCACAAACAAATTAGCAACTGTTGCGCTTCCCTGATTTTGAAAATAAATGGTGTAGGTCAGGTTGGTAGTTGCAGTTATATCGCCCGATGGGTCCACTTCTTTTGAGTTGGAACCCGAAGAACTTGTTGCCCATGTTTCTTTCGAAGAGCTTGTTACTATAGCTTTTTTGATTACTGTATTGTTCGCAGCAACTGCATCACCGGTTAGCGGATCAATGAAAAGTTTGAAATGCAGCGAATCGCCTGCCGCAGCAGATGCCGATGTAAGCACATTAACTATGATAGTTTTGAACGGATTGTTAACCGACGATAGATTGTTAACTGCGAAACAAACCGTATCGCCAATTATAGCCGAAGGACTTACCGAAGATGTTACAAACGACGTTAAGGGGTCGGGCACAAATTTAGCTACCGCATTTTCGGGAGTACAGTTGTTGTTACCGACGGTTAGATACATATTAGTATTCTGCCCGGGATGGAAGGTGCTGCCCGTAATGTGTCCGTATAAATCGAAACCTCCGAGACAATCGGCGCCAAAATTTTTACCGGTAGCAGGCAACGTACTAACTGCATAGCTTCCGCCCGACGGACAATATAAACTATAGGACGAATATATGGAGCTATCGATCGAAAGCGTGTAATTTCCACCTGAAACATCAAACGAATAAAACCCCGCTGCATCGGTATACTGCGCCTGAACCAACACATGCGACGAATTATATAATTTAACGAGTTTGTTCACCATCAGGTATTCGCCGCTATCAGCTGAGCAATTATGATCGATATCGAGAAAAACCTTACCCGAAATATCGCCGCAGGTATCGGCCAAGTTAATGAGGTTGGCTGCCTCAATAGTATCGGCCAAACCGCCGGTGTGCTGCAAAATTGCAACAGGCGAATAGCTGCCCGTTGCCGTATACGCATGGGATAGGGATGCCATGGGCGAAGGATCGCTTTGAAAAATCAGATTAAAGGTAGTATCGGTTCCGTCGCCGTAATCGAACTGATATTGAATGGTATCATTGGGCAATACGAAAGCATCGGCAATATCGAAAATGGCCAGGTAGGGCAAATGGCAGGATGTGCTGCCCGAAACTTCGTGGATGTATTTACTGGCTATTTGCACCGTGGCCAGGGCTGTTCCGGTGCAGCCACCCGTACTGGTTCCCATAACGGTGTAGGTGGTGGTGGAAGCCGGGCAGGCCGTAACGTTTGCCCCGATGGTGTCGCTAAGCCCTGTCGGGGGAGCCCAGGTATAGGTCCCTGCTGTGGCAATGCTTAATGGGGTGCATTGGCCCGGAAAGATAGTGATATCGGCCGGAACAACATTAAATGCGTAATCAGAGTTAATAGTTATGGTGTTTGTAGCATAAACCGCCGGACAAAGGCCCGCAGGAATACTATTTGTCACCGTGTATGTGCCGGGTGTGCTTGCCGATAAATCAACCTGACCTGTTGCTGTACTGATAAAAACCAAACCTGCCGGACTTGAACTAAATGTTCCGGCAGTAGAACCCGGGGCAAATGTCGGTAAAGGATCTAAACCGGCAGAACAATAGGGCCCCGAATAATTAAATGTGGCTGTAGGAGAACCTGTAATTGTTAAGCTGAATGTGCTGTAGCTCGGACACATACCATTTGTTACAAATGTAATAGTATATACGCCCATTGAGCTGGCACTTAAATCTATCAGTCCGGTTGCGGAATTTAGAATAACAAGACCGGCAGGTGAGACTGTGAATGTCCCTGCACTGCCTCCTGTAATTATTACCGTAGGATCAACTCCCGACGTGCAATAAACAGAAGATGCATAATGAAATGAAGGATTATCTGTTGGGTTAACAGTTATAGTATACGAAGCCGGAGTTCCCACACAACCGTTTAGAGTTGGAGTAACCGTGATGGTAGCTGTTATCGGGCTCGTGGTGGTGTTGGTCGCCGTAAACGAAGGAATACCGCCAGTGCCCGAGGCACCCATACCTATCGAAACATTCGTATTGGTCCAGGTGAAGGTAGCTCCCACAGGTGAGCTGGTAAAGGTTGCGGCAGGCACAGTGCCGCCATTGCAAACATAACTATTCGAGGGAACGGTTACGGTTGGGATTGGGTTAACATATACGCATGGATTTGCGGTTCCTGTACAACCATACGGCGAAGTACCTGTAACCGTATAGCATGTAGTTGGCGAAGGATGTACATTAACAGGAGTTCCATATAAAGGCCCAGGTGCCCAAACATAGGTTGTCCCGATCACAGTACTTGTAACACTTAATACGGAAGTAGCCCCACTACAGATTGTAGGCGGTGTGGCTGTGACTGTTAAAACCGGATTTGGATTAACCGTTACGGTTACTGATGCACTGCCTGTACAACCGGAAGCCGTACCTGTTACCGTATATGTTGTGGTTGATGGCGGAGATACCGAAAGAGGGGTTCCCGATAAAGATCCCGGTGTCCAATTATAGGTTGTCCCGATTATAGAACTTGAAACACTTAATGTAGAAGTTTGTCCCACACAAATTGTAGACGGTGTGGCTGATGGTGATAAAATCGGTTTTGGGTTCACAGTAATTGTTGTGGTAGCCGAACAGGTGTTGCTGCTCAAATCGGTTCCGGTTACAGTATAGGTTGTGGTGGTTGAGGGGCAAACCGAAACTATGCTGTCGGTCATTCCGCCCGGCGCCCACAGGTAGGTGTGCGCTCCGCTCACGTGAATGGATGAGCACGACCCCGCACAAACCACGCTTGGAGTTGCGTTAACCGTTAAATTGCATTGTGCCCATGAACTGTTTATCATGAAAGCCACCAAAAACAAAAGCATGTAGAGTTTTTTCATTGCGAAAGGTATTTAGGTGAATTGTAATAATATTAAAAACGAAATTAACAAAAAATAATTGGTTTTAAGTAAAATAAATTTAAAAAAAAAAAACTATCATCAAACTAATCAAATCAAACAATATCCCACTCATTCATTTTCTGCTTTTGCAAAATCTTTACACTTTTCAACTCAAACAAGACACTTTGCATGCCAAGCAAACCATATTTTATCTCAAGCAAATGGTTCGAAACGTCAAGCAAGCGTTCCGAAATGTCAAGCAAGCGGTTCGAAACGTCAAGCAAACGGTTCAAAATGTCAAGCAAGCGGTTCGAAACGTCAAGCAAGCGGTTCGAAATGTCAAGCAGACCTTCGGCACATCAAGCAAGACACTTTTCGCGCAAAGCAAGACACTTTTCATGCCAAGCAAGACACTTTTTATGCCAAGCAAACGGGTGTTCGACCTAAGCAAACGGTTATTAAATGTAAGCAAGAGACATTTCACGCCAAGCAAGACACTTTTCATGCCAAGCAAGACACTTTTCACGCGAAGCAAACCCTTCAATAAATAAAACAATTCAGCAATAACAATAAACAAATATCGAATTGCATTAATTTCATTTCTCCCACACATTTATTTAGCGTACTTTTGTCGATTAGTTCAAAAATTACAATCAGAATGGCAAACTTTTTAAAACAACTATTAGGCTCAAAATCCGACCGCGACATCAAAACAATTAACCCCATTGTCGCGCAGATCCACGAAGCTTACGAACATATCAGCGCCCTGTCGAACGACCAACTTCGCGATAAAACCACCCAGTTCAAACAAAAAATTCAGGAAAACATTCAGGAAGACGAACAGGAAATTGCCCGCCTGAAAGAACAGGCCGAAAACGATGAAACCATCAGCATCGACGAAAAAGAAAGCATTTATGCCGAAATAGATGCGTTGATAAAAACCACCTACGACAAAACACAAGTCGTGCTTAACGAAATTCTACCCGAGGCCTTTGCGGTGATGAAAGAAACAGCCCGCCGCTTTAAAGAAAGCGAAAAAGTAGAAGTAACGGCCACCCAAATGGACCGCGATTTGGCTGCCCGCTACGACAGTATCAATATTGTAAACGACAAAGCTTTTTACAGCACTTCGTGGATAGCAGGCGGCAACATCATCCGTTGGGATATGGTACACTATGATGTGCAGCTTATCGGAGGCATGGTGCTGCATCAGGGCAAAGTATCCGAAATGGGCACCGGCGAAGGAAAAACCTTGGTAGCCACCCTACCCATGTATTTAAATTCATTGCCCGGCAAAGGCGTGCATATAGTCACCGTCAACGATTATTTGGCCCGACGCGACTCCGAATGGATGGGCATGTTATTCCAGTTTCATGGCCTAAGCGTTGATTGCATCGATAGGCACGAACCCAACTCCGAACAACGAAGAAAAGCCTATCTGTGCGACATCACCTATGGAACCAACAACGAATTCGGCTTCGATTACCTGCGCGACAACATGACACGTTCCCCCGAAGAACTCGTTCAGCGCGTACATAACTATACCATTGTTGATGAAGTGGACTCGGTGTTAATCGATGATGCCCGAACCCCCCTCATCATTTCCGGTCCCACACCCAAAGGCGAAAACCAAGAGTTCGAAGCATTCCGCCCCAATGTACAAAAAGTCTATGCCGCGCAACGCAATCTCGTAACATCCATTTTGGCCGAAGCAAAAAAACTGCTTTCGCAGGAACCCTTAAGTAACGACAACGAAAAAGAAGGCGGCAAACTGCTCCTACGTGCACATCATGGTTTACCTAAAAACAAAGCCATCATCAAATTCCTCAGCGAACCCGGCATGCGTGCTTTAATGCAGAAAACCGAAAACTTCTACATGGCCGAGCAAAACAAACACATGCATATTATCGACGATGAATTATTTTTTATTATCGACGAAAAAAACAACTCCGTCGATTTAACCGAAAAAGGCATCGATATCATTACATCCGGCACCGAAGATACCCGTTTCTTTATTTTGCCCGACATTGGTAATGAGATAGCCGAATTAGAAAAATCAACCCTTACCGAAAGCCAACGATTAATTCGCAAAAACGAACTCCTGCAAGAATACGAAATAAAATCCGACAGAGTTCACACCGTAACCCAGCTACTCAAAGCCTATGCCCTATTCGAAATCGACGTTGAATACGTTATCATCGATAACAAAATCAAAATCGTTGACGAACAAACCGGTCGTATTCTCGAAGGCAGAAGATATTCCGACGGATTACATCAAGCCATCGAAGCCAAAGAAAACGTAAAAATTGAAGCAGCAACCCAAACCTACGCCACCATCACCCTGCAGAACTATTTTCGTATGTACAAAAAGCTGGCAGGTATGACCGGTACAGCCGAAACAGAAGCAGGCGAATTGTGGGATATCTACAAACTTGATGTGGTTGTAATTCCCACAAACAAACCCGTTGTTCGAAAAGATTTCGAAGATTTGGTGTACAAAACAAAACGCGAAAAATACAACGCCGTTATCGACGACATTGCTCGTTTAATTAGCATTGGTCGCCCCGTGTTGGTTGGAACAACTTCTGTTGAAATTTCCGAATTGCTAAGCAAAATGCTCAAACTTCGAAAAATTAATCATAACGTTCTCAATGCAAAACTGCATCAACGCGAAGCCGATATTGTAGCCGAAGCCGGTTTGCCTGGCACGGTAACCATCGCCACCAATATGGCAGGTCGTGGTACCGATATCAAATTGGGGCCCGGAGTTAAAGAAGCTGGTGGCTTGGCAATTATCGGCACCGAACGTCACGAATCGCGCCGAGTCGATAGGCAGTTGCGTGGTCGTGCAGGTCGTCAAGGCGACCCCGGAACCTCACAATTTTTTGTATCACTCGAAGACGACTTGATGCGCTTGTTCGGCTCCGAACGTATTTCAAAGGTAATGGACCGCCTCGGACTAAAAGAAGGTGAAGTTATTCAACATTCGATGATCACAAAATCAATAGAACGTGCTCAAAAAAAAGTAGAAGAAAACAACTTCGGCATCCGCAAGCGATTGCTCGAATACGACGATGTGATGAACTCCCAACGCGAAGTTATTTATGCAAAACGTCGTCATGGGCTTCACGGCGACAGGTTAGCCGTTGATATCGCGAATATGTTTTACGACGTGTGCGAACATATCGTAAACAACCACCAAGAAGAACGCGATTTCGAAAACTTCAAACTCGACCTGCTTCGTAATTTCGGTATCGAACCTCCATTTTCCGAAAAAGATTTTTTCGCAACAAATGCAGATCAACTCACCGACCGTTTGTACGAACTGGCTTACGACACCTATCGGCGCAAAGCAGAACTCATAGCCACCGAATCGTTTCCAATTATTAAAGACGTGTATGAAAACAACCCAAAACGTTACGAAAACATAGCCATACCCATAACCGACGGAATTAAAACATTGCAAGCAATTGCAAATCTTAAAAAGTCGTATGAAAACAAAGGGAAAGATGTTACTTTGGCAATCGAAAAAGGCATTTCATTAGCAATTATTGATGATGCATGGAAAGATCACTTACGCGAAATGGACGATTTGAAACAATCCGTTCAAAGTGCCACCTACGAACAAAAAGACCCACTGTTGATTTATAAATTTGAATCCTTTGGTTTATTCAAGAAAATGGTTCAAAAAATCAATAAAGACATTGTTTCGTTTCTCGAAAAAGGAAACCTTCCATTCAAAAACTCTGAAACCGTTCAAGAAGCCCGTCAAAGCAAAACCGATATGAGCAAACTAAAAGTTGGTCGCGACGAAGGCATGGAGCAAGCAAGAAATCAGCGAACAGGCGAAGATCAAAAAGTTCAACCGGTTAAAGTCGAGAAAAAAGTTGGCCGAAACGACCCATGCCCCTGCGGAAGCGGAAAAAAATATAAGAACTGTCACGGAATTGGGGAATAATTGAAAACAAGCAGATCAATAATTACAGAAAACAATGAGTAAATTAATTGTTATAACCGGAGCAGCAGGATTTATTGGCAGTTGTTTGCTGGCAAAATTGAATAATAAAGGCATAAAAAACATCATCATTGTTGATGATTTTTATAAAGGATACAAATTGGTTAATATCGAAAGTAAATCCTACGTTGACCATGTGCAACGGGATGTTTTTTTTGATTGGTTCCGCGAAAATTACCGGGATATTGAGTTTGTTTTTCATTTAGGTGCCCGCACCGACACTTCCGAATTTGATAAAACTATTTTTGACCAACTCAACCTCAACTATTCCAAAAGCGTTTGGCAGTTATGCACCGAATTCGAAATTCCATTGGTGTATGCATCATCGGCAGCAACCTATGGTTTGGGCGAATTCGGATATATCGACGATGAAAAACTCATTTCCCAATTAAAACCTTTGAACCCATACGGAGAATCAAAAAACGATTTCGATAACTGGGTGTTGACTCAATCTGCCACACCCCCCTTTTGGGTGGGACTTAAGTTTTTTAATGTTTATGGCCCCAACGAATATCACAAAGCAAGAATGGCTTCAGTTGTTTTTCATGCATTTAATCAAATCAACGAAACGGGTCGCATGCAATTGTTTCGTTCGCACAAATCCGGTATTGAAGATGGACATCAAAAACGCGATTTTATTTACGTGAAAGATGTGGTGAAAGTTTGTTTGTTTTTCTATTTGAATCAAAAAAATTCAGGCATCTACAATTTGGGAACCGGCGAAGCACGCACTTTTTTAGATTTGGTTACCAATACTTTTTTGGCAATGCGTCTCGATCCAAAAATTGATTTCGTTGATACACCAATCGATATTCGCGATAAGTATCAATATTTTACCGAAGCCAATATGGACAAACTTCGTTCGATAGGTTATAATCTTGAATTTGCCTCTCTGGAAGAAGGAATCGACGATTACGTTCAATCCTATCTTATCAACAAGCAATATTATTAAGAATCGTTATTCCTGATTCAACATGAATCACATCGATTTATTTTACTTACCTTTGCACAAAATTGTATACTTTGAAATTCGACGAATTTGGCTTCGACACACAACTGATTGAAGGAATAAATGCCATAGGCTACGAAAACGCCACCCCCATCCAAGAACAAACCATACCCATTATTATGAGCGGCAAAGATTTGATGGGATCGGCGCAAACCGGTACGGGCAAAACAGCCGCTTTTTTATTACCGATTATCAATAATATAATCACTTCCGAACCAAACAACTTTATTAAAGCAATTGTTATTGTCCCCACGCGTGAATTGGCGGTTCAAATTGACCAACAGATGGAAGGTTTTTCCTATTTCACGCCGGTAAGTTCTGTGGCCATTTATGGTGGCACCGACGGCATTTCTTTCGATCGTGAAAAGCAGTCGTTAATTGATGGAGCCGATGTTGTTATTTGCACACCTGGACGTATGATAGCCCATTTAAACCAAGGTTATGCCAATTTTTCGCACTTAAAATATCTGATACTCGATGAAGCCGATCGCATGCTTGATATGGGGTTTTTCGATGATATAATGAAAATCATTAAACATTTGCCACATAAACGTCAGAATTTGCTTTTTGCTGCAACCATGCCTCGCGAAATTGGATTACTAGCCAGAAAAATACTCGTAAACCCACAGGAAGTTGCATTATCTGTTTCAAAACCGGCCGAAAAAATACTTCAATTGGCCTATTGTGTTTACGAAACGCAAAAAATTCCGTTAACCATTCATACTCTTAATTCAGATAAACTTCATAGCGTTTTAATATTTTGTTCAACCAAGAGCAGTACAAAATTAGTGAGTCGCGAATTGCAACGCTCCGGACTGAAGATAGCCGAAATACATTCCGATTTAGATCAGAAGACTCGCGAACAAGTGTTGCTCGATTTTCGCAACCGAAACATCAATGTGTTGGTTGCAACAGATATATTATCCAGAGGTATTGATGTTGAAGATATTGATTTGGTAATAAATTTTGATGTGCCTAACGATGGCGAAGATTATATACATCGCATTGGCAGAACCGCCCGTGCCGAAACAGATGGCATAGCCATCACATTTATCAGTCAGAAAGAACAACAAAAATTTGCTACCATCGAAAAACTGCTGGGGCAACCGGTGCATAAAGGAATTGTTCCCGCTCAATTTGGCGAAGCACCCGCGTATGAGCCGACAAAAAACTTCAGAGATCCGCGAAAAACTAATTTCAACAGACGTGATCTTAAAAAGAGAAAGTAAAGGTAACAGCCATACCGTACCTGAAAAATATGAAGTAATTATTTTGTAGCAATCGATTTTTAATTACTTTTGCACCTCCATTGCCCAGGTGGTGAAATTGGCAGACACGCTACTTTGAGGGGGTAGTGTCCTTACGGACGTGCAAGTTCAAGTCTTGTCCTGGGCACCAAAAAGAGTTAACAATACTGTTAGCTCTTACTATTTTTAAGAAACCAAAATGCCCGGATGGCGGAATTGGTAGACGCGCTAGTTTCAGGGACTAGTATTCGCAAGGATGTGCAGGTTCGAG
>JBAXWF010000014.1:0-54283 GCA_037128515.1 Bacteroidota bacterium | reverse complement strand
ATAAAGATTTATATCTCTTTTATTCTCCAAAGTATCAAATAGTAACTCAAATAGATCAGTGTACGTAATTTTTTCTTTATGAGCAAGTTTAAAACAAGACCGATGAAAACGACATACCCTTGAATAAATAAAAAATACTTGGATCGTTCTTGACTGACAAGAAATAACAAAATTGAAAATTAAAAGTGGAGTCCAAAAACCACTAACTAAAACAGAGTGATATTGAAACACTAAATAAGTATAAATTTACAAATTTAAATAATAATAATATGGCAACATCTTTTGAAGTTTTCAAACAGGAAATAATACAAAAAATATTAAAAACAAAAAAAAGCGAAAGTTATCACAGCATGATTGTGAAATCAAACAATTATGATGAACTTTTTAATGTTGTAAGCGAGAATGTAAGTTGGTTTGCACGCAATAAGATCATAACTTACCTGCCAGAAAATTTGACACTTCGAGGCTCTTTAGACTTAATGAATGTACAAATTACTCAACTACCTGAAAATTTATCTATTGGTTGCGATCTTAATTTGACTAACACAGAAATTTCGCAACTGCCAGCAAATTTAAAAGTTGGTGGTACGCTATGCGTGGCTGGATTGCTAATTACTCAATTACCGGAAAATTTATCAGTAGGTGGTACTCTTGATATCAGAAGCACGTCCATTCCCCAATTACCAGAAACTTTATCTGTTGGAGGCGATTTATTGTTGAGTTGGTCTGGCATTACTAAACTACCTAAAAACTTTTCAGTTATTGGTGATCTTTATTTGAGTTCCGCAAAAAAAATCACTGAACTACCTGAAAATTTAACTGTTAAAGGCGATCTTGATTTAACTAATACACCAATAACTATGCTCCCTGCAAGTTTATCAGTTGGCAAAAAAATTATTGGGTTCAAAAAATAAATAATATGGAAATTTATTTAGAAGAATTTAAAAAAATGGTTTATAAACTTAATCAACATCCTAAAATTATCGTTACAGATTTTGTTATTAACCCACCTGCAACAGAGAAAGAAATAAAATTTGCAAAAAAAAGATTCAAACTCACAAACGACATGTTGGATTTCTATAAATCCGCTAATGGTATTAAATTATCATGGGAGTTAAAAGATACTGAAGACACTGTAATGGGTAGAATTGAACTATTACCTGTTCAAGAAGTATTTCAGGATTGGAAAGATACTATTTATTGGGATAATAATGATAAATATAAACAATTACACCCATTAGATTTTTTTGTTCCAGAGGCATGTACTGTATTAAATCTTGACGGTTCTGATAATCCTGAAGTCTATTTTCATTATTGTGGAGAAGATCAACACACGTTAAAAATGGACTTTAAAGAATATCTCAACGCATTATTAAAAACACGTGGTTTTTGGTACTGGCAAACTGTAGTTATAGCTGAACAAACAGGTGAAGAAAATACCACAGAAGTTGAAAACTTTAGAGTAAATATGCCTACATTATTTCTTGATTTTGAATTATCCGAAATATTGAAAAAAGAAAATAATAATTACTATAAAACCAGCCCATAACAAAGCCTTGCTTTCAGCGGGGGTGAAATGGAACCGGAAACGACAAACAAATTAATAATCGCCAGCGGTAAGCGACAGGAAAGTGAGACTTAATCCCCGCCGAAAAGCAAGCCTCGTGCGTTAGCGGTCATTGTAAAAAGACAAAACAGACGACAGAATGACAAAGAAATTTTTGCTGCATAAAGACATAAAAGAAAACGGAAACCCACCGCACATTCAGGCACATTTGGCTTTGCCCGACACAAAAGCCAACGCTTTGCAAAGCCAAAAGAGACTTCGTTTTGCCAACACACCAGACGGACTGTTGACAATTCGTGAGCAAATTTTGACCGTCATCAGGCATTAAAAAGTTACCTTTGTACAATAATAACGAATAATATAATTAATGGCATCATTCAAGACAGACGAGAGTTTTTTAGAGAAAATTTCAATTGGCGCAATTGGGACACAACAAGTGTTTTCAGTTCTTAGACAACTTGGACATCAACCTATTGAACTTGAAAGAGGTTCAATGAACTATAAAATTTGGAAAAAGTTTAAAATCAAACGAATTCGTGTTCCAGATATTCTCTGCGTTGATAATGGGATAAGAATTGAATCAAGAGCTAAAACCAATCTTGAAATTTCAATGTCTCATTCTACTTCTGACCCCAACAGAGGTTGGGATTTTGGAATGAAAGACAACGACTATGTTGCGTTGGTCGTTTGCGAAAAGTTTGGCAACAACCCAATTGACTGGAAAGCCGACCAACTTGTTCAGTTTATTTCAATAAAGGAAATGCGAGAAGCTGCAACAACCGAACAAGTAGTTTTCATTAAAGCTAAAGGAGCACAAGAAGGTTTTGAAGCAAGAATAAATTGGCCTGCAAGTCTTGCTTCATCAGAAGGAATAGTAACTGAAATTGACAAAACAATTAAATACAAAACTGTTGAGGGAAAAACAAAGTGGGTAGGTTTGACAAAAGGAGGAAAAACACTTTCACCTTTGGTGCAAGTTGGCGATAAGGTTTTCCCAAATCAAATTTTGGCTTCGGTTATCAAAGCACAACAAACAATTCCAACACCCAAAGTAAACGCGGACTTTTTTCTAAACAATCTTTCCAGTTTGATTTTGAGTGATAGATATGCAGCAGCTAAAGCTCTAAACTATTTTAACGAACCCAAAGTTGTTGCAGCGTTAAAAGCTAAAATTGGAATTGTAGAAGAAGATACTTATGTCAAACTTGAAGCAGCAGCAAGTTTGGCAAGATTAGGACACGAAGAAGGATATAACTTCATTAAAACCTTTCTTAAAGACCCATACTTAGGTAATGTTCTCGAATCTGTAATTGTTCTTGCTGAAATAAAAACTAACACAGCTTGCGAAATGCTTTGCGACATTTTGCTTGATGAAACATTTGATGCTGAGATAAGAGCAGGTGCGGCTTGGGGGCTTGGTGAACAACAAAACAAATCTGCTTTAAAAGCTATAGTCACAAGTTTCAACTCTGTTGAGACAAACATAAAAATTGAAGCAGCAAGAGCATTAGCAAAACTCACAAAGAATTTTAGCAATGATATTCTCAATTCATTCGAGAATGCTTCTACAACGGAAAAGCCAGGCGTTGCTTGGGCTTTAACAAAATCAAAAACTCTTAATCTGGACCAATTGATTTCAAATCTCAAAGATTTGGATTCAAGGCATTGGGTTTCATTCATCATCGGAACACACGGTGAGGAAAGATACATTGCTGAAATTGAGAAGTTGAAGAAAAAAGACCCCGAAGTTTATTTCGCAGTCACACTACTTTGGAAATTAATGACAAGTTGGACTCACGACCTTAAAGAATATTAAAATGTTTGAAACAAACTTCTTATACAAGACAAAGAAAGGAAAGGCTGTTGTTGGTGATTCTTTAGAACTAATGAAATCGATGCCTGACAATTCAGTAAATCTTGTAATGACATCACCACCTTTTGCTCTTTCAAGACCAAAAGAATATGGCAATAAAGACCAAGCTGATTATATTGAATGGATTTTAGAATTCACAAAAGAAGTTCAAAGAATAATTACAGAAGACGGCAGTTTTGTAATTGACTTAGGTGGTGCTTATCAAAAAGGTTCTCCTATTCGTTCCTTATACAATTATCGCCTACTTATAAGTATGTGCGATGAACAAGGGTGGAAACTTGCTGAAGAATTTTTTTGGTATAACCCTGCAAAACTTCCTTCTCCCATCGAATGGGTAAACAAAAGAAAAATAAGAGCAAAGGATTCTGTAAACACAGTTTGGTGGCTTTCAAAATCTGACTTTCCAAAAGCAGATGTAAAAAAAGTTTTGACTGAATATTCTGACCGAATGAAAAAACTCATTAAGGACAGTTCTAAATATTATACTCCCAAAATGCGTCCATCAGGTCACGATATAAGTGAAAGTTTTGGCAACGATAACGGTGGAGCAATTCCTTCTAATCTATTGCAAATACCAAATACAGAGAGTAACTCTCAATATCTTAAGTACTGCAAAGATTTAGACATAAAAGGACATCCTGCAAGGTTTCCATCTAAGCTACCTGAATTTTTTATTAAGTTTTTGACCGATGAAGGTGATTTAGTTCTTGACATTTTTGCAGGTTCAAACACTACTGGCTGGACAGCCCAACAACTTGGCAGAAAGTGGATTTCTTTTGAATTAGACCATCAATATTTATCTGCATCTGTTCTTCGTTTTCTGGACAAAGAACCTTTTGAAGATGTTAGACCAAAATATGAGATGTTACAACTTGACAAGAATGCTGGTATTGATGCAGAAGAGTTTTTAAAACAACTAGTTCTATTTGAGCCATCACCGCAGTATGCAAGCACATTTGCAAGCCCCACAATCAGCGCAAAGACCTAAGCTTGCAAAAGAGCTTGCCTACCCAAACGCACTGACAGAAAGACAATGCAGCAAAAATGAAGGAAAATAAAACGAGGAAAATAAACAACGAAACGCTAACAAAGGTTATATGCAATAAGGGTTTCAATGGTAATTCAGGCATACTGCCCCGCATAAAATTTTGTGTCAGTGGACAGGACAGTAGCCCGCAATCCCTTACTGCACATAGCCTCGACCGTTATCGTTCATTGTAAAAAACATCATCAACTATGGAAACGCAAATGAAAAATGGTGAGTATTTAGGTCGAGGCATACATGACATGAAATTTGCCAAGTCATTAATGAATGGCGATTTGAAACAAATGCTTATAGTAATAAATAAAGACAAGGATTTAGATGTTCAAATACGCAAAGACTATTTGAATATTTATTACAAAGGTGGAAACATTGCCAAAGTCAATAGTGAAAAAAGTGTTGAATTTGACAAGTTTTATTTCTATTTGGATATAAAAGAAACTCCAACAAAAGATATAAGGCATGATGAAATAATTCTCAATAAACTTACATCGCAAAGAGATATACTGATTAGTAAATTTAAAGATGGAAAGTATGAAGACTATTTTGTAAATGCCAAAGAAATTATGGATAAATGGTTAAATATAAATCCAAAACCTGAACGAATGGAACAGCATCAACTCTCAATTGAAAACCAATACAATAAATCAGACTATACTATAATTGATTTAGAATACCAGGTCAGCACTTTATGTGATTTTGCATGTTCATATATTTCTAAAGGGAAAGATAAATCTAAAAAACCAAGATTTGACATAATTGCGATAAACAGACAGGGTAAACTTTGTGTAATTGAACTCAAAAAGGGTACAGGAGCTCTTAGTGATACATCTGGGTTAAAAGAACATTGGGATTGTTATGAACAATCAATAGGAAGGAATCACCAACCCTTTATGATTGAAATGGAAAAACTTTTAGAACAGAAACAAGCATTCAATCTAATTGATAAACAAGTAAAAATTAAGAATCCCATTCCCGAATTTCTGTTTGCTTATTCATATGATGATAAAAAGTCGAATGAAGAACAGGATAAAGCATTTCAATTGGAGTATAATAAAGTAGATGCGAATGCAAATATTAAAATTCTTAAATTACCAAAAGGAACAAGCAAATTATTGGATTAATGAAAATTACTATTCACAGAGGTATTGACCAAATTGGCGGTTGCATAACGGAGATTGCTACTGAAAAGGCTCGAATCTTAATTGATTTGGGACAAAATCTTCCCGATGGAGAAGGTGCTATCCAAGATGATTTTGCAAATTATGAGACAATCGAAAAAATCACAAAAGATATTGATGCTATTTTTTACACACATTATCACGGAGACCATTTAGGGCTTTTTCATCTCGTTCCAGATTCTATCCACCAACATATTGGTAGTGTCGCAAAAAGAGTTGCATTGTGCAAACACCAACGGCTTGCATTTATAAAAGACCGCAAAGAACAGTCGGAAAAAGAAATTGCAAAAATTGAAGCAATGCAATCTTTTGAATCCCAACAAATATTAAAAGTCGGAGATATTAAAATAATACCATATTTCGTAAGCCATTCGGCTTACGATGCTTTTATGTTTTTAATTGAAGCAAATGGAAAACGAATTTTGCATACAGGTGATTTTCGTGGACACGGTTATCTTAGCAAAGGTCTTCTACCAACGATTGAAAAATTAATTCTAAAACAAGGAAAGATAGATTTTCTGATTACTGAAGGGACAATGCTTTCACGCTTAGACGAGAGAGTACGGCACGAAAATGAGTTAAAAAGAGAGGTAGTTGAACTTATGAATCAATACAAAAATGTATTTGTATTGTGTTCATCCACCGATATGGAACGATTAGCAACATTTCACGCAGCTAACAAAGAAATGGGCGGTAGACCTTTTGTGTGTGATGATTTCCAAAAGAGCGTCTTAGAGATATTTTCGGATACAGCAGGCAAAAAGAGTGCTTTATTTGATTTCGGAAAGCCATACACATTTTGGAAAGAGAACGCCAAACTATTACACTGGATGCAAGACAAGGGCTTTTGTATGTTAGTTCGTGCAACTGCCAAATTCAATGATTACATTGAGTTTTTATTGCCATTACTTGAGAAAGACAAGACCATTCTAATTTATTCTATGTGGAAAGAATATGTTAATCCAAAAAGTAAACATGCAAATAAAAAGTACTTGGTTTTTATAGATAAATTCCCAAAATTGAGTAAAATTCATACAAGCGGACACGCTTCTGCTGACTGTCTTGCTGATGTTTGCAATCTTGTAAATCCGAAAAAAGGAATTATACCAATACATTCTGAAAATTCTGCTGATTATCAAAAACTTCCTATAAGAGATGAACTTAAATCCAAAATCATCACAAAATCAAAAGAAATAAATGATGTAATGATTGAAATACCAATAAAGAAAGACAATGACAAAAAAACAACGAAACGATAATCGAGGTACTGTCTTAAAAAACAAATAATTTTTTTTATTTTTGCATCTGCAGAAAGAGAGCTTCAGGCGATTCTTTGCGCGGAAGTTCATCTTAAGTAGTCCCGGTTTTTATCGGGATTATTTCTTTTACTAATTCGTCAACAATGACGGCCTCTCCAGTAATTAGCTAACGGAGTGCACCCCTCACACCACTTTAGCCTTCTACAAGCTCAGTGTAAACCAAGCAACTCATGTATACAACGCATCATTAAAATATGGGGCAATTTTGCATCAATCATTTTTATTTCTTTTATAATTAAAAAATATTTTATACTATTGTATAAAGTTTCCGTATAGAAAAGGAACCTGCATTTGGATTGCTCAAAATAAAAACAAAAACACAGCACACATGAAAGTAATAGGTATAAACGGAAGCCCACACAAACAGGGCAACACATTTCTGGCTTTAAACATTGTAGGTAGCGAATTAAAATCGCAAAATATTGATTTCGACATACTGCATGTTGGGCACAAAAGTATACATGGCTGCATGGCTTGTTATAAATGTATGAAAAATCTCGACGAAAAATGCTCAATAAAAACAGATGATGTGAACCAATGGATACAACAGCTAAAAAAAGCCGATGGCATTGTGTTGGGCTCTCCCGTCTATTGTTCGGGTATAGCAGGCACCATGAAGAGTTTTTTGGACCGATTGTTTTATGTGTCGGGTGCCAATGGCAATCTAATGCGTCATAAAGTGGCATCAGCCGTGGTGGCCGTGCGGCGTTCGGGTGGGTCGGTTACTTTTGATAGTTTGAACCATTATTTAACCTACAACGAAATGATTGTAGCCACATCGTGCTACTGGAATGTGATACACGGCCGCGACCAAGGCGAAGCCATTCAAGATGCCGAAGGCGTGCAACTGATGCGGGTGTTGGGGAAAAACATGGCCTGGTTGCTAAAAATGAAAGAAGCTAGTGCACATCTGGAACCCCCTTTGCAAGAAAAGAAAGAAAAAACCAATTTTATACGATAACCACTATTTTTATAAAGGAAGCCCTCGCCTACTTTGGCAAATAAAGCAAAGGAAATCCTACGAATAAAGAAAGAATACCCATTCGGCATTTACCTTACCAAAGATATATTGCCTTTTCTTTTCACGGTGGTTCCGTCGTTCATGGTAGCATGCAATTGATAAGCATACACCGCTTCGGCAGCATCTTTGCCTCTAATAGTTCCATCCCATCCCACTTTAATATCGGTGGTTTCGAATACTTTTTCGCCCCAGCGGTCGAAAATCTGGAAAGATAAACTCTTAACACCTTCGCCATGCACAAAAACCACATCGTTGTTTCCATCACCGTTGGGTGAAAAGATATTGGGAATATAAATCACCGGTTCAAAACAATCAACCAGTGGGGGGGCCAAATCAATTGAACGAACAACAACGCATTGATTATTATCGGTAACTGTAACAGTATAAGTTCCTAAATGCAAATTTGTGAGTACCGTGGAAGTTTCGCCCGAGTTCCAATTATAGGTGAAAGGCGCCATGCCACCCACAACCTGCAGCGCGATTGAACCTTGATTAAAATCGGGACATCCCGGGTTAACCGAATCGATGCTCAAAGCAGGAACAGCATACACCGTGATGGATACCGTATCATCGTCGCCACAAGCTCCTGCAATGTTGTAAATTACTTGTGATGTGCCGCTTCCGGCAGCAGCAGGACTGAATGTGCCCAAGGTGGCGTTGGTGATACCTGCCCCACTCCAAGTGCCTCCCGATTGGGCTGCCACCAAATTGAAAGCCGCAACATTGCTGCACATCGGATTTACCGCTGTGATGGTGGCATTGGCATTCGCACTGAAATTAACCTGTATGGAAGCAGTGTTTACGCAGGTATTCGCATTGGTTACCTGCACGGAGTATGTGCCAGCCGAACTCACCGTGATGGTTTGAGTTAGGGCGCCACTTGGAGTCCACACATAGGTTGAACCCGCATTTCCGGCATTCAACACCAAAGTGCTGCCATTGCAAATGGTGGTGTCGTGACCTAAATTAACTATCGGAAGCGGATTGACAATAATATGTGTGGTATCGGCATCGCCACAGGCACCAGCAATAGTATAAATGATTTGAATGTTGCCGGCTCCGGCGGTAGCAGGGTTAAATGTACCCGAAGCAGCATTGGTAATACCCGCCCCCGACCATGCTCCACCCGTTTGCACTGCACTGAATGTTATGGGGGCAGCATTTGCGCAAAGGGGTGTGTGAGGTGTTATGGTAGCATTGGCATGTGGGTTGATAGTGATGGTGTAGGTTGCAGGAGTTCCCTGGCAAGTGTTTGCGGTAGGCGTAACTGTAATGGTAGCAGTTATAGAACCTGTTCCACCATTTATTGCTGTAAAGGCCGGAACATTGCCTGTGCCGGCTGTGGGCAAACCTATAGTGCCATTTGAGTTTGTCCAGGTAAATGAGCCACCCGAAGGCGTAGTTACAAAGTTGCTTGCCGGTACAGCAGCCCCACTGCAAACCACGATATTGGCCGGTACAGTTACAGTGGGTGTTGGGTTAATGATAATGGTATTGCTTGCTGTGGCTGCAGCACATCCACCCGAGGCCGCTATGGTATTGGTTACGGTGAAAGTGCCTGATGCACTTGTGGCAAGATTCACCTGTCCGGTGCTAGAGCTAACAAAAACCAAACCTGCTGGTGAAGCAGTAAATACACCTGCACTAGCTCCTGCCGAGAAAGTTGGTGAAGGATTTGCTGCACCATGGCAATAAGGACCCGAATATGAAAATGTTGCAGCGGGTGATGTGGTTATAGTTATTGTTGACGTGCCACTTGAAGGACAGGCTCCGCTTGTGGCGAATGTTATCGTATACGTATTAATAGCACTGGCACTTAAATCGATGCCACCGGTGGAGGTGTTGGTAAACACCAACCCAGCAGGACTTGCAGAAAATGTGCCTGTTGCCCCCCCTGTTATATTTGCCACAGGATCGGTTCCTGATTGACAAAATGTGGATGGTGAATAATTAAATGCCGGATTACTCAGTGCATTAACCGTCACAGTAGCTGTGATACTACAGCCATTGCTATTGGTATAGGTTATTATGCTTGTACCCACAGATAATCCAGATACCAAACCTGTTGTGTTTACACTTGCAACGATTGGACTGGCAGAAACCCAGGGATTTGCTAAGGCTGCAGTACCTGAACCGGTGAGTTGGGTGGAGGAACCAACACAAACACTTAATGTACCTGTGATAGTTGGCAACGGATTGACGGTGATATTGGCTGTATAACTACATCCACTATTGTTAGTATAAGTTATACTACTTGTACCGGCAGTTAATCCTGTAACCAATCCGGTATTGCTAACACTTGCCACCAAAGGACTTCCTGACACCCATGGATTGCTTGTTGTTGCAGTGCCCGATCCGGTGAGTTGCGTTGTTGATCCCACACAAACAGTTAAAGCTCCTGTGATTGTTGGCAACGGATTGACCGTAATAGTTGCTGTGGTGCTGCAACCACCGTTGTTGGTATAGGTTATCACACTCGTGCCGATGGCAACAGCAGTAACCAGCCCTGTGGTGTTCACACTTGCAATTAACGGGCTTGCCGACACCCATGGATTGGTTGCAGCAGCTATTCCTGAACCTGTTAATTGTGTTGTTGAACCCAAACAAACATTTACTATTCCTGTAATGGTAGGCAGTGCACTGATTGTTACAGTAACAGCTACACTACAACCGGAGGTGTTGGTGTAGGTAATTAAACTGCTTCCGGCTGTTAGGCCTGTCACCAAACCCGTTGTGCTCACATTCGCTACCAATGGATTTGCAGAAACCCATGGATTGGTGGCAGCAGCAGTTCCAGTACCTGTTAATTGCGTTGTTGAACCTGCACAAACACTCAATATACCTGTGATGGTTGGTGCTGCAACCACTGAAATAGTTACTGAAGTACTACAACCAAAGTTGTTTGTATAGGTTATAACACTGGTGCCAATTGCTGAAACTGTAACCATGCCAGTATTACTAACTGTTGCAATCAAAGGACTTGCAGATACCCACGGATTTGTTGATGCAGGAGTTCCTGAACCTGTTAGCTGTGAGTTCGACCCAACACAAACAGTATAAGACCCTATAATGGTTGGTGTTGGGTTAATTGTGATTGAGTTCGTTGCAGTGGCCGCTGCACAACCTCCCGAAGCTATTATATTATTTGTCACGGTATAGGTTCCTGGCGAACTGCTAGCAAGGTTAACCTGCCCGGTATTTGTATTCACAAATACTAAACCTATCGGAAGAGCACTAAAAACACCCGAACTTGCTCCTGCGGTAAAAGTTGGGGAAGGATTGGGCATTTCCTGACAATAAGGGCCCGAATATGAAAATGTTGCCAAGGGGGCTGTTGTTATAGTTATTGTTGCCGTGCCACTTGAAGGACAAGCTCCTGTGGTGGTGAATGTTATCGTATAGGTATTAATAGCACTGGCACTTAAATCGATGCCACCAGTTGAAGTATTGGTAAACACCAAACCGACAGGACTTGCTGAAAAGCTACCTGTTGCCCCCCCTGTTATATTTGCTATAGGGTCAGTTCCTGACTGACAAAATGTTGAAGGTGAATAATTAAATGCCGGATTATTTAATGCATTTACCGTAATAGTGGCTGTGATACTACAGCCATTGCTATTGGTATAGGTTATGATACTGCTACCTGTAGTTAAGCCTGTTACCAAACCGGTACTACTTACACTTGCTACTAAAGGGCTTGCAGAAACCCAAGGATTAGTTGAAGCCGCTGTTCCGGAACCCGTTAATTGAGTTGTTGATCCAACACAAACATTTAGAGTCCCTGTTATAGAGGGTAATGGATTAACGGTTACTGTGGCTGTAGCAATACAGCCATTGTTGTTGGTATAAGTTATAACACTGGTACCGGAGGTTGAGCCCGTTACCAATCCAGTTGAGCTTACAATGGCAACCAATGGACTTGCAGAAACCCAAGGGTTTGTGGCTGCTGCAATGCCCGAACCGGTTAGTTGTGTGGTTGAACCAAAACAAACATTTAATGACCCAGTAATGGTTGGTAATGGATTTACGGTTATTAAAGCCGTAATGCTGCAACCAGCATTGTTTGTATAGGTTATCACACTTGTACCAGAAGCTAAACCCGTTACAAGGCCTGTTGCGCTTATACTTGCAATTAAAGGACTGGCCGACACCCATGCATTGGTTGAAGCTGCTGTTGCGGAACCCGTTAATTGTGTGGTTGAACCAGCACAAACATTTAATGTTCCTGTAATGGTCGGTAGCGGATTTACTGTGACGGTTACTGCTATGCTGCAACCGGAGTTGCTGGTAAAGGTAATCACACTTGTGCCTGCTGTTAAGCCGGTTATCAGCCCTGTATTACTAGCACTCGCTACCAAAGGGCTTGCAGACACCCACGGATTTGTTGCGGATGGTGTTCCAGAACCTGTTAATTGGGTGCTTGAACCAATGCACATATTGGGAGTTCCCACAATGGTTGGTGCAGCAACAACTGTAACTGTAGCTGAAATGCTGCAACCATTGTTGTTTGTGTAGGTTATTACACTCGTGCCTATGGTTATAACCGTTACCATTCCTGTATTACTAACTGTGGCTACTAAAGTATTAGCAGATACCCATGGATTCGTGGAGGCAGGTGTTCCCGAACCGGTTAATTGCGTGTTCGATCCAACGCAAACGGTTAAGCTACCAATAATAGTTGGTAATGGGTTAACGGTTACTGTAACAGTATTCGAACCAGAGCAACCAGTCGAAGTTCCGGTCACTGTGTATGTTGTGGTACCTCCGGGTGTAACTGTTGTTGTTGATCCTGATAAAGAACCCGGCATCCAAGTGTATGTTGTGGCTCCGGTAGCTAACAAAACGGATGATTGACCCAAACAAATACTCGCCGGAGTAGCAGTAACTGTAATGGGTAGTGATGGATTTACATTAAGAACCACAGGAACAGCATAGGTTCCCGGGCAAGTTCTAAAATAATAGGTTGTTGTCGTGGTTGGATTTGGAACTACCAATGTTAAGGTATTTGATAATAATGTACCTCCAAATTGTGCATTGTACCATCCATAGGAAATTCCTGATGGAATGGTTCCCGACAAGGTAGCAGTTAAAGTGGCAGCAACACCTGTACAGGTGTTTACATCCGGGGCAGTAATTGTGAAATTGGTCACGGTTGCATTATCAATCCCTGGTCCGCCTTTTGTAGCACCATTGGGTGGAAATTCCGAAACACCAATATCTGTAGCTCCACTTGAGGAAGAACTGGTACCATTAACTCCACCCGTAGCTGTGCGAGTTATGGCACTGGCTGAAATAGCAATGTAACCCCCGCCCCCGCCCCCACCCGGGCCTTCAGCTTCGCTATTTACAGCAGCAAGCGTCCCTTTTGATTTTAGTTGATTACCACCACTTCCACCATTGGCCTGCGATGAATTTCCTGTAATTGTTCCGGTTGCATTGAGAACAATGGCTCCGCCGCCACCACCACCACCGCTGCCATCAACACCGGCATGAGCTGATAATGGAGCAGTTCCTGCAGAATTTACACCCGGGCTTCCATTCGATATAACCGTGCCTGCACCTGAAACAGAACCGTAGGTCATCAAATAAATTATTCCACCTCCGTTTCCACCTGCACCACCAAAGTTATCATTCTGACTTCCACCACCGCCACCGCCACCCATAAATAAACGTGACAATCCGGCTTCGTTGACATTTAATGGAAAACCGCCAAAACCGCCATTATTTCTTCTATAATCTCCTGTCCATGCAGCATTTTCCGGTCCAGCAGTAAGTGCATCTGCGTTACTGCTCGAAAAACTATAACCACCTTTGCCACCACCATACGAAGCATTTTTATGAAAGCCTGATATTCCGGAAGGACAAAAGCCCAAATCAGGCGTAGCAGCTTCCAAATCCCAGGCTTGTTTATATGTTGCACTGGTTGTTGTGTCGGGAAATCCACAGCCATTGTATGCAAAATTATAGCTAGCATTGGATCCACCACCACCACCGCAATTGTGGGCATTACCCCCACCGCCGCCATTAGCAGCACATGCACGACAATATTGTCCGTCGGTTGAACCATATCCGGCAATTCCTTCACCTTTCTGTCCTCCTAACGTATTGTCGGTACTTGCATAAGCATATGGGCCCCAAACATTATCACAATCTGCAGAAACAGCACCTCCACGAGAACCTTTTCCTGTGGCAATAATACTTCCATTATTGGTCACTGTGCCAAAAGTTTCCACAACCAACACCCCACCAATTGTTCCATTCCAAGTGTCGCAGGTTAGTTCTGCTCCGGCATTAACAGTCAAGGATGTATATCGTGGAACACGCACAATCTGAACTTTTGCTGCCGATGTGTAATTATTGGTCAAACCACATTCCAGAGTAATTGTAGTCGCACCGCTAACAGATAACACTTCGGCAAATTCATACACTCCTGCATAGCCATAACTACTAATAAAACCATTCCATCCCGAATAACCGGTCAACAGACTGGCACCCTGCATTTGAATAATGAATATCAAATCGCCCTGCGCCAATGAGGATGTAAAACGCCCATTGGCATTAAGCGTATTCGATAAAACTGATATTGAGGTAACTCCTGCAGTGGCATTTGCCGATAAAGCAGTATATTCGTTTACAATAGTATTAATGGCCGTTACGGTTTTTGCACCGTTTTTTCCTCTCTGAGCAAATGAATTAAAATTGAATAAAACGAAATATAGTAAAAAAAGGATAAAAACTCTTTTCATAAGGAACACTATTGCATAATTTAAGACAAAAATATGAATATTTTTCTAAACTTTTTTTTAAAAAGTATCGGCACAAATAAACAAAATTAGGGTTAGGTAATAATTTATTATTTATAAAATTGATATTATTAGAGTTATAGATAATTGTATTGTTATTTTTATCAAAGATTTAACAGCGACCATTTGCAAAAGATTTCTGTTACTCTGATTATTTTTTTTATTTTTGAAAAAATTCTACGGAATGAACACTACAAAAAAAACAAAAAAGAAAAATCGAACAAACACTGCCCTAGCTTTCTCAAAGCAAAAAACAGTTCAACCGCTACTGAAAGCTTCAGAAAACAAGAGTAAAGCAATATGGTATGCAGCAATTGCTGTGATAATTACACTTATTGTTTATATTCCATCCCTTGGTAACGACTTTATAGTAAACTGGGATGATGGTGGTTATATTCAGGAACATGTGCTGGTGCATACGTTGAGTTGGCAAAATTTCATCACCATATTCAATCCAACCACTTTCTACAAAGGGAATTATCACCCGATAACTACATTTTCTTATGCATTGGAATATGCAATGGTGGGCGAACATGCATTACTTTATCACATCAATAACCTGATATTTCATTTGCTCGATGTGTTACTAGTTTTTTGGTTTATCCGCTTAATTACCAAACGCATTGAAATTGCTGGTTTTGTAGCATTGCTTTTTGGAATTCACCCCATGCATGTTGAGTCGGTTGCCTGGATTTCAGAACGTAAAGATGTGTTGTACACCTTCTTTTTCATGCTTTCTCTGATCCAATACTTCTTCTATTTCACAAAAAAAGAGGCCAAACAAAAGCATTATATTTTAGCCTTGGTGTTTTTCTTTTTGTCGCTGTTATCCAAATCGGCTGCAGTGGCGTTGCCTGTAGCCATGTTTGTTGTCGATTATTTTATGAAGCGCAAACTCAACGCCAAATTGTTCATCGAAAAAATTCCGTTTTTCGCACTGTCTATTGCTATTGGTATTATTGCAGTATTTTCGCAAAACGAACGTGGTGCCATTCATGATTTAACACCTTTGTTTTCAATCATGGATCGAGTTGTTATAGTATCAAACTCTACCATCACCTATTTTTGGAAACTTTTTGTGCCCATCAACCTTTCGACCATGTATCCCTACCCTCCTAAAATTAATGGCATGTTCCCAATTTTCTATTATATTGCTCCGTTTCTCGTGTTACTACTCAT
This sequence comes from Bacteroidota bacterium, assembly GCA_037128515.1. GTDB lineage: Bacteria > Bacteroidota > Bacteroidia > Bacteroidales > CAIWKO01 > CAIWKO01. The sequence goes on along the minus strand of JBAXWF010000014.1, from coordinate 38,298 downwards.
TGCCATACTAGTATTTACCAGAAAATTCGGACGCCATTTTATTTTTGGTGTTTTATTCTTTTTTTTCAATATCGCCTTGGTTATTCAAATTATACCTGTTGGTGGAGCCGTATTGGCCGAACGCTACACCTATGTGCCCTATATTGGTTTGTTTTTCATTTTTGGCACATTATTCAGCAAAGGTATCAATTCCACTGCGAAGTCGATTCGACCGATCAAACCATTGTTTTACATTTTATTTGCTGGATTTGTACTATTCTTTTCAGTACTCACATGGCAACGCATTGGCAAATGGAAAAACGGGGAAGTATTGATGAAAGATGTGTTGAAAGTTTATCCAAATTCCACTTTTGCATACAACAACTTGGGTTATTACTATTATCATTGGTTTAAATACTACGATAAAGCCTTGGTGCAGTATAATGCTTCTATGCAATTTGACACTACCAACTACGAAACCTGGAGCAATCGTGGTGTGGTTTATAACAACATGGGTCAATATGAAAAAGCCATCTACGATTTCACCAAAAGCATCAAATACAAACCTGACAATACCGACGGTTTTATTGGCCGCGCAAACTCATTAAGCACATTAAACCGTTTTGCCGAAGCTTTGCCCGACTATGATAAATACTTAGAAATGAAACCCGACGATGCCAAAGCTTACTTATGGCGAGGCACTGCTTTGATTAATACAGGTAAACTCGATGCGGCCATGGTTGATTTCGATAAATGCGAGAAAATGACTCCAAACGATTATGAGGTGTATTTCTGGAAAGGGTTGGTGTATTTCAAACGAGATGATTTTAAAACCGCTCTGCAGTTTTTAGATAAATCTGTCGCTTTAAAACCGGTTAAAGGCGATGTCTATTCGTGGCGAGGACTCACACGCTACAAGTTAAAGATGCTCGACGAGTCAATAGCCGACTATTGCACAGCCATTAGCATGAACCCAAAAGATGCTGCTGCTTTTGTTAACCGAGCCATCGTTTATTACGATAAAGGCCTCTATCAGCAGGCTTGGGCAGATATTAATACGGCAGGCAAAATGGGATTTCCGCTGGATAAACCATTTTTCCTGAAACTTCAGGCTAAAATAACAGGCAAATAAATAGCAGTTTTGAACCTACATAAAATCCAATGAAACTGACCAAGAAAAAACAAAAATGGATTCTTTTATTTCTCATTTTGGTTTTTCTTTTTGCATTCCGTCTCGTTTTCGGATTATGTAAAGAATTTTGGCTAGAGGATGAACTTCAGGTTTATATGATTGGACTCAAGTTCTATACCACGGGGCATTACCCCTATTTTGGCCCCGACATTGTGTATACCAACACACAAATTCCGGGTGCTTTGCAAGGACTGTTGGTTGGCCTACCATTTTTCATATTACATATACCCGAAGCACCTTACATCTTATTAAATTTACTCTCAATGACAGCACTTTGCTTACTTGCTTTGTACTTTCATAAAAAATTTATTAAGGTTCCCGCATGGTTCAGCCTCATTTGGTTGCTCACATGTCCTTGGGCATTAAACTATTCCACCTATATAATCAATCCATCCTACGTATTGTTTGGCGCCATATTGTTTTTCATTGGGTTTTTCGAAGCCATTCCCAAAATGGCTGTAGGTTTTATTAAACAACATACTGGTTTTTTATGGATGGGATTCGGGCTTTTTTGGATATTTCAGTTGCACATGTCCTGGATATTGTTGCTGCCCTTTATTGGCTTTGCCTTTGTTTTGTCCATAAAAAATTTAAAATGGAATATTCCCATGTTTATTGTTGGATGCTTAATAAGTGGTTCGGTGTTGATACCCACCTATATTGCCTTTGGTTTTCATTCGGGTACAGACAGTGTTTCGTCGAACATGATGTTTAATACGGCTAACTTTAAAGAAATTTTTGCTGTTATCACTCGTATTCTTTCTTTTTCAACGTATGAACTACCGCATTTTGTGGATACAGGCGGTCGGCCCTTTTATGCCTTCCTTATGGATTATCCTGTTGCTGCGCCTTTTATTGCATTTGTAACTCTGCTGGGACTAGTTCAGGTGGGTTATCTTATAGTGGCATTCTTTCTAAGGAATCCCGCTCCCGATTTTAAATGGATGAAATACATCACCTTGGCCGCAATGTTGATTACTTGGTGTAGTTTCTTTTTTAGTGTTAAAGGTCCCTCGCCCCACACCTACTATTTGCTGTTTCCTGTGGCCATGATGTATTCTTTTTATTGCTGGCAACCTTTGTTTAAACGAAAATGGTTTACTTGGCTGATGATTTTCATGCTTTTATCAGGCTTTATTACCAGTAGCATGTTAGCTCACAACAACTACTATCAGATTTCGATGTATAAAAACCGTTACTTGGCTGCAAAAGCAGTTAGCGAGAGAAACTATAAAGTATTAGGTCCCAGACGATGTTACGATAAAAACAAGTAATTTACTCAGCCAACTATTTTTCAATAATTTCCATAACGTAGCGAAATCCAATATCGTTTGCCGATTTTTCATAACTGTCGCAAGCTTCCACCCGCACATCCCAGCCACTGTTTCTCCAACTTCCACCATGCACTTTGCCTTTTTCGGAGCTCATTTCTGCCACATTACCGCACACATTAAACATGCCATAACTATTTGGAAAGTAAGAATCCACAGGTGCTGTTATGTCACTATTGTCGGATAGACTCCCCACCGTTGAATTATGGTTCTTCACAATTTCATACTTGTTTAGATCTTTGCGGAATGTGATATTTTCATCGCCTATGCCGTGATAATTGCACATAAATTTACCGTTCTGTATCAAGCGGTCGCCCCATGGATAACTATTTAACACAGAATTGCCTCGTGCAGCTTGAGTCCATTCTTTTGAAGTAGGCAAACGAAAAACCACTTTCTTAAATTTGCGTTTTGCATATGTATTATACTTTTCTGTTAACCAGTTGCAAAACAGCACTGCCCCTTCGTACGATATATTTACCACCGGATAATTGTTGTAGGCCGGATGGCGATAATAATAAGCAACATAGGGTTCGTTATAGGCTAGTTTGTCGCGCCAATTCAACGTATCAACCTGCGCAACTTTTAATTCATCTGTTTGTTTGCTTAGTTTCAAATCTTTTTCGAATAGAAGCCACAAAAGATTAGAAACTTCGTATTTGCCTGCCCACAATGTATCGGTTATTTTTGTCACCGAATTTTCAATTACCTTCAAATCCAAGACCGCTTCTTTTATTTTATCCTTTGGTTTAAATGCTACTGAAATACAGACAACTGAAATTAATAGCATCATCGAAATAAGCTTCATTTTTTTCATTTTCTGAACATTTTAAGGTTGAATTGGCACATCAAATTTAAACAATAATAACATTCTGATGAGATATTTAAAAAAAAACATTTTTTATAAATTTATATCTTCAAAATTCAATACAAGGCTTCCAGTGTCGCAACAGGGGCTTCCAGTGTCTTGTTAGGCGCAACCAATGATTTTTGATATTCTAAAATAAGAAACCACTGATTGATACTACTCGTTATGTTGCTTTGCGAAACAACACCCTTGTTACTTATTTGGGCCAATGGAAATTTAAAAAATACGAAACAAATCATCAACTTAACAATCAATGAATTGAACCAATATACTTGTAAAACCGAAAAAGGCTGCATCGAAACGCAATATGATGCTATTTGGTTTCTGTAAATTCGTACCAAGACAGGTACAAAATATAATTACGAAATCATTACAAGCCAATTAACCTTATCAAGCCCTAAGGATTTCAAGTATATGGGGAATAGTTAATACCTTTATTTCCTGCCTACTAACTCTCAAAACAAAATTGTATTCAATAGGATTATGCACTAAGCTGCTGCCATTACAAACACAAAAATTACTATTAGTTTAAAAACAAGTTGTTTTGTTTAGCGTACTCATAATTTCAATATAACTGTGCCCACATTAGGACGCATTCAACTATGTTGCCATCGCTTCTGCTTTCAACTTTTTAAACATTCAAGTAATAATTTACTACTCCCTTTACTTGTCAATTAGTAACTAGTAATTTATAACTATTGTAATAGTTTGGATAAAAAACACTACTTTTGCAAACTCTTTACAAAAAACACTAAATTAACTCCATAAAATGCCAGAAATCAGAAATGTAGCCATCATAGCACACGTCGATCACGGAAAAACTACTATGGTCGACCGTATATTATATCAAGTGAAGTTGTTTCGCGACAATCAGGAGGTAAAAGATCTAATCCTCGATTCCAACGATTTGGAACGCGAACGCGGCATCACCATCCTATCGAAAAATGTTTCGGTACGTTACAAAGGTGTAAAAATAAACATTATTGACACCCCCGGCCACTCCGATTTCGGTGGCGAGGTAGAACGCGTTTTAAACATGTCAGACGGTGTTTTGCTGCTGGTGGATGCTTTTGAAGGCCCCATGCCTCAAACGCGTTTCGTTCTGCAAAAAGCCTTGGAGCTAGGCCTAAAACCCATTGTGGTTATCAACAAAGTGGATAAACCCAATTGCTCGCCCGACGAAGTGCATGAAAAGGTGTTTGATTTGATGTATAGCCTGGATGCTACTGAAAACCAGTTGGATTTCCCTACCGTTTACGGTTCGTCGAAACAAGGCTGGATGAGCGACGACTGGCGCAACGTAACCACCGACGTTACCTACTTACTTGACATGATTATCAAACACATACCCGCCCCAAAACAGTTGCCTGGCACACTGCAATTGCAAATCAGCTCGCTCGACTACAGCTCCTACGTGGGTCGAATAGCCGTGGGTCGTATTTCGCGCGGCAGCGTAAAAGCGGGTATGGCAGTTTCTATCGTAAAAAACGACGGAACGTTGATGAAATCGGTAATCAAAGAACTTTATCTATTTGAAGGACTGGGTAAAGAAAAAATAAAAACCGAAGTGGAGGCCGGCGAAATTTGCGCAATTTTGGGTGTCGAGAACTTTGATATAGGCGATACTATTGCCGATTTGGAAAATCCCGAAGGCATGGACCGCATCAGTGTTGACGAACCCACCATGAGCATGTTATTCACTATCAACAACTCCCCTTTCTTCGGCAAAGAAGGCGTTTATGTGACCTCGCGCCACATCCGCGAACGCCTGTTTAAAGAAACCGAACGCAATCTGGCACTGCGAGTGGAAGAAACCGATTCGCCCGACAAGCTGTTGGTGTTTGGCCGAGGTATTTTGCACCTTTCGGTTTTGGTCGAAACTATGCGCCGCGAAGGTTATGAGTTTCAACTGGGTCAACCCCAAGTAATTATTAAAGAAATAAACGGCGAAAAACATGAGCCTATAGAAAACCTTACCATTCATGTTCCCGAACCCTTTTCAGGAAAAGTGATTGAAATTGTTACCAAACGCAAAGGTGACATTGCCACTATTGAAAGCCGCAACGACCGTATTGAACTCAAATTCAACATACCCGCCCGTGGATTGATTGGCCTGACCAATGCCGTGCTCACCGCCACCGAAGGCGAAGCTGTGATTGCACACACCTTTAAAGCGTTTGAACCTTGGAAAGGCGAAATTCCCGGCCGTCGCAACGGTTCATTGATATCAATGGAAACAGGTACTGCCATCACCTATTCGCTCGATAAATTGCAAGATCGCGGTTCGTTTTTCATTTTGCCAAGCGAAAACATTTACGAAGGTCAAATAGTTGGCGAAAATACTCGAGGAGACGATATTGTGGTGAATTTGATTAAAACAAAGAAACTCACCAATGTGCGTGCTTCGGGAACTGACGACAAAGCCACCATCATTCCGGCCATTAAGTTCTCATTGGAAGAAGCTATGGAATACATCAAGGATGATGAATATGTGGAAGTTACTCCAAAATCCATTCGTTTACGTAAAATCATTTTAGACGAAACCATGCGCAAACGCAGCAAAAAATCGGAAGCATAAGCTTTCTGTGTATAGTAAAATAAAGCATAATACTGTTAATTGTATTTTTACTAATTTTGCCGTATGAAAATTACCAAAATAATAATCGTAATCGCCATAATTATTGGCATTGGTGTGGTAATCAGCTTTATGTTAAATATGGACACCTACTCCAATTTTTCACAAGCCAAGAAAACCCCTAACAAAGAGCAGCAGATTATAGGCACATTAAACAAGAAAAAACCGGTGAAATATGATACAGTGAACACCACCGTATATTTCACTTTCTTCATGCTTGATGATCAAGGCACCGAAATGAAAGTGTTTTTCAAGGATTCTAGGCCCCAGGATTTCGAAAAACTGCAACAAGTGGTAGTAACTGGCCAAATAAAGAATAGTGCATTCTACGCTTCTAAAATGCTATTAAAATGTCCTTCAAAGTACAACAGCAACAAAATACCTGAAAAGTACGATCAAACCGAGTATAAAACGCAGTAAATTATTGATTGTGAAAGATGATTTTCATATCATCAACATAAAAAGTCTTTTTGTCGGGATTCCAAACGTAGATGCTTATTTTATCCGTTGGCATAATTTTTCTTGGCAGTTCAATATTCGTCTTAATTTCTTTCCATTGATTGGCAGCTTTCACCGAATCTTTTAGCGGAATACCTTTCCAGAAAATATTTTTTCCGACAGAATCAATACTATAAACCAAACTTCCGTTGATACCAGTTTGCGGAAAATAAACCCATACACTAAAATCAACACTTTTTGGCAGAGTATCGCTAATATTTTTAAATTTTTCGGAATATCCGAAACTATACTGCGTTATTGAATCAATCTTGCTCGAAATTTTTCCAGAATGCGCAACATCCTTAACCAGAGTATACTGATTAATCCAACCCGTATTTTCCAAGTCATTCGAAATTGTTATAGAGCCGGGTTCAATTCTAGCATCTTTACTACCTGAACAAGAAGATAATAAAGATATTATAGCTAAAGCTCCAAAATAAATAAAAATCTTTCTCATAAATGTTTTTTTATGCAAAAATAAAATTAATATTATTAAAACAAACCTTTTTAGCATCAAAAATCAAATTTGACTACGTGTATAAGGCGTAATATATTGATCAGCAAAGTTTTTATTTAAATACTTATAGTAACCCGCCACCGCTACCATAGCTGCATTATCGGTACTGAATACCGGTTTGGGTAAAAATAATTTCCATTTCATTTCTTCAGCCACTTTCGTAAGCAATTCACGCAATGACGAATTAGCCGAAACACCTCCCGAAATTGCAATATTACGAATGCCGGTTATTCTTGATGCCTGTATAAGCTTTTTAACTAATACCGAAACAATAGTATATTGAATTGAAGCACAAAGATCTGCTAAATTATTTTCGATAAAATCCGGTTCCTTTTTTAAACCATCACGAATAAAATATAAAAAAGAAGTTTTTAATCCACTAAAACTGAAAATCAAATCATTGACTTTAGGTTCGGCAAACTGAAACGCATTTGGGTTGCCTTTCATTGCAATCAAATCAATCATTTGGCCTCCTGGATATGGAAGTCCCATAATTTTTGCTGACTTATCAAATGCCTCACCAGCAGCATCATCAATCGTATTGCCGATAATTTCAAAATCCGAAAAACTCTTAACTATAATTATCTGAGTATGTCCCCCCGAAACAATCATGCACAAATAGGGAAACTTAGGCAAATCCTTGTCATCAGTGGGCTCTACAATAAAATGCGAAAGTATATGAGCCTGAAGGTGATCCACTTCAATCAACGGTATGTTTAAAGCTAAAGCCATAGCCTTTGCAAATGAAGTTCCTACCAAAAGCGAACCCAACAAACCCGGACCGCGAGTAAAAGCAATTGCTGAGAGTTGTTTTTTTTGTACATTTGCTTTTTCAAGGGCACTTTGTATAACAGGAACAATGTTTTTTTGATGAGCTCTTGATGCATATTCAGGTACAACGCCACCAAAGTTTTTATGAATATCCTGATTTGCAATAATATTTGATAAAAGAACGTTATTATTAACTATAGCGGCAGACGTATCATCGCAAGACGATTCAATACCAAGTATGAGAGTATTCATAAGTAGAAATAAAAATTCAAAGGTATAAAAAAAATTACCAAAATAGCGATTATTGTCTATTCGGTCATCTTTGTGATGCCTGCATTTTTTTGTATTTTACTGCAAAGTAACATTGTACAAACTTGGCTGGGGAAACGTTTATCCAATTTTCTTACTGAAAATTATCATACACAGATTTCTGTCGAAAAAGTTGATATCCGTTTCTTTTTGGAAGTGACACTAAAAAATGTTTATGTCGCCGATAATCAAAAAAATACATTACTTAAATCAGGTAAGATTCTAATTGATATGGATGAGTTTTCATTAGAAACCAATTACTTAAGTATCAACAATCTTGCTTTCGAAAACACCTATTTTAATTTACGGCGATACAAAAACTCCAAAAAAACAAACATTGAAGAGTTCGTCGACCTATTTGGAAAAGTAGACACAAGCTCCACGAAAAAGAAGATCGAATACCCTTTGAAAATAAAAATCGGTAAACTTACTTTCTATAATTCAGGATTTTCCTTTATTGACGACAGAAAGATACATAACAATAACGAAACAATGGATTTCGATGACATACAAATAAAAAAGTTAAACATTGATATGGAGGAGGTAGCTATTTATGGTGATTCTGTTGCAGCTAAAATTAAAAATATAGCACTCAATGAAAAAAGTGGTTTTATATTAAGTAATTTTTCAGGTAAAACTATTGTATCGAAAAAAAACATCATTGTCAACAATTTATTGATTACAACTCCTTATTCACAGCTCGATCTCGACCTGAAATTTTCTTATGAAGACTTTAATTCCTTTAACAATTTTGTTAATCAGGTTACTATTACCTCAACCATACGCAAAACTGCCCTAAACAGTATAGATATAGCATATTACGCCAAAGAATTGACAGGTATGAACAATAAGATATTTTTCAGCACTGAAGTCAAAGGAAAGATTAATAATCTTAAAATCAAACATTTTGATCTAAAATATGGAAGTAATACAACATTAAATGCTGATATTACCATGAATGGTCTTCCTAACATTGATGAAACATATATCAACTTAAAAATCAGAAAAGCAACATCATCCGTACAAGACCTGAACAACATTGTAATCCCCTTACCTAATCGAAAAATTACTCATTTATTATTACCCGAAATCTTGAAACGTCTTGGCAAAGTGAATCTTAAAGGTATTATTACTGGTTTTTATTCAGACTTTGTTGCTTATGCTACCATTCAAACCGATGTCGGTAGCGCGTCCACCGATATTATACTAAGTAATTCGGATAATACATTGACTTATAACGGAAAAATAAAAACTGAAAATTTCGATTTAGGTTTAATGATGAAACAATCAGATATTTTTGGAAAAGTAAGTTTGGATGCACAAATCATTGGGTCGGGGTTCACTACAAAAACTGCTTCATTCAAAGTTAATGGCAAAATGAATCTATTTGAATTTAAGGACTATAAATATACGAACATCAATATTAATGGCGGCCTCGACAAAATGGTTTACACGGGTTTGATTGCTATTGCTGATGAAAATCTTCAACAGCATTTTAACGGAACGCTTGACCTAAATGACACACTACCATCTTATAACTTCACTTCTAAAATTGATTATGCCAATTTAAAAAAACTTAATCTTTTTCCGAAAGACTCAATATCAGAATTTAATGGCGATCTAAAAATCAATTTTAAGGGAAACAATATAGACAACCTTCAAGGTACTATTTTTGTAGAAAAAGCTCACTTTATTCAAAACAATAAACTGTTTTCACTTAATTCTCTAATGCTTGAAACCCATATAAATAAAACAGGTTATCGTACGTTTGACTTGAAATCGGATTATATTGATGCTATTTTCAAAGGATATTTTGTATTTATGGAATTACCTAACTCAATTAAACGTTTTGTATTAGTGTATTTACCCAATCTTGACTTTAAACTTGATTCAAACATTACAATACAACCTCGACAAGAATTTGACTTTGTTATAAAGCTTTATAATGCAACTCCTGTAATTAAGTTTTTTGTTCCTGAAGCAAAAATTTCCGGGAATACAAGTATAACTGGGAATTTTAATTCAATTAATAACACCACGGTAATTGGTGCAACATCATCTGAACTATACTTTTATGGCAAGAAATTAACCAACTGTAAAATTGATATCAATGCAACTCCAAAGAATATAGACCTAGTTCTAAATACCGACTCATTAAAATTCTCAGATAGTTCCTGGCTATCCAATTTAAATATTAAAATTAATGAGTTAAATGACAGCCTATTGACAAGAATCGTTTGGAACAATAATAAAAGAGTTGATAAAAACGAAGGAAATATCAATTTTTACACCTATTTTTATTCTAATGACCAAACTATCTTTGGTTTTAAACCATCAACCATCACTATTGATGATTCGATTTGGTCAATTAATACCAAAGGGACTATTCTGTTCGATACTACAACCATTTCTTTTAACAATGTGTTGTTGTACAGAAAACTGCAGAGTATTTCAATTAATGGAGACATTTCAAAAAGCCCTCTTGATGTAATAGCTGTTAAATTTACTGATTTTGATATCTCAAATTTAGATTATTTAACAAACGCAAAAAATTTTGATTTAGATGGAATTGTTACAGGGAATGTCTATTTATCTGATTTTTATGGCAAACCAACCTATTACTCTGATATTATAATTAAAAACCTTGGATTTAATCATGATAAACTCGGCGATGCCAAAGTATTAAACAAATGGGATTCAAAAAAGAAGGGAATAAGTATAATTGCACAGGTTGATTATGTTGGAGCTATTGGAACAAGCACACCACTAATTGTTTCAGGGTATTATTTTCCTACAAATAACAGTCAAAACTTTGATATAAATATTGATATCGATAATTTGAGACTGAAACCTTTATCGAGATATATTGCCAGTTTCGGAACAATAGTAAGCGGAACAGCAATTGGTAATATAAAAGTGACTGGGACCAATAAAAATCCTCAATTATTGGGGAATATTAAGTTGCTACGTACCTTTTTACATGTCAACTACTTGAACACTACTTACTCATTTGCTTATGATAGCGTAAAAATTACTAATACTGATTTCAGTTTTAAGAATCTAGTAGTCATCGATCAACCATACAATGATACGGCAATCGTAAATGGTAGAATATCTCATAATAACTTTAGAAACATCATCTTTGATTTCTTTATTGCACCAAAAAAGCTTTTCAGTTTGAACACTACTCCTACCTTGAATGAAATGTTTTATGGAAGAGCCTTTGCAACTGGCAATGTTCATATATATGGTACGCCCTCAAAAATTAAAATGGACATTATTGCCCGTACCGACAAAGGAACCCAATTGTTTATACCAGTTGGAGGAACCACATCATTAAGCACAAATGATTATATCTCTTTTGTTGATAAAACCATTAAAATAAATGAATTGGATGATAAAGGCAAGGAACTAACAGGTATCGATCTTGATATGTTAATTAATGCAACAGATGATGCCGAAATTCAAATAATGTTTGACCCAAAAGCAGGCGATAGAATTAAGGGCAAAGGTAATGGTAATATACGATTGACAGTTAACTCAACAGGAGACTTGTTAATGTTTGGGGATTATTCAATTACTTCAGGGGATTATTTATTTACATTTCAAAACATTATTAACAAACGATTTATTATTGACGAAGGTGGTACAATAAAATGGAATGGTGACCCTTATAGTGCAGATCTTGACATTACGGCTAGATACAAACTTAAAGCCAATCTTGGCAGTTTGGGCGTCTCTAGTGGAGACAGTAATAGAACCATTCCAGTGGAATGCATTATTAAAATTAGAGATATGCTTTCAAATCCAACTTTCAGTTTTGATGTTGACCTGCCAACGCTAACTGAATTTGAAAAAGGGCCTTATATCTCAGCAATAAATCAGAATATTAACAACAATTTTATTTCATTATTAATCATTAATAGTTTTGTCAATTCCGGAAACGGAATTGGGCAATCAACACTTAGTAATGCTAATTTCCTAGGCAAAAGTGCAAGCGAAGTTCTCTCGAATCAGTTAACTAACTGGTTATCTATGATCAGTAAGGATATCGATATTGGTGTCAATTATCGTCCTGGCGACAATATTTCACAAGAAGAAATTGAAGTAGCACTTTCCACTCAAATTCTTAATGACCGAGTGAATATTGAAAGCAATTTAGGTGTTAATACCGGAAAATCAAATAGTAAGAATTCAAATCAAATAATTGGCGATGTGAATATTGAAGTAAAAATAAATAAAGCATTAAAATTTAGAGTTTTTAATCGAACAAATCAATATGATGTCCTTCAATTTGTTGCTCCATATACTCAAGGCATAGGTATTACCTACCGTAAAGAATTTAATACTAAAAAAGATCCTTTTATAAAGAAAAAGAAGAGCGAAAATAAAACTCAATTAAAAAATAAAACAAAATAGTTGATGAATAGATCAAAAAATAAATCAACTTGTTAATATGAGTTTCATGTACTCAATCTGTTCTTGAGTTCCAAGAACAAAAAGTTTTGAATCATTTACTAATCGAGTATTTGGTGGTGGATTAATAATAAATTTATTGTCGGAAGTTTTCAAACCAATGATATTTGCCCCTGTTTTAATTCTGATTTTCAATTCCTCAATTGTTCGGTTTTGAAATTCATGATTCATATTATTGCATGCAAACTCCACCAAATTTGGCGAATCTTCACCTGGAATAAAAATCATATTAAAAAAGTGTAAAATGTCGGGGTTAATTACTAAAGAGGCCATATGGGCACCTCCTACACTTTCCGGAATTACAACGTTATTGGCACCGGCAATGATTAGTTTTTGTTGAGCACTTTCGTTTGAAGCTCGGCTAATAATCTTTATGTCGGAATTTAACGCACGCGAAGAAAGGACAACATACATATTATCTGGGTCTATCGGTAATGTGGTTATCAAAGCTTTTGCATGCTGGACACCTGCACCAATTAATATTTCATCAAGGGTTGCGTCACCTTCGACAAAGACAACATTCTTCAGCCCATATTTAACTACGATTTCGTGATTATTATCTATCACAACAAATGGCTCTTTATGAGCATTCAAACGCAATGCCGCTTGCTTCCCATTTCGACCATATCCACAAATGATTACATGATTTTTCATTTTCTTTACTCCTGATTTTGTTTTATAATTTCTATAAAGATTCCTCAATTCGCCTTCTACAAAATAGCTTGTAATTAGTGATAAAGAATAAGCCAATACTCCTAAAGAAAGAATGATAAGAAAAATTGTAAATATTTTTCCTTGAACTGTCAATGGTATAACCTCTCTATAACCAACTGTACCGACAGTTATCACTGTCATATATAACGCATCAATAAATGAATAATTTTCGATTAAAATATAGCCCAAAGTGCCTAATGCAATAACTAGTAGAATTATTACGATAGCATAAAAAAATTTGCTTATGAAATTATTCCGTCGAACCATATATTAAATATTAGCATTTTTTAATAATGAGTCTCCAATACTACAATTTAAACACTTCTTTTTTAAACAGTAATTAGAATGCAATTGAATTAAAGCCTGAGTTTGTTGTGCGTTATTAGAAACAATGCCAGCTTTTTTAAAATTCATAACTATTTTGTTTTTTTCAGGTCTTAATGCGTCTAAAAAACCAAGTGCTTTATCCTTATAAAATTCATCTTTCTTAAAACTTCCATATGCAAATATAAATGGAATTATTGTATTAATCAGTATCAAATTTATAGAAGAATCGCCAAGTTTTTTTTCATGGACAGATGAATCCGTTCCAAAGACATAATGAGTTTTCCAATAATGAGAGCTATTTACAGAAAAGAAATCTTTTAGTTCAGTTATGGATTCTGTTTCAATAACCTTTCTAAACAGCCCAGATGAATTATAAATTAGCATTGCAAATTGCGCAATTCGAATAGTTGGAAAATTATTGGGTCTTAAGCGTAAAAATTTCCACAAATGCCTATCTATTGGCTTAAGATCAAATTTGTGCTGAAAATAATTATATTCATTTTTTAATTTAATCGGATAATCTTCCGTATACTCTTCACATAAAAAACCTGCTTGTCCAAATAGAAGAGCTTCGATTTGAAATAAATTATTCTTGCATCTCGATATATACTTGATATTTAATGATTTTGCAAGCAATTCAAAAGTATCTGCATTTAAACTAAAGCCGAAATTTCGCGCAATTACTTCATAAAAAACTTTCTCCCAATTATTTGTTGATAACATTAGTTTTTTTAAAATAAACTCCGATTTTACTTGTAATCTCTCTATTGACAATGCTTCAAGCCATGCAAAAACAATAAATGGCTCAACTAAATCTAACAATTTTTCGCAAGGAATCCAGTTAGCTTTCTCGATAAAAAACTTGTATTTATCTAACAAATAGTGGTCTACTTTATTTTTCAATTCGAGAGTTGGTACATTATTACCCTGTTTATCCACAATTTGTTTATCATTTTCCCAAACAACATGTAAAACAACTGTATCGTATGTTTTATTTTTATGATGTTTATGATTATACCAATCGGAAGATTTTAAATGGACTTCAACATTACCAACCCATAGTATATTGTTAATTCGAATTTTTGCATTGGAAAAATCTGGACCTGAATCAAAATTATGAAATCCAGGACTCAAGACTTCTATGCAATATTCTGCTATTATTTTATTAAAATTATAACGTTGAAATTTCCAAATATAATGGAGTAAATCTTCAGTCATTTGAAATTCAAATATTTGAACAGATTAATTAGATACTAATTACAAAAAGGTGCATAAAATTATAAAATAAATTTATAAAATTTCGTTTTTGCATATTAATAATCGTACTTTTGTATTATAAAAATTTTAGATTCAACATGGAGGATTTGTCTGTATTATTATCTGGCGTTGAATACAAAATACTTCAATTGGTAAAAATAATTAGCGCGTTAAGAAAAGAAAATATTGAAATCAACAACAAATTATTGGAACAAAGTAATATAAATAATGATAATAATTTAAAAATAAAATATTTAGAGGAAAAAAATACAATTTTAAAAATTACAAACTCGATTGATGGAGAAGAAAATAAAACAAAGGCAAAATTAAAAATTAATGAGCTTTTGCGGGAAGTTGAGAGATGTTTGGCATTATTAAACAAGTAATTGATCATAATACCTGAGGTAATGGAAGATTTTTCAATAACAGTAAATATTGGTGATAGAAGTTATAAACTTACCATTGACAAACAGGAAGAAGAAGTTGTAAGAAAAGCAGCAAAACTAATAAATGAAAAGATTAAAGAATTTGCTTCTAGCTATGCATTCAAAGACAAACAAGACTTATTGGCGATGATTGCATTACAATATACTTCAAGTGCATTGAACTATGAGAATTCAAAAACATACAACAATACATTTTTACGAGAGAAATTGCTTGAAATTGATACCATTTTAACTGAGCATCTTTAAAATATTGAATCGTTCTTTGAATATATAAAAAAAATTCCCGCATTAATTCAAATACATCGTTTGATAAACTCAACATTTGTCAATTTAGAGTTAGCTCTGCAATAATAGAACAGGCTTCAATCCATTTATGATGGAATTCCATTATGGGACAGTAGAAGTTCGAATAATAAAGGCGGCTCTAACCATGTTTTTTGGGGTTTATTCTAAACTCTTTTGAATCTAATGCGGGGTTTTTTATAATAATATTAACCACATATAACCTAAACCATGAACATTTTATTTATTGTAATTGCAGCATTTGCAGGGATAATTATTGGAGGACTTGTTTCTATAACATTCATTCGCAAGTCGATTGAAAAAAAAGCTGAACGCATTTTACGAGATGCAGAAAATGAAGCAGAAGTTAATCGTAAAGACAAAATACTGCAAGCTAAGGAAAAATTTTTACAGTTAAAAACTGAACACGAAAATATAATTAATGAAAAGAATAACAACATTCTAAAAAGCGAAAATCGAATTAAACAAAAAGAATCATTGGTTTCGCAAAAAATAGAAGAACTAAGTCGGAAAGAAAAAGATTTATCAGTTGTACGTGAAAATTTAAATAATCAACTTGACCTATTAAATAAAAAACAAACCGACCTTGAACAATTACAATCACAACAGGCTGAAAAACTAGAAATTATATCGGGATTATCTTCATTAGAAGCTAAAGCTCAATTAATAGATATGCTTAAAACTAAAGCACAAACTGAAGCTGCAAACAATATCCGAGAAATTATTGAGGAAGCACGTGATACGGCAAATTTGGAGGCTAAAAAAATTGTAATAAAAACATTACAGCGTACTGCTGCTGAGCACGCTATCGAAAATTCAGTTTCAGTTTTCAATATCGAGAATGATGAAATTAAAGGAAGAATTATTGGACGTGAAGGTAGGAATATCAGAGCTTTAGAAGCTGCAATCGGTGTAGAAATTATCATTGACGATACGCCCGATGCAATTATTATTTCAGGTTTTGATCCCGTTCGTCGCGAAATTGCACGTTTATCTTTGCATCAATTAGTTACCGATGGAAGAATTCATCCTGCACGGATTGAGGAAGTTGTTGCTAAAACTAAAAAACAAATAGAGCAAGAAATTGTTGAAGTTGGTAAACGCACAACAATTGATATGGGAGTTCATGGCATGCATCACGAACTAATCAGATTGATTGGCAAAATGAAATATAGATCTTCTTATGGACAAAATTTGTTGCAGCACTCAAGGGAAGTAGCTAATTTGTGTGCAACTATGGCATCTGAGCTCGGACTTAACTCAAGATTGGCGAAAAGAGCAGGTCTTTTACATGATATTGGTAAAGTGCCTGACAATGAACCTGATTTACCACATGCAATTCTAGGCATGAATCTGGCTGAAAAATTTAAAGAAAAACCGGAGGTTTGCAATGCAATTGGTTCACACCATGAGGAAGTGGAAATGACAACATTAATTGCTCCAATTGTTCAGATTTGCGATGCAATATCAGGTGCACGTCCTGGTGCCCGCCGTGAAATAGTTGAATCTTATATTAACCGTTTGAAAGATTTGGAAGAACTTGCGCTCTCCTATCCAGGCGTTGTAAAAACATATGCTATACAAGCCGGTAGAGAATTGCGGGTTATTGTAGGTGCTGATAAGGTTACCGATAACGAGGCTAATTCATTAGCATCAGAAATTTCTACAAAAATTCAAAATGAAATGACCTATCCCGGCCAAATAAAAATCACTGTCATTCGGGAAACTAGAGCTATAAGTTTTGCGAAATAAGATTTAATCAATTGTTTGGGTTTTATATTTCGTGGCCAGTCAATTAATATTTTATACTGACTCGATTGTATAAAATTAAAATTGGAATTACTATTTGCCAATTTATTCGCTTCTCACTCAGAAGTTGTTTGTTACTATCAACACTTTTCATCTTGTATGCAATAAATAGTTTTCCTGACCACTTAATATAATATTTAGATACAATACCAGTATCTATTTCAGCAGTATCTTTCTATTTAATTGAGGCTAATTACTAGTATTGAACAAAATAGTTACTATAAAACGTTCTATAACAATTTTATTCATTTGCATTATTCACTTTAAATTCAAACAATACAGCATATTTTTTCAATTGATTGATTACTTTTGCAGTTGCTTTTAAAACTCTTTTTATGACTAAAAAAATCAAAACTATTAAAAATACCCGAATAATCTATTCTATGGAAAATCCGACAAAACCAGACGAATCGGAATGGATAGAGAGTAATTCATTTTTATCATCATTATCAGTATATGATGAAAATGGAAATGTTATAAAGACTGTATCGTATTCGCAACAAGGTAGTGTGCAAGAATTTTATGAGTATAAATTTGGCGAAAACAATAATTTGGTTGAAGAAATTTGCTATTATGATGAAACAGAAATAGCTGAACACAAATATATATTTTGGGATGAAGACAGAAAAATTTCAGAAAAAATTTCTTATCAGGAAGGTGGCGAAAACATAGTTATTCTATCATATGACCATGAAAACAACCTAATTGAACGCAGGGTGGTCGATCAGGATAACGAATTGCAGGAGAAAGAAATATATGAATGGGAAAACAAAAACATTATCTCGGAAAAGATGTTTGATGATGAAAAGCTCATATTTCAAAAGAATTACTCCTATAATGAACTTGGCTTACTCGCAGAATATGAATACTCTTCGCCAGAGCATGCTGATAAATCGAGAGTAACCTATTTTTATAATGAAAATCAAAATAGAGAAAAAATTTTACGATATAACTGGAAAGATCAATTGATTCATAAAACTATTTTTACAGAAGACGAAAACGGTAATGTGATTGAAATTGATGAGGAAGATCAAAAATCAAAAAAAATTACCCGTTTGTTTTACGATGACAGGGGTAATACTATCAAACAAGAAGAATACAACGAAGAAGATGTTTTGATAGTGAATATTGAACGAACCTATAACACTGAAGGAAGTTTATTGGAAACCTTGGTTTATTCGCAAAATCCAGAGGATGATGTGCGCGAAATGTATGCCACCAAATATGATTACGAGTTTTTTGATAAAGTGTAATAATATCTTCAATTATTGCTTTTCGAATTCGAAAAAAAGTGCATGGCGGGTACTTCCCGCCACGGAGCGCGTACTTCCCGCCACGGAGCGGAAAACATCCGCCACGGAGCGCATCCGGTTAAAATCAAACCCACACAAGCTTGGGGATGACCGTATAGTTTTAAAAATGAATTGTATAATCGAAATTTGTTATTTATTATAGTCAGCCGATACCTTGGCATATTCGCCATGCGTGTTGTGAAAGTAGACCATAACTTTGCGAAAATGCATCATCACTTTTTGATAATGGACTGCCACTTTTGTTCACTGTGCAAGCATTTTTAAAGCGTGGTTTAATGGGGATGCTATATTTAGGGTACTAAACTGTGCTATTATGCGCAGCATGGAAAGTGTGGTTGGGAAAAAACGCCCACAGCGGCTTGTTTCACTTTTTCAGGCTTAGTTTTAGCCAAATAAAACCGGTGAAACTGGCCACAATGGATGCCACAATAATGGCAATTTTTGAGTTGATTATTGTTTCTTGTTCATGAAATGCCAACAAGGTGATAAAAATTGACATGGTGAAACCAATGCCTCCCAAAAAACCGGCTCCAATAATGTTTTTCCATTTTAAATCGGTAGGCAATTTGCAAATACCCAAACCCACGCCTATAAATGTAAAAAGGAAAATACCCAATGGTTTTCCAATGACAAGTCCGGCCATAATTCCTAAACTGTTGCTGTGAAACAAACCCCCATGCCAGTTTGGGCCCAGCCAAATGCAGGTGTTGGCCATGGCAAACAGCGGCAGTATGATAAAAGCCACCGGAACATGCAAAAAATGTTGCAAACGGCTGGATGGCGATTTTTTTGGCAGCTTGCCAAACGGGATGGCAAATGCCAGCAGTACACCGGTTATAGCAGCATGCACGCCCGAGTGTAGCATAAAATACCACATCAAGCCACCGCCAATCAAATAGGGTATCAAGTTGCGTACTTTTAGCCGGTTGAGTAAAATTAAAAAACCAAAAATGCCAAAGGCTATCAACAAATTGCCGACAGCCAAGGAACTGCTATAAAAAATTGCAATCACCACTATAGCCCCCAAATCGTCGATAACAGCCAGTGCGGTTAAAAATATTTTAAGCGAAACAGTGACCCGTTTGCCTAAAAGCGACAAAATGCCTACAGCAAAAGCAATGTCGGTTGCCATGGGTATGCCCGAACCCGATTTGGTGCCCGAACTCCAATTAAACACAAAATAAATAGCAACCGGAATTAGCATACCACCCAAGGCTCCCACCAAGGGCAGTGTGGCACTTTTAATATCTGATAGTTCGCCCTGATACACTTCGCGCTCTAGTTCCAAGCCAATCAGTAGGAAAAAGATTGCCATCAGTCCGTCGTTAATCCAATACACTAGGTTGCGACCGTGAAACCCCATATTCCAAAAACCAATATAATGTTCTTTCCAGGGTGAGTTTGCCAAAGCCAACGAAACAAATGTTACCACCACCAAAACCAAGCCGGCAGCTTTTTCGCTATCAAAAAACTCTCTAAGGAGCTTAGTTAATTGTTGTTTGTTCTTGCTAAGGTTTCGGGGCATTATTTTTTATCTTATTGTTTCATCAGTAAATAACCAATTAAAAGTTGCATATTTCGCTTGCTCAAATGTACAAATTATTTTGGCCACAGTGGGCACAAATCCATTTCAAATTACACATAGGGAGCCATTGGTGAAATCAGCATCATGGTCTTCATCATTTAAAACGCCCAAGCCAAATCAGGCAGCTAAAATCAGGCATTTGAAATCATAATTCTGAATTCTTTTGTATCTTAGCAAAAAAAAGCTGCAATGACCCTTCAGCAAATCCTGATAAAATACTGGAACTATTCCTCATTCCGGCCCATGCAGGAGGAAATCATAAATTCTGTTTTGGCCGGTGCCGACACCCTGGCGCTTTTGCCAACCGGAGGCGGCAAATCCTTGTGTTTTCAGGTGCCCGCGCTAGCGCGTCCTGGTTTGTGTATAGTGGTTTCGCCGCTCATTGCCCTCATGAAAGATCAGGTCATCAGCCTCCAAAAACGAGGCATCAAAGCCCTAGCTATATATTCGGGCATGACCACCGAACAAATTGATATTGCTTTTGATAATGCTGTTTTCGATAAAGAAGTAAAATTCCTCTATCTCTCGCCCGAACGACTCACCACAAGTTTGTTTCGCGAGCGCCTAAAACGCATGAATGTGAATTTGTTTGCGGTGGACGAGGCGCATTGCATTTCGCAATGGGGCTACGATTTTAGGCCACCCTATTTAAAAATTGCCGAAATACGCGAATACATTCCCAATGTACCCATTTTGGCGCTCACTGCCACCGCCACTCCCAAAGTAATTACCGACATACAACAGAAGCTGAATTTCGGGAAAACCAACGTGGTGCAACTGAGCTTTGAGCGCAAAAACCTGTCGTATTTTGTGCAAAAGGAAGAAAACAAACTAACAGTATTACTAAAAATTGCGGCTAAAAACAAAGGCTCGGGTATAGTCTATGTGCGCAATCGCAAAAAAACCAAAGAAATTTCTGATTACTTTAATATAAATAAAATATCTGCCGATTTTTATCATGCCGGTCTCAACCATAAAACCCGCGACGCCAAACAAAAAGCCTGGATGCATGCCGAAAAACGTGTGATGGTAGCCACCAATGCGTTTGGTTTGGGCATCGACAAAGCCGATGTTCGTTTTGTGGTTCATCTCGATGTGCCCGATTGTATCGAAGCCTATTTTCAAGAGGCAGGCCGGGCAGGCCGCGACGGGAAAAAAGCATTTGCGGTGTTACTCTATGAAAATGCTGACATCATTGGTGCCTACAAATTCTTCCAAATGGCATTCCCCGAAAAAGAGATGATAAAAAAAGTGTACGATTGTTTGTGCAACTATTTTCAAATAGCTATGGGAAGCGGTAGGGATACACATTATAATTTTAATATCAACGACTTTGCCGAGCGCTACAATTTGCTTGCTATGGTGGCCTACAACGCCATAAAATTTCTTGAAAAAGAAGGGTATCTGCTTCTTTCCGAAACATTCAACGAACCTTCGAAACTGTTTTTTTGTACCAACAACACCGAACTGTATAAATTTCAACTTCAAAATCCTAAATACGAAAATTTTATCAAAATGATTTTGCGCTTGTATACTGGTTTGTTCAACGATTATGTAAAGATTGATGAACACGATATCGCAAAAAAATTAAACATCACTTTTGAGCAAACCGTAAAAACGCTTAAAGAATTGGTAACCCAAAATGTTTTGCATTATGATGAACGTTCCGATTTGCCTTCTGTTATTTTCACATCCGAACGTCAGGAAAGCAATCGTATTTTGTTGACCGATGCGAACTACAAAACGCTAAAAGAAAATGCCCTGAACCGTTTCGAGGCCATCACCGATTATGTTTCGGGCAACACAAAATGCCGAAACCAATATTTACTCGAATATTTTGGTGAAAAAAACACCAAGCGTTGTGGTATTTGCGATGTGTGTGTGCAGCGAAACAAACTGAGTTTAACCGAACTGGAATTTGATGCTATTGTTGAACAGTTGAGGTTGTTGATAACAAACAAGAGCATGACACTGGCCGAAATACTTGGTTCGGTTCAAAGTATACCTGAAGAAAAAGTAATAAAGGCACTGCAATGGCTTGCCGATAACAACAAAATTAGGATAGAAAAAGACGGAAAATATCGCTGGTATTAAAAACTGAAGTAATAACCAACTCCTATGATATGCTCGCGCATAGGATCTTTAACGTTGTACTCTCGTTGAAATAAATAAAAGAAATCTAAAGAATGCATGCGGTTTAAAGCATATTCCAAGCCAATGCAATAGCGTGCATTATCCATAAATATATCGTAAGGTTTCTTTAAAGGCGAAAAAAGCTCCACCGAAACATAAGGCGACAATTTCTTATTTAATTCATATTTAATCGAGAGCTTGTTTCTTGAATAATACGAAGGTATTTTACCATCTTCACTCGAAAAAATATCAGCATATTGACTTTGAAATCGTGTACGAAACGAAATGGTTATTGGTTTAAATCGCTTTCTGAATGCTAAATCAAAATAATAGCGGTGTCTTTTGCTATACGAATCGTCCAATCTGCGTTTATTTACAAATCTATAGTTACCCGAAATCCTGATATATTTGTTGATTTTGTAAGTTAATCCAACATCCGTAAAAAAAGTACCCAGTTCAGTCATATTTTCATTCATTCTGAATTCTTCAGCCAATGCAATAGATAGTTTTGCAGTTATTTTTTTCTCAACATTCAAACTCATCCACAAACCGGCATCGGTTGTTTGCCCCTGCATATTCTCAGAAAACAAAACAACAGCAATCCCAATGTATAGTAAACGTATAAACTTGTTCATGTAATTATATTATAACTTAAGAATCACTCGTAGTAATAAACTATTATTTCTGCAGTATCCTTTAAAAAATCAATTCTTTCAATATTAATTCTTCGCACATTTAATCCTGTTCGGTTCTTAATATCTTCAATCAAATCAGCCCTGTTTTCAGGTTTTATTAATTCAATATTTTCATAAGCAATTCGTTTGGAGTGTTCACGTTTTAGTAAAAACTTACTATCCAATAAAAAGGTGAATAAAATAACTGTGCCGCTAATAACTCCCAATTCAGCAAATTCTAATTGTATAGCACTGATTAAACCAATGGCAATAAAAATAAACAGATAGGTCATATCTTTCATCGAAATTCCTTCGGTACGATAACGAAGCATCGAAAAAACAGCAAACAAACCGAAAGCAGCTCCCATAGATATTTTAATCTTGTTCAAAACAAATGTCAGCATAAAAATCATAAGATTGAACATGATAAATGTAAACACCGTTTCCATTTGTTTGTTATTCGGATAGTATATTCCCAGAATAATAATAGCCAAAGTTCCGACATTAATTAGTAAATACAATACGAATTTAATGCCAATGTCAACCGGATCTTTATCACTTTCTTTATCTTTTTTCTTATCTTTTTTTGAAGTAACATCTGAATTTTCTTCGGTCTGAATTGTAGTTTCCTGCGAAATGGGAATTACCTGAGCTATGGACTCATAAACTGGTGAACCGATACATAAAAACAAAAGTATAGCGATTAAAAATTTGGTTTTATTCATGACACAATTTATTAATTGATTTTATTTTTTCATTGAAATTGTTATGCTTTATTTCATTATTTAAGATAACAATACCAAAGCAGTATTTGCTTATAGATGAATCTTTGATATGCTGTTCTTTCATTAGTTGCGAGAAAAAAGAGTTCTTGTTTTTTTCCTGCTTTAATTCTGCAATAACCAAAGCCGGATAGGAAACTTTTTTAATTCCATCGCTGTAGGTTAAGTTTAAATCCAATGTTAAGCGTTCGCTCGAATTTTTATTTACAAGCGTAATTCTAGAATAATACACCCACAATTTAGGAATAAAGTCTTCATTCGCCAAAATCGGATTTTTGTTCAGAAAATCTTTTGCATCGCCAACAATTTCCTGTTCAATTGAACGCTGTTTTATTCTTTCTTTTATGGTACGGTTTTTATTATTCTTGAATTTTATTTCAAAAAAACTTAGTTTCGTTTCGGTATAACGCCTGTAGCGAATCTTATATCGGTTCAGCTTGCCACTATGGTGTTGATGATACAAAAGGAAATTGTCGGTATCATAATACAAGGTTTCGTAAGGGTTAATCCTTATATTATCAATATCAAGAATAAAATATTCCGATGAAAGTTTGTTGAGCAAAGTGGGCAGTTTGCAGAAATTAAAAGCATATTTAGTATCAAAACGATCTAAAAGCTTTACGCTGTCCATTTCTGACAGACTGATAGGGTCGAAAGTGCTTACTATTTTTTGTATATGCTCCATCTAGTAATAAAAACTATTTCAAAAGTATTCGTAAATATATCGTTTTCCCGATTCAAGAGTGCCCGAACTATTGAATGTCTTTCGGGTTTCTTTCATGTTTTTTGCATTATAAGAATAGGTTATTTTTTTTGTTAGCTTGCCCGAAGCATCATATACCATTTCTGTCGACTTGTTGCCATTTGCATTGTACGAAAAGATAGTTTTTTTTACTAAAACTCCCGCATTATATTCAACTTCTTCTGTTTTATCATTGTTTGCATTGAACTTATAGGTACGTTTCTCGTTTTTATTGTCTTTAGCATTCTCCTTTGTATTATAAATGGTCTCCTCAATTTTATTACCATAAGCATCAAACTTGGCGGTTTCTTTTCTGATAATACTGCCGTCTTTGTTGTATTCAATCTTTACTATTGTACGGCCGTTTTTATCATATTCTTCATACGATTCTTTATAACCATCGGCTTTGTCGGTTTTTGCATCCGCTTGCCAAACCGTTATCGATTTGATATTATTAGCTTTAAGTTCTTTCTTGCTTTGTGCCTGCAAACTAACTGTAACAATTAGACTAACGAAAAGAACAACAACCCTGTTCATATTTTTATTAATTAAAGATTACAATTTCAGGTGTTTCAACTTCCTGTCGGTTTTTGGTTATTTCAACATCCGCTATTTTTGGAATCAATGCCGGGGTTTGCAGTGTGGAGTCTTTAGAGTAGGCATAAATATGATAAATTCCGGGGCGAAGATATTTAAACTCATAGGTGCCGTCATAGCTTGTTTTTACTTTATCTCCATAGGTTTTTTCATCACCGTATATTATATAAACATCCACATCTTGCCCGTAATATGCACCCATAAAAGTAGTAAAGGTTGCATTATAATCTCTAACAAAAACTTTTCCATAAATAGATGAACTACCTCCCGAACCGGGCTCTTTCTTGCAGGCACAAAAAGCCAGCATAATAATTAGAGCTGTAGAAAGAATGAAACCAATTTTTTTCATAATATTTTATATTTCTGTGATTAACTAACTTTTTTCTTGAAAATTTTATCAAATTTAATTATTCTTCTGAATCAACAGCCATTTTTTCTCTTTTTATTTTTAACAGCCCCATGTTTATCTCGAGCGAATTATCTATTTTCTATTGCTAAACATATAGTTATTTAATAGTTTATCAAAAAATTACAACCTTTCTTGTCATCACGTTATCATTAAATACGATTCTAATAAAATATACACCCTGATTCAAACCGGTAATATTGACCGAATGGCTTACAACATCCATCTGCCCGTTACTACTTGCGTAATTATAAGTTAGTACAGATTGTGCGCTTGAGTTTAAAATATCAACTATAAAGGGTGCCCCATCATTTTTAAATTCATAATAGATTTTATCATGTGCAGGATTCGGAAAAACCAAAAAATCTTTGCCTTTTACAGTACCTATATAATTGGGTAGCGAAAAAGAAGGTTGCATATACACAAAGGCTCCAATTCCGTTAGGATAACGTCCAATGGATTTGCCAGTTTGTACTTCTCCATAAATTATTGAATCAATAATGTTCAGGTTGTTGTATGAAAGAAATAATTCGCCGCCATAATCCGACACAGATATATATGTAGGAATAAATGATGAAGTTGTGTTTTGGTTAGTAGCAACCACCATAAATTTCTTTGATTTAATAACAGTGTCGGGAAAAGCCCATTTGTTACTATTGTTATCAGACAGATACAGGTCTTTAAGATTGTAATTTTCGCATGTATTATTAAATATCTCAATTTGATTTGTGCTCAATTCATTAATTACAATTTCGCCCGGATTGATTTTGGGTTGAATGGTATAAAACTCATATTCGGCTCTTTCGGGCGAGAACATACCGGCACTGTCGTTTTCGGCATAGATATAATATTGAATCGTGTTTCCATTTGTTATAATAGAGGCCCCAAAAATACTGTCGCCCAATATGCCGTCGTTGTGGATGCCATCATCAAACATTGTGGTTTTACTAAATATATCGTTGCTCTTTTCACGATAACACAACAGGGCACTATTCGATCCCGATATTTTGGCAGTTATAAAAACTTCACTTCCTTTTGCAGGCATATCAGGTGAATATTGCACAAAAGAAATTGAAGGAGCACCACTAAAACCGCTCAGTGTATCCAAATAGGCAATTCGTTCTTCCATCAAATTTCGTATACCGGGATATTGATCGGAGGATGGTCCTGTGGTTGAGTCGATATTGTTTAAAAAATCGGTATACGAAAAAAACTTGTTGGCATCTTGTTGAACATACGCATCGGCAATATTTTGCATCTGCTTGCCCTTATTATAATATTCGTTGTTTCTAAAATTTTCATTCACAATGGTTCGCATATGAGCAATAAACATTCTACGGTAGGTGGAGTTTGAAATAAGATTTTTGATAAGCGGACGGGGAGTGAATGGGTTAGTATAAAGTAATTGAAGTGGATTAAGCTGCTTAACTTTATTTATGGTGAGATTTAAAGCCGTGGCATCCGTATTTCTGAAACTCCCGAACGACATATTTAAGTCCCAAGGAATTGTGTTAAAACGGCCGTTATCATCTTTGTATAAATAGAAATTTTGAGAATAACCTATATAACTGTCCAAATTCACCAAGGTATAATTGAAAGCATGCATCCACAGGGCTCTGTCGATGTTTAAAACATTTGCAATATTTGTGGTATCGTTGTTCAAAATATTGATGAAATTGTAAAGGTCTTTCCAACCGGTTGTTGATTCAAGTTTGTAAAAGGGGATATATCCGCTCGAATCTGAGCCGTGGGTGTATGCAAGATTTGAGTTTTGCCCGAAAGGATATTGCAGTTGTTGCGGACTTCCTTTTAAAAAACTATTGTTGTGCGATGGAAAATATTTGGAAAGAAATATCGGATCGACCGATTCAACATTGGTATATAGTCCTTGTAGGGTATCATTGATATAAACCATAGCAAAATTTGCAAGCGATGCCGGCATATATTTGCGTGCAATTTCATACGAAAGCACTTCACGAATAAAGGACGGGTCGTGAGTTACATTGCTGAGGCGTAGTTTCACAAACCCTTTGTGATTTTGGTTGGTAATAGTATAATTCAAATCAATATTCAGCGGGTTCTTAAGTACGGTACTCGAAAAAGAACTGAAGCCTTTATAGCGTACTCCAACATCGTTTAATTGATGGCCATCAATGTTTATATTCCCTTTTAAACGACCGTTTTCTCCATAATTTATAAATAAACTGTCTAATATATGATGCCAGTTATTTTCCTGAAATTGAATACGGATTTCGCTCACATGATTGATATCGTAGAAATCATCTTGCGCAAAACCAATTGACGGAAAAGCATAACATCCAAGCAAAAACAATAAACATTTTAGATGGAACAGCAGATTGTTTTTCAATGAATAACGAGTTTCGTAGCGTAGGTATTGTTATTATCGGTTATTTGTAGAATATACATTCCCGGGTTGATTTCACCTATATCAAGTTGGGTAGTCATGTTTGTTAACTCATATTTCGTAATCAGTTTTCCACTCAAATCAAAAATACTTGCTTTGGCATACATGCTTTTATGCTTTATGGTTAAAACATCGGTTGCAGGATTTGGGTAAACACTAAATTCGTCAGACGAATTTGTGTTGATACCTACCGAATTGGATAACTTTGATACGCCGTTGCCTGTAGCTATCCACACATCGTTGTATTTATCAATAGCCAAGCGGATTACTTGTTTATCTGCCAAACCATCAGCTATGGTATACGAAACCCAATGCGTTCCGTCGAAGCTCGAAATAGCTCCATCGAGGTTATAGTCGGCAAACACGCCAACCCAAATGTTGTTATTTGAATCGACTTTTATATCCCGAACATAATTATTGTAGAGCCCATCTGTATATCTATAATTTTTTGCCCAGTTGTTGGCATTGTTTAACTTGGTGATTCCATACCAAGTTCCTATCCATTTCTGTCCGAGTTTATCAACCGCAATAGCAAACACATTATTATCGAGCAAGCTATCAATAACTGTGGTGGAAACATTGGTGAAGGTTGAATTGTCGTAGATTGAAAATCCCTGCATTTGGGTTCCAAACCATTTATTCCCTGATGGATCCATTGCGATATAATCAATCACATCGGTAGCCAAACCATTGGCTGTTGTATAATTTGTCCAAGTGGTGCCGCTAAGTTTCGAAATGCCAACCGAGGTAGCAAACCAAACGCTGCCATCGGTAGCACCTGCAATATAAACTACTGCATCGTCAATCAAACCATCTGTGGTGGTGTAGTTGGTCCATGTTGTACCGTTAAATTTACTGACGCCCAAATTTGTTCCAACCCAAACATTGTTATTATTATCTACAGCTATGCAGGTAGTATAGTTGTCAATTAGTCCGTTGGTTGTGTTATAAACTGTCCAGTTTGTATTATCAAATTTGGCAACTCCGGCAGCGGTTCCAAACCATTTATTGTTATTGGTATCAACTGCAACACCACCCACAATAAAATTATCCGGTAGCCCATCGGTGGTGGTATAGTTTATAAAAGTCTGCGCTTTAAGCAAACTGCTTGTGCATAAAACCAATGTACACACAGCGGTAATCATAATATTTTTCATAATACTTGTGTTAATGAGCTGAATTATTTTATCAAAATTACTTTTTTATTTATGATTTTATTGTCATCAGTTCTTAATGAAATATAATAAATTCCATTTCCAAAGGCTGACAGGTCGATGTTTCTTGCATTTTTTTCTTGATAAATGATTTTGCCTACTGAATTTCTGACATATACCTGAAAACTATTATTGGAAATAAAGTCTTCATTTATATTAATTATCCCATTGGTAGGATTTGGAAAAATATCCAACTCAACATTTTTTGTGGTTGATTCGTCGATTCCGGTGCAGGAAACAACATTAACCCTCACATTGGCAGTGTCGGAGCAACCTAGCGCGGTGTTGGTAATAGTAACCAAATAGGTATAATTACCTATAGATGATGGCGTAACAGAAGTGTTTTGAGACAGAGATGAAAAGCCTGCCGGTGTGGATGTCCAAGAATACGTGTAGGTAGGACTAGTTTCTGTAACCGAGGTGCCTGATGAAGTGAGGTTAACTGCATTTCCTAAACAAACACTATTTGTGGAGGCACCTGCAGTTGCTACAGGACCTCTGACATAACATTTAGAATATCTGTAGGCATGTGTTGAATTGGCAGCGGCTTTTGTCCAGAGTTGTGTACCTGTAGAACTTACTTCATAAATAGATCCAAACGAATTGTTTACTAACATATTGCCATTGGGCAATTGTTGCGAATTGCACTCGTTTGTGGAAGTAAAAAGTGTGGTATATTCATAGGCGGTTGTGGTTGGAGCGTAGGCTGACCCTAAAGTTAGCGAATAGTTGTTGCTCGAATAGGGTGGATTCCATATTTCAACTTTCGATGAATTGGTTGCAGGCATGGTAGCATTATTATTATTAAATCCGCACAAATAGTTTGGGTAATTTGGGTTGTCCGATGAAACCCAATGGGCATCGTGTATTACATTAAATACGGCTGTTCCCGTGGCTCCATACGAGGCCGGATTGCCCCAGCGATACAAAAAATCGCCTCCTTTACCCGAATTTCCACCGGTATGTCCGGCTGCTTCGGCGGAGGTGGTGCTGTGATCAATCACAAATGCAGAATTCATAAAGTGCATGCTAACCACTATCTGGTTTAAAGTAGGATTATAATCAATGCCATTCATGTGATATCGATCCGGGAGCATTCCGGTACCTGCATAATTAATATTCATAAGCTGCGGGTTGTTTACAATTGATGTTACATAATTGCTTTTCGCAGCATCATAATTTTGGCACATGTGGTCCCAGAGTTTCCATTCCCAAACAATTGCTCCTGTGGTGGCACTGGTTGGATGAACTTCAATGATTTTTTCGGAATAAAACACGGCGGCAGTTGATGACCCGGCTGCAGTGGCTTCTGCTGCAGTGCGGTAATCATAACAAATTAGAAGCACATTGCCGTTGGGCAAAGGACAAATATCATGATGCGGACAATAGGCATTTGCCTGATAATATTCATAGTTCCATACCACTGTACCATCCCAGGCTACTTTTTGAATTCCACCATGACACGGGCCGGTGTTCCACGAAGTGTTTGCAGTTGGTTTATAGCTTCTAACAATTGTATCGCCTACAGTTAGGTAGGTTGAATAAGCTGTTTTTTTATCGGTGGCAAAGGTCCAGGTTTTATAAGTAACCGGTGTGTTGGCAGTGTCAATTAAATAAGCCTGCGTGCCATTTTTTGTAGCATAAAGAGTATAAAGACCCCATTGTTGAGCCTGTGCTTGTGTTATGGCAAAAAAACACAATAATATTGTTACGCGAACGGCAATGTTTTTTCTTTTCATAAAGGTTCTATTTTTAAATATTATTTTGATTTTATAGTAGTTAGCTATTATTCGTTCTTGTACTTTTTATTTAATATTAATACACACATAATGGTATTTACCCTTATTGACGTATTATATTTTGTTGCAAATCTAAGTGCATTTATTGAACTTTTAATAACAATAGTGCTTCAAAATTCATTTTTAAATTCACATTAGCACGGTTAAATTTTAATGTTAAGTTAATATTCAAAAGTAAACTACTTGGTTTTCTTGTTAAAATAAAATCGGCGTTTTAAAGTATTATATAGACCAAAAGCCCGATTTTCTCTATCAGATTAATAAATGAATGTTTGAAGTATAAAAATGTTGAACAGCTTCATGGCAACAAAGTTGTTTGCTCATTCATTCCCAAAAACAATTCAGCCGATGACAAATTACAAAAACTGTTTTAGTCATCGGATGAGTATATTACAAGGCGGTGGGGGGTATTCTTATTTTTTGCTTCCTGATTATTAAAATCAATGCCCGACGTTTTGTTGTTTTATTGCTAGCTTATTTCAAAACTTCACATGGCATGGGGGTGAGGCATTTGTCGTAGGTATAGCCGGGGCCCATAGTGGTTTGTCCATAAGCATTTGTGCCGCTACTTTGCTGTTCAACCGTGAAACCGGCTACCTTGCAACTGCCGTCGCTGAGTTTGACATACATCATTACGCTAACCCAACGGTATTCCACAATTCCATAGCTGTTTTTAACATAGTTCCATGCGCTGCTGTTAAACGCAAAATATTTAATGGATGCAAGTGTAAATTTCGAATCCAATCCTGAAAAGAAACTTACTGCTAAATTTTTTGCGCTGGCTTCAAGTGTTGGATTGCTCATGGCTGAAACCGGATACACATCGGCTCCGCGTTTTTTAAAGTACGCAATCTTATCGGCGGCGGTAACATCAATTGTGAATTCGCCTTCAGAAATCACATCCAGTCCCACATTGTTGGTGCTTTTTTGAGCCGACTTGGCATAGGCCTCTAGCTTCACCGTATGTTTGCCTGCACTGAGCTTGTAGAGTTCCGACTGAAGGATGTACTGCAATTTCAGGGTTTGGGAGTTGGCGTATTCACCCAAAAGCCAGTAAGTATAGCTGCTGGCATTGAAACGAACATTTTCAAATTCATTGGCCGAAACGGCGGCTTCTTTTCCATCAACAAATACTTTAAAGTAGAGTTGCATATAATTTACGGATGTGTTCCATGTATTGGCATCAAGACCACTGCTTATGTATTTCTGAAAAAGTTCTTTTAAAGGTTGCTTATAATACACAATAAACGAAAAATCGGCACCATTCAGGCCTTGTGCCTCGGTAAACTGTTTAAAACTAAACTCCGTTCCGAATTTGTTACTTGCCATATTCCCCGGGTCGATACTGCCACATGCAAACAAAATTTTTCCGGCATTTTCTTTTTCGGCATTCACTGCATCAAGTTTTGCCTTATCGTAAGCATATTTTTTTGCCATACCCGAAGGAACCACATAGTTAATCGCTTGTTCAATAACATAGGTGTTGTTGGTTTCATCGGTTTCTTTTATCTGATCCTGGTAATCTACAATAACTCCTATATGATAGGTTCCGTTTTCAATCAATTTAAAGCCCTCGTAACCGAGATTGATGGTAATGGTCATCACACTTTCAGACCCTTTGTAAAGATTGGCAAATTCTCCGTTATTGAGATACAAATCGTTGGTGCTTACAGTGTTTGTTTTTGTTAAATAGTAACCCAACTTGAAAGGCAACAAGATATCGGAACTGCCAGTGTTTTTAACAGCAACTGCAAGGGTTACATTAAATTCCCATTCGTTGCTTGATGTGGTTAGTTTTGTTTTTTCAGGAACAAAAACCAAATCGGGGCCCGCAGCCGGGCTCAATGCAAAGGTTGGAACTATTGGTATGGTGATTAATATGAGGCCGATAGCGGCATAAAGAACTGTGCGTAACATGTTTATAATTTTCATTGGTTAATTATTTTTGATTGTTTTACTCATTTATTTTATTGTTTGATTTACAAATTTAATTATTTATTTTAATACTGCCAAAATTCACGCTACATAATAAATTTGCATTGATTGCCAGTGGTTTGTTGTTTTCCTATTCGGCTCTCGGCTCCTAGCTTGGTTTGAATAGTAGTGTTTATATGTTGTTTTTATTGTGTTTATAACTGACTGGAAATTGTAAATCCGAGCCAGTCAGGATATTTATTGAAATGAATTTTTAATGCTATTACATCAATGAAATAGTCATCTTCTCTTTTTTAAATTCAGTTATTATCTTTTTGTTAGTTTTAGCAGTCTAAAGTTGCCATTAAAATCGGCATCATTATCTGCAAGCACGGTTAATGTGGTTTTGTTTACAATTGATTCAAAATCTCGGGTAATATCACTAAAGACCAAATTTGTGAGCAGGTTTGCGAATCTACGCATACGGCTGATTTTCGAATTCTTGCGTACAAACTTATCAAAAACAACGATTTGTCCTCCGTGTTTTAAAACTCGCTCAGATTCTTTAATACATGCGATGGGATCTGGAATTACAGCAAGAATCAAGTGCAAAATTATCTTATCAAATGAATTGTCGGCAAATTCAAGGGCTTGTCCATCCATCACCATCGTTTGAACTTGTCGGTTCAATGTTTTATTACGTTTTTTAATCCTTTCAATCATGGATGGGGTAATATCTGTAGCTACTATTTCACAATCATTGGGCAAAAACTCTAAATCCAAACCTGTTCCTGCACCCACAATAAGCACTTTATCGCCTTTGGTAATCTCCATCGAATCAATTGATTTTTTCCTTGACTCTTTGAAGTATCCGGCTAATAAATCATATCCGGGCGAATAAAGCGTGTATCGAATTTTATTCCATCTATTTGTGTTTACTTTCATGGCGGTATGGTTTTTCGAAATGGTTTACAACATGCGGGATATGATCCGCCGTTTGTCCAAATAAAATAATTTAAGGCACTAAGGTAAGCATAAATTGCGAATAAAATAGCGTTGATTAGATGAGTATACCTCGCTTGTTATTAAATTGCATAGCTTGTGGTTATTTTTACTGCTAACAAACAGGGATTGCAAATTTGGGTAGGGGGAATAACAGGCTATTTACTTTTTTTAATAAACCCAAAATACAGCGTTAGTAAAAAAAGTGCGAAATGGAAAAAGCCTCGAACTGCTAAAAATTTATATGACATGGTTGTGCCCACAAAAGGAAGGTCAACTTTATACCATGCAAAATACCAGCTTGCCCCTGCTGTTACAAAGAAAGCTCCTGATAAAAACTTAAAAATCTCGCGCCATTTAATCTTTTTCATATCGGGTAGTTTTTTTTAATTGCATTTACAATTTTACACCAATCGTTTTTTCGTGATGCTACGGTTTTTTCGGTATCTAACATCGAATAATAGGCGGATATCAAACAGGGGTTTTTATCATCTGAGATATAATAAGTAGCAACCGAATCTTGAGGGCGTTGGCTGATGATAATAATATGATAGTAGTTTGAATAATCAACCAATGCCAGCGTTTTATTTTTTAAACATACTTGTCTCGAAAAGGTAGTAGTATCGGCCATTATTCCTGTTTTGTAAAGCTTTGTAAGCTTACCATTTTTTAAAATATAGTTTTTTACTAAATCAAAATTTGCATGAGCTAAGCAATCATCATTAAGTGTATTTTCACCCGAAATTTCGTTAGTAGTGGCACCATGAATGCAAGCACTTAGGGTAATTGTTACACATACAAAGGTAAAAAATAAATCGTGTTTAATTCGCTTCATGTTTGCATTTTTAGTTTGCCAGCTTTATGTTTATTAATTCCTGTATATCGTTCATAATCAATTTGTCCATAATATTAATCCTAATTCCACGACCTTCGGAATAAACTTTTGCAGATTCAAGCTCTGTTTTAATTGAATTTGCAATCTGACTTTTAAAGATTATATTAGTTGCTTTTTTTCCAAATACAAAGGCTACCTTAAAGAAATTGTCTCTTGGTAAAAGATAAATTATCGTTCGTTTAGTATCTTTAATCCTTAAACTCCAACCCTGTTTTGAACAACTCCACGCTTCAAATCCTTTCGAGTGTTTTGAAATAACGTACTCTTTAATCAATAGCCAAAGCTGATAGGTTTCGCCCAACTTTTCTTTCAAATCATTGTCATTGGGTAAAATATCTTTATCAGTAAATATACTTATCATAGGTAGTAGGTTTTTTTAGCTTTGCAGGCAACCTGATCCAGGCATATTTTTGGTCAGACAGAGGCGGTTTTCAACCGAAAACTCATATGTCAAAACGAGTTTTTAAACCGCTTGAAGCAAACGCTTGTTATAAGCCGTTTTTCTTTTTTAGTTCATCGTCAATAATTATTTTAAGGTCAAGAAATGAGTTTATGTCGTTATGGTAAGTATCAGCGTTCTCATTTTTATTTTCGTCTATCATATTCATTCCGTATCTAAAATATTTGTCCGCAATTTCGGGCTTGTCGCTGTCAAGGTATACTTGACACAACATACCAAGTAAGTAAAGAATAGCATAACCTGCGTTTGAATATTTTGCAAGAACTAGAGCATCATTCCCCACAATTAAAGCTTCATCATATTTTTCATTTTGAGCAAAGTCAACTGCTTTAGTGAAAAACTGCTCAAGTTGTGCGGCAAATAAATCACCGTTCTTGTCAATGATGTCTTGTTGAAATTCTTTGTAGTTCATAATTTCTGTTTTAAAGTTAATGGTTAGTTAAATGTGTCGAGCGTTAATTTATATTCTTTGTTAAATTGAATGTAGTGATAACTAATCTCATCAGGAGTTACTGCGTTCAAGAGTTTTAAAATTTCTTTATCTACTAACGGATGAAGTGTCGGAGATAAAAAATATGCTTTTATCTTTTTTGTCGCTGGTATTTCTAAAAGGTGTTTGTGTTCATCAAGACAATTTTCGTGTTTGAATATTTGCTTCCTCACCATTTGCAACACACACACATAGAAATACAGTTCCGAAATTATTCCAACTTTTACATTGTTGACAGCTTTCAACTCAAACACCAATAACTCGTTTGACTTATTAAATCCCCAAATATCAATTGCACTTTTGCCACCTGTAAATATTGACGCACTCTTTAAAACTTTATTTTCAAAAACTCCAACAGGTAGTTGTCTGTAAACTGAAACAGCATTTGAAATATTCATTAAATTTTCTCGCAAATCTTTATTTACGAAACGGTCTTCTAACACTGCCTCTGGGTTTGGTGAAACCTTGTCGCCTCGTTTGCTCGGTATGTTTAAAAGGTATTTTTCCGTCTGCTTTATTTTTAAGTCTGCAAGTAATATTTGGCAATCCTTGCCAATAGAAAACCATGAGTTAAAATCTTGACTGAAATGTTTTAGGCGAAACAAAAAGCGTTGGTAATGTCCGTTAGCAATTACATCGGGTTTGTCCCAACTTATGATTACATTTTGATAATTGCCCCATCTTTTAAGAACCAATGCCCAGCCTTCAAAAGCACCATCATCTTTTTGCATATTGGAAGAAACAGCATTGCTTGATAATTTCATTTTTACTGTATCGTCTGCAATGCTGAAATTTATTTCCCTTGGAATTTTAATGTTTCGCCATTTGTTAGAACGCAAAAACTCTTTTTTAATTTTTTCTTGTATTTCTAAATTGGAATTGCTCATTGCTGTATTTTTTAGATTGAATATTCTTTTCCGTCTTCCCATAGAATTATGTTTGAGAAACCTTGTTTCTCAAATTCCTTTTTGAACTGCTCGGGAAATGCTGTATGAATAGGAACTAATTTTTTTGAGTTAATAGCTTTTGCAAATTTCATTAAGTCCTGAATAGTAGCGTGTCCACTTGTATGAATACTTTGAAATGAAACATTGCTGTCCATTTTAAGTGTATTAATATAGTCTGTGCAAAAGGTTTTATGTTCCTCTTTCAAGTATCCTTCCCATTGTGAGTAAATAATATTTATTGTCCCTTTGCTGCGTAATTTGTTTACCAGTTTTTCATTTGGGCAACGGACAAAATAAACGAAGTCAGAAGGAGTTTGAAAAACTGCATTTCCTATTCTTTGTTCTATTACTCTTTTGCGGAAGTCATCAAATTGTTTGTCTTTAATTTTTTCTAATTGATTAGGGTGGTCAAAGACTTTAATTTCTTGCCATTCAATTGCAGGAATGTTTTTAGATTGTTTTCTTGCCATTTCTAAAATCCAAGCTGAATATACGTCAATTACAAGATGCTTTCCAGTCCTTTTACAAACCCTGAAAACAGAAATTAGTCTGTCAATGTTTTGCGCTGAACTTATTACAAAAGATAAATTAGTCTGTGATTTAATTATGTTGTAAATAGCATCTTCTACGTTATCCTCTGTCAGATAAAGGTGGTTTGTCCGTTCAACCATTGTCCCCTCAATTAGAAGTAAGTCAATGTTTTCAGGTGGTTTTTCAACTTGCTTTTTGAAAACAATGTTTTTTCTTCCGGTTGCTCTAAAGTCACCGCTGTAAAATATACGCTTACCATCTGCTTCAATTAAAAATGCAAATGCTTCTGGTGTCGAATGGTCTGTCAGGAAAGGAGTAACTATAAATGTGTCGGCAATTGTAAATTTTATCCAAGGTTTGATTTTCTTGAAGTTGCCCGATAAAAGTGGAATGTCTCGAAATATTTTTGTTGCATTTATTAAGTCGAGAGATAATTCGCCAATATAAATGGGGACGTCAGTCCCCACTTTTTCCATTAGTCCGAAGTGGTCTTGATGTGGATGAGAAATTAAAAGTGCGTCTACTTTATTGTCTGCATAGTCTATATTCGGATTTTTGTCGTCAAGTGGAGCACCAAGGTCAATCCAAAGAATTTTTCCATTGTCTGCGGTTAGTTCTACACAAGTTCCTCCGATTTCTTTTGTCCCACGATAAATTTTTGCTTTCATATTGTTTGCATTGTCGTTTTTGTTAGCTCGTCAGCTAGTCGTGTCCACTGTCCTTAAAATGGCTTATAACTCGTTTATAGGTATGACAAAATCATACAAACCCGCCCATTTTTAGGCGTATATGTATGACTGCCATCATACTTTTTAATTGTCAAAAGTATGAATTTAATTCTACAAATCATCAAAGGGTGATTTTATTTTTTTTATGCTTTGAGTACTTACATGTGTGTAAATTTCAGTTGTTCTACTACTCGCATGTCCGAGTAGTTCTTGTATAAACCGTAAATCA
>JBAXWF010000013.1:0-65731 GCA_037128515.1 Bacteroidota bacterium | reverse complement strand
ACATGTTGCATGTTCATAATTGCTGTTTTAATTTTTTATCGGACAATAGTGATTTTTAATTATGAAAAAAAAGTTTCACTTTTTATGAAAGGGGTAAAAAAAAAGTCCTGTTTGAAAAAACAGGACTTTTTTTACAAAGGATAGAATTTTACATCATTCCGCCCATACCGCCCATACCGCTCATACCTGGATTCATCATGGGTGCTGGATTTTCTTCTTTTATGTCACAAATTACACATTCAGTAGTTAAAAACATACCTGCAATCGATGCTGCGTTTTCCAATGCAATACGAGTAACTTTTGTTGGGTCAATAACACCCGATTTATAAAGGTTTTCATACTGCTCGGTATGAGCATTAAAACCAAAATCTGCTTTACCTTCTTTAACACGTTGCACAATAACCGATCCTTCAAGACCTGCATTAGCTACTATCTGGCGAAGAGGTTCTTCTAAAGCTCTTTTAATAATTGAAATTCCGATTTCTTCATCTTCATTTTCACCTTTTAGTTTTGCAAGAACATCAATAGCTCGCAAATAGGCAATACCACCACCTGGTACAATTCCTTCTTCAACAGCGGCACGGGTTGCATTTAATGCATCATCAAAACGATCTTTCTTTTCTTTCATTTCAACTTCACTAGCAGCACCAACCTGAATAACTGCCACCCCACCTGATAATTTTGCAAGACGTTCTTGTAGTTTTTCACGATCATAATCAGAGGATGTGTTTTCAATTTGAGTTTTGATTTGTGCAACACGAGCCTTAATTTGCTCCTTGCTTCCTTTTCCACTTACAATGGTTGTATTATCTTTATCAACAACAACTTTTTCAGCTTCACCTAAGTAAGATATTTCAGCATCTTCAAGTTTGTAGCCTGTTTCTTCAGAAATAACAGTTCCACCAGTTAAAATAGCAATATCTTCAAGCATTGCTTTTCTTCTATCACCAAAACCCGGAGCTTTAACGGCAGCAATTTTTAATGCACCGCGCAGTTTGTTTACAACCAAAGTAGCTAAAGCTTCGCTTTCAACATCTTCAGATATAATTAGTAATGGACGTCCAGTTTGAACTTCTTTTTCTAATATGGGCAAAAAATCTTTCATTACTGAGATTTTTTTGTCATAAATTAGTATATAAGGATTATCAAAAACGGTTTCCATTTTATCAGTATCAGTAACAAAATAAGGAGAAATATAACCACGGTCAAATTGCATTCCTTCAACTACTTTTACAACAGTCTCAGTTCCTTTTGCTTCTTCAATTGTAATAACACCTTCTTTTTTTACCTGCGCCATTGCATCAGCAATTAGTTTGCCGATTGAACTATCATTATTAGCAGAAATCGTTGCAACTTGCTCGATTTTTTCATAGCTGTCACCAACTGATTTTGATTGTTTATGAAGATGCTCAATCACGGATGTAACAGCTTTGTCAATGCCTCTTTTCAAATCCATTGGATTTGCTCCGGCAGTAACATTTTTAAGTCCTGTGTTGATAATGGCTTGTGCTAATACAGTAGCCGTAGTTGTTCCATCACCTGCCAAGTCTGCAGTTTTTGAAGCAACTTCTTTTACTAACTGGGCACCCATGTTTTCAACAGGATCTTTCAATTCGATTTCTTTAGCAACAGTTACTCCGTCTTTTGTAATTTGTGGAGCACCGTATTTTTTATCAATAATAACATTGCGACCTTTAGGCCCCAAAGTTACTTTTACTGCATCTGATAAGGCGTCAACTCCTTTTTTTAAAGCTTCACGCGCTTTAATATCAAAAATTATTTCTTTTGCCATTGTATTAAAATATTAGAATTGTTAAATTGTTAAATAGAATTTTTTAGATGACCATATAAATATCATCTTCACGCATAATAAGATAAGTTTTACCTTCAATAATAACTTCAGTTCCTGAATATTTGCCGTACAAAACATTCTCGCCAACTTTTACTGTCATTGGCTCATCTTTTTTACCTTTTCCTACAGCAACAACTTTACCTTTTTGGGGTTTTTCCTTTGCTGTATCAGGTATAATAATTCCACCTGCGGTTTTTTCTTCTGCCGGAGCTGGTTCAATCAGAACTCGGTCTTTCATTGGTGTTCCTAAGTTTTTTGCCATAATATTAAATTTTTGTGTATTATTTGATTTTATTTACTAAAAAATTCAAGTAAACTGCATTTTTCATTTATTGTGCCAAAAGCCACAAACTTTAATTAATACGACATTTTTTCAGTTTTTAATCTAAATAAAAAAAAATGTCAGAAGCAAATGACATTCTGACACCTTTAGTCGTAGAATATTGTTTATTTTTTTGGTGCAGGTTGGTAGTCGTTTACTGGCTTGTTGTTATCCATCTGATCTCTCAGTTCAGTATCAACACTTGATTTATTTGATGAACGCGGAATGACTAATATTGAAACCATACTTAGCAATAATAAAGCTATTGCGAGGGTCCAGGTAGTTTTTTCCAAAAAATCTGCTGTTTTTCTCACACCCATAAATTGGTTTGATGATGAAAAGTTCGATGCTAATCCTCCTCCTTTTGAATTTTGTACTAATACAACAAGTACTAACAATATACAAACGATAAAAATTAACACAGAAATTACAATGTAAGCTCCCATTTTATTTGCTTTAAATCAGTTATTTAGTTATTTTTTCCCCCAAGATTTCAATTTGGGCTGCAAAGTACGTGTTTTTTTCTGGAAATACCAAATATAATTTTTGATATATTTTAACCGCTTTTTCGTATAATCCCTGTGAAATATAGATTTTTGCTAAAGTTTCACTTACAATTCCTTCATTATCTATATTACTGTTTTCGGCCATATTCAACGGATTGAAAAAGTCACGTTTGGGTGTGGATATGCGAGGTTCCTCTTTCAAGAACTTTTCAATGAGAGAAAAGTCTCTTGTTGGCTTCTGCTCCTCCACAATATTTTCGGATACTTTTTGAATAGTTTCAATTTTTGCCTGATCGGTTTTAATTGATTTGGTAATCAGATTCAATAAAAAAGAATCTTTATGTTTATTATTATCATCTTCTACGCGAAATTTTTTTGCGTTTTCTAAATTACAATCAAGTGTCTTAGTCAGTTCTATATCACTTTCAAATTCAATAACCGCCTTTTCTATTTCGACTTTTTCAACGATTGGGGTTTCAATCGAAATTTCGGACTCTTTTGATGAATTAGTTTCAACTAAAGAAAGATGGCCCTTTTCGGATTTAAAAAAATCATTATTTTTATTATCAGTATCCAATTGAGAGGTTTCAATTTGAGGCGGAACATTATCATTATTATATATTTGCCAATAAAGTATTGAACGATCGTTAATATGGGTTGCAGAAGTTTTTAATTGATTATGTAATTGAATATCGTTATGTTTGCTAAGGTAAGTTACATAAATTAAATGAGCAGATTGGAAATAGGGATATTGATTTAATAAATAATTTAGGTCTTCCGGCTTGAGATTGTTAAAATCTGTCGGTTGTTTAATAAATTGTATAAAATTTGCCTTGTTCATTTTGCCAAATTACCAATTAACAGCTGTTTTGT
Organism: Bacteroidota bacterium; assembly: GCA_037128515.1. GTDB lineage: Bacteria > Bacteroidota > Bacteroidia > Bacteroidales > CAIWKO01 > CAIWKO01. The sequence goes on along the minus strand of JBAXWF010000013.1, from coordinate 62,178 downwards.
TAAAGACATCATCTACCAAATAGCCAATTATTTCTTCGAGTATTGAAGATTCAACTGAAGCAAGAGATTGGGAACTTGGATAATCAACATAACGCGAAAAGGTAGTTTCGTAATTCTGCTTTTCGTTCAGTTTGTCAATAAAACGTATGTTAATTGTTACGGTCAATCGATTCATAGCTGCTGTTTGATTTCCTTGTATAGCAATTGGAGAAGTTGAATAATTTGTTATTTCTCCTGAAATATCAAAATCCCCGGCATTGTTAACTTGATTTAGGGTTGTTTGCGAAGTAAATCTTTCGCGAATAGCATCAGTAAGTTGTTGACTCAAGGTAGGTTTTACTATTGAAGCTGTGTTTTTTAAATAATGAACTGAAATTGTTTTAACTTCAGGAGGGATAGATGCACCAGAAAATGAATAGTTTATTTTACATGAAGTTATTGTAAAAATAACAAATACCAAAACGATATTTTTAAGATAATATTTCAACCTGAATTTTTTACAAAATTACAAAATTTGATAAGAATTGATTTAAGGAAATGGCATTATTTCATTAACGGGTATGATTTCTTATAATTAAACACATAATTGCATCCGAAATGAACATTAATGTTTTTGGTGTGATAAGGAATAATTGTTGCTAAAATATTGTCAGAGGCTAAAAATATTTGAAAAGGACCAAATCTCACTGAGGAACCAAATCCCAGATTTAGAAAATCTTTATTCATATAAGAATAACTTATAGCCAAGTCAATAATATTTCCAAACTTACGGTTATATGCTAGTGAAAAAGCAGGGTGAATGTTTTTTTTATAAATATCACCACGGAATATGAACGAAACACGATCTTTTTTTGAAATAGTATATGTTGCGCTCAAGTATATTTTGGGGCACAAAGGACTTGCGTAGTTTTTATTCTTTTCATCAATCTTAAAAATATTGCCAATAGAATCAACTAGTTTTCTTAGAACATCAGGAAATTTAATAGTATCATTCCGTATCATTTCGTTTATGTCAATGCCTCTAAAAGTAAAACTTGTATCAGCAGAAGTAAATTTTCTGGTTCCGGTTTTCCAAAATATATATCCAAAATCGATAATACTTCCGGCAAAAGACCATTTTTCGTTTAATTTATAATTAACTCCTAAGTCAATTCCAAAGCCCGGATTGTTGAAATTCAGCATATATTTTGAAAAATCTTGCTTGGTTATACTAGTATTTCCTGTGGTGTCATTGAAGGTGTCATAAAGCTTCTCAGGAGCTGATGTAAAAACAACTAGGTTTGAATTTGCAGTCAAATCGTAATAATCATTATCAACTGATAGTGTTGCTTTACTTTCTTTGGTCCACATATTCGATAATCCGAACAATAATTTTGCTTTTCCACCAACAGTCCATTTTTTATCGATCTGATTGGTATAACCAATCGCAAATTCTCTGCAATGTGTTATATCAATCCCAACTCCATTTAAATTTGCTTCCGAACCAATAAACTGTGAATTACCGTTTGCTAAAAGTAAAAAATCTTTAGGATAACAGAAACGGAAATTGAACGTTTCTGTTAAAGAAAAATTTACATAATGGGTTCGTTTGATTTTAAAACCAAAAGAGATTAATTCTATTTGTTGATTTATGCTTAAGTAATTTTTCTTTGATAAACCATCCAGCAATTTATTAATGTCTAAATAGAGAGAATCTTTTGCTTTATCTTCACGTATTGCATTATCCCACCTGAATCCGCTGTTTGATATGTTAGTATAATTTGATGATAAAATGGGGACAAAAACAATAGGCAAGCATCCGATATGAAATTTACAGTCTGGCATAAAAGCCGGATTATCATAATTAGATTGAGGTACAGAACTTAAATTATAAATGGTCATGTCGTCCTGTGCTTTTACCAAGTCCGAAAATATCAAAAACAAAAAGAAAGCTATAGTTTGAAGTATAAATTTTTTCATGATAATGCAGTTTGCTATTTAATAAGCGACATTAAATTTTGCTCTAGCAGCCAATCTTACTTCTAATTCGTAATCAGAATAAATTTTTACGATTTGGGTACCATTTTGTGAAGTTGCAAGTTTTCCACGAATAATAATCTTCTTTGTATCTTTTATTCCAGTCATTCTTGCTTTTTCAAAACGCGTATCTGTTAGTTTATGAACGGTTTCATATACACGATACTCGGGAGCACCTCCGCACAATGCCGAAACAACAATTTGCTGTTCGGGCGTCAACAATGAATCCAAAATGTGATTATTAGCATCGACAAAGAAAAGCTGTGTTATTGCTTCAACAGGAAATCCGTTTTGGGTATTGATTCTAAAATCGACATATTCAGCAGCATCAATATCAGTTCCAAATTCACAAGCGATTGTGTCTTGTAAAACAAAATTCCATGCTTTACCATCTAGAGGAAGTTCAATTTGTGTGTTTATATCAAATCTACTTGAGGCAGTTGCGAAGTTTGAGGCTGCAACTCCCGAAGGATTTGACAAACCTGTAATATTAGTTGTAATCCATTGTGGTGCTATTGAAATAGCATCCCAAATATTACTATTTGTTCTGTAAAGATGGAATACTGTGGTAGCACTGTCACCCACTGAAGGTGCAGCATTAATATCCCATGGAATGGGAACACCTGTAATCAATACCTGATATGGTGCATTAATACCCGAAGAGGTCTTGAGATTATTTAAATTAATACGAACAGGCATTCCAAAAGAATTGGTAGCATATACATGTAATTTGGGATTTTCGAAATCAATGGTTCCCTGAATATTGTAGGTAAAAAGACGCAATTTTATGGAATCGTCTGGGAAATTAAATCCCAGTTGTTTAAAATCACCATGTATTTCTTCAAAGACTAAATTATTAAAAGACTCCCCCATAGTAACAGAATATGGCGAGTTGTTTGCACTACCTTGACCATGAACAGTAACAGTGTATGTTATTGCCAATCGATTTTGATTGCCTCCTGTATTATCAAACACAATATTGTAGCCTGAAAGATTCAGATGTTCAGTTGTTGTAGCACTACCAATTACTGCTATATCCTGACTGAAAGGTATACCACCTATTGTTGCTGATGGAATAGAAATGTTAATCGTTGCATTATGTGTGAATCCGGGTATGCTGATGATAAAATCAAATGTTCCACTATTTAAGGTAACATTATCAATAATTATATTGTTGTGGGTATTAAAAGAATAATATGCGGTATATAGTGGTGCTGTTATATCAGTCCCCCATGGAAGAGAACCTGTTACACTAAATTGAAAATTAGTATTTAAGGATTGGTTTGGGATGCCCAACAATTCTTCAGCAGTTCTTGAATAAATTTTATTCCAATAAACCAGATATAGCAAGTTGTTTGTATCGTTCACATAAAGATTATCATGATTGTAATCATTTAGCAAATCTTTCATAGTCATGTTTGAATAGATCAAAGGCACTGCAACATCGGGCGACCAATCGCCGTTCTTTTCAAGTTTGTTCAAATTAAACTTATCCTTATAACATGAAAAAAAGCCAACCGCTATTAAAAGCATTATAAAAAACTTTATTGATCTGCTGAATAATTGTTTTTTCATAATATCAGAGTTTTCGTGTATATATTAAACAAAAATAATATAAATTAAAGCTAAAGTAAAGTTTTTTTAAACAAAAAGGTTTTATTTGTTTTTTGAACCTATTCAACAATGTAATTAAGCAATTTCGAACTATCAGATACTATTAAACTTGGAGCAGAATCGCCAAATAAAAAACTCACCTCAATTTTCGAACTGCCAATAGTATAATTAATAGCATCATTAAACCCCAAATTGTTCAAAAATGCCAACGATTTGCATGAGTGAACTGGATAAATAATATAAAATTTATTTTTACTAAGTCTTATATATATTGGTTTGCCATCGGGTTCGTTTTTTACATAAGTTTCAAATATTTTTTTCTTCAAATGATTGTAAACATAAACCTTACCCTTGTCGAATAATATGAAATCATTTTGCCCGTCGTTATTAAAATCACCGTAGAAAAAGTAATGATTTTCTGAAAATAGATTTAGAGTAACAATATCAATACTGCCATTTGGCGAAATAAATATGAGTTTGCCTTTTCTGTCACTGGTGAGTAAATATTGTTTTTTTCTTTCTGTATAGATATAAAAACTACTATTTTTAGCTTTTAGAAATGCTTGTTTTGTTTTTAGTATTTCTTTGCCATTTTTGTCCAGAAAATAGTTTCTGCCGTTTTTATCGGTTGCAATTAAAAATTCTTTATTACCAATTTTAATCAATTCAATCGGTTGTTGAAGGATTGCTTGTGTACTAAAATCTTTCCATCCAATTGTTTGTTTCCCCGTTATAGAGTAATTGTAAATTTTTTTATCTTTACAAGGAATAATAAACCGAGAATTCTGATTCTTGTCAAAATCAATAATATTCATACCCGTACTTGCTTCAAATGGGAGCGGAAAAGGACTAAAATCAGATTTGGTTCCTTTGATATTTATAAAGAAAACTTCATCTTTTGTATTAAATGCTAAATAACTCTTTTGATTTTTTAATGTGACAACAAATACACTGCTAAGAGGTGTTTTTCCGACATGTTTCTTCCAAAGCAACTCACCGTTTTTACTAAGCAAATACATATTTCCAAGTAGGTCAAACAAAGCTATTTTTTTTGAACTGTCAGTTGGATCAAAAATTACGCTTGCCTTACCGTAAATTGTCGAATCGGCAAAAAATTCCCATATTGCCGGATTTTCTTCAATATATGATGCATTGTGTTTTATATAACCGTTTAAATAGTACTTATTACCATCATTTGAAAATTGAAACGCAACAGCTTGAAAGTTGATTAAACTACTTCTGTTCTTATCAAAATCATTTTTCAAAACCGGATTTAATAGCGATAAAATCAAGTTGAAACTTTTTCTGATATTAGCATAAAAACAAAAATTTGCTTTTTCGGAAACATTGTTGGAAAAACTTTTATAATTCTCATTTTTATCAAGAGTTTTCCCTGATAGATATCCTGAAATAAAAAGGGTTAATGAAAAAGGTGATTCTCCAAAAATAACATAATTATTAATAATGGTATAATACGATGAATCTAGGGACTGAAAAGTTCTGCCGAAAAAATTCCTCAAAAATCCAGTCGCATAAAATTTCTTAACCAAAAAAGTATCCTTCTCAGAGATATAATGTTCACTAGTTTGACCTGAAATTGGTTCAAGTATAGTTTGAATCTCTTTAATATCGTTAGCTTTGAATATTGCATAGTTTCTATAAGGCTCATCAATATTAGAATTTTCGGTTATAACAAAAGCAAATTCATTGCCAATATTATTTAAAAAATCCAAAGAAATATTCGTATTGTAGGTGGTATCATAAAAGGAACACAAAGTCTTAAACGATCTTTTATGGAAATTCGTTTTTTGATAATCGATGAAATCCTGAACATATTTTTCAGTATTACTCATGCCCCAGAAGAAAAACACAGCAGTGTTATAGGGACAAATTTTTGTAAGCGTAATTTCCTGTGGTGATTGGTTATTATATACTTTTCGAAGCAGCTGATTTGTATCGCTTGATAAAGAATATCCATTAAAGAGTAACTCCTCATTTTTTACAGTTAAGTCTAAACAAATCATATCCGTTGTTAACGACATAAACTTAAGTTCGGTTACTTTATTTCTGGCAGAATACGGTCCGAGTAAATTATCAAAATAGGCCATGTTAACAAAAACATTAGCATCAACATTTTTGCCCGACATCGAGTTTAGCTTCGAAAAAGGTTTTACATCCTCAATATTAATATCGGTAACCAAAGCACTTAACGAACTTTCAACAACGTTTGATGTTTCTCCTGCAATAAATATCCCTTGATAAACGGTATATGCAAAAAGAATTTTATTTCCATCCCGTATTTCATAAATTTCGTAATCAAGAAATGTTTGTTTTGCAAAACTGTTTCCTGAAGAAAGGTGCTTTTCAATAAAATTAATCACAGTGCTTTCTTCATGAGGCCCCGAAAGATTAATTGCAAAAAGGTATTTGTAAACCCCTTTATCCGGAACCCAGGCAATGTATAAAGGATTTTTTGAAAACACATCACTTACATTAATATCAATAGAAGTAAGTGAATCGGCACGATAAAGTTGAGATCTTAGTATTTGAATTACTTCCAAACATTGAAGTTCTTTCCAAATCTTATTCTTTTCATATATATGCTTCCAAAGTTCTTTAACATTTCTGATTTCTACCAAACAAACGCTGCTTTCCGGTATGGCTTTAATGGCAGGTGTAATAGGGTCCTTTAATCGTTTAATATATGTATATCCAACAATGCATAAGCAAATAACACTCATAACTACAAGAGAAATGATAATGTATTTTTTTAAGCTTAAATTACTGGATGAATATCTCATTTGACTAATTGATAAGAGTACGCTAAATCGTTCTGTAAAATTAATATTTTTGAAATTCAGGCAACAAAAAAATCGGTATTCGAAACTTAAAAATTTATTCTCATTTGTTCGTTAAGGTTAAAACTTTTTCGATGGTAGCTTGTAATTCCATATTGGTTAATAGCATTTTTATGATTGCGGGTTGGATAGCCTTTGTTTTGAGCCCAGTTGTAATTCGGGAAATCACGATGAAGCCTTTTCATATAATCGTCGCGATGGGTTTTAGCCAGAATAGAGGCGGCAGCAATTGACATAAATTTTCCGTCGCCTTTTATAATGCATACATGTGGAATGTTATCAAAAGACTTAAAACGGTTCCCATCAATCAGTAATAATTCAGGTCGTAAACTCAGTTTTTTCACTGCTTCCTGCATAGCTCGTATTGATGCGTTCAAAATATTAATTTCATCAATAATTGTATTATCAAGCAATTCCACTGCCCATGCCAAAGCATCCTGCTCAATTTCCAGTCGCAATTGGTCGCGTTTCTTTTCCGACAACTGTTTAGAATCGTTTAATCCCTCGTTTATATAATTCGCCGGTAATATAACCGCAGCAGCAAATACCGGCCCTGCTATACATCCTCGCCCTGCTTCATCGCAGCCGGCTTCAATGGTGTTTCTTTTATACCAAGATTTCAGCATTAAACTTTTATTTTACGTCTGAATGAAAACATTTTGGTTTGAGGATGGATTTCTTTCCGACGGATTTGCAGCAAATCTTCAAAAAAATTATCAGGACCGGTGTTGGTCGAAATACCAAAGGAGTATCCGCAATCAGCAACCATCTGTTTAATCTCCTCATTCATCGCACCAAACGGATAAGCAAAACTTAAAATATTTTTATTAAGTATTCTTTCAATATCGGCCTTACACCCGGCTATTTCTTTACGAGCTTCATCTCCATTAAGCTTTAATAAGTCTTTATGATACATCGTATGCCCACCAAATTCAATTCCATATTGCTGCATTTCCAGTATCATTTTTTCATTCATCATGTCTAATGCGGGTTCTCCTTCTGCAATTCCCCAATCATTGCGTTTCAGTTGTGTAACTATGAATATGACAGCTTTAAAACCAAATTCTTTTAATATCGGAAATGCAATTTCATAATTATCCACATAGCCATCGTCGAAGGTAATTATAACAGGTTTTTCGGCAACAATCCCCTGATGAACCTCTTCAAAAGATATTGAGCTAAACCCTTGCTTTTTCAAGTACGACATTTGTTTATAAAAAGTATCCTTAAAAACATAGATTTTATGTCGTCCAATGGCATCTTTTTTGTCCACAATCCGATGATAAAGCAATACAGGGATTTTTTTTGATGTGTCAATTACCATTTCAAATATTTTAAGCGAAAATAATAAAAAATCACGGACCAAAATTCAAACGTCGTTTCATTTGAGGATCGAATAAATCCATTTCACGTTCTTTCTTCTTATGATTTTTTCTTTTTGTTCCTGAAAATAAATTATGCTTGGTTCCGCGGCTATGATTTGTTCGTTTGGTTTTGTCGTTAAACGAATTTTGATTCATGGAGTTTTTGGTGCGTGTTTTTCCGCCAAAAGTGCCTGCATCCGTATCGCGGGGTTTAAACAACACGAACTTTTTGCTGACACGTTTTTTCTTATGATTGAAGCCAAATTCTCCGCTTTTATGGTGTTGTCCACCGCTAAAACTATCCGAACCCTTTCGGAAACGCTTTAAGCCTCCTAAAACAAATCTATTTCGCGTTACTAGTTTCTTTTTATTATTAAAAGAAAATTGCCTTGACGCACTGTGGCGTTTTACATTGAATGAACCACTTTCGCGTTCCCGTTTCTTCGTGTCGAAATGCCTTAATTTTTTACTGGTAACAATACGGTTGTTTTTTTTATCAAATCGGAACATACCCGATGATTTACTTCTTTTAAACGAAAAGTTATCATTCGACTGATTTTTTTGTTTGCCAAAAGTACCCTTATTCACCACGCGGTTTTTCGAGTTGCTGAATTGGTTTTGTTTCCGGGTTTTATTAGCACGCCTTGAGTATGAATCGCTGCCGAAACTATTTGTGCCGCTGCGTTTTTTTCGGGAGCTGAATGAATCATGATTTCGGTTATTGCCTTGTCTGTTATTGATAACCTTACGGCTAGAGTATGAGTCATGGCTTGCGCTATGGGTGTAGCGGCTTCTTGCAGGTTTTGAACTGTATGAATCGGTGCCTTGTCGGTGACTCTTCACCCCCCCATTTTTTCCAGCAGCGAATGTATCGCTAAATTTGCCTTTTCTACGTGCAAATCCCGAATGGTTTTCAACGGTTCTGTTTTGCGATTTACTGTATTTAAACTGTGTCTTAAATTTTTTATCTTTCGGGATAAAAGGATCCGAAAGGTCGCGCTGACAAGCACTCAAGAGTACTGAGAATACAAAAAAAATATATAGTGCCTGCCGATTCCTCATTCAAATTTTCAGGTAATTTTCAAACCGTCTTTTTTCCAACCACCATCTCAAACATGCCTTCTTCAACAAAATACTTTTGTGCTGTTATCATCAAATCCTTTGCTGTTATAGTGTTGATTACATGTATAAGGTTCGAATAATAATTCTTAAAATCAATGTTGAGTTCCAAAAGATTTTTAAAACGTTCGGCTGTTTGAAAAGGGCCATCGAACGAGCGCAAAATACTACCCGATAAATATTTTTTTACCAAATCAAGTTCTGTTTCGGTCACCAGTTCGCTTCGCAGATGGTCAAATTCATGATGAATTTCGGTTATGGCATTATGGCAAACATCCGAACCTACTTCTGTTGAAATAAAAAACAAAGCCGATTCCTGCAACTGCACTGTTGTGGAATATATCCCATAGGTATAGCCTTTATCTTCACGAATATTTTTCATCAAACGGGAACCAAAATATCCACCCAATATCGTATTCAAAACAAAAAATGCAGGATAATCTTCATGTCTTTTGCTAATGCCAATGTTTCCGATGCGAATAGCCGACTGAACCGATTTTGACATAGCAATAAATTCATGTTTATTCCCTGAGCTAAGTGTAAAAGCGGCTTCTTTGGCTCTTGCGACTTCGGTAGTTTTAAAGTGCCCGAAATAGCGATTCAGCAATGCCATAATATCGGCAGGAGCTTTTCCGGAAACCACAATTTTGCACGAATCGGGTATATAATAGGTTTTGTGGAAATCCTTCAAATATTCGGGTTTCACTTGGTCGAAATCCGAAACTTCAACAATTTTCCCGTACGGATGTTTTTTACCAAATAGCTGTTGATTGAAATGCATGGCAGCCATTTCGCTTACTTTTAGCCTATCGTCAATATAAGCTTGTTTGGCTCTTTTTGATATGGTTTGCAATTCTTTCTCGGGGAAAACAGGCTCGGTAATAATTTCAGCAATTATTGGCAATATATTTTCAATGTGTTTGTTCAACATCGAAATACACACAATCCCGGTATCCTTAAAAGCCATTTTGCCTAAATACGCACCATAATAATCAAGCTTTTCGGCAATTTCAAAAGCGGTGTAACTTTTGGTGCCTTCCGAAAGCATTTTATTAGTAAACCTTGCCACAAGCGGATGCTGCTGATAGCGGCTTCCGGCTTCAAACAAAAAATCAATTCGCACAATTTCTTGCGCACCGGCATCAAACAAAAACACAGGAATACCATTGTCCAGTGTAGCATGTTCGGGGCTCGAGATTTCCAGTTGGTCTATTACATTAAGTTTCGGAGCGGTGGTTCTGTCAATCATGGTGTTTATTCATTATGTTAAAAGCAAAAGTATTGTCGGCATATACCTGCCAGAGTTTAATTTTGTTTTTAGAAGATTCTGCCCTAAAAGCGGCAGGAACTTTCCAATGCATACTGTTATCATCGCTTTTCATATTTTTGTAAGTTCCTTGGGCCGAACCAAGCAAAACAATGTTGGAATCGTTTTCAACCACCCTGCTAATTTCAATACGATAGTCGGGGAACATCTCAAAATAACTTTTCCATGCTTGTTTCATAAATTCTTTCCCTTCGAATTCATTTCCTTGCGAATCAATAAACAGATGGTTAGGGGTCATGAGTGTGCAAATATTATCTGTATTGTGGCTGTTTATGGCATCAACAAATGCCAAAGCTAAATTTCGGTTCATGTGGGTGTATTATTTTTTTGCATGATAATATAGTACCGAGCAATTTGAATCGATTAAAATTTTATTGGCTACTTCTTTTATCTCAGTTGAATCAACCTTCAAATAGTTATCAATTTCGGTATTGGCCAGCGCGCTATCCCCCAACATGCTGGCCACCGCAAGTTTCAGAGCCCGGTTCAAAACACTTTCGTTGCCAAATATCATAGCCGATTCAATCTTGTTCTTAATTTTAGAAAGCTCGGCCTCTGGCAGTGTTTGGGTTTTTATGTGTTCAATTTCTTCGTCAATGCCAGCTTCAGCCTGTTCCATTGTCACGCCTTTCATCAGTTTGCCGCTAAACACAAACAAACCCTCGTCAATATCGCCACTAATGTAAGCATCCATCTCGCCAAAAAGTTTCTTTTCTTTCACCAGTTTGTTATACAATCGCGATGAATTTCCGTTCGATAGAATATCCGATAGCATATCACAGGCATAATATTCGGCATCCATGCGCGCACACATGTGATAAGCTTTGCATAACATATCAAATGGCACATCCCGTTCCACATGCATGTTTTTTCGCTCAAGCTGAACGGGTTCTTTGGCATTATCGCGCAACATTTCTTCGCCTTTTTGAATCGGGGCAAACCACCTATCGCATAACTGTCGCACATAGTTCTCGGTAATATTACCCACCACCGACAAAATAGCATTTTGCGGATGATAAAACTTTCCATAAAAACTTCGCACATCGTTCATGGTGGCATGGGCAATGTGGCTTATATCTTTGCCAATAGTCGACCAACGATAAGGGTGAACCGTATAAACAAATGGGCGCATCAACAGCCAAAAATCGCCGTAAGGCTGATTCAAATAGCGTTGTTTAAATTCTTCTATAACCACATTGCGCTGCACCTCCAAGCTTTTTTCTGAGAAAGCCAAATTCAGCATACGGTCTGATTCTAGCCAAAAAGCCGTGTCGAGGTTTTGTTGCGGAATGCTCAAATAATAGTTTGTAAAATCGTTGTTCGTAAAAGCATTGTTTTCGCCTCCGGCCATTTGCAGCGGCGTGTCGTAACTGGGTATGTTCTCCGATCCACCAAACATCAAATGTTCAAACAAATGCGCAAAACCTGTTTTATCGGGCTGCTCGTCTTTGGCTCCCACTTTGTATAAAATGTTCATTGCCACCATCGGTGTTGCGCTGTCGGTGCTTGCAATCACCTGCAATCCGTTGTCCAATTTAAATTCCGAATAGTCAATCATTGTTTCCCATTTAGCAAAGCAAAGGTAGGGGTTTTTGGTTAACCAAATTAATTGCATCGAAATCGGCGATGCAAAATCAACAATTCAATAAAATTATGTTATTTTGCAGTATAAATTTCTTTCCCATGACTCAAAACATTCAAATCTATAATACCCTTAGCCGCACCAAACAAAAATTTGAACCGCTCAATCCCCCCTTTGTTGGCATGTATGTCTGCGGCCCAACAGTCTATGGCGATCCCCATTTGGGACACGCACGCCCGGCAATCACCTTCGACCTCATCTTTCGATACCTCCTCCATCTGGGGTATAAAGTACGCTATGTCCGAAACATCACCGACGTAGGACATTTAGAAAACGATGCCGACCAAGGCGAAGATAAAATTGCAAAAAAAGCCCGACTCCAACAATTGGAACCCATGGAAGTGGCACAATATTACACCAATCGCTATCACGAGGCCATGCGCAGCTTAAATGTGTTGCCACCAAGTATCGAACCCAAAGCATCCGGCCACATCATCGAACAAATCGAGATGGTGCATAAAATAATTCACGCAGGATTTGCTTATATTGCTAACGGCTCCGTGTATTTCGATGTGAAAAAATACAACCAAAGCCATCAATACGGAAAACTTTCGGGACGCATTTTAGACGATTTGTATGCCAACACCCGACAACTCGACGGACAAAACGAAAAACAAAACCCCTACGATTTTGCTTTGTGGAAAAAAGCAGCACCAGAACACATCATGCGTTGGAAAGCACCTTGGAGCATCGGCTTTCCGGGATGGCATTTAGAATGTTCAGCTATGAGTGCAAAATATTTGGGCACCCATTTCGATATTCATGGCGGCGGAATGGATTTGCTGTTTCCCCACCACGAATCCGAAATCGCACAATCTGTAGCAGCCAACCACATCGACCCATGCAAATACTGGGTGCACAACAATATGATTACCATCAACGGACAAAAAATGGGAAAATCCCTCAACAATTTCATCAACCTCGATGCCTTTTTTACCGGCAAACACCCTTTGCTCACTCAGGCCTACAGCGCCATGACCATACGCTTTTTCATATTGCAAGCACACTATCGCGGCACATTAGATTTTTCCAATGAAGCTTTGCAAGCAGCCGAAAAAGCCCTAAAACGATTGCTAACCGCCCACAACACCCTGCTCAAAGTAGCTCCGGCACAACAAACAGATGCCGAACTCCAAACCTTCATCACCACATTTACAACCAAATGCTACGATGCCATGAACGACGATTTTAACAGCCCCATCCTCATAGCCAATTTGTTCGATTCCACACGCTACATAAACCTCCTAAACGAAAACAAACTCACCATCACCCAACCCGACCTCCAACGCTTCACAACCACATTCAAAAATTTTATGTTCCAAATCCTAGGCATAACCAACCAAACCACAACCGAAGACACACAAACCACCCAAGGTTTAATGAACCTCATACTTTCCATTAGGCAACAAGCCAAACAAAACAAAGACTTTGCAACATCCGACAAAATACGCCTCGAACTCCAAAAACTCAGCATCACCATCAAGGATACCAAAGAAGGGCCAAGCTGGAGTTTAGATTAATCACTATTTTCCAAATTACCAATTTTCATTCAACACAGCATCGTTTTGCAATGGCTTTATAGTTTTATTGATAAGTAAAAAAAAGTGCAAAACCCCAAAGGAAGGCTTCGCACTTGCAGTTCAATGTGCTCAACACAAACCCTCACTTCTTTTCATCACCCACCAAAACACCGTTTTTATAAACCGTTCTTTTCAAAAGTTTACCACTAATACTATCGTATTGCAAGCATTCGCCATCTTGTTTGCCATTCACAAAACTTAATTTATATTGTATTTTCCCATCACGGTAAAAATAGGTTGCCATCCCATGCATCAATCCCACACCATTAAATGGCAATATCTTGGCCAACTCACCATTTTCATACCAAAATTTATTCACACCCACCAAACTGTCCTCTTTAAAAGTATTAATCGACTTCATTTGTCCGTTTTCATACCATTCTTTTCGCGTTCCGTTTCTTTTTCCCATAACCCAGTTATCTTCAATTTCAAGTTTGCCACTCTTGAACCACGAACGGCACAACCCATCAAATTTACCCGCTCTAAAACACCATTCCGATAGTTTATTCTCGTTCGAGTCCCACATAACTTGCTGACCATCCACAAAATCTTTATCATACTGATCCAACGCACCAATCTTTCCGTTTTTATACCACCAACTATGAGCCCCTTGCATCAACCCATCAATAAAATTAGTTACCTCATGAACTCTACCGTTTTCGTAGAACGTAACAAGCTGACCTTGTTTAATTCCATTCACTTCAGTCCATTCCGAGCTTTTTTTGCCATTAGCAAAATACGTGTTTTTAATTTCAACCTTATGCTGGCAAGCACTAAGGCCAATAACAAGTAAAAGAAACAATACTTTTTTCATAATCCAATTTTTTAAATTCCACATCCTAAAAACAATAACAAAGATAACAAAAAGTTTCATTCCACAAACAAACCTCAAGCAGCAATTCAAAATCCGTGGCATTATGGCGCCAAGCTGTCCTACAGTAAAAAAACTCAGCAAAGTGCGGGAGCATCTCCCAGCCGCGCAGAGCCTAGCCGAAGCTCACCCCACCAATTAACCCACACCAAAAAAAACCTTATTTTTCTTTACCTTTTCCAACCTTAGTAGAAACGTCATTTCCCCTGTCAATCAAACCTTATTACCTTATTAAACTTCTAACCACACATAAGGTAATAAGGTAAAATTTCCCCATGCATAATTTCTACTAAAGTTTAAAAAAAAATGAAATAAGGTTTTCCTCACCTCACATCCCAATTCCATCCGCGCACCACAAAATTCGCTGCCCTTCAATTATTGTGGATTAAAACCCATCCCGATGTTGCGCATTTCACACACGCCATAAATGTCATGCATGCTCATCTCCGCGCCGTAGGTGCGAAATATTGGTAGAAAAACAAAACAACAACAATGTTCCGCTCCCATAGGAGCGGGATATTCCTCACCCCATTATTTTTACCAACATCCAATCCCTCTGGGATTGCTCTCAGACAATTTCCCCAAACTGCCATTTTGTTACAATCAACCCCATAAAATCAAATTCTTACCCATCCCATCCACAACCTAGGGTTCATTTTTAATGCAACTAATTTAAAATAGAGTATTGCAGTCATTTAAATTAAGGATTGAAGCTTGTTATACTAATCCCGAATGCATATCAAGTAATCCCGAAGCCGATTAAAGTGATTTTGGAGCCTTTTCAAGTAACCTGAGAGCCAATTTGAGGCTTCCGGGGAACAAAAAAAGCAATCTTGAACGAGCTCGCACTAATATTGAAAGCATATCAAGTGATTTTAGAAGGTGTAAAAGTAATGTGGTAAGGTCCAAAAGTCTTTTGGCAAGGTCAAATGTATTACCGCAAAGTGTAAAAGTCTTCCCGCAAGCAACAAATGTAATTGGGCAAGCGGCTTAAGTAATCCCGCAAGGTATTCAAGTAACCCCGCAAGGCAGTTATGTAAGCCGAATTCTGCCATTATGTCCGCTCCTTCCAAAAAAAGTAATCCCGCAACCCAAACACAGCCATCCCGAATGCATAAATTCAAGAATGCAATAACCCCACCACGCATCCCAATCCCTAGCACGGCTCCATTCCGTCCCACGCTTAAACATCCCAATCCCTAGCACGGCTCCCAGCCGTCCTACGCTTAAAATAATAACGGAGCAAACCCAATAAATTGCCACAACCTCAAAAAACCCTACATTTGTTGAAAACAAATTCAAACCAACACCACCTCAAAATTGATAACCCGCGAAATCTATATTGGCAATTTAGCCCTCGGCGGAACCAACCCCGTCCGCATCCAATCCATGACCAACACCAACACCGCTCACACCCAAGCCACCGTCCATCAAGTGCTCCAACTCGTAGCAGCCGGTTGCCAAATGGTGCGCCTAACAGCCCGCAACAAAGCCGAAGCCGAAAACCTAGCCCAAATCAAAGCCCAATTGCAACACCACAACTGCCATGTCCCATTAATTGCCGACATACATTTTCAACCCGAAGCAGCCGAAATAGCCGCCCGCATCGTCAACAAAGTCCGCATCAATCCCGGCAACTATGCAGGCAAAACCCCAGCCAGCCACAACACAAAAAACTACACCCAAACCGAATATCAACACGAATTAGATAAAATCAACACCCGCATCACCCCCCTAATCAACATTTGCAAACAATACGGCACCGCCATTCGCATTGGCGTAAACCACGGCTCCCTGTCCCCCCGCATCACCCAACGCCATGGCGACACACCCCAAGGCATGGTCATTTCCGCCATCGAGTTCATCAGCATGTTTGTCGCCCAAGGCTTCCACAACCTAGTCCTGTCCATGAAATCATCCAACGTAAAAACCATGATATATGCCTACCGTCTTTTGGCAGCACAAACCGCCCAGCTCGGCTACAACTATCCCTTGCATTTGGGTGTAACCGAAGCCGGAGCTGGCGCCGATGCACGAATAAAATCCGCAGCAGGCATCGGCCAACTCTTGATGGAAGGCCTGGGCGATACCATCCGCGTGTCCCTCACCGAAAACCCCATCCATGAAATTCAAGTAGCCCAACAATTGTGCGCCCAATTGGCACCTTACCGCAACCACCCCCAAGCCACTTTTCATCACGAATACAGTTACACAAAACCCCAAACCATCGATATCGGCCCCATCCTCAGCAGCCATCCCCCCCTCACCCTCACCACCCACAAAAACACCAAAACCGAAACCCACTATACCCCCGACATCTATTACGATATCCACCACCACAACCTAATCAAATTCAACACGCAACAAACCGCCCCAATTCATTACATCGATGCATCCCAATTCCAACCCCCAAAACAACCGTTTGCACCTAACCACATCATGCTATACGATATCACCCATTGCAGCAGTTTGCCTGAAGCCCGAAACGCACTTTTCCAGCTAAAACAAAATCACCACACCCAACCCATTATATTATATAAAAAATACCACAACCATCCCCCCAACAAATTAACCCTGCTAGCCTCCGCCGAGTTCGCCTATTTCCTCACCGATGGCCTGTTGAATGGTATTTGCATCGATGCCAATAACCACACCAAACAACAGCTCCCCGCCCTCATGTTCTCGGTCTTGCAAGCCATGGGTCTCAGGCGCTTTAAAGCCGAGTTTATTGCCTGCCCCACCTGCGGGCGCACAGCATTCAATGTCGAAGAAACCCTGAAAAAACTCACCCAATCATTGTCCCACCTAAAACAGTTAAAAATTGGTGTGATGGGATGCATAGTCAACGGCCCCGGCGAAATGGCCGATGCCGATTATGGCTACGTAGGTTCATCTGCCGGAAAAATAAACCTCTACAAAGGAAAAACCTTGATGGCAAAAAACATAGCCGAATCAAATGCACTGCACGAACTAATTCAAATTATAAAAGCAAATAACGATTGGCAAGAAGCCTAACCTGCCAATTAATTTCAAATCTCTTTATAATTTTTAAACTGCCCAATATTCCAGCCCGTGTGGCGATAAACAAAATTCAGAAAACGAATTCGCAACGAAACCCTCATTGCCTTCACCGGATTAAACGAAAATTTCCAGTTCACCCTTTCTATTCTATCGAGCATCACAGCCGGATGCGTGCCGTTAAATTCCGATAGCACATCAATATGTTGATAATCGAATTCGTCGGCAACGGCAACATTCTTTTCAACCCAAGCATCGTCGTGCCACAGCTTTTCAAATTCTTTACGTTTTTCCATTTGTGTGCGCGGGTCTTTAACCCAGCCATAATGATAAATAGTAGCATCAATCTTTTTCACATACAAAACCTTCTCACCGTTTCTAAAGCTCATAGCATCTTTCCACGAACGAATATTTTTATCATTGCGTATAATACGAATTTCGTCCTTAACCCATTTATGTGAATCGGCCACATAGTCGTATGACCCAAAAAAGTTAACATGACGAAACAGCAATCCTTCAACGCGCTTATCATCCTTATATCGAATCATTGCTTGCCGAATAGCCTCCAAATCCTGCTCATGAAACACCTCGTCGGCTTGCACATAAAACGCCCAATGGCTGTCGGCCGAAATGGCATTCAAGGCCTTGTTAGTTTCGTCGGCCAACACGCGACCACCCTCGCGCAGCGTTTCGTCCCAAACGGTTTCAATAATTTTAATTTTAGGATTATTAATTTTTTCAATCATTTCAAGGGTATGGTCGTCCGAGCGGCCAACCGCCACCACCACCTCATCGCAAATCGGCAAAATCGACCGTATACTTTCAATAAAAGGATAATCGTATTTAACACCATTGCGAATAAAAGTAAATCCCGAAACTTTCATTTTTTTGTTGATAGGTTTATAAATATCGTTTTTCTGATGAAAGCACAAATTTATTATTTATTTCCTCAGATTATACGCAAACCAGCGTATTTTAAAATGTGCAATTTTATTGATGGGGGTTATATAGTTATAACCACGATTTGTAAAAAACCAATCTATGCCAACTCATAGTAAATAATATCAGCATATTCAGAAAATAATTTCACTTGCTCCTACAAAGAATCGACCAACTATTATTATCAAAGAAATTTATAAAATTATTTTTGTGTTGTACGTTTTTTATTCTAAAATGATTTATCTTTGTATTGAAACAAAAACGCAACATTATGCTTACAAGCGAAAAAATTAATATCGACAAATTAGAATCAGCGGCCAGCCGTCTAAAAATTTTAGCTCATCCAATGCGCATTTCAATTATTGAGTTACTTGAAATTAATAAACAGCTCACCGTTACTCAGATTTATGAAAAATTAAATCTGGAACAAGCAGCCGCTTCAAATCATCTCAACATGATGAAAACGCACGGAATTTTAAAATCATACCGTTCAGGCAAAAACTCTTTCTATACAATAAATGAACCTGTATATGAAAAAATAATTGAATGCATTAACAGGTTCAGTCGTTAATTTTGTTCGTGTTTTTTTAATTTTTATTTTAACGGGCTGCAATAGTAGTTTAAATATTTCGTACTTAAGTAGAGAATTTAACTTCGCATGAGTTCAAAAGTATATCGATTCGGCTTACTGATTATTGCAGTCGCTTTTATTTTTACAGCCTGTAATAAAGATAAAAGAAACGCCATCCATATCGAAGCAAAAGTTTTTGATCCCAACACCAACATCGCTGTTGTTGGGGCAAATGTTACTATTTCTGCAAGCAAATTAAATACAGGCGGTATTTTCAGTTCGGGATACGAAGATATTGCCACCACTACAACAGATGCTTCAGGGACATTTATTTTTGATTTTCAAGAGGAGCGATTCGCGGGGTATAAAATCACAATTGCCAAAGAAAAATATTTTGGAAACATAATAGAACTCACCACTTCGGATATTGTTCCCGGAACAACTTTTTCTACCGTATATAATATCTATCCAGAGTGTTTCATCAAATTGAAGGTCCAAAATGTCATTAATTATGATTCAACCGACCACATAGCCTACAGTTTTACTGCAGGTTATGTAAA
Organism: Bacteroidota bacterium; assembly: GCA_037128515.1. Taxonomy (GTDB): domain Bacteria; phylum Bacteroidota; class Bacteroidia; order Bacteroidales; family CAIWKO01; genus CAIWKO01. Next base: position 42,699 of record JBAXWF010000013.1, on the reverse strand, counting down.
TTGTTATGAGTGTTGTGATAATACCATTTATCAAGGTCATGGATTAAATTATTCAAATACAATCGCATGCAAGACTTACGGTAATCAAAATGTAACAGCTACCTATAATATAACAAGGGATGGAAGTACCATGATGCATACCGTATCGCATTATTGCAATGCTTTCGACACCACCACATTTACTATTTCGTACTGATTTCCTTCGCTAATGAAAATCCACAATATTGTACTTATTGGTTCAGGAAATTTGGCAACAAATCTGGCAATTGTTTTTGTAAAAGCAGGGCTGAATATACAATGCATTTATAGCCGGAATATTGCACACGCGCAAATACTTGCTGATAAAATTGGCACATTATATACTGACAACCTCAACGAATTGCCGCGCACAGCAGATTTATACCTGATTTCAATTTCCGATTCAGCAATTCAGCAAGTAGTCCACCAATTAGCTGAATGTAAGGGAATTTTTGCACATACCTCCGGAAGTATTGATATATCAGTTTTTGCTGATACATGCTCCGACTACGGAGTTTTTTATCCTCTGATGAATTTTTCGGCAACATCTGTTTTCGAATTCAAGCACATTCCTCTTTGTATTGAGGCACATTCCGATGAAAACCATAAGGCACTCGAATCTCTCGGAAAAATGATTTCAAATCATGTTCAGAATTTGGATTCTGCAAATCGCAAAATAACTCATTTGGCTGCTGTTTTTGTTTGCAATTTTACTAATTTGAATTATATTATAGCAGAAGAAATTTTAGCAAAACACCATCTTTCTTTCGATTTATTGCGTCCTCTAATTCTCGAAACAGCAATCAAGGCGCAAAGTAATTCGCCCATGCAACTTCAAACCGGACCTGCGATTCGTAATGATAAAGACGTGTTAGATGCTCACATTCGGTTATTAGATACGTTGCCCGAATATAAGGAAATATACAAATTGCTTACCAAAAACATACAACGTAAACGGAATGAAAAATTATAAAGAACTTTTAAAGCATATCAACACATTGATTTTTGATTACGATGGTGTTTTAACTGATGGTACGGTTTTAACCACCGAACTGGGCGATCAACTTCGAACCGGATATGTCAGAGATGGTTATGCGCTTCACATGGCAATAAAGAACGGCTACAATGTAGCTATTATCAGTGGCGGAACCTCGCATTCAATTGTTAAGCGCTGCGAAACCTTGAACATGACCGATGTTTTTATTGGCATTGGAAATAAAATCGAAACTTTTCAGAACTATTTACACCAGAAAAATGTAACTCCTTCGCAGGTATTATATATGGGTGACGATATTCCCGATTATCATGTGATGAAACTAGCAGGCTTAGCGGCTTGTCCGGCTGATGCTGCAGAAGAAATCAAAACGATTTCAACATATATTTCGCATTATAAAGGTGGACACGGATGTGTGCGCGATATTATTGAACAGATTATGAAAATTCAAGGAAAATGGATGAATGAAGATGCTTTTGAATGGTAATTGATACCATAATCAAATAAAAAGGAAGCCAAATACAATCGCATTTGGCTTCCTTTCTTTTTTTCAAGATTCTCTTTAATACAAATTAATCTGTTTGTCTTTCGGATATTTTACCGAATAGGATAATTTTAGAGTTTTGGTTTCAGCCGCTTTCAGCTGAAATTTCCAAGATAATTTTCCGTAATCTTTGTCATAATTCGCCAACGATGTTTCCAATGCTTCAATTTCAATATCCTTATCTGTTGAAATAGGAATTTGATCTTCGATTAAGATATCGATACCCATTGATTTTTTGTTTCTAACATTGATTGTATATGTGAAGGTTTCTTTTTTATTGGTACCAATCACTTTAACACTCGTTAAGTCCTGAACTTTTTCGCGTCTCAACGAAATACTTTTATCAACTCCCAGTGAAAAATCAAGCGTATCGGTTGTTATACGCGTATCAATATACGATTTACCAACGTATGTACCTTCAAAAAACAAATTCATCTCGCCCGATACAATATTGTACTTTTCCCAACCACATACATGTGCCACCAAAAAAACATCGTTATCGAGTTTTGGTGCACAATAATACTCGTAGGTGGCAGTAAGAGTGTTTTTCTGAATCTCAACCATATAATTCTTACCGTCAGCAGGTATTGAATAGGGGATACTAATATCATATTCAATATTGGTTTGTGTTTCATTTACCACGGTGTAATCGGCACTTGAACCGTTTTTAGTTTCTGTTTTTCCGGTTTCTTCCATATTGTTTTCACTTCGCAATCTTTCTTGAGCAAATGCAGCAGGAGCCTTATCCGTTTTATAATTTTCGTAACCATTCAAATTAATGAAAGATAAATACCAAGGGTTCAATATCGGCTTTACACCATTTTGCAGTGGATTTCCTGTCGAAAGCGTAAGTTTAACGGCATTCCAATCGGTACCGGTATTTTGATGCACATTTGCCCGAAAATTCAGTTCCATCGGGCTAGTAACATTCACTGCTCGCAAATCGTAGGTTGGGGTCCACCCGGCATTGGTTATATAATAACTTAAAATAAGTTTTGCATTCACTTGTGTTTCGGCATTCACCGATACCAAAATTTCACTTGTGGGTTCTGTAACATATGAGTTTAATGCAGCTAACTGATTGTTCAAAATTGCAATCCGCTTTTGAATAATATTGATTTTATCCTGTATATTCATTTGATTTGTTTTGATATCCATCATTCGTGTACGGAAATATTCCATTGCTTCTTTCAGTTCTGCGATTTTCACACCATTTTGATCTCCGCCTATATCTTTATTGGCTATCAACATCCCCTCCTCCTGACTATAAACAGTAAGATAGGTTTGTTGTACTGTCAGATTTTTCGAAAGAATTTGAATTGAATCTTCAATCCGCAGCACTTCAGGCGATTTTTCCTGACTTTTTAAATAATTTATTTGATGCACTACCGAAAGAATATCAAAATTACCTTCACCTTTTATCTGAATACTTTGGGGTGTTATATATTGCGTTAGGTTTTCAAACATAATAGTAGTTTGACCTGCGGGCAAGATAATATCGCCCGATTGAGTAATCTGTGCCCCGTTAAAAAAAACGGTTACTTCCTTTATTTTCGATTTAATAACTTTTGGTTTGTCTTGAGCTTTAACCGATAAAAAAATGCTTACTAATAGCATTATGCAAAGAGTTTTTTTCATTATAGTAGTTTTTTTATAATTTCAGATTTATAGAGAATCCTTTTCTATTTTTCCATAAATGTACAAAAAAATTCTTTTTTCTACATGTCCAAATAGTACTTTTGTATAAAACTCAACATTATGAATAGCAAAACATTTTTCAAGAAGATATTAAATTATTTTTTTCAGGGGCTTATTATATTAGCCCCCATCAGCATCACGATTTATATTTTGTACGTGATTTTTAAGTTTGTTGATGACTTAGTACCAATTAATATTCCCGGAATTGGAATTATTATTATTCTGTTGGTGGTTACATTAACAGGTTTATTGGCATCCACCATTATTGGCCGTCCCATTGTTTTATATTTTAATAAATCATTAAACCGAATGCCTTTATTGAAAACAGTGGTGTTCTCGATAAAAGATTTGTTAGGTGCGTTTGTCGGGAAAAAGAAAAAATTTAATGAACCTGTGCTGGTATTGGTTAACAAAGAAGCCGGCATTGAACAAATGGGATTCATCACCTGCAACGATCTATCGCAAATTGGTATTCCCGGTAAAAAAATAGCCGTTTACATACCTTTTTCCTTCACTTTCACAGGTTATATGTTTGTGGTCCCAGCAGAGAACATCACCCATTTGAATATCTCATCAACCGATGCTATCAAATTTATAGTGTCGGGGGGGGTAATTGATTTGGAAAACGATATTTCGGAAAACAAATAGGTAATTCAATCGGAATAATCAATGCCTAATACTTATACTTTTTTTGGAGCTAAAAATCTATTGAATAATAAAAGCCCTATGATAGTTGCCACACCAATCATACTAAAAATTAGCCAAAGTGCTGAAGGGTTTTTCAAAGTGTCAATAAAATAAACATATAAGTTAGCCCCTAGAAATCCACCTATGCCACTCCCTATTACACCATATAGAAACGAATATCCCAAATACAATGCTTTTTTATCGGCAGGAGCAATGAGCCCCACATAGGAAATAAATTTAGGATGTGCAGTCATTTCTCCGATTGAAAATATAATCATGCCACCAATAAACACCCAGGCATTTGTTGAAATGGCTAAAACTGTCATTCCCAAAGTACCTAAGGATATTCCTACAATCATGGTCGGCAATGCTTTGGTATGTTTCACAATGCTTGAGACAAGAATTTGCAAGAGGATAATAGTTCCGGCATTTATCACAGTTACGTGTTCTGCTTCGAATTTCCATTGAGGGTTATCAACAAAGAGGCTTAAAAATGAATTCACGAAATTGTTCACAGGGGTCATATTCATGTACTCACTCAAATACCAAAGCACAGTATCAAACATCTGGAAATATAAAATCCAAAAACCGGAGTAAATCAAAATCATGACGATAAAACGGTAATCTTTTATCACTAATGCCGCTTCTTTTAGGATGGTTCCCAAACTTTTCGAATTTTCGGGCTTTGCCGGCTCTTTATAAACAAATAAATTCAGCAACAGCATTGATCCGGTGCCCACCGAAGCCATAATAAAAATGTACGACCAGCTAATTTCTTTTAAAAATGGTATTAGAATCAAAGGAAAAATGAAGGCCCCCAAATTAATCGACCAATAAAAAATTCCAAACCCAAGCGATGAATTGTTCACATCTGTTGAACGTGCTATGGTTCCTGATATGATGGGTTTAAAAAAACCGGCACCGATTACCATCAATAATAGACTCATGAACACCAGAGCATAATCTGTAAACATGCTCGTAAGATAATAGCCTGCACTCATAACAATAAAGGCAAATGTGAGTGTTTTCTTATAGCCATACCGGTCGGCAATAGCACCGGATATAATGGGTAAAAGATAAAGCAAAGGGGTTATTGTACTCTTTATAATTCCAACGCTTTCTTTCGAAAAACCTAATCCGCCATTTTTGGTGCTCAATACAAGATACACTGACAAAACAGACATGACACCATAATACGAACCACGTTCAAAAAACTCCATGGTGATTACAGTCCAGAAATTGCGCGGAAAACTTTTGAATCCTGTTTTTTTTATTGCTTGTTCCATCTTCATTGTTTTGTGGTATACAAAAGTAAAAAAAATGCCCGAACAATATTAGTCGGGCATTTCGATATGAAATTATTTTGCAAATTATTTAATCACAAAAAACTTATCTTTAGGGGTACCACAAAGTTCGCAATAATCCTCAACATCTTTTATACTATAAGTAAATCCACATTTCGGGCAAACAAAATAAGTAGTCGGTAATGTTTTCACTTTGTTGGCTGCCAAAGCATCAATAGCAGCTTTATACAATTCCATGTGTTTCGATTCCGTTTCCATGGCCCATGTAATGGATTTAATTGCATCATTGGCATTATCGGCTTTCGCCTGATCTGAAAATGCAGGATACATAACTTCTACTTCGTGTTTTTCTCCGTTATAAGCAGCATCCAGATTTTCTTTGGTAGTTTTTACTGTAAATGTGTCGGCTTTTGCTTCAAATTTTTGGCCCATGGCTTCCAATGCTTTTATGTGGTTTGCTGCATGAATGCTTTCCGATTTTGATGCTGCGTTGAACAAACTGGCAATTTGATTTAAATTTTCTTCAATCGCTTTTTGAGCAAAAGCAGCATATTTTGCCGATGCTGTGGTTTCGCCTTGAACAGCGGCTTTCAAATTATCAACAGTTTTATTTACGGTTTTTGTGGAATCTAAAGTTGTTGAAGTACCATTATCTTGCATTTCTATCATATAGTTATAAACCAAAGAACCTCCAAGCAAACCAGTGTAACCAACGGAAGCTGTTGCTAAAAAATACAAGAAAAACACCAGCCATTTCAATACGCCATGCGATTTCTTTTTCCAAACCAAATAAATGCGAATTAAACAGGCAGCAATCATCACATACATGGTTATTTTTGCAAACAATTCGTGGCGTTCTTTCAGTTCACCCATCACGCCGGTAAAGTCATTTGTAAAAAACTCTCCACTAAAAAAGGCCGCAATTGCGCCCAGCGTTCCGAAAATCATCAGATAAAATCCGACTTTTGATAAACAAGGTTCTTTTTTATTAAAAAACAAACTCAGCACATCGGCTAAAAAACCAATGGTGATTAATGCAACCGGAAAATGTACCAGCATAGGATGTAAATGGCTTGTGTCGAACATAATTTTAGGTTTTTGTTATTACTAATTTATTTATTTCATTTACCTTCAATCATAAAGAAGGCAATAATCTTGCTTCAAATTTTTTTTAAAGATAAAACTTTTTTTCTTACATAAATAAAGATGAACAGAAATATATCAACCCCATAAAATATTTTTTGTCTATTTCTTGCATTAGCATTCGCTATTTAGTATTTTTACCATATAAATCAAATTCAAAAAACCAAAACCTAGGAGATGTAAATTATGAGCAAGATTGTTTCTATTAACGTTAAATGTCCGATGTGTGGTAAATCACTCATGGATAGCGAAAATTTTTTGCATGGCAAGCCAAGTATAAAGTTGAATATACAACTGGGAAATACGCGGGGTACAATTCGTTTATGCTCTATTTATGGATGTTTCGACCATCAGGCTGATATGGATATTTCGGGTGTTGATATTGCCGAATTCAGTTGCCCGCATTGCAATCAGGTGTTGCATGGTAAAGAAATATGTAGCGAATGCCAAGCTCCAATGGTTCCTTTAACAATGGATATTGGCGGAAAAGTTGAGTTTTGTTCGCGAAAAGGATGTAGCAAGCATTATGTTGCCTTCGAAGATTTGTATGGTACTTTGAATAAATTTTACGATGAATATGGGTTTTAATTCAAACGATGTTTAAAGCTAATTGCTTTTAAAAAGACCGTATTTTAGAATACAATAAATAGCACGAAATCCGTCCTTCATGGTTATTTTTTTACCTTCTGCGTAGGTACGACCATAATATGAAATTCCTACTTCATAGATTCGGATATCTTTTAAGCGCGAGATTTTAGCAGTTACTTCGGGCTCAAAACCAAAGCGGTTTTCGCATAGTTTTATACTTTGTATGAAATCTCGGCGAAACAACTTATAGCAAGTTTCCATATCGGTTAAATTCAAATTGGTGAACATGTTCGAAAACATTGTTAGAAAACGGTTGCCAATAGAATGCCAGAAGAAAAGTATGCGATGCGGTTTGCCACCTATAAACCGTGAACCGTACACCACATCAGCAAACCCGTTAATCATGGGTTTCAATAGTATGTTATATTCCTCTGGGTCGTATTCCAGGTCAGCGTCTTGAATAATAAGATAATCGCCCGATGCCTTGGCAATGCCTGTATGCAAAGCAGCACCTTTGCCGGCATTTTTCTCATGTTTTACATATTGTATATTGAAATCGGGGTTGGCAGTTTGGTATCTAGAAATAGCACCTTCGGTATCATCTTTAGAACAGTCGTTCACTATAATAATTTCTTTTTCGATGCCAGTTACCAGTTGAACTGCTTTCACCTTATCTAAAATCAGGTGAATGGTTTTGGCTTCGTTGTAGGCTGGAATAACTATAGATAATACGGTCATTTTATGTTTTATGAGGTTGCAAAAATATTAATAATACCGATATTATGGTTAATATTTTTATGGTAAAGAATATTTTTGAGCAAAAATCGTTCATATCTTTGTTATAAATTAAACTCTTTATGCACAAAACTCACCGCGTTTTTTTTCTTTTGGGATTGGTGTTTGTTTTTGCATTGCTGTTTCTTTTTCTGGTTTACCAAATCAAATACAAGGATTTTGTTCCAAAGCCCCCTGTGGTTGATTACCGTATTGCGGCATTGGATAGCACGAGTCAGCTTGGCTCGTTTTTCTACAATTTCGAAAATGCCACTGCCTTGCCGCAAATTACAAATGAGCATGCTTTTTCAGGGGAATTTGCCGCAAAGGTTGTCGGAAAAAAACAATATAGTGTGCTTATTCAAAAACCTTTTTCGGAATTTAATTTTGCTACCTTGACCGAAGCCCGCCTGGGTGTCTGGGTTTATTTACCGGCCAATGCCAACCATTGGAAAGGAAAGCTGATGGTGCAGATTGTTGATGCAAGAAACAGGCTGAAGTTTTCGCATGCCATTGCTATTTACGAAAACGCACCCAAAACCAACCGCTGGTTTTATGTGAGTGGCAAAGCCGAAATTACCAATGTGAAATTTGATGCAACAGATGTGGTGAAAGTGTATTATTGGAACAACTGCCAGCGCGAGGTTTTTTTGGACGATTTGCTGCTGGTTTTGGTCAATCAAAAAATGAAGGGGACTGCGCCATTAATCAACAAAACTTCCACCAATTTTATATATCAACCCATAGCAAACCAACCGCCTTATCCAACTTATTTTGCGGAGAATATATTTGCTGACAAGACTATCAACCTCTATAGCCCTAACCGCAAAGATTCTTTGTCAATTCAAGAGCATGATGTATTATTAACCGGAAATTTTATTCATTCTGCTGATAAAACCAGTCAGATTCTGCTCATTCGCAACCATATTCCCTATGCGTTGATTTGGTTCGATGAAAACCGAAGGCAATTATCTTTCATAAAAACTGACAGGAAAGTATTCTCTTCATTTCCGCTTCAAACTCCATATATGGCGGCCGACATCAATGGCGATGGAAATGACGAATTAATTTATCGCTCGGGCGATTCGCCGTGCAGTCAGGCGTTCGGATTCAATTCAAAAACACAAAAGGCTGTGCGTATCACTATGGAAGAACCTCATATCGACCATGGTTTTAATAATTGCTACCATTTCAGCATAAAAAACAATCCCAAAGAAAGTTTGATAGCCATAAATCTGCAGGGCGAAGCCTTTCTTCTTAGCTTCGAAAAGAATACATGGAGTAAGAAATCCTTGGGTTATTTTGCTAATGGCAATGAAATTAATGACGAAAGCCAGATGGTTTGCGGAAATTTTATCAAAGAAACCAACCAGAATAATTTGCTTTATTTATACCGCAACCTAAAGACACATCAGTGCGTTTATAAACTGTTTGAGCTTAATCTGAAAGAAGGAAAAAACACCTGCATTTTGCAAGGCAATTTCGATAACAAATGCGACACCCTCTATGCCGAAAACTCTTACTTTGCTGCCGATGTGGATGGAAACGGCATCGACGAACTCATTTCTTATGGCAGTCCGTGGAGGTTTGAGATGAAACTGATCAGCTTCACCAATCAGGGCTACACTATTCTCGGCAATATCGATTTCAAAGGGTATGAAAAAGATCAAAATCCAAAATACTACGAGAATCTGAAGCTAACAGCCGGATACTTTTCTGACAGCAAAACCTTTTCATTTTTCACCCTTTGCAAAAATAACAGGAATAGTGCCGACTTGCCCGATAAACTCGGAATTTATTCGTTGACAAACCCTCAGCCCATTGATGCCAAATGATGAATCCTTATAAATATTGCCTAATCGTTTTATTCATTGCCTTGTTTGTATGTTCGTGCCATCATCCAAAGAACAAAACAAACCAACAGGCTGGCTTCGAGGTGCAGGATTTTAAAACGCTCACCAACTGGAACGTTTTTAGTAATGAAAGCAAAACCACCAAATTGTTGTATTTGGATTATGCCAATGCTATTTTCGGATTTACTATTCCATCTATCAGGCAAACTGCCGACGGCCAGTTTCATTTCGAGTTTAAACTTAAAAACCTGGGCAGCACCGCGCAAAAGTTTTATTACAAAATTTATTATCAAAATGATTCGTACAAGTTTCCGGAATGTGGCGAGGATGGCCGCAGCGAACATCCGTTGGCCAGCGAAAACTTCTACGGAAGTTGGGAAGATTCATCTTCCACTTTTGTGGCAACGCCCGAAATTGCTGCAGACGGCAACTTGCACAGGGTGGCGTTTCAATTGCGAATTGTGGGCAATCCGCGCAACGAGCAACGTTGTTTTTATAAAACTGATAACCAACGCTGGCGTCGCAATCCACGCATGGGCAACTATAGTTTTATGTTGGTGGTTACCACAGCCGAAAACATTCAGAAAAAAATTATACCGGATTACATTGCTAACATCGGTTTGAAAAACAATAACAATTTTGTGAACCCCTTCTATTATTTTATGTTTGGCGACGGACATTCGGCAAACGATGTGGGGGTGACAATTGCTACCAACGCTTTGAAAGTGATTGCTAAACCGGATTTGGCAACGGGGATGTATGTGAATCCTCAGGATTTTGACCCCAAGACCTATAGTGCCTACTACAAACCCAAGTGCGCTTTTAGCGATAAGCTATATTTGGATGCGCCTTTGGGGCAATTTATCAATAATGTGACTGCTACAACTGAATTTGACAATATACCTGTGATTGCTGATGTGCTGGGGGATAATTATTCGCTGCGCGACTACAATTGGAACCGCACTTTTTATAAAAAAGAGGAGCTGATTAGAGTAAAATCAGAAACCAGTAAATGTCCGTGCCAACAGGTTGCGGTTGACACGGTTGCTGGCACGGTGGAGCTTAGAAACCCGGGGTCAAGCTTTGGCGATTGGAAAAAACAAAGTGTGGGTGTTATCACGCGCCATGGGCTAACGTATGGCATATACACCGTGAAACTGAAACTTACGGAACTTCTGAACCAACACGGGGTGTGGAACGGGGTTACTAACGCCATTTGGCTGGTTACAAACGGCACCGACCCCTGGAACAATTGCCGCGAATGCACTAACGAAGGCTATCTGCCAAAGTATGGCGGCGGCAAAGACGAAAAACGTTCGGCGGTTACGCCTTATTCTGAAATTGATTTCGAGATTTTGAAAACGGTTGATTACTGTCCTTCGTATGCCTTTCCGCCTGCTTATGGCTCCCCGGTGGCCAATCGGTACAGCAACGGGCAATGGAATGTGCCTTTGCCGCAGGTTGTGCAGCACGATTCGGACCAGGTGATGGTGTGTTGCACCAACTGGGATATGGCTTGCCCGCAACCTCGCAACTACGATGTGGGCTGCATGCCTGTGAACTATGGCAACACTTCTTTTTTGGCGCATCGATGGGATTATTGGTACAAAGCCCTTACGGAACGCACGCCGGTATCTGACAACGAAATGTTTGCTGCGCCGTACTATTATTTTCAGATTGAATGGAAGCCTACCGAAATTGTTTGGCGCCTTGGCCCCGAAAAAAACCAATTGCGGGTGGTGGGCTACATGAACGACCAAATAACCTCTATACCTAACAACCAAATGTTGCTGATTATTTCGCAAGAATTTCATAGCACCGACTGGTGGCATGGCAGCCCTTTTGAACAGCAATTTATCCCCTTCCCGAAAAACGATTTGGTGGGCAAGATATTTGAGATTACGGTGGAATAGCGTGGGGGGCGGGTTTTGCGATAACCGATATACATGTTTTTGTGCACTGCTCGCGCGCGTCTCCTGACGCGTGTGACGCTTGTGCTTAAGCGGGTTCAAACAATTTTTTCAAAAAATCTTCAAAAAAATCTTGCCACAACAAAACACTTTCCTAAATTTGTATTCATTATTCTTTCTTTCTTAATAACCAGTCGTTTCTAAATTATCAACCCCTTAATTCATACCCCCCCATGACTTCAACAACAGAAACCGGTCACGGTAAAAATGTGACTTTATTGGAGCAAGTTCTCTCCATTTGCACTGGTTTCGGCACCGACTATGCGCCTGTAAAGGTTTTCATCACCCTTCCTTCCATCACCACCAAGCACACCGAGTCCGCTGATGCAGTTCTCCAAGTTCAAAATAAATATGCTGCTATTGTCATCAAAGTCGACAAGCGTTCCGCCGAATTCCAAGACATTTCCGAATTAGCTACTAAAATCAAAAATGCGGTAATAGCATCCGATGCTCCAAATGAATTTCTTCCCAACATCGTCGAATTTGTCCGCAAACTTCAGGGCAAACGTGCCAAAACCGTCAAGCTCCAAATCACTCCAACAACCCCCGAAGCCGAAGCACACAAAAAGATTTCCGTTTCTCAGCTTAGCTACGATATGATTATCAACCACTTTTCACAAATTGTTGAACTACTCTCTGCCCAAACGCTCTACAATCCAAATGAAGATGAACTAAAAGTCATAACATTAAAGGAAAAATTAAACAAAATGAAGGCTGCCAACACCGCCGTTATGGCTGCCAACACCGATTTAGGCAAAGCACGCAACGAACGCGACAAAATCATGTACCATCCCGAAACGGGCATCATCCCAATGGCAAACGATATCAAAGCTTATGTAAAAAGCAAATTCGGTGGAGTAAGTGCTCAATTCAAAATGTTAAGCAAAATTCAATTCAAAAAACCAAAAAAAGTATTCATCTGATAAAAAACCTTATCAAAATATCCATAGCCCGAAACTAAAATTTCGGGCTATTTTCTTTTGGTAAAAAAAGCAATCTGTCATACTCAAAGTGTAATCTCCCATCCGCAAAGTGGCATCTTCTGTACGCAAAACGTCAAAACCCATCCGCAAAGTGTCACCAGTCATCCGCAAAGAGTAATCACCCGTCCGCGAAGTGTAACATTCCATCCGTAAAGTGTCAACACCCATCCGCAAAGTGTAAATATTCATCCGCAAAGAGTAACCTCTCATACGCAAAGTGTAACCTTCCGTACGCAAAATGCAAAATATTCAATGAATGTTGTTGATTTATATTTAGAGCAATCCCAGCGGGATTCGATGTTGGTAGAAATAATAAGTTGATGTCTATCGGCATGGGGTTAGTAATTTATATTGAGAGCAATTCCAGAGGGCTTGGATGTTGGTAGAAATAATAAGGTGAGGAATATCCCGCTCCTATGGGAGCGGGACATGGTTGTTGTTTTGTTTTGCTACCAATATTAAACCCCGCTGCAATTAATTATTATTTTACATGGAAACCATCCCCCCCTGCAACCCACAATACAACCAAAAACTTCAGTACACTGCGCACTTTGTTTTAAATTTTATTTATTTTTGAAGAAAAATTTTATGAAAAGAATTTTTACGTTTCTTGTTTTCGCATGGAGTGTGCACACTGCCATGACACAAACCATCAATTGGCAAAAAACTTATGGTGGCAGCGCTCACGAATATTGTTGGAAGACAATTTCAACTTTGGACGGGGGTTATGCTTTTGTGGGTTTCTCCGATTCAAACGATGGCGATGTACTATCAGAAAACCACGGTGGAACCGACCTGTGGGTAGCAAAAACCAATTCAGTAGGCATAATACAATGGTCGCATTTGTATGGTGGCACGGGTGATGAGGAAGGATTTGATATTTTGCAAACCTTGGACTTTGGTTTTATGGTGGTTGGTTATGCTAATTCTACAGATGGCGATGTGACGGGGCATCACGGAACGGTCGGTACGGAAGATATGTGGGTGCTAAAAGTTAATTCGTTGGGTACTTTGCTTTGGAATAAATGCTATGGAGGCAGCAGTGCCGACGAGGCAAGTTGTATTGTGCAAAACCAAAGCGGCGATTTCTATGTGTCCGGAACCACCTATTCGAACGATGGTGACGTAAGTGGCAATCACACCAACAATATTTCCGATTTCTGGGTTATAAAAATCAATAGCAGCGGCACGCTTCTGAATCAAAAATGCGTGGGCGGAACTAGTAGCGAGGAATGTTATCGGATGCGCCTAACATCGGACAACGGTTGCATTTTGGCCGGACGTACGAGCTCGAGCGATGGTGATGCGATTGGATATCATGGTGGGTCGGATATGCTTATTGCTAAACTCAATTCGGGCTTTACGATTGATTGGTCGAAATGCTATGGAGGCACGGAAACCGAAGAATGCAACGATATTGTTCAACTTGCGGATGGTAGCTACGTGGTGCTGGGCTATACGAGTACGCACAACAATGGCGATGTGAGCGGGCATCATGGAGCGCAGGGCAGCGACGACTTTTGGCTTTTGAAACTCACATCGTTGGGCGCCATTACTTGGGCCAAATGCTTTGGTGGCGATGGCGATGACCAAGCCAACGGTTTGGTAAAAACCCAAGACGGTGGTTTTGTAATGTGTGGCCTCACCAATTCGACTAATGGTGATGTATCGGGATTTCATAGCGGTGGTTTTTTTGAGCCCGATGTGTGGGTTGCCAAAGTGGATGCAGCCGGCACACCGCTGTGGCAGCGTTGTTGCGGGGGCAGTGGTCAAGACGAGAGTTTTAATGTGATTGAAGCCAACGCTAATCATTATATTGTAACCGGGTTCACCTATTCGGCCGATTATGATATTACCCTTAATCGTGGGAGTGCCGACGGATGGGTGTTTTATTTGGCAGGAAGCACTTCTATAGAAGAAATGACTGCCAACTCCATTTCGGTTTACCCGAATCCGTTTATTGATGAGCTATGGATAGAAACAACTGTTAACTTTGAAACCACGGATAAAATCACGCTTTACGATATTTATGGTTCTGTTATTATGGCTATGCAACCCAAGCAGCAGTTCACTCAAAAAATTAGCACGGCAGGATTGTCTGCCGGAGTTTATTATATTGAAATAGCCAGCCAAAAAGGCAATGTAATAAAGAAAGTGGTGAAGCAATAGCACTTTTTAGACCTTTGGGGATTTGTACTAAAAAAAAAGCGGCCTAAAGCCGCTTTTTTTTGTTTTTTTGAGTTGGTTAGTACATCAAGGATTTTTTGCTGGAGTTTTTCCAACCGGCATCACTTTTGTAATCGGCAAAATAAATTACCAAATCGGCATCGCTTTTATAGTCGCAAAAATAAATGGTTACACTGGCATCGCTTTTATAATTGCAAAAATACCACAAGCCTTCGTTGCCCGAAGCATCGCTAGCATAGGAGCATTTATACACTACCAAATCGGCATCGCTTTTGTATTGTGCAACGTACACTTTTACTTTTGCATCGCTTTTGTAATCGCAGGAATACACTTTTTGTGCGTTGGCTGCATTCACCCCGATAAGAATTGCAACAAGAAACAGACTGATTTTTAATAAATTTTTCATAGTTAAAAGAATTAGGTTAAGTTTAATTATTATTTAAGGTTAGATTTTACAATTTTACTAATTTATACGTATAGCTTTCCATAATTGGGTTGGCCAAAAGTTCTTTGCATGCTTTATCAATTTTTGTGCCAGCAGTTTTTTCGTTGGCAGCATCAATGTCAACAGTTATATGTTTCCCAATACGAACGTCAACAATTTCGGGTATTCCGATGTTTTTCAAACTCGATGTAACGGCTTTTCCTTGCGGATCGAGCAGCTCTTTAAGCGGCATAATATCAATTTCGGCTCTAAATTTCATGTTTTTTGGTGTTTGCTTATATATAAATAATCGATTAACGAAAGAAGGATGTACAAAATTATAACAAAATGGATAGCAACAAAGTAAAATAATGAAATTAATACCACCGAAGCAATAATAAAGCTATAGCGGATTTTGTTTGTGCGCCAGCCAAAGGTTTTAAATTTCATGGCAAACAGTGGTAGGTTCGAAACCAACAGATACGATAAGGTAATAGCAGCAGCAATTAGCACCAATGGGTTCGTGATAAAATAAAAAACATAATCGTTAAATGGAAACAAAGGCGATTGGAACTTGCGGGCAACCAAAGGTAAAAACGACATAATAACTAAAGCATTGGCTGGAGTTGGTAAGCCGATAAAATGATCGGTTTGTCGTTCATCAATATTAAATTTTGCCAATCGCCAAGCCGAAAAAACCGGAATAATGAATGCGATAAAAGGAGTGTAGCTTGGCAAATTAAAGTTCCAAACATGCATACCAAACGTGATCAATTGAAACATAGCAACGCCGGGAGCTACACCAAACGAAACCACATCGGCCAACGAATCGAGCTGCAAACCTATTGGCGATTTCACATGCAACAGGCGTGCAACAAAACCATCGGCAAAATCAAAAACGGCAGCAGCTAATATTAAAAAAACCCCTGTAATAAAATCTCCGCGATACAAATAGTAGATAGCCACACATCCGCAAAGCAAATTTAAACAAGTAATATAGTTGGCAATGTTTTTTCGCATGATGGTAAAATGAACTGTTATACAAAAATAATTATTAAACTTACACTATGGTCAATACATTTCACTTATTTTTGTTTTAAAATAGCAGACATGAAAAATACTTTGGTTTTGTTGAGTGTGGTTTTATATTTTGTTTTGGTTTCGTGCTCGGGGCGCAATTCAAGCAAAACTTCGGAGGAAGTTCCTTTGGAGAAAGGCAAGGTGATTGCAAAAGTGGCATGTAAAAAAGATTTAACACAGTCATACGCATTGTACTTGCCATCGGGTTATACGGAAGGAAAAATGTTTCCGCTAATTATTGCTTTCGATGCACATGGCAGCGGTGTTAAACCTGTTGAATTGTT
Source organism: Bacteroidota bacterium (assembly GCA_037128515.1). Classification (GTDB taxonomy): domain Bacteria; phylum Bacteroidota; class Bacteroidia; order Bacteroidales; family CAIWKO01; genus CAIWKO01. Next base: position 26,168 of record JBAXWF010000013.1, on the reverse strand, counting down.
TAAAGAACAGGCCGAAAAATATGGGTACATTTTGGTAGGTTCGAATGTTTCGAAAAACGGTATGTCGTGGGACCAAAACTCATCGCACTATGATGCTTTGTTGTTCGATGTTTGTGAACGTTTCGGTATCGATAAAAGCCGGATTTATACCTGTGGTTTTTCGGGTGGTAGCCGCGTAGCAAGTACATTGGCGATTACCAAAGGCGGCATATCGGGTGTTATTGGTTGTTCGGCTGGTTTGCCACCAATGAAAGAAGCGATTAAGAATAAGTTCGATTTTTTTGGCTATGCTGGCAACGAGGATATGAATTATGCCGAAATGGTGCATCTGGATATGGCTTTAGAAAAAAGTGGCATACGACATCAGTTGGTTGTTTTTAACGGAACCCACGAATGGCCACCTAAAGATTATATTTTTGAGTGCATTGTTTGGACAGAACTAAATGCAATGAAAGATAAAAAAAAACCGATTGATAAGGAATTTGTAAAGAAACAACTTGCTGATTTTGATAAGCAGCTAGCAGAATTTCAGAAAAAAGGAAATAAATACAATGAATATTTGCTGACCAAAAAGATTGTAAATTATTTCAAAGATGTTGCTGATACTAAGAAATATGAAAGCGAGTTGGCATTACTTCAACAAAATTCAGCCGTTAAAAATGGGCTGCAACAGGCCGAACAACTTGAGAAAAAAGAGGTGATGTTGCAACAACAGTATGCTCAAAAACTATCAAGCGAAAATGCTACCTGGTGGAAATCAGAAATAAATCGCTTGACAACATTTTTAAAAACATCAAATGATGAAACAGAAAAGCATTTGGTGAAACGTGTAATGGAGTATTTGAGTCTGGCTGCTTTTTCAACCTGTACTTCGTTATATAATCAGGGCAATTTAACCGAAGCCGAGCATTATATTGAGCTTTACACAATCATTGATACGGATAATTCGGAACCGGAATTTATGTTTGCCGAGGTTAATGCCCGAAAGAAGGATGCCGATAAAACTATGTTGCATCTTGCTAAAGCTGCCGAACTTGGGTTTAATGATAAAGGGCGAATCGATAACGACACCATTTTTTTAAAATATAATCAAGACAAACGCTTTGCCGAAATTATGGACAGAATCAAAAAAAATCAAGCTAAAAACAAATGACATTTTTTGAGAAGATAAAACCTGGTGTTCCAAAACGATGGCTGCTTGCTATTGCAGGTGTTTTTTGGACATTTGCCGGGGGCATGCTCTTGTGGCGCGGACTATCGGGTTTGATAGTTGCCCATGCATCCTTTATCCCCGATTTGCTGTACAGTTTGGCAGGAGGTGTGTTGTTTTATATATTGTTGTTTTCACGAATATCGCGAAAACATGTCAATAGAATTATCGGTTTAAAGTCCGAAAAGCCTTGTATGTTCTCATTTTTTAATATCAAAAGCTACCTATTGATGAGTATAATGATTAGTGGAGGTGTTTTGCTTCGTATATTTAATGTTGTTGATCATCAGATACTGTATTCTTTTTATGTTTGCATGGCGATACCATTGCTGGTTTCGTCGGTTCGATTTTATTACAATTGGTTTATTTACCAAAAAACGAATAGTACTTTATGAATAATATTTTGTTCGAAGTTTGTGCCAACTCGCTTCAGTCGGCTATTGCAGCTCAAAACGGCGGTGCCGACCGTGTGGAATTGTGTGCACAACTCAGCGTAGGAGGAATAACGCCATCGGCAGCTACCATTGAGTTGGCAGTGGAACGATTGAACATACCTGTTTTTGTACTAATACGTCCCCGAGGTGGTGATTTTTTATACGATGATTATGATTTTGCTGTAATGAAAACCGATATAAAAATGACAAAAAAGTTGGGTGCAGTCGGTGTAGTTTTTGGATTATTAACGTCCGATGGAAAAATTGATATGGCTCGAACCACCGAACTGGTAAAAATAGCACGTCCGATGCAGGTTACATTTCATCGTGCTTTTGACCGCGCTCGCAGTCCTATGTTGGCACTCGAGGAAATTATAAAAACAGGTGCCGACCGCATACTTACCTCAGGACAAGCAAAATCGGCTTTATTAGGTAAAGCAATTTTAAAGAACCTTGTTAATAAAGCAGCCGGTCGTATAATTATTCTTGCTGGTGCAGGTATTGGGCCGGAAAATGTCAATAAAATTATTAAATGCACTGGTGTGACTGAAGTTCACGCGTCTTGTTCGGTGAAACAAAAAAGTGATATGAATTGGCATTCAGAATTGGATAAAATAAGCCAAACATCAGTTTCAAATGAAAAATTGATCAATAAAATAGTCACTAATATTAAAAATTATTCAAAACCGGTATGATAAAAAAATTATTGTTTACTCTTTTTGTGCTACTGAATATTCAGCAAATAAATGCACAAAACCGAACCACCCATTTCATAACAGATGCAGCCTATCGCGAGCAGGTTAATAAAGCTTTTGAAGCACTTAAACCTGTTGCAAGCGGAAGGTCAGAGCAACTTTTCAGCGTTTTTACAACGAAGTTGAGCCTTGAAGAAGAGGAAGCGTTGAAATTTTTATACGCATATATGCCGCTGAGCGATTTGGCAGATTATGATGGCAACTTTTTTCTGAAACAAATTCGCATAGCCATACTAACGCGTACAACTTTCAGCTGGGGCAAAACCATACCAGAAGAAATATTTCGACATTTTGTTTTGCCTTACAGAATAAATAATGAAAATCTGGACTCATCACGAGTTGTGTTTTTTAATGAACTTAAAGACCGAATAAAAGATCTATCGATGCATGATGCGGCATTAGAAGTCAATCATTGGTGTCACGAAAAAGTAACCTATAAAGGAACCGATGGCCGTACCAGCGCACCTTTAAGTACAGTCAGAACTGCATACGGACGTTGTGGCGAAGAATCAACTTTTACCGTAACAGCACTTAGGGCTGTCGGAATTCCTGCACGTCAGGTTTACACTCCCCGTTGGGCACACTGCGATGACAATCATGCTTGGGTTGAGGTTTGGGTTGATGGTAAATGGCATTTTTTGGGAGCCTGCGAACCCGAATCAGATTTGGATATTGCATGGTTTTCGGCTCCCGTGCTTAGAGCAATGCTATGCAACACTACAGTCTACGGTAATTATAAAGGTCCGGAAGAACAACTAAAATCATCTGATAATTTTACACAAATAAATTTGATTGAAAATTATGCCCCATCAAAAAAATTGTTTGTAAAAGCCATCGATAAAAACAAAAAACCGCTCACCAATGCAACAGTAGAATTCCAATTGTATAATTACGCCGAATTTTATCCCCTCGCAAAAAAGAGGACAGATGATACTGGTTTGACCTCATTAATCACTGGACTTGGAGATTTAATGATTTGGGTATATTCAGGAAACAAATTTGGATTTCAAAAAGTTACTATCGAAAATACCGATACGGCAGTTATTGTTGTGGATCAAATTCCGGATGACCAGCGTTCAAAAAATCTGATATTTGTTCCACCTGTGCAGCGCCAGCCAAAAGTTGCCGATGAAAATGGGAAAGCCCAAAACGATATAAAGTTAAAAAATGAAGATAAAATTCGTGCAGATTACGAAGCAACCTTTATTGATTCGGTTAACAGTTGTTTGATTGCAAAAAAGGTCAACCTGAATTCTGATACTGTATGGATGTATTTAAAGCAGAGTAGGGGTAACTGGCCCGAAATATCGCGTTTTATTATCACGGGTGCTGAGTTGAACAAAACCTTTATGTACAATATATTGGATAACATCTCTCAAAAGGATCTGCGCGACACACCATCAAACATTTTACTCGACCATTTGCAAAATTCAAATACTGCTTTTGTTGACACAGATAAAATTCCAATCGAATTTTTTTACAAATTTGTTTTGAATCCTCGCATTTCGGGAGAAATATTGAGCGGATATAAAGGTCTTTTGTTGCAGAAATTTGATAATAATTTTATTGCAGGAGTTCAAAAAGACCCGTCTATGCTGATAAAATATATTAACGATAATATCAAAATTTCACCGGATGGAAATTATTCACGAAATCCGCTAACACCAATAGGTACATACAATTTAAAATATGCCGATATTATTTCACGTGATATTTATTTTGTAGCATTATGCCGAAGTTTTGGTGTGCCTGCACAAATTGATCCGGCAACAAAAGTTCCGGAATATTTTAAGGATAGCAAGTGGCATGAAGTGTATTTTGATCAACACGAAATAGTAAATACTCCAAAAGGAACTTTGATTATTCAAATTCCTGAAAAGTTGGATTTTATACCCACATATTACACCCATTTCACCATTGCTAAATTTTCTGATGGCGTCTACCGTTCCTTAGATTATGAAGAAAGTAATATTTTTAATTATTTCCCTGCAAAACTCACTATTGATACTGGAAGCTATATGATTGTGACTGGAATAAGGGGGAATGACGGTTCGGTGAATACTCACTTATTTTTTTTTAAACTTGGTTCCCTGCAAGAACAAAAAATTATACTGGAGTTTAACACAAAAGAGCAAGTTCCTGAATCAATTGGGAAAATTGATTTGACAGAGACCTTTACAAATTTAACTACAAAGGACAAAATGAATCTGAACTCTTTCAGTCACAATAAAGGAATGGTACTTGCCTGGATTGATCCCGACCGTGAACCAACAAAACATTCTATTGTTGATTTCCAGCAATTGAAAGAGCAATTCGAAAAATGGAATGGAGGTATTGTATTTTTAGTTCCGTCTGAAATAAATATTGAAAACTCCACAAATAAAACTTTTTTAGCACTTCCGTCACAAAGTATTTTTGGAATTGATAACTACAATTTGCTAAATAAAGTTGAAAAATCGTTAGGCCAAAAACTTAATGGCAATTACCCAGTATTTTTACTGATTGATAAGGTAGGTAATATAATAGATATGTCTTATGGATATAAAATTGGCAGAGGAGAGCAAATAGTCAAAATGCTTAAGTATCTGAATTAATGTAGCTTATTTTTTTACAATCATTTTACCAAAAAGAGTACTTTTGCAAATTATTCATTTAAATCTTAACTAAGATGAAAAAATTTATGCTTTTATTTTTGTTCTTGTTCCCAATTATTGCAATGGCACAAGATCAACAACCTGCATTTGGTATAAAATTTTCAGGATATGTAAAGAATGATTTCTTTTTTGATACACACAAAACGGTTAGCCTTCGCGAAGGTGAATTTTATTTATATCCCGAGAATGCTAAATATGATAAAGATAATGTTGATATTAATGCGCATACAAGTTTTAATATATTAGCCATTCAGTCACGCCTACGTGGCGATATTTTTGGACCAGATGCATTTGGTGCAAAAACTTCAGGTGTTATCGAAGGTGAATTCTTTGGAACACAGGAAGGCAATTCAAACGGCTTCCGTTTACGACATGCCTACTGCAAACTCTCTTGGCAAACTACAGATGTAATAATTGGTCAAACCTGGCATGGTATGTTTGTTGAAGGATGTTTTCCCGAAATAATGGCAATTAATACCGGATCACCTTTTCAACCATTCTCTAGGAATCCACAGATTAAAATTATTCAGAAATTAAAGGATGTAAAATTTTTATTGTCTGTGATGACTCAACGTGATTTCACAAGTTGGGGCGGTTCTGATGCATTGAGAAATGCAACATTACCTGAATTGAATCTCAGAATACAATATCAACATTTTAATGCCGATAACTCACACGAAATATTTTTTGGTGCTGGAGCTGATTATAAAATATTAGTTCCTCGTTTAGTAACTGATAGCAACTATTCTACAAATACCAGCATGAATAATTATTCTTTCATGGCTTTTTTTAAGCTAAGAAGTAGGTATATAACTTTAAAATTAGAAGGAATCTATGGCCAAAACATGTATGATCAAGTTATGTTAGGTGGTTATGCATATAAATATACTACTGATAGTGCAATAATTGCACGCGGTGACTTTGAATATACTCCATTAAATACTGTATCATCATGGATTGATATTGCAACCAATGGAACTAAAATTCAATTTGGAGTATTTGGAGGATATACTAAAAACCTTGGATCATATAGCAATATTTTAAATTGGAAAAGTGAGTCTTGCTATTTCGCACGAGGTAAAAATATCGATTATGTATATCGTATATCCCCGAGAATTGTTTTTATATCGGGGAAAGTTAAAATGGGTATTGAGGGTGATTATACTGTTGCAGGATATGGTAGTACTGTAAATAGTTTGGGCGAAGTACAGAATATAAAACCTATCAGTAACGTTAGATTGATGTATTCTCTGTTCTATTATTTTTAAGGGGTATATATTCATCAAAACAATTCCATTCAGAATAAAATTGATCTAGGAATTTCAGCATAAAATCATGTCTGCTTATAGCTATTTCTTTTGCAGTATCCGTATTAATTTGATCTTTTAATAGAAGTAATTTCTCGTAAAAATGGTTGATGGTGTTCGATTGATTATTTTTATATGCATGAAAATCATAATGAAATGCGGGCTTGATTTCTGGATTAAATAGTTCCCTATTTCTTGAACCTCCATAAGCAAAGGCTCTTGCAATTCCTATTGCACCAATAGCATCAAGTCTGTCAGCATCCTGTACAATTTTTGCTTCTAAAGTTGATACAGTATTCTTTTCTCCGGTGCTTTTAAAAGAAACCTGTTGAATGATTGTACATATATTATGGATTTTTTCCTCCTTCAAATTACATTTTAAAAGCCAATTTTTGGCTTTATAAGAAGAACTGTCATTAAATTTCCAATCATCAACATCATGCAAAAGAGCTGCTAATTCAACAATAAAGGTATCGGCCTTTTCTTTTCTTGCAAAATAAAGAGCTAACTTCGTTACTCTAGAAATATGCGACCAATCATGTCCTGAAGAATTTCCCTCACAAGATAACTTTACAAAATTAATAGTAGAATTAATTATTTTTTGTTGTAATGAAGTCAATGGTTTTATTTTAATAAACTTTCAATCTTGTTATATAATTCCTCTCCACGAAGATTTTTTGCGATTATTTTACCTTCCTTGTTAAGAAGCACAGTGTGTGGAATTCCGGTAATATTATATAATGGAACAACAATGGATGACCAATATTTAACGTCGCTTACCTGTATCCAACTTAAATTATTTGTTCTAATGGTCTTTGTCCATAATTGTTTTGATTTATCCAGAGAAACACCAAGAATTTCTAGTCCTTTTTTATTAAAATCGGCATATAATTTCTGTATGTTCGGCATTTCTTTCATACAGGGGTTACACCATGCTGCCCAAAAATCGATTAAAACATATTTTCCTTTAAAAGAACTCAGACTCACATTAACTCCATTAGTATCGGGCAATGTGAAATCAGGAGCAATTGACCCGATTCTTGTTTTTTTTGATGCTTCAATTTGTGCATGAAAGTTTAATACGTAAAAGTTTTGAGGATATTTTTTTAATAATAAAGAGTCTGCCTGACTAAATAATTCAATATTTTCATCAATTTTTAACGTTTCTGTAATAAAAAGTACTGCTAAAGAAGCTTTATTTTTTTGAACAAAATTAATAAGTGCAGTATTTAAATTTTGATTTATTTTTTCATAAGAAGTGGAATAGACATTTAATAATGAATCATATTTCGTATTTCCTAAATTTATGTAAGACAGATTACTAATGCTGTCTAGCTTTATTTTGGTTGAAGTTATCAACTTCTGGTTCGCAATAATTTGTGATGTTTGCTCTGACCCGGTTACAACTAATTTATTCAAAAAATCAGATTCGTCAATTGAAATCACTACATTCTCCCCGGGTTGCAATATAAACATAATGAAATTGTTTTTATCAAATTGAAGTTTGTAAAAATCTGTAGTAATTAATTCAAGTTTATAAGTGAATTTACCATCCTTATCAATTGAAATAGTTGCAACCTGATTTAGCTCTTTCCCCACCTGAAATAGAGTTGCAGACGTGTAGCTATTGTTTTTTAATAATCCTTTAATATTTACCTCATTTTTTAATTGAGAAAATACGGATGAATAAGTCATCACTAAGATGGCATATATTATTATTGGTATCAATTTTTTATACAGTACCATAATTTTAAATTTTTCTAAATCTTGTTAAAAAGAAAAACGGGTTCTTCAATAAATGACTTTGAAAAATAAAAAATCAAAAACCCTTTAAAGGATTTTTGATTTTTTATAAAGTTGAATAACATTATTTAAGACCGAGTTCTGTTTTTACCATAGGCAAAATGTCCTCAGTTGGATCAGAATATAGCAGAACACCCAATCCTGCATCAAAAATATACGTGTATAAGTTTTCCTTTGCAACTTTCTCAATAGCTGCTTTAGCTTTTTCAATAATTGGTTTTAAAAGTTCGTTTTGTTTTTTTTCGAGGTCATCTTGAGCTGATTGCTGGAATGTTTCAATACGAGCTTGGATATCCTGAAGTTCTTTTTGACGCGTTTGTTTAATTAAGTCAGTCATTTGTTTGTTTTGGTCATCTGCCAAATATGCCTCATACTTGGTTTCTAACTCACTTTGCATCCCCTTTAATTGATTTTCTAGTGTTTTTGAATATTCTGTAATTTTTGTCATTGCAGAATCTCTTCCCGGCATAAGCTTTAGTAATTCATTTGAGTCGATATGACCGAATTTTTGTTTTTTCTGAGCATAAGAATTAATAGATAATCCTACTAAAGCTACAATAAATAATACTCTTGCTAAATTTTTCATATAAATATTAAGTTGTTAATAATTTAAATTTTGTACAAACCTACATAATAATTCTAAAAATACTTCTTAAACCTAAAAATTTATACTTTTTAGATTTTTAAAATCCAAATCAATATAAATCTTCAGAAAAAAACTACTCATTATCTTTATCGTTCTTATCTGTTTTTGTTTTTATGGCCCCAGGTTTATAGCCAAGTTTATCAAGGACTTCGTCGCTTTTATCAAATTTGGAATTTGCATATAGCAAGGTAACACTACCGGATTTATCAAAAACGACAGCATACCCATTTGCCGTAGCTATATCCTCAATAGCATCGTATACTTTATCTTGGATTGGCTTTATTAATTCTTGTCTCTTTTTAAATAAATCGCCATCTTTACCAAACCTTTTCTTTTGAAGGTCTTTTGCTTCCTTTTCTTTAGCAACAATGGCGTCTTGACGACTTTTTTTAATATCATCAGGTAATAGCACCGCTTCTGCTTGATAATCTTTATATAACTTATCAACGGCAGCAAATTTTGTTTCAATTTCCTTTTGCCATTCAAGCGATAATTTATCTAAAAGATCCTGTGCATCTCTATATTCCGACATGTTTTCTAAAATATATTCAGAATCAACAAAAGCAAATTTTTGTGCCTTAGAATTAAAAGAAAGCAAAGGAATAAGAAATAATAAAACTAATAATTTTTTCATAGATACCTCCATTTATTTATTTTTATTTAGTCAATAGATTGATTAATTGAAAAATGGAATTGACTTCCTCCGATTCCAAATCCAGGTATTTTATCAAATCCGTATCCCCAGTCAAGACCAAGAATACCAAACATTGGTAAAAATACTCTAACACCAACACCTGCTGAACGATAAATGTCAAACGGATTAAACGTTTTAATATTTGACCAGCAGTTTCCTCCTTCGGCAAAACCCAAAATATAAACTGTTGCAGAAGGATTTAGTGATATTGGGTACCGCAATTCCAAAGTAAATTTATCAAAGATTGCTCCTCCAATATAGTTTCCTGTTGCATCTTTTGGAGTTAGGGTGTTATTCTCGTAACCTCTTAAAGCAATAAGCTCTCTTCCATCTAAAGAATAACCAGATAATCCATCACCACCTAAATAAAAACGTTCAAAAGGTGGGACTCCAATTTTTTTATTATATGATCCAAGAAATCCAAATTTTGTTCTAGCACTAAATACCAAATTTCCTGCCAATTTTGTATAGATTGATGCAGTAACTTTCCATTTATGATATTCTATCCACTGAAATTTTTGTTCATCATTAAGTTTTGAATAGTCTTCATTTTTAAATAGAGAATATGGAGGCGTTAATTGTAGCATAAGGGAAATTTCAGAACCTGAACGGGGATAAATGGGTGCATCAATAGAATTTCTAGATAGTGTAATTGTATAATTAAGATTATTTGAAGTCCCATCTGTAAAACTGAATGAAGAATAATAGTTTTTTAAGCTATAGTGTTGGTAACCTATTTCATTATATAATGTAAAGTAGTCATCGGGCCATTTTAACCTGGTCCCTAATCCAATAGACGCTCCAAGAATATTGATAGCTTGACGGCTTGCATCGCTTTTTTTCAAGCCATTTGTTTGTGAAGAGTAATAGACAGATATACTTAAAGCACGGGGTTTCTTACCACCTAACCAGGGTTCTGTAAAAGAGGCATTATAAGCTTGATAATATATGCCATTTGTTTGAACCCTTATGCTTAATTTTTGACCATCGCCAGCAGGTAGAGGCTGCCATGCGGATTTTTTGAAGAAATTTCGAGTTGAAAAATTATTAAAGGAAACACCTAGCGTTCCGATTAATCTTCCAGCACCCCAACCTCCTGAAAGTTCCAATTGGTCAGATGATGTTTCTTCAACAGAATATTCAATATCAACAGTACCATCAGTAGGATTAGGAATAATATCAGGAACTATTTTTTCCGCATTAAAATATTTTAATTGGGCAAGTTCTCTTGTCGTTCTGATTATATCAGAGCGATTAAATAATTGTCCTGGTTTTGTTCTAATCTCGCGGATTACAACATGGTCGTTTGTTTTGGTATTCCCGCGAATAGTAACTTTATTTATATAGGCTTGCTTACCTTCAATAATTCTAATTTCCAAATCAATAGAATCATTTTCAATTCTTGTCTCGATTGGTGTTGCACTAAAAAACAAATATCCGTTATCCATGTATAAAGAGTAGACGTCAATACCATTCGGATTGTAACTTAAGTTTGTTTCAAGAGCTTTTTGATTATATACATCACCTTTATAGATTTTTAAAATAGCTCCTAATTCCTTATCAGAATATTTTGTATTTCCAATCCATGAAATATTTCGGAAATAATATTTTCTACCTTCTTTAAGATGGATATTAATATCTATTGTATTTTCTCCGGTTTTAACAATAGTATCGGATAAGATTTTTGAATCGCGATAACCTGACTCATTATATTTATCAATTATAGTAAGACGATCTTTTTCGTATTCATCCCGTAAAAATTTAGAAGATTTAAATATTCGTAAAACAACTTTAGAACTAACATAATTCATAAAATTTTCTTCTATACTTATTGAATCATGAACAAATAGTTTTTTAATTGTTTGGAATATAAGAGTGTCTGCTCCAATGAATGGATTAAAAACAGATTTTTCTTTTGTTTTTTTCATCAAATGTTTTAGCTTATATGATGAAATATTATCATTACCGTAGAAATTTATTCTTCGAATTCGTACTTTTTTATGTTTAATAACATCAATATTAAGCTTAGCAGTATATTTGCTAGATGAAGAATCAATAATCTCTTTGATATTGGCTTCAACATTATAAAAGCCTTTATCCATAAAATGGTTTTTTATTATATCTGTAGATCGAAGAATTACATTACTTGTAATAACATCTCCTTTTGTTAAATTAAGTTTTTCACGCAAATCATCAACATCAGATTTTTTTACATTTGATGAAAATAAGGGTGTTGTTGATAATCTGGGATGTTCCTTTAGTTGAATTTCAAGCCATATTTTACTTTCCTTAATATCAGTAGCATAGAATTTAATATCGTCGAAAAGACCTTGTTTCCATAAGTTTAGAATTGCTTTGGTAATTTTTTCACCAGGAATCTGGAGTGTCTCACCTTCATAAAGACCCGTTAGAAGTTTGCAAATATTGGTATCAGTATAATGAACACCACTAAAAGCAATCTTTTGAATTTCATATTCCTTTGGTGAAGAATAATCTATGTCGCCTTTGTCATCTATTTGTACCTGAGCTTTAAGCGAAACACTTATTATTAAAAGAATGAATAATTTATAATAGGTTTTTATTGTCATTTTTTATTAAATTTGTTCACTTGTCATTCCGAATCGTCTCTCTCTGTTTTGATAATCTATTATTGCAGAATAAAAATCTTCTTTTCTAAAATCTGGCCATAAAACAGATGTAAAATACAACTCTGTATAAGCTAATTGCCAAAGTAAAAAATTGCTTAATCGATATTCTCCACTTGTTCTGATTAATAGCTCTGGATCTGGTATTCCTGTTGTTGTTAATGAATTTGATATAAGATCTTCGCTTATTTCATTAATAGTTAATGTGTTATTATTAATTTTTTCAGCAATATCTTTTACAGCCTTTGTGATTTCCCATTTTGCACTATAGCTAAGAGCAAGAATAAGTGACATACCAGTATTATTTGCAGTTAAATTTATAGTACTCATCAATTCCTCGTAGCAATTTTTATGCAAACTAATTATATTTCCGATGGCTAATAAACGGATATTATTCTTAATTAGTGTATCAGTTTCATTATTTATTGATTTTACTAGCAATTCCATCAATGCATCTACCTCGTCTTTTGGCCGGCTCCAGTTTTCTTTTGAAAAAGCAAATAATGTAAGATATTTTATTCCTATTTCAGCTGCAGTTTCAACGGTTTCTTTCACAGCTGTAACACCGTGATTATGTCCCATGATGCGAAGAGCACCTCTTTTTTTAGCCCAACGTCCATTGCCATCCATAATTATTGCAATATGTTCAGGTAATTTTTCAGGAATAATTTTTTCTTTCATATAAATTGTTGATTCGAATAAATTAATCCTTGTACTTAATTTTAATTCTAGGATGTTGCTTGTATGCTGGGCAACGTTCTGATTTCGTTTTTATTCTAAATGTTGCTGTTAAACCCGTAAAAACATACCAATCTTTTGTGCGTGGATTCCCTCGCTCCATCCCTGTGTGTTTCCCTTGATTTGTTAGGGAGCGGTCAGCAAAAGCAGCTGCAATTTTTCCATTTTCTGATACAAAAATACTACCAGATTCAGCATTAACATAAACTGTACTTACATCATCGATATAATCGGTAAATGTTTTTCTGATTCCCCACTCTAAACCAATAGTGACAAATTTGGCTGGCGAAATTTTTACCCCTAAACCAAATGGTATTGCAATAGTAGTCAAAGCATAATTCTTTTTTGCACCTTCAATAGTGGTTCCTTGCCCTTCTGTACCTAAAGGTTGTAATGCCCACCAAGTTCCATCAGGAGCCTGAGCCTTAGGGTTAAAATTGAAAACAGATGCCCCTAAAAAAATATACGGAGAAATAAAATGTTTTTTATCACCAAGTATATATTGCAGAAAATTAAATTCAATTTGGGGTGAAAATTCAAATATATAACTTTTAAAACTCAGGTTTCGATCAATATTCGCTTTTGAACGGCTATCACTAGCTTCAAGTCCTCCATATAGTGCGCTAATTTTCAATGTCCATCTAGGTGTGATATTATAACGATAAACAAAACCACCAGAAAACTTAGTTTGTAAAAAATGTTTTGATGGATTTAAATCGCCGACATAATAGGACCCTCCTAAAAAAATACCAACTTCATTCCGATAAAACTCTTGAGCTTTAAGTTTTGTATTAAAAAGGAGTGAAAAAAAAAGTATAATAAAAACCTTTCTCATTAATTAAAATCTATGTTTTGGGATGAATCCTTCTTTAAGTGAGTAGTATAATGTTATCATTAAGGCCATATAAGAATCGTTTCGCTTCGGATTTCCACGTTGTTCACCAGAAAATGTTGCATAATATAGTTCTGAATTAGGGTTTGAGGGATTAGCCATATCAACTGCAAGTTGTCCTTTTTCTTGTAATAACGCGTTTTTATCAAAATATGTTGTACTAACATCATCAATATAATCAGTAAAACATATATTTGCTTTATATTCAATGCCAATTTCCCACGCTTTTGCAATTTTTACTTTAAAACCAACACCTAAGGGAATAGTAAATTGTAATGATGAATATTTTTTCCGCGTAGAAATCAATCCTTGGCCTTCTGTCGATAGTGGTAATAGTGCATGCCATACTCCATTATATTTGCCTTTAGAATTAAAATAGAACCCCCCAACCCCTATATAAGTATAAGGAGTGTATGTATAAGTATTCCAACTACCTATCCCTCTGACCCCTTTTAGCCGATAATTATGACCTTTTTGATAAATTTCATAAGAAAATTCAATTGCTGAGCCAAGTTCGTAAACGGGTGTTCGAAAATTAAGGTTTCTATTATTTCGGAAAGGTTCAGTTGTATTTGCGTCATTTCCACTAAGCCATGCATAATTAAAAAAAGATCGTGAAGAAAAATGGTTTGAAAAATGGTATAAATAGCCAAGTTGGATGGATGGCCTAATTGCCTGATAATCAAAATCACGTAAATTAAAAGGACCTGATCCTATTCTATTAGCTCCTCCTAAATCACCTAGGAAATTTGAGGTCCCAAGATTAATGAAGATCTTATGCTTATCCTTTTTCCATGAAATATTTTGGTATTTATGTTGCCCCCATGAAATATTCCCTATGAATATAATGAATAATAAAAAGACACATATTTTTTTCATGATATCTAAGTATGGTAACTTACAAAAGTAAAAAAAATATAAATACAAACAGAAAAATATAAATTATAATAAGATAGTACTTAGTTCCGCTTATCCCAACCCCACATGAGTTTTTCTCTAATTGTTGAAAAAAATGGTTTATTCTTAAAATAAATGAAATTTATTTGGAACTTTTCTTTTTTGATCTCCAATTCGATAGAAGAACTGGTAACAACATTATTTGAATCCAATGTGACCAAATAATTGTCAATTCTACCTTCAACTTTTAAATTAATTGTAACATCATCAGGAACAACGATAGGCCTAACTGTTAAATTATGAATAGCTATTGGTGTTAGAATAAAATTAGCGGAATCTGGTGTTAAAATAGGGCCACCACAGCTAAGAGAATATGCAGTGGATCCAGTTGGTGTTGAAATTATTAAACCATCAGCCCAATACGTGTTTAGAAAAACGGTATTGATATATGCATGAATTAAGATCATTGAAGAAGAATCGCGTTTATGAACCGTTATTTCATTTAATGCAAAATTATCTTCACCAAAAAGATTTTGAGGATTTTCTATTTTGATAAGTGATCTTTTTTCAATAATAAAATTTTTATTTAAAATATTTTCAATTGTTTCGGAAATTTCTTCTCTGGATATACTTGATAAAAATCCTAATCTGCCAGTATTAAATCCTAAAATTGGTATTCCAGAATCTTTAATTAACGTAATTGTTTTTAATAATGTACCATCTCCACCAATGCTAAATAAATAATCTACACTTTTTCCTAAGTCATGATGGTTTAAAAAAGTTTCTGTATCGGCACTTATCAAGTGATTATTAAATAATTGTTCAAAAAAAGGTTTATATATTGTAATTTTAAAATTATAATATATGAGCTTTCCTAATAGCTCGATGTAATATTCCTCAAGTTCTTCTGAAAAAGCTGTTGAAAAAAGTGCAACTTTCATATATGTTACTATATATTAAGATAATTCATTAATGAATCATAGCGTTTTTGCAGATCAGTTGTGTAATCTGACTCTGTGAAGCTAGCCACCACATTATAGCCATATCTTTCAAAGGTTTGAAGGACTGGAAAAATGTTCATCTTATTTATTTTTATCGTAACTTCAAGTTTTGTCGAATCAGGGAAACTGCTTACAAAACAATTCAATATCTTCGAGTCGTTTGATTCAACAATTGAAGCAATTTCTTGAAGGGAATAATCATTTTCATTTGTTTCAACAATTATAATACCACCAGGATTGCTTATTGATGCAAATTCTGAAAATTGTTCAATGAGATTTTGAGCCGATATTGAACCGAGATAGCGATTGTTTTTGTCAACAACCGGAATTATTGAAAGTTTCAATTGACTAGCAAGAGAAATTATTTCATACACATGTTGCTGTTGATAAACAAAAGCATTTACGAGCGTGAGGGTGTGAACTCCAATAGAATCATCAAGTTTGTTTTCTGCTAAAATATCATTTTCTGATATCAAACCTAAGAATTCAACATTATTAACTATGGGGAGATGACTAATTTTCTGTTCATCCATTAATTTTAAAGCATAGTTCCCAGTATCTGAAGTGTGAATTGGAATTACTGCATCCGACATTAATTGTTTGGCAAGCATAATGCTTTTTATTAAATTCTATGCAAACGTACAAGATTTTTTTATATAAATAGTATAATTTTAAAAATGGGAATTTGTAAACTGAGATAAAAAAAATTAGATATTGAAAAGACAAATCTTAACTTTGCGAAATATGACTTTAATATGACAAAATTAAGTGTAAATATCAATAAGATTGCCACAATCCGCAATGCGAGAGGAGGAAATTTACCAGATTTAATTAAAACGGCTATTGACTGCGAGCGCTATGGTGCTCAAGGGATAACTGTACATCCCCGTCCCGACGAACGACATATAAAATATAAAGACGTTTATGATTTAAAAAATATTGTTTCAACAGAATTTAATATTGAAGGATATCCAACGGAATCATTTATTAATCTTGTTAGCGATGTTAAACCTGCACAGGTTACTTTAGTTCCTGATCAACCAGATGCGATAACCTCAAATGCTGGATGGGATATAATCTCAAATTTGTCTTTTTTAAAGGAAGTTATCTCACATTTTAAGCTACTAGGGATTAGAACTTCAATATTTGTTGATCCAATTGAAAAAATAGTACTTTATGCAAAAAATACTGGAACAGATAGAATTGAATTATATACTGAAGCCTACGCAAAAGAATTCAAAATGGATAAACAAAAATCGATTGATAATTATAAAAAGGCAGCTAAGGCTGCTGAAAACGTTGGTTTGGAAATAAACGCAGGTCACGATTTAAATCTGGAGAATCTGAATTATTTTTACAAAAATATACCAAAGTTACTAGAAGTCTCTATCGGCCATGCTTTAATTTGTGATGCTTTATATTTGGGGCTTGAAAATACGATTCAACTTTATTTGCGACAGCTAAAATGATTAATCTGTTTTTTTACCAGATTCTTCAAATAAAACTGTCAATATTGTTTGTCCAACTGCTTTTAGGGATTGTTTATCGACATTCGAAATATTGTCATTCATAGTATGCCAATTTTTATAGAACCCGGTTCCTGAAGATTCATCATAGTGTATAATATCTATAGTTGGTATGTGAATCAAAGTATTTATATAATAATGATCATCTGTTATTGGATTAGTTTTGCGATCTGCAAAATTGCTACCATATCCAATACGAGATGCGGCATCCCAAACTTTTCTTAAAATATCAGGAGCGTATGTTGATGAATATCCTTCATGAGTAAAATAAGCATTTTGAACACCAACCATGTCAAGTAGTATTCCAAAATTTGCCTGATAATTTTGTTTATGTGGATTTTTTGACCAATATTGCGAACCTAATCCCCAGTTATCCTCTTTATATTGATTTTTATTATTTTGTGGTTCTCCATAATCTTCAGCATCAAATAATACAATATCAACGCCTATATTAATTTTATTTGAAGCTAGAATTCGGGCAATTTCAATCAAAACACCGACTCCACTTGCCCCATCATTGGCACCATCTATAGGTTTACTATGTTTAGTACTGTCAGCGTCCCAATCAGCATACGGTCTAGAATCCCAGTGCGAACAAAGTAAAATTCTTCCTGTAGCATTTGGGTTAAAGGATACAATAATGTTTTTCATGTTCAATGGAATTCCATTATAGGCTCTTAAAATTGCTTTCTGAATTAAAACGTCTTTTGTATATGTTTTCATTTTTTGTTCTATCCAAGTTGCACATTTTTCATGTGCAGGTGTGTTATTAACTCTTGGGCCGAAATCAACTTGTTTTTGAACAAAATAAAAAGCGGAATCCTTATTAAAAGCAGGAACCTGAACTTTTGCCCCCCTTGGCTCTGTATCATTTTTAGAAATATTTTTTATTTTATTGGCATTTTCACATGAAGAAAATAAATAGTATATAATACAAATTCCAACTAAAAGTTTTATGAAAGATTTCATAATATAATTAATTTGATAAATACGTATAAAAATTTTGGCAATTTTCAAGGGATTGTTTAATCCGAATATATGATATAGGCAAAGCGGTTGAAACTTTTTTATTTGAATATGAGGATCGGTTTTGTGAAATACGCGCCGTATCTTTTGTAAATGATGATTTGTTTTTTAAAAGAAAATATATAATTGAATTAAGTCTCCAAGCAATTTCAGTAATGAATAAGGACGCATATCTTTTTGGAGATTTTTTACCTATGGTTTCAGCTATTAAGTATACAATTTCTTTGTATGATAAATTTTCAGATGTAATAATAAAGTTGTCATTAACAATATTGCTTTCGGTTAACATTATCATTGATTTTACTACATCTCGAACATCAACAAAACTATTTGAACCGCCTGTGTAATAATTTAATCCATTACCAATTTGCTTGAATAGCGAACCGATACCCGAATCCCATTTCCATGGGCCAATAATAACAGACGGACAGACAATAACTGAATTTAATCCTTCAGCAGCTATTCGCCATACTTCCAATTCTGCACAATATTTGGATCTTGCATATTTGGAATGCTTTTCATTTTCATCCCATAAAGATTTTTCAGTTATTATTTCTGATTTCCCAAGAACTGCTATTGAACTTACATAGCACATTTTTTTTACGCCATTAACAAGAGCAGTATTCATCAAGTTAGATGTTCCTTCGATATTTGTTCGAAATAATTCAGTTTTATCCTTTTCAGAAAAAGAAACCTTGGCTGCGCAGTGATAAACGATGTCAATAGAAACAAAAGATTGCTTTACAGCTGTTACATCCAAAATATCGCAATCGACCCACTCAATAGTATTAAAAAAAATAGATTTATTATAAAAATCGAAAAGTTTACGAACAAAATCAAGGTCAGAAGTAGGTCTTTTTAAGGCTCTGATATTGTATTTCAAACTGCACAATTCAATAAGAAGATGTGCCCCTAAAAAACCAGTACCTCCAGTAACTAAAATCATAGTAGTATAATTACAGCAAAATTACGATAAAAATTAAAACTTTTGTCTTTCATACAAATATTGTAGTTTGTGTTTGTAAAATTTATGGTCAGGCGAAATGGAATTTGTATTTTTACAAAAAATAGTATTTTATGAATTTTGTTGATGAATTACGTTGGAGAGGAATGATCCACGATTTGATTCCGGGAACTGAGGAACAGCTGCAAAAAGAAAAAACATCGGCCTATGTTGGAATTGATCCTACGGCTGATTCTCTTCATATTGGACATTTAGTTTCAATTATGATGTTAAAGCACTTTCAGTTATGTGGTCATAACCCGATTGCATTGATTGGCGGCGCAACTGGAATGATTGGTGATCCTTCGGGAAAATCGGAAGAACGGTGCCTTTTGGATGAGGAATCACTTCGGTTTAATCAGAATTGTATTCGGGTACAATTAGAAAAATTTCTGGATTTTGACAATATTGATAACAAAGCTGAAATTGTAAATAATTATGATTGGATGAAAGACTTTAATTTTTTATCCTTTTTACGTATTGTGGGCAAGCATATCACTATAAACTACATGATATCAAAGGAGTCTGTTCAAAAGAGAATGCAGTTGGGGAGTGGAATTTCATATACTGAGTTTACATATCAATTAGTTCAGGGGTATGATTTTTATTGGTTGAATCAGCATAAAAACTGTAAGCTTCAAATGGGTGGAGCCGATCAATGGGGAAACATTACAACCGGAACGGAGTTGATTCGCCGCATGGGTGGCGGTGGGGCTTTTGCAATCACTTGTCCACTTATTACTAAAGCGGATGGGGGTAAGTTTGGAAAAACAGAAACCGGCAATGTTTGGCTGGATTCTAAAAAAACGTCTCCATTTAAATTCTATCAGTTTTGGTTAAACTGTTCGGATGAAGATGCCGAGAAATATATTAAAATCTTTACGTTATTCACCAAGGAACAAATTGATGATATTATTAAGAAGCATCGTGAAGTGCCTCATTTACGGATTCTTCAAAAAATATTAGGTAAGGATATTACTATTAGGGTCCATTCTGAAAAGGATTTTAATGCATCGCTTGAAGCTTCGGAGATTTTATTTGGAAAAGGAACTTTTGAAACTTTGCAAAACCTTGACGAAGATACATTTTTAGCAGTTTTTGAAGGGGTTACTCAATGCAATGTGTTGAAAAGTGATATGGATAGTGGCGTTGAAATTGTTGAACTTCTTTGTACAAAAAGCAATATTATGCCTTCGAAAAATGAAGCGCGACGTATGCTAAAAGAAGGAGCTGTGTTTATTAATAAAACAAAGATAGCTCAAGATGCTATGATTGATTCCAGTTTTTTACTGAACAATAAATATATTTTGGTTCAGAAGGGCAAGAAGAATTATTTTTTAATAGTGGTAGATTGATTATTTCCGGATATTTTGTTCCAATACTTCAACCAAGGCGTTTTTATCAATCGGTTTAAGTAAAAAGCTTGTAAAATATTTCGACATAATTTTTTCGATTCCTGATTCAGTAGAAAATGCAGTTAGTGCTATTAAAGGAAGTTTGCTATTTAGTTTGTTTATTTCACATGCAGTTTCAATTCCATCCATGCCTTCTCCTAGATTAATATCCATAAATATCAAATCGTATGCAGACTTTTTCACAAGTTCAATAGCTAACAATCCATTGTTTGCTATATCAACCACGCAATATTTTTTTAAATATGCTTCAATTAGTTCACCATTAATTTTATTGTCGTCGACAACTAGCACTTTATATTTTTCGGTGGGGTTTATTGTAGATTTGTTTTCATGTTGTTTGGGATGAGAATGGGTTTCCGCTATTTTTTCTGCCTCAGCTTGTGGCAAGTATATTGTAAATACAGATCCTTTTCCAAGTACACTATCCACAATGATTTTGCCCCCCATCAATTCACTCATTTTTTTGCATAGCGACAAACCTAGCCCACTTCCCTCATAGGTTCTGTTTAGTCCTTCGCTTACTTGACGGAATTCTTCAAAAATAAGATTATAATGGTCTTTTGAAATGCCAATCCCTGTGTCGGCAATTGAAATAAAGGCATATTCTTTTTCGCGATAGGTGGTAATACCTGTTTCTATTGTAATGCCACCCTTTTCGGTGAATTTAATTGCATTTGAGACGAGATTATTTAATATCTGAATCAAAAAATTTTCGTTGAATGCCGCAAATAAATTTGGTTGCAGAATTTTTTTTATAAAGATTTGTTTTTTATTAGCTTCGAATTGGATCGGAATGAGTGATATTTCGATAAACGTACTCAAGTTTGTCCTTACAATTTCTAAAGGATTTTTGCTGGCTTCGAGCTGAGATAGGCTTAAAATCGAGTTTAGTGTGCTCATTAATCGCTCACTTGATAATAAAATGTTATCGAGCATAGATTGCGAATTGGTGTCTTTTATTTGTTGCCTTAGCAGCGATGCAAATCCTAAAATGCCTGTCATGGGGGTGCGAAGTTCGTGGCTCATGTTGGCAATTAGTGCAGTTTTAAGCCGATCAGAATTTTCGGCTATTTCTTTTGCTCTTATAATTTGGTCTTCTGCTTGTTTTTTGATTATTAATAAGGCAATTTGTTCGGAGATAAACACCAGTAAATCTTTTTCTTTGTTTGTGTAATGCATTCCTTTGGAATAGCTTTGAACGGCAATGACTCCAATTACTTTTTTTCGGGTGATTAGAGGTACACCCAGCCAATCGGCCGATAAGGATCCTAATACTTCAATTTCGCCTTCTTTTTCGAGTTTTTTGATTAAATCGGGGTTTGTTAATAATGGTTTTCCATACCTTAGTACATATTCTGTTAAGCCTCTGCGAAGTTTGCGGGTTTGGGGTTGCGTGTCTTTTTCGTCCACAAAGTATGGAAATGAAATTAATTCGGTGTTTTCGTCGTACAATGCGATATAAAAGTTTGGGGCATTCATTAACTCGCTGATGATGGTGTGAACTGATTCGTAGAGTTCGTCGAAATTTGTTGCAATATGGATTAATTGCGAAATTTTGTAGGTAGCAGCACGGGCTTTTTCCGATTTCTTTAATTCGGTGATGTCGTGATTGATATTCATGATGGCTTTTTCTCCATTATATTCAATCATTGAACCATTAACGAGCATGTATATTTCTTCTTTGGTGTTACCAAAGTGAATGGTTTCGAAATTTTTTATTACTTTATTTTCTATTAAACTGTCGATTTGAATTTGGTCGTATGAGAGGTTTTTCGCTAAGTGTTTTAAATTTAGTTTGCTTAGTTCATCGTAAGTAAATCCGTAAACCTGACTGGCTTTTTCATTGGCAGTAATTATTTGTGTTGTTTTAGGGTTTAATATTAATATGGCATCGTTTGCGTTTTCGAAAATGGCACGGTATTGGTGTTCGGAGCGTTCTAAGGCTAGTGCTGTTTTGCGTTGGCGCGATATGTCGCGTACGATTTTTCCGATATAGAAATCGTTTTTGGTGCTGATTTCAAATATGGTGAGGTTGATGTAGCGTTCTTTTCCTGAAACAGATACTATGGGGCCTTCAACATATCTGCCAGCTGGATTTACTTTTCGGTCAGATATAGTTTTTAGGGTTATGTTTTTTAGTTTGTTATATGTTTCTTCGTTGCGGCGGCTTGTTTTCATGAGTTGAAATTCAACATCCCATTGATATTCGCCTATGGCATTTTGGTTCGAAATTCCGGTGATTCGGGTCATGCCTATGTTCCATTCAATTATTCTTCCTTCGCTGTTAAAGAGCATGATGCCTTCCAGTGATTGTTCAATCACGCTTCTAAATTTATCTTCGCTTTCGCTTAATGCCAACTGCATGGTTTTGCGCTGATTTATTTCGTCTTGAAGCTGATGTATAATTTGGGTTAACAGCGTGGTGCGTTCTTTTACACGGGTTTCGAGTTCGGTGTTGGCTTGTTTTGTGGAGTATTCAATTTTGCGCAATTCGGTGATTTCGTAAAAGGTGCCAATGATATAGGGCTTATTTTCAATATCGATAAATAGTTTTTTCTTGGTGATAACGATGCGTTTGGCACCATCTTTTGTTTGAATTTCTTCTTCAATATGAGTATCTAATCCGGTTTCGAGCACTCTTTTATCTTGCGTTTCAAAAATTTCGGCTTTCTTTTTTGGAAATATTGCTTGGCTTGTTTTTCCCAGAATTTCGTTGGGTTTTATGTTCAACAATTTGCAAAAGGCGTGATTTACAAACAGCCATTCCGAATTGTGGTCTTTTATAAATACAGGTTCGGATATGTGGTTGAGAATTTCGATTATTTTTTTGGCATTGATTGAAAAAAACCGGTTTGTTGAGTCGGGTTGATGTGCATCGTTGATTTGGATTCCGGAGCCGGGGGGTTCGTTGATGGTTAATGTGCCATTGTTGATGTTGATTTGTAATGTACGAACGATTTCTTCCAGGTCGTCTTTGTGTGTAAAATTATAAATCATAAACTATGGGTTTTGGGGTAAGGCAAATGTGAAGGTACTTCCTGAATTTTCGATGCTATGGATTGTGAAGTAGCCTTTGTTTTTTTTGATGAGTTCTTCGCAAAGTATCAAACCGAGTCCGCTACCGGTTTCGTTGTCCGTGCCTTTGGTGCTTATTTTTTTATCGAGTTTGAGAAGGTGTGCCAAGTGGTGTTTTTTAATGCCGACTCCGGTGTCGATAACAGAAATTTCAACATAGTTGGTCCCGGTTTGTTGGTGGGTGATTTGGTTTGCTTTGATTGTGATGCTGCCCAACTGTGGGGTAAATTTTATGGCATTGGTTACGAGATTGCGCAAAATGGTTTTAATCATGTTGATATCGCCATAGGCAAGGGTTTGGTTATCGATTTCTGATTGAAGGGTTATTTTTTTGTTGTAGACCGAAAATTGGACTTGTTCCAGAATTTCGTTTGTTATTTCAAAAATATTTAAGGGTTGGGGATTGTAGGCCATTTTGCCCGTTTGCGATTTCGACCATTCCAACAGGTTTTGTAGCAGCCGCATCAACGATTCAGACGAGAGGTGGATGTTGCGCAAATAGTTCTTCTTTTCAATTTCTGTCAGCAATTCGTAGTTGGATATGAGAATGTCGGAAAAACCAATTATGGCATTGAGCGGGTCGCGCAAATCGTGCGCTATGATTGAAAAAAAGCGGTCCTTGGTGGTGTTTAATTCGATGAGTTTTGTTGATTGTATTCTTAATTCGGTTTCGGTTTTTTTTCGCGAGCTTATATCATTTGCCACTATGATATGGTAGTTTTTGTTTTCGGGCTCCACATAAACGGTGCCGAACGAAAGTTTTAATACGACTTCTTTTCCATTATGGTTTGTAAATTCGTATTCTATTTCTTGCAAATCGTTTGATGACAAGAGTTTTTTTATTTTTTCGGCTATGGTGTTATGATTTTTATTAATCACTAATTGAAACAAATTGGCGTTGGATAGGCTATTTTTGCTGGTTTCGTTTAATAGTTCAAGGGCTTTCCGATTGCATTCAATAAGTAAACCGTTTTGATCAAGTATGACTATGGCTTCGGGGGTGGCTTCTATTATGTTTTTCAGCATGTTGTGTTCAAGAATAACTTTTTGCTCAGCTTGTTTGCGGGTGGCGAGTTCGGCCATGAGTTCTTGCGAACGCGATTCCAGTAGTGTTTCTAGGTTTTCGTTAAATTCGGTTAGTTGGTTTTGTGCTTTTTCTTTTTCAATAAGTTGGTTTTTAAGTTTATCAGAGGTATCTATTAGTTCAATTTGTTGTTGGCGAAGTTCTTTTTTGATGTAAATTAAAAAAACGCCTAAAATGAGTAAAATGAAGGTAGCATTGAGGTTTACATCGGTCAACTGGTATATCAGGGCGGTGTATTGGTCTATGATTTTAGGATACAACAGTTCGAACACCACCAGACCGCTGATGTTGGCCAGTATGATTAGCAGCAGTATGAGGCGTTTGTAGCCGGAAAACAAGTAGCTAAAAAACACGGTGAATATGCCAAAAAACACGATAGCAGGGCCGCTAAAACCATCGGAAATTATGTAGATACAGGATAATCCCAACGAATAAATTACAAAGAGTATAATGGAAGGCAAGAGAAACCATCTTTTGATTTTTGCAAAATAATAAAGCAAACAAAATAGCAGCGAAAGCAGAGCGGCATACAGGTCGGTGTGATAATTTTTATAAAATAACAAATCTTTAATCACGATAAATAACAAGCTTCCTATTGAAACAATAATGCTGGCATTGAGGCACAAATGCTCGATGGTGAAGAAGTCTCTGCTTCCAATAAATTTTTTAATAAATCCCGATACAGTTAATTTAGCCATGCAGAATTTTCAGATTTAAGCTAATTTATTTGCCAAATGTAGTAAAAAAAATAATTTTACAGAAAAAAAACGGGTGCTTAGCATAACGTTTTTAGTATTATATTTGTTTTAGAAACAAATTATATTTTTATGAAAGTGATCGTGCCCAAATAACGTTGACTGTTTTAACTGATCTAGTAAGACTGTTTTTTTTATAATTATCTTTAGAAAGGAAAGGAGCAAGATATTTCAGGCATCCACAGGTAATTTAAAATGAATTTTGTATTTAATGTCATAATACAAAGTTTCGGTTTCACTGTAAATGATTGTAAACATGCGATTTTAAAGCGTGATTTTAGGATAAATTATCCTGAACCATTTTACAAAAACGGAAAACACCCTCAAAAAAAACAAAGATTCCGTGGCAACACCCAAGGGTTACGCCCCAACACACGAGGGTTGTGCCACAAAACCCTTGTGATTTGTGGCAACACCCGAACATTTTATTAAAGATGTTGGCATGGCCCAAGGCGACGGGCGTGGCGTAATCGGGGCGGAGTTTGTGGCGTGCTATCATGCTTACTTTTATAATAGAGTTAATAACCCCCGACACACTTCAGTGAGCACTCCCTCGCAACCTGAAATATGCAGGTCGCAACCTGAAATATGCAGGTCGCAACCTGAAA
>JBAXWF010000012.1:0-68868 GCA_037128515.1 Bacteroidota bacterium | reverse complement strand
GGAACAACTGTTTATACTTTTACCCCTACTGGGGGAGTTTGTGCTACAACAGCTACAATGAGTATTATTGTTGGTCCTCAAATTGTACCGACCTTCGTAACTATTGGCCCCTTATGCCAAAACACTGTACCGCCGAATTTGCCTATCAGCTCTGACGATACTCCTGCAATAACTGGTTCATGGGATAATCCAATCAATACTTCAAACTCAGGGACAACTGTTTATAACTTTATGCCTACAATTGGAGTTTGTGCAACAACAGCTATCATGAGTATTACTGTGAATCCACAGATTATTCCCACATTTACTGCAATTGGTCCATTATGCCAAAACTCTGCACCTCCGATTTTACCCACTAGTTCGACGAATGTACCACCAATTAATGGAACATGGGATATGCCGATTAGCACAACGACGCCGGGAACAACTGTGTACAATTTCACTCCGACTTCCGGACTTTGTGCCACAACCGCAACTTTGAGCATTAGTGTCGATGCACAAATTACACCAACATTTAATGCTATTGGTCCGCTATGTCAGAACTCTATACCACCGATTTTACCGACAAGTTCAATCAACATACCAGCTATTACTGGGACTTGGGATATTCCGATTAGCACAATAGCTCAGGGAACGACTATATACAATTATACTCCGAACGCCGGAGTTTGTGCCACAACAGCGACTTTGAGTATTAGTGTTGATGCACAAATTACACCCACATTTAATGCTATTGGTCCGCTATGCGAGAACTCTGTAGCACCGATTTTACCGACAAGTTCAACCAACATACCTGCTATTATAGGAACATGGGATATGCCAATTAGCACAACGTCACCAGGAACAACTGTGTACAATTTCACTCCGACCGCCGGAGTTTGTGCCACCACAGCGACTTTGAGTATTAGTGTTGATGCACAAATTACACCAACATTTAATGGTATTGCTCCGCTATGCCAAAACTCTCTAGCACCGATTTTACCGACCAATTCAACCAATATACCTATTATTACTGGCACTTGGGATGATCCGATTGCCACTACAACGCCAGGAACAACAATTTATACTTTTACACCGACCGCCGGATTTTGTGCAACAACTACCACACTGAGTATTGCGGTTGACCCTCAGATTGTACCTACATTCACGGCTATCGGACCTTTATGTCAGAATTCTGCACCGACTGTTTTGCCAGCTAGTTCGAATGATATACCAGCAATTATGGGCACTTGGGATGCAGCGGTTAACACTGCAACTGCAGGAATAACGGTATATACTTTTACACCTACAGCAGGAATATGCGCTACCACAGCTACGATGAGTATTACAGTTAATCCACAAATTACCCCGACTTTTACTGATATCGGTTCCTTATGCCAGAACTCTGTGCCAGTGGTTTTGCCTATAAGTTCGAATGATATACCGTCAATAATTGGCACCTGGGATGCACCAATAAATACTGCTGTTGCAGGAACAACAATATATACATTTACTCCAACTGCAGGAATTTGTGCATTACCAACAACAATGAGTATCAATGTAATTTTATCTGTTACTGCAAACCTACCGGCAAGTTTTACTGTTTGCAACAACTCTATAATTCCTACAGAAATTATTACTACTACCCCTGCCGGCGGCAATATTGTTTGGGACAATACAACCATTTCGATAGGTTTAGCTGCTTCAGGTTCAGGAAATATTCCCGGTTTTACTGCGACAAATAATGGAACTACACCTTCGGTGGCACTAATAACCGTAACACCAACTTTAAATGGTTGTGCAGGCATTGCTTCTTCTTATGCAATAACTGTCAACGTTACGCCTGATGTTACTATTCCGACAGATGTTGTGGTTTGCAATGGTGGTTTAGTTCAAATGGGAGTTAATAGTAGTACAGCTCCCACTCCATATTTTACATGGCATAACTCAAATGGAGCAATCGGATTGCCTTCGGACGGAGTCGGAAATGTACCATCGTTCAATGCTACCAATGCCAGTACTACTCCTGATACGGCCACTATTACTGTTATATCAACTTCGGCAGGATGTAATAGCATACCACAAAGCTACATCATTGTGGTAAATCCAACGCCAATTGTAACTGTTCCAGCCGATGTTGCTGTGTGTAACAATAGCACCGTTGCGGCAACTAATTTTACCTGTAACACTCCTACATGCAGTTTTAGTTGGACCAATTCGGATCCAACAATTGGCATTGGTGCAGGTAGTAATGGCGATATTACAGCTTTCACAGCATCAAACCTTGGGAGTTCACCGATTGATGCTATTATAACCGTTATAGCCACGGCCAATGGTTGTTCAAGTATTCCGGCAAGTTACACCATAACGGTAAACCCAACTCCAACGGTGACAGTTCCTGCTAATATTGATGTGTGTAACAACGGCACAGTGGCTACCACTAATTTCATCTCATCGCCTGCAGGGGGTTCGTTTGCCTGGAGTAATTCAAATGTGGCTATCGGGTTAGGTGTTTCCAATACTGGTAATATTGCAGCTTTCACGGCTACCAATACATCGGCAAATCCAATAACAGCAACCATCACGGTTATACCAACGGTTAATACCTGTGTGGGTACAGCTTCATCATATACTATAACTGTAAATCCAACTGCCACGGTTAGTGTACCTGCCAATGTGGTGGTTTGTGTGGGCGGCTCGATTGCGGCAACCAATTTTACAAGCACCACCACAGGCGCAAACTTTGCTTGGAGCAATTCAAATATCAATATTGGATTGGGTGCAAATGGAACCGGAAATGTACCTACATTTATCACTACTAACGCTGGCATGGCCACAATTACGGTAACTCCTTCGCTAGACACCTGCCTTGGTACGCCGTTGACATACACCCTAATGGTGAATGCATTGCCTGTGATTACTTTCTTGCCTATTGGCGACATATGTATTAGCCAACCGGCAATTACCTTAAATCAGGCATCACCAGCCGGAGGTACATATTCGGGTGTAGGTGTTAGTGGAACTACTTTTGATGCAATGGTTGCCGGGCTCGGAACCCATGTTATTACCTATTCCTATACCGACCCTATAACGGGATGCAGCAATACAGCTGCTACCAACATAGTGGTTACATCGGGCATAAGCATCGTAGCAACACCGGCCAATGCTTCGATTTGCCGTGGCGACAGCATGGCACTTTCGGTTAACGGTGCTTCAACCTATTTGTGGCAACCTGCTTTTGGATTATCGGCTACAACAGGTTCAAATGTTATGGCATTTCCTACCACCGCCAGCACTTATATTGTGACTGGCACCGATGCGTTTGGCTGCGTGGGCTTCGATACAGTTACGGTGAACATGTATCCAATTCCGGTGGTTGCTGTTGTACCGATGCCAAGCATTGGGTGCGGCTATTTGCAATCGACGATGAATTTTACGCCAGCACAGCAAATTGATACCAACACCATTATGTGGAGTTTTGATAACCCTGCGGCCTTCGATACATCTGGCAAAGCCTTTCCTTGGCATTTGTTTACCGGAATTGGTGTTCACGAAATTCGTTTTACGGCGCAAACCATCAACGGTTGCAATGTGGCAGCCAGCGGCACGGTTAGCGTGAACAATAAACCTGTTGCCGATTTTTACTTCAATCCTGAGTTTGCTTATCTGGATAATCCGCAAATACATTTTGCTAATAGCTCGGTGGATGCGCAAGCGTGGTATTGGAACTTTGGTGACCCGAATTCGACAAACAATAACACATCAAACCAACTAAACCCTTTGCATTTGTTTTCGGATACAGGTGTTTATGAAGTGCGGTTGCTAGTTGAAAACGGCTTGAATTGTGCCGACACGGCCATAAAACAAGTGCCCATTTATTTGAATCAACTTCTATTTGTTCCGAATGCTTTCACACCCAATTCCGATCAAACCAACGATGTTTTTAAACCTGTGGTTTCTGGTATCGAAAAAGATGGTTACAGCTTTATTATTTTCGACCGCTGGGGCAAAAAAATATTTTTGACCACCGACTACAATGCGGGCTGGGACGGATTGATAAACGATAAACAAGCCAGCATTGGAATTTATACCTACAAAATTACCTATCGCGAAATTAAAGGTAAAACAGGCGAACGCAAAGGTATCGTTACACTGGTGAGGTAAATAACATTCCGCAGTTCAAGCTTGTACCTTGGAAGTTCAAAATTGTTTTTCTGAGGTTCAGCCTTGTACTTCGGAGGTTCAAGCGAGTACTTCATTTGTTCAAGCGAGTACTTCATTAGTTCAACGGAGTACCTCCTTTGTTCAAGCGAGTACCTCCTTTGTTCAACGGAGTACTTCAATTGTTAAACGGAGTACTCCAATTGTTAAATGGAGTAACTCATTAGTTCAAGCTTGTTCGTAGTGTAAACACATAGTCAGCTGGTCAATGCCCTGGTTCTCCCGACTTCCTGCTACCCTTTTCAATCAAAAACATCCAGTTCGATGTAAACCCTCCTTTATCCACAATCTGCAAGGTGGCTCCCATGCGCTGGCAGAGTTCGTGTAAACGCGTTGCCGACAGAAAATGCAGCTTCATATCATGGGTTTTGTTGAAACCAATGTGAGTGGAGATGTATTCTGTGAGGCGGGTTTTTTTATGTTCGGCATCCAAATCGGCATTTCCGTCGCGTATCAATATTTTTCCGTAAGGGTTCAGATTATATATGCAGGCTTCCAACAGGTGGATTTGTTTTTCGTCAGATAAGTAATGCAGCACATCGCTTAGTATAAACACATCGTGTGGTTCAATGTCGATTGTACGAATATCGCCTGCAAAAAAATCAACATTCTTGGGTTTCGACATACAATGCCGCGCCACTTCAATTTTTTCCTGGTCGTAATCTACCGCAGTTATTCGTCGTTCGCTCGAAATCATGCCCAACATCATGGCCAAATAGCCATAGCCGCAGCCCATGTCGAGTATGTGCGCTTTGTGCGGAATGAGGTTGTTGTATAATTGATAGTTTTTGCGTTCAATAGCCAGCTTTATACGGGTATACCATTCAACAATGGGTCCTTTGTAAATAAAATTTTTAATAATAATATCGTTCAGAAGTCGTGGTGTATTGTAAAATTCGTTCATCATTAGTTCATATTCCTTGCGGAAATAGTCCTGCACTTTTTTGGTTCGAACTGAATAATCTTCACCCCAAGTGGCATCACCGTATGCAATTCTATCGAGGAATTTCACCGTAATCTGGCTTTTTTTGGCCATCAGTTCGCCTTTAGCAACATAATTTCCCGTGCCATGAGTTATCATGGGCAATATGTCGAGTTGTAGTTTTTCGGCAAGATAAAATGCCCCTTTATGGAAACGATGCACTAGACCATCGTTGCGGCGCGTTCCTTCTGGAAACACCACAATAGAGTAACCATTGGCCACTGCCGCACTCAGCTTTTCGCTAATAAAACCGTAGCCGGCCGATGCAGGCATAAAACCGCCCAGTTTCACAATAATACCAATGAACTTGGAATAGTAAAATGCATCGTTGGTAATCATAATAACCTTGGGCGAAAACATCAACAGCAACGGAATATCGATTATAGACTGATGATTGGCGATGATGAGTGCCGGTTTTCTGTACATTTCGCGATTATAATTAATCACCTTCTTTTTGGCGAAATACATCACATACATGGTTGATCGGCACACTGCAAACAAGGTGTAGTGATACAACAATTGTTTTTTCTTTTTCGAAAGTGGAAGTATTTTATACAAGGTCAGTCCAAGAAAACCTGTGAGTATGCAACCCGAAACAAACCACGAATAGCAAACCAATGCATACAAAAATCCATAAGCAGTAACAGGGAATTTGCGCAATTTTTGCTTATGATACACCAGCAAGCGAAATAGTGCTGGAGGCACCGTATACGACAAAAACACCACCGAAAACATACCGATGATGGTAAGCAGCGCAATAGATTTAAGGGCAGGATGCTTGGCAAATATCAACACCCCAACCCCTACCAGCGTGGTAAATGCCGACAAAAAAACGGCGGTTTTGTAAGAATTGAGCAGTTTCACCCCTTTTCGTTTGTATTCCTGCAACAGCCCATCCATGATAAAGATGCTAAAATCGTCGCCCAAACCAAAAATAAATGTCGAAATAATGATGCTAAAAACATTGAATTTGAAGCCTAGCAAACTCATCAGACCCAGTATCCATATCCATGAAATGAACATAGGAATGAACGAAATCAGTGCCAATTCGATGCGACCATACATCATCAGCAAAAAGAAAAACACTAGCAAAGACGATATCAGTAAAATGGTGTTGAAATCGGAACTGATAATGTCGGCATAGCGCGCCGAAAGATATTGGCGATCGATAATGGTGGTGCTATCGTTTTCCGGAAAATAGCTCACAATTTTGTCGCGGTTTTTCGGATTTATCTTAAGCAGCGTAATAGCAAAATTGGTATTCTTTTGTTGAGAGATTAAATCGCTCACGAAGTGCTTTTTCAGATAGTCAAAATCCCCTGAACCGATTCGATTGTAACGCCTTGTTATGATTTGAAAAAAACCATCGAAAGCTTCTTCATTAAATTTATAATGCTTACCTTGTTCAATCAAGCGCTTTTTTAATTTGGCAATATTCATTGTTGCCCAAAATGCGTTCCATTGCTGCACTTTCAAATCCTGCTCCCTGCCCGATAGCATTATATTGGTAACCGACGAAACCTGATTGATGAGATGCTGGTTTTGCAGACTTTTTACCTTTTTGCCAATTTGTTCGTTGTTTTGCAAAGCTTCGTTCATGTTGGCCCCATGAGCCACAATATAGATGGGCCTTAGCGAACTGTCTGAAATAGTATTTAAAGTTTGTTCCGAAGCTTTCAGTTTATCCGACATATAGTTCATTTTGGTCAAATCGCTTTCGAAACCGATGTTGGTAGCAAAAAACATAAAAAACACCGTCAGCACAATCACTCCGATAAGAATATATGGATTTCTCTCAAAATGATACGACGACAATTTGTCGATAAAATTATGACTTGCAGATTCAGGCTCTGCATTCTTGGGCTTTTTAACAAAATATGGCAAAAATATCAAAGTGAACAACACTGCCCCAACTAACACCAATGCCGATAGCAACCCAAAATCGTTGAGCACACTTGATTTCACCATCAGCAAACCCAAAAAAGCACCAATAGTGGTTGTGCTGCCAATGGTCATAGGCATGGCCAAATCTTTTATCACCTGTCGCAACGATTTTTCGTGGCGATAATGTGCATAAAAATGAATAGAATAATTGATAGCTATCCCCAAAATTATGGAACTTGCTCCTATTGCGATAGAGGATATTTCATTTTTTATGAAATAGATAATAGCCAACGAGAAGATACTCCCAAAAATTACAGGCAGAATCAAAAAGAAAATTGTGCGACGGTTTTTAAAAAAATATCCAAAAAACACGAATAAAACAATTATAGCAATACCAACGGTAAGCAACGAGTCGTTCTTCAATTGATTTGCATTGCCCACTGCCACAGCAGCTCCACCATAATATTGTATTTTAGTCCCACTGTTGTGATATTTTTCGGTGTTATGTGCAATTACATCTTCCAAATTTTTTATCAACACCGCATTTTTTGATGTTTCGCTTGCAGGATTCACGGTGCTAATAAACATCAACATGTTTTTTTTATCTTTCGAAAAAACACGCTCTTTAAACATCAGGTAATTGTTACCGATGCTGGTAAGTGCCAATTTGCGGATGGCCAAACCAGTTATGCTAAACGGATCGCGAATCAGATATTTTTTCATTACAAAACCTGCAGGCGAAATCATCATTTTATAATTACGACTTAGTACCTTTTCGGCATTGACAGAATCAATTGTTTCGGCAATATGCTTATAGTCGTTTTTATCTAAAAAATAAGGCAAATTTCGCCAAAACAAATCGTAAGTATCCATCATCAAAGCATTGGAAAAACTATAAGTAATATCTTTTACCATATCAGGAACCATTTGATCCTTTATGTCTTTTGCCAAATCGTCGGCCTGTAGAATAGTCTTATCAATGTTGCCTTCCGAAGTATCGGGGTTGGTGATAATTACAATAAGCTTGTCGTTCGATTTGATTTGTTCAAAAACATCGCTAATATTTTTAACTTCTTTATTTTTCGGAATAAAATCGGCAATATCTTCACTAAAATGTACTCTTGATGCAAAATAAGTGAGCAGTGTGGAGATCAATATCAACATAGCAAACAATAGATGTTTACGCGTTTGAAAGAAATCGAAAATTTTTACAAATAATGATGCCATTCTTTTGTTAAAAAAAAATTAATCCAACACTTCCACTTCCAAAACCTCCTGTCCAACAACTTTATGTTTCCTTCTGAAAATCTTCAACAAAATATAAATTATGAATCCCAAACCAAGTGAAATTGCAGTGGCAAAAATAACACTACCTATTAAATATTGGATCAAATTTATTTTAATTGCCATCAATGTTATATTCGAAGAATATTTTAAATAAACCACATCATATTTATAAACAAACCCCCCAAACAAATAGCTTAAATAAATAATCACTGGGATCATAGGCGGAATGCTAATATTACTTGCAACCAAAGTAATCATCCTATTTAGCTTGAACAGCATTGCCAAAACCAAGGCAATAGCCATTTGCCAACCCCAAAATGGTGCAATACCTAAAAATAACCCTAACATCACAGAAAAGGTTATTTTCATATCCGAATCCTTATTTTGAATAATATACTTTTGATAAAACTGGCGAATATTTTTTTTATTTAGAGAGTTCAAAAACTTGAAGGGTTTAACAACCAGTATGGCTACAAAAACCAATACAATGTTTAGTAAGCTAACGCGGCTAAAATCTTGGAAAGGGCGGAAATGCGAAATACGTTGCAATTTGGGAGCATAATACACTTGTATTGGGACAGATATTACTTTGATATTGCGCCATGCAGCTCGCACAATAATCTCGATTTCGAATTCATATTTTCGAGTAAAATAGTGTTTTTTATACAACAAGTGTATGGGATATAAACGATAGCCCGATTGCGTATCGGGAAGTTTTACACCTGTTTCGAAACGGAACCAGAAATTAGAGAACTTATGTCCAAAATTGCTTTTACCTGGAATACTGCTTTGATTCATATTGCGTGCGCCAACAATTAGCGCATTGGGCTCTTTCTCTGCTTTATCAAGAAAAACAGGTAAATCAGATGCCAAATGCTGCCCATCGGAGTCGATGGTGATTCCATACCTAAAGCCCAACTGATGTGCAAGTTTTATAGCTTTTCGTATTGCATAACCTTTGCCCCGATTATTTTTCAGTTGAATTAAATGCAAATGAAAATAATCGGTTAAAATATTGGGGGTATTATCTGTTGACCCATCATTTACAATTATAATATTTGAGGTATTTTCAAGCACATCGTCAATTACCTTCTTTAATGTTGAAGCGTTGTTGTATGTAG
The DNA here is from genome assembly GCA_037128515.1 of Bacteroidota bacterium. GTDB lineage: Bacteria > Bacteroidota > Bacteroidia > Bacteroidales > CAIWKO01 > CAIWKO01. The sequence continues at coordinate 59,394 of JBAXWF010000012.1, read as the reverse complement.
GAATAATCACACAACATTGCATCAATTGAAATTTCTCTTGTATTTGATTTTTGTTTGTTATGCTGCGCATTAATTCATTAATTTTTTTTCAGATTCTTTCTTATTTTTCTCAATTTGTAGTTTTTCTTTCAATGTCGGAATTGGTTTCGAAAGTGCAAAATCATAAGCATTCATTGCTCTTTGATACATTCTATTATTCTTATAAAAATCTCCTGTTTCCCAATAAGCTAAATAGCTATCAGGATTTAATTCTATTAATTCGTCCACCAGTTTTTGACTTGCTTCATCGTATTTCTTTGTTTTAAGCAATGTTTGCCTGATACTTTTAAACCGAGAATAATTTCTATTACCTCCATTGGATAGAAAGGCGTCTGCAGCAATCCAATCGTTTAAAACAGTAATATCCTGCTTATTTTTCACATCAAAATCTGAATGAAAAATATCGTTCAAATCATAGCAAATATACGAACCTAAACAATACGGTCCGGCAGAAATCCACATTTTTAGAAGTCCGGGTTTAAACACCACAGAATGATGAGCAATAAGTTGGTTTATGGCAATCTCATTCCCAAAACCTAAAACGTTATCGCCAACTCCAAGACGATCGCGAAGAATATCAACCGAGGTTTGTACCGAAATTTTATCATATCGATTAAATAATTCTTGCATTCGCTCAAATCGCTTCATCGAAGAGCTTTCGCTAATCTGTTGAAGGTTTAATTCAGCGTTTTTTAGTTTTTCGGATTGAAAATGATTGGTGCAAATCAATTGAAAATTGTCTGGAGCAAATATATCGCTGTCGTATGGAGTTTTTTCAATCAACATGGATTTGTTTTCTTTTCCCGAACTTACATGTATTGACTCCGAAACAAATATTTTACATTTATCGGCAATTGCAATTGCTTGTTCCAGCGATTCGGCATATTGCAACATCTCGCGAACCAAGATAGTTATAGGTGTAGATGAAATCATTGGCAGTTTTGATTTTGCAGCATTCACTGTAATAGCAATTCCGTGTATGTTCATACCGGAAACTGTCCCAACCATACCACCCCAAGTTATCATAACAAATTTACTTCCCAATTTGGGGTTATAAAAAGTAATAATCTTTTCTTCTGAAAACTCATCTCCAACATGAAAATCAAAATTACGTCCATGCAACAACATGCCATCATCTGTTTTTTTGCCCCAAGCTGCAAACGAAGTACACCCCACAAAATTCATATACTGAAGCGTATGCCCAATATCATGAGCCGCGTGATAATTCAAAATACGGATGTAGCTTGGTCCGATAAACGAAAATTCGCGCGAAGCAGAACGCGAAATACCATAAATTTCCTGATTATATTCGGGTCCTACATAATGATTAAGTTTCCGATTCATCCAAGCAACTATAAGTTTCAAAAAATACAAGTACACCCTGTTTGTAACTCTTTTCTTAATTTCTGCAACAAAAAATTTTTCCTGATTATAAAGCTGAGTCGATGCCAGAATTCCATTCATCAATCCCCTTTCATAAGCATCTCCCTCAATATACATCTCCCAAAGACCATAATTGTTTTTCTTAATCCAATTATTATTCAGGCAATAGAAGTCGTCGGCTACCTTATATGGCACGAAGTTATTCTGACTAATTTCGGGTACATTTGGTGGAAATTTCAAAACAGCAAATGCGAACAAAATCAGCAGTAACCCCAAAAGAACTAATATTCCAATAAATACAAACAACATCAAAAATAGATTAAGTTAACAAATTTACAGGATTTTTTACTAAACAAAGAAATATCACAATCAGAAGTTATAAACTGGAAGCCAGTTTATGGTATTCGTTGCTCATCTTATTGGCTACATTTCGTGTGAGTTCCTGATAGTTTTCACCATATTCCTTACTGCCAAATTTAACTCGGTTGAGGTATTTTATTGTTGCCTCACCATTTTTTAAATAAAACCATTTACGTTTAAAAACATTTTCACTATAATGAATCACTACAGGTTGAACATCAATTTTAAGTTTTTCAGCTATATAAAATCCACCTTTATGAAAACGACCAATTTTGTTGGTTGAATAAACTCCCTCTGGAAATATTAATACTGGACATCCTATGTCAATAGATGGTTTCAATGCTTCAACTAGTTTATCCTTTCCTAAATCAATGGGGAAAAAGCGAATATATTTCAATAAAAAAAATCGCGCACCTGCATTTGCATGCCAATTGTTGTTTATTACTCGCATTTTGGAAGAAAAACTAATCACAAGCGGTGCATCGATTAACGATTGATGATTACAAACAATTAAAGCAGGTGTAGAAAATTTATCCTTCGTAAAATCAAGATGTGTAAATTTTATATTAAAATGTGTTTTGGTGATAAAACAAGCATATGCTTTTAGCAGACGACTATAAGTTGTTGACGGTTTATTGTGCTTTATTGAAAATGGAACAATAATAAGTAAAGTAAAAATCTGGCTTGTACATAAGAAAATCAAGAAAGAAATAATGCCCTTAAATAATACCAACAAATTAAAAAGTATTTTGTTTGCCATGAAATGTAATTTATCATTATATAATCTTATGTGCAAAAGTATAAAAAAACTTTACCATATAATCACTGATTTAATATTTTGCCCTTTACATCAAATGTAAAACTATTTAATAAACTGTTGTCCCTATTCACTCTTAGCTGTTACCTCTTACTTATTACCTTTTATTGGTTCAGCCATTCGGCGGTTTTAAACGTAATGGGGTCGCTAAAAGGGCTGGTGCCCGAGGCATACATGGCAGCTAAAATGATTAGATATTTGGTGTTGGGTTTGGTTTCGCGTATCACCATAAAGGTGATGGAACATGCTTCGGCAAAAACATATACGGGGTTTTGGTCTTCAATCACTTCGGCAATTTTTGATACATAACCGGCAGCGCCTTGTAGTTTGGGATATTCAACAAAAATATCGCCCTTTTTATTGCCATTGCGTATGGAAATGGATTTGGGCACCCTGGGCTTGGGTTCGGCATAGAGCTCAAAATCCATGCTGATAGGAAATGCAGCATCGCCTTGCTGAATAGCATAGGTTTCCACACAGCCAGCTGTGGCTTTATAACACAAATCCATCTTACTGGCTGACTCATACATCCGTTTTGTGGCTTCTTTATCGCCTTTTAAATGCAAGATGTACTCTTTTTCGGTATCGTCGCAAGTAATTTTATAATCGGCCGCATCATAAGGCCAGTTAGTAATTGACGGGTGCAAGGGCATTTGCGCAACGATATTGCGGTTACGTATTATTTTTACACCCACGTTGATACTGCCCAAACTTTTTCTTACTTTAATCATCATTTTAACTATTTAATTAATAATTCGGTTATTTTGAGAAATCAGTTATTTTTATATGTTATTTAAAAATCCCTTCTTGTGATAAAAAGAACCCTTGTTATGATAAGGAGAACCCTTGTTATGACAACGAGAACCCTTCTTATGATACGAACGAATCAAAGAACGAAATGGACTGATACGGACATTTTTTCTATAATGAATTACGTATCGAAAAATAATGACCCTTTCGGACGAAAGGTGGTTGGTATCCGTCAAAATTGCCTTGCAACGGTCTTGTCTTTGTAATAATTCAACAAATTATAAAACCCAAACAAAAAAGTTTTATACTTTTGTTTACCTGCATTAGCAAAAAAATTTTATGAAATTATTAATCACTGAAAATATCCGAATATCGCTGACTTCCATTCGCAGTCATTTATTGCGAACAATTTTAACCATACTGATTATTGCTTTTGGTATTATGGCGTTGGTTGGTATTTTAACTGCAATTGAATCGATTAAAGGTTCGTTAAATAGCAATTTTGCACGTATGGGATCGAATACATTCAGCATACGCAACCATGGAATTCGTATGCATGGGGGTGGCAACGAACATGCGAACGACTACCGACAAATATCATTTAGCGAGGCTTCCGATTTTAAAGATAGGTTTGTTTTTCCGGCTATGTCATCAATTTATACAACAGGAACGCATACCGGTACAATAAAATTTGAATCCGAAAAAACCAATCCGAACATAACAGTTATGGGTGTGGATGACAATTATATAATTACGTCAGGGTTTGAAATTGATTATGGGCGAAATTTTTCGGAACAGGAACTTACCAAGGGTTCCTACGTGGTGATAATTGGCAGCGAAATTGTGAAAAAACTTTTTGTAAACAACCAAAGTCCAATTGATAAATTGGTGTCGATAGGACCTCAAAAATTTAAAGTTATCGGGGTATTGAAGTCGAAGGGCTCGAGTATGGGGTTTAGCGGCGATCAGAATTGTATTGTGCCTTTAACCAATTTGCGGCAATTTGTTTCGGGCAAAGAATTTTCCTACACCATAAATGTGATGGTGAATAATCCGTTGCAAATGAATATTGCTATTGGCGAAGCTACCGGATTATTTAATGTTATCAGAAAAGTGGCGCCGGGCGAACCCCCAAATTTTGAAGTTGAGAAAAGCGACAACCTAGCTCAAATGCTTTTGGAAAACATAAAATATGTTACACTGGCAGCTACCATCATCGGCCTAATTACCCTAATGGGTGCAGCCATAGGGCTAATGAATATTATGCTGGTTTCAGTAACCGAACGAACCCGCGAAATAGGCATACGAAAAGCTGTGGGGGCTACACGAAAAACTATTCGCAACCAATTTTTAATGGAAGCTATTGTTATTGGTCAGCTTGGCGGTTTGTTGGGTATAATTTGGGGTATGCTCATCGGCAATGTCATGTCCTTGCTTTTAGACAGTAGTTTTGTCATACCCTGGGTTTGGATTTTTTCAGGAGTTTTATTGTGCGTAGTGGTTGGCTTGGTTTCGGGAATATTCCCTGCCATTAAAGCTGCCCGGCTCGATCCGATTGAAGCACTTCGCTATGAATAAATTAGGGTTAGTAAAATATCGATTTGCAAAAACGGTTTTTTTTGCATTGCTGTGTGTATTGATTTATACTGCATGTAGCCCAATCAGGAAATATCCGATAGCATCGTTTTTACTTAAGAGGAACTACATCAGCATTAATAAAAGCAATATCAGACCAGAAGAATTAAAACCTCTGCTGAAGCAAAAACCTACGCGAAAAAATTTCGGATTATATTTGAATATTCGTTTCTGGAATTTTGCTTCAAGAGGAAAAGAAACTGGTCTTAAGCGTTGGGTAAAAAACACCGTTGCTGCTGAACCGGTATTGCTAGATACAACCTTGTCTGAAAACACAGTTCGCCAGATGAAATATTTTTTGCAAAATAAAGGCTATTTTCATCCCGATGTAAGTTTTAGGACCAAATATAAAAAAAGAACTGCAAAAACGTATTACACAATTGTTACAAATCAAGTATATAAGGTTCGAAATATAAATTATTCTATCAGCGATGCAACTTTGAAGGCATATGTGTATGCCGATATGAATGACCGTTTGTTTCAAACTGACGATTATTACGATGTTGATAAAATGGATGCCGAACGCGACCGGATTACAAAATATTTGCAAAACAACGGATATTATAATTTCAGTAAAGATTATATTAGTTTTTTAGCAGATAGCACTCTGAATACGCATCAGATTGATATTACAATTAAAATCTCAAATCTTTTACTACCTTATGAACAGAACCCTGATTCGTTAATTACTTCAAAACACAAAAGATATTCAATTAATAAAATTGTCATAAACACCGATTACGACCGTGACAGGTCTGCCTCGACAAAATACGATACCATTAGAGCCGTTATTCCGAACAGATTAAAAAACCGTCCCCCTAAAGTATATTACTTTTGTTACCTGGGGAAATTAAAAATAAATCTACGCACTTTAGCGCAAACTATATATTTCGACAGCAACGACGTTTATAATTACTCGGATATTGAAAAGACTTATAAAAGCCTTTTGGATTTAAAAATTTATCGGTATGTAAATATAGAATTTACAGATTTGAAAGACACGAGTGAAGTTTCAGGTAAACTTGATTGTTTGATAAAACTGTCGAAATCGGCCACGCAAGCCTTGGGTGTGAGTACCGATGCCACCCATACAGCAGGTGAACTTGGCTTACAAGCCAGCTTGATTTATACAAACAAAAACCTGTTTTATGGTGCTGAGTTGTACGATTTAAAATTTAATGCTGCAGTTGATTTCCAATCGTTCAAAAAAAGTTCGAGCACCCTAAAACCTGTGATTCCGAATTTATCGTTTATACATACTATTGAAACGGGGATTGAATTGAATATTAAAATACCGCGTTTTTTAATCCCGATACGGCAACAACGTTTCCCAAAATACTTTAAACCCAAAACAAATATCAACCTATCTTTCAATTATCAAATCAGACCAGAATTTGAACGTTATTATGGAATAGGGTCATTCGGATATCAATGGAAAGAAAGTGAACAAAAAACTCATTACCTTACCCCAATTAATATCAACCTTGTTAAAATATTCCCCGATTCAACTTTTCGTTCACAGGTTGATTCGTTAAAAGACCCGTCGCTTCAGAATACATTCCGCGACCATATTACCACGGCCATATCCTACAGTTTTGTTTATAATACTCAAAATATTAACCGGAAAGAAGATTTTGTATATGTAAGGACTAATGTTGAACTTGCAGGATTTTTGTTTTGGGCCTACAGTAAAATACAAAAGAAACAAGGTGCATATCAACTTTTTGGTATACCATACTCCCAATATTATAGAATTGATGCCGATTTCAGATACTACATGTACTTTAACGATCAAAATTATACAGTATTTCGCACCTATGCAGGTTATGGTGCACCTCTCAATAATGCTAACACGCTTCCGTTTGAAAAAAGTTTTTATTCCGGTGGGGCCAACAGTATGCGGGCATGGCGATTAAAAAGTTTGGGACCGGGCTCTTATAAAGATGCAGCAACCTATGCTCTTGACAAAATTGGTGAAATCGGTATTGAAATCAATTTAGAATATCGTTTTCCGATATATAAATTCCTAAAAGGTGCTGCATTTATTGATATTGGTAATGTTTGGCTTCGCAAAAAAACCGATTTGTTTCCTGGAGGAGAATTTCAGTTTAGTCGGTTTTTTAGCGAACTAGCTTTTGACGGTGGTTTAGGTTTGCGGGCAGATTTTGGGTATTTCGTAATCCGGCTTGATGGTGCTTTTGTACTCAAAGACCCTGCAATGCCCAAGCATAATCGATGGATTGGACAAAACGACAACCGATTCCTTGTTTTTGGAAATTTCGGAATAGGCTATCCGTTTTAAACTTGCTATTTTATGAATGCTGCTAACTTTTATCAGCCTATTTATTAAATAAACTTTACTTTTGTAATTATTGTTTAAATTTGATTTTTTGATGATGAAATATTTAAAAATTGTACTTTATATTTTTTACATATTTATTGGTAATGTTGCTGTTGGAGGAACCTATCTTGACATAAAAATTTTTACCGGATATAAAATAAACAATATCATTTTCACTCCATTATCAGGAAAATATTCTCTTTTCGAGGCCGACAAAAAGGTGCTTGATATTTTAAAAAATGAGACGATCACTATAAAAATTGAAAACGATACGATTAGGGTTTATAAAGCAAATGTGCGCATTGGTTCATTTCTTTCGATAAGTTTAAGTGGTGGTGGGTTGCTAAATTCTTTTAAGGTAAAACCATTCAATACAAATATAAAAGAACGCATCTATGATGACGATCTGAGACTTTCAATCACAAACGGTGCATGCTTAATTATTAATCACGTCGAACTCGAAAATTATGTGGCCGGTGTTGTTCAATCCGAAGGTGGCGGTAGTTTAAAAGACAACGATTTTTATTTGGTTCAGGCAATTACTTGCAGAACTTATGCACTCAATAATATTAAAAAGCACTCCAAAGATGGCTACAATCTTTGCGACAGCGTTCATTGCCAGTTATATTCCAATAAATGTAAAAGTAACGAAATTCTTGCAGCAACTTTTAAAACAGCGGGTGATGTCATTGTTGATAAAGAAAACAAAATGATCTCTGCTGCTTTTCATTCCAATTCAGGGGGAACAACAGTTAATTCTGAAGATATTTGGAAAATACCAACCACATATTTAAAATCAGTTACAGACACGTTCTCATTAAAAATGCCCAATGCCACCTGGGAATATAAAATTCTGCAAACTAACTGGCTCGATTATTTATCGAGCAGATACAACTACAACATAATCGATCCGGCTAAAAAAAACTATGCATTAACATTTAAGCAAGATACCCGAAAAGTATTTTTTGCCGATAGCATTCCTCTATCGGCCATACGTGCTGATTTGGGCTTAAAATCCACATGGTTTTCAATTGAACAACAAGGCGTTTATATGGTGTTCAAGGGCAGAGGTTTTGGGCATGGTGTAGGTTTAAGTCAGCAAGGTGCTATACGAATGGCACAGCTTGGATACAATTATACCGATATTATTAAATTCTATTATAAAGACGTCGATATCGTCAATTTTGAGGAGCTTATTGTAAAATAAACTATGTTTTGGAACCGATTTCCACTTGCGAGAATTTTAATTCCTTTTATCATAGGAATAAGCCTTGCACTTGGTTTTCATTTATCTTATATTCTCCCAATAAGTTTATTTTTAGTTTTGATTTCACTCATTGTTTTTTTTGGCATCGTATTGCAACGCAAACTCAGCTACGGTTTCCGATGGTTAGCCGGAGTTCCTTTTATTCTGTTTTTTCTGTTTGCCGGCTACCAACTCACTGTGCTAAGTTTGAATGTAAACAACCCAGGCTATTTCGGCAAACACCTCTCTCAAAAAAAATTCATTATCGCCACCCTAAGCGAACCTCTTCAGATAAAAGAGAAGGTCTGTAAGGCAATAGTCCAAGTTTCGTTTGTTACCGATTCGGTTCAATGGCATAAAACTTCTGGTAAAGCGGTTGTTTATTTCGAAAAAGATTCCGTTTCTCAAAACCTGAAATATGGCGATAGAGTTATACTCTATAGCATAGTCACCGAAGTAAAACCGCCACTAAATCCCGGAGAGTTCAATTATAAAAACTATCTTAAAAATCGTTCAATAGAATATCAGACCTATGTCAAAAAAAACCATTGGAGATTTCTCGATTCAGGCAATGGCAACCCTATTGTTGCCTTTACCTATAAAATCCGCGATAATTTATTAGCCATTTTACAGAAAGCAGGAATTTCCGGTAACGAATATGCCGTGGTTTCCGCTTTGTTAATTGGCTACACCGACAAACTTGACCCCGATCTGATTAAAGATTATCAAGGCAGTGGGGCAATGCATATTTTAAGTGTGTCGGGTATGCATGTTGGGATTGTGTTTGTTGTGCTGAATTACTTATTGTTTTTTTTTGATAAAACCAAATATGGCCGCATTCCTAAAGCCATAATTTTGTTAACATTTATCTGGTTCTATGCCATGCTAACCGGTCTATCACCTGCAGTTGTTCGCACTGCCGGCATGTTTAGTTTTATTGTTGTAGGAAATGCATATAAACGGCCTCCCAACATATACAATACTTTGGTATCTTCGGCTTTTGTGCTGTTGGCAATAAATCCGTTTTATTTAACTGATGTTGGATTTCAACTTTCATATTTGGCCGTCATAGGCATAGTTGCTATTTATCCCTATATTTATAAAAGTTTGTATATCAAATATTGGCTAATCGATAAGATCTGGTCGCTAGTGGCAGTTTCAATTGCAGCACAATTGGTCACATTTCCACTTAGCATGTATTATTTTCACCAATTCCCCAACTATTTTATACTCACAAATATTATTGCTGTTCCTTGTTCGGCCGTGGTAATATATTTGGGTATTGCGGTGCTTGTGTTTTGGTTTGTTCCGGGCTTGTCGGTTTTGGTAAGCAAAGCCCTTACCTTATCCCTTAAGTTTTTAAATGGCTCAATAGCTATTATCGAAAACTTACCTTATTCGGTTTCAAGAGCCATTTCAATATCTGCGCTCGAAATGATTTGTATTTATGCGCTTATTATTCTACTATTGGTGTATATCATTAAAAAAAACAAAAAAGCTTTGTTAGCCTCTTTAACAATTGCTTTGGTTATGTTTATTTCAATTTCTGCGAGTACACTTCAGTCAAAAAAACAAAAAAAAATTATTGTTTACAACATCAACAAGCATACAGCTATCGATTTTGTGTATGGCAACAACTGTTTTTTTGTTTGCGATTCAGCATTGCAATGTGATATCCAGAAACAGGAATATCATATCTTCAACAATCGCTACAATTTAAAAACTAAGTTAGCCAAATCATATCAGCCAAATCAACGAAGCTGCGATAACAATATTTATTTAAACTCTGGTATAATTGAGTTTTGCCAAACAAAGCTAGTAGTGGTTTCAAAAACCACTTATAACACAAAAAAACTGCAAGTCGATTATGTTCTAATCTCGCAAAACCCCAATGTTTCTATTGCCCAAATTTGTCAACAATTTCAAGCACGGCTTTTTATTTTCGATGCATCCAATTCAGCCAAAAATATTGCAAAATGGAAGAAACAATGTGAAAAAATGCAAATTAAACATTATTCAACACCCACATCTGGTGCATGGATATATAGTATTTCAGAATCTGCATAAAAAAAACTGTTTCAAAACAATGAAACAGCTTTTTTCAATGTTTTGTTTGATTATTTACAATTTTTAGCAATAAAAATGCCTAAAATTTTTCCTGCATTTAAATAAGCATTCGTCAGGCGCAAACCGGCATCATAATTAGCAAACGATGTTGCCTGACCAATGCATTTCATAACCGCAATTGATGCCACTAAGTTCGAAGGGTTGGCAGTTTCAACCAAGTCGGCAATAATGTTAATATATGTATCTTGTCCCATATCGTGCCCAAATGTCGATACACCAACATATACTCCGGGTTCCATTTTAATCGTTCGCACTGTAAGGGTATATTTGGTAGTTGCTTCACCCGTCACCGAGGTCGCCTGCAACCCAAGTTTTTTTATTGATTTGTTGAACCAGTCTAAAAACTGAGGTTCATACCGTGTTGCTCGGTCCGAAACCCACTTTGTAGCCCAACTATCGCCCGAGCCCGATTTCATTTTGTTTTGCTCTCTTGTTTTTTGCGTAATGTATGCATCTTCGGCAAGTTCGCCTACCATCATATTATCGTAGCTAAATTTAATATTCAGTGAAGTTTGCCCTTTCAATGCAGCAACACTGCCACTAACATATTTTGCAGAACCTGCACCAACACCAAATCCGGGTTGAGGTTGTGCTATACATATCGATACAGAAAATGCCAATATCATAAAAATTAATAACCCTTTGTTTGCTTTCATAATTATTTATTTTTCGTTTATTTTTTATGCAATTATATAACTATTCTTCCTCCTGATTCGTTTCTTCGTTTTTACCTTTTTTGCCTTTCTTCTCCTTTTTATCTTTCTCAACCGCTTTTTGTTTCAGCTCCTCGCTTTCATTTACTACAGGAGTTTCTTTTATTTTCTTCGTGCATTCTTTCACAATCAGTTTACTAATTCTTTCTCCTGCTGACCCGTAAGCGAGACCCAATTTAAGATTCATATTGGTCATATCAGCCATCACATCGGTAGCCCCTACAATATATTCTGCTTTCACACTACACAATATAGTGTTAGTGTCGGTTGTAGCCACAAAATTCACCATCAGCGTCACATAAGTGTCGCGCCGCATACCGTTCGTACCGTTATAAAACCCAGGTTCAGTTTTCACTGTTTTTACAATCATTGTGTATTTTGTGTCGGTTTGTCGTGGGTCAGCAACCAAATCAAGTCGGGTACACCACATATTAAATTGTTTCACAAACGCAGGCTCATAAGTCGTTGCACGTTCCGATTCCCATTTCGAAATAAACGTTTCGTAGTCAGCGGGTTTTCGAAACTCTAGTTTTTTTTGTTTCAAATACATTTCCTCAGTAAATTCGCTCACTTTCATACCATCGTAAACAAATTCAACGCTAATATCGGTTTGGCCTTTCAAAAACAGCAAATTACCTGAAGTAATTGCCACATAAGGCACCTGACTTTTTGCATACAGCGATACGCTCAGCAATAAGATAACACATAATTTTAATGACCTCATACTAAATTGTTTTTTACAAAAATATGATATTTTTCCATTGAGTAATGTTTTTTGTAATTTTTTTTGCATTTTCTCCAATTTTTCTTCCAATAATCAACTTGAGTTGAATTATCTATTGCAAGCAAGGCTCAAATTTTTGTAAAATTAATAAAAATTAGCACGTTTTACTATTAATGCGATGGTTACCTTAGTATTACTAACTGATATATAAGTTGGAATTTATAGTATTCTATTTTTTTTAGCCGCTTTAAGTGGTAAACCAGCCATGTTGGGTTCAGATCGAACTGAATTTTGTGGCTAATTTCCATTGCCTACTTTCGCAGGCAAAAAGTATGAGCAAGATGTTTATGAATTTTAAAACACATCAACTGCAAAATCAATCATCAATCCTACACTTACACATCCATTTTAAAATCATTCCAATTTTATCTAACAGATAAAACAAAGTAAGCGCAATTTTTTTCCATATCGAAAGTCAGCTGCCTTGCATGAAGCAACTCAAAAATAAATACTACAATTAATCTCCAAACAAACCATATAATTTTTCAATTGCCTATCTTTGCTAAAAAAATACGTGGCCGAAACTCAATCATATATTGCCAAAACCCAATTCGGGTTCGAGCATATTCTTAGTGACGAACTGCAGCAGTTGGGTGCTGCCGATATTCAAATATTAAACCGAGCCGTTTCGTTCACAGGCAGCATAGCACTGATGTATGCCGCCAACTATAATTGCCGCACTGCACTGCATATACTTATGCCTGTGCTCGATTTTAAGTTTCGCGACAAGGAGCAATTCTTTCAAAAAATAAAACAATTCCCTTGGGACGACTATTTCACGGCCGATAAAACCCTATCCATAGATACCGTAATGAGCGACTCGTTTTTCTCCAATTCACATTACGTATCTTTGTATTGCAAAGACGCCATAGTCGATTACTTTCGTGAAAAGTTCGACAAACGTCCCTCTGTCGAGCTTGAAAATCCCGATATAAAAATTCATGTTCACATTCGCGCTCACGAGTGTTCTGTTTCTCTGGACAGTTCGGGAGGTTCCTTGCATCGTCGCGGTTATCGTATCAAACAAGGCATGGCCCCTATGAGCGAAGTGTTGGCTGCAGGCCTCATTTTGCTCAGCCAATGGGATAAAAAAACCAACTTGTTCGACCCCATGTGTGGTTCAGGCACTCTTTTAACTGAAGCCACCATGATAGCCGCCCATATTCCGGCTGGTTACTATCGCAAATCGTTCGGTTTTCAAAACTGGAACAATTTCAACGAAAAAAGTTGGCTTGAGGTAAAACAACAAGCCGACGATGCTATTTGTGAGGCCGATTGCGAAATTACAGGTTGCGATATTTCGGAAGTGGCCATTATGGCATCGGCAGCCAATCTTAAATCGGCCAAACTGCACAAAGATGTTCAATTGGTTGAAAGCGATTTTAAATCGTTTGAATTCCCTGCCCAAAAAGGATTTATCATAACCAATCCCCCATACGGTGAACGCTTAAAACCCGACGATGTGGTTCAACTATATCGCGATATAGGCGATACTTTAAAAAAACATTGTCCGGGCTATGAAGCCTGGATTATTAGTTCCCATTTTGATGCATTGAAATTTGTTGGATTAAAACCCTCAAGAAAAATACTGGTTTACAATGGTCCACTCGAGTGCAAATTTGTCCGATTCGAGCTTTTTCAAGGCAGTTTAAAATCAAAAAAAGAAGAAGAGCATAAACGCGATTTATGATTCTCTATAGGCTAAAGGGTAAATAAATTCTAGCTAAAATCACTTATGATATTGTCAAAAGTTGTTCAGTTATTCACTCAAAATTTCGCTCATGTTCCCACCACCGATCAGCAAACTGTCATCGAAAAACTTTCTTCATTTGTCATTTCCACCACCGAGAACCGCATTTTTCTATTAAAAGGCTACGCTGGCACTGGTAAAACCACCATAGTAGGTGTTTTGGTTAAAATTTTACCAAAACTCGGGCTCAATTCCTTATTACTTGCACCCACAGGCCGTGCAGCCAAAGTGTTGGCTTCATATTCTGCCAATCATGCCTACACCATACACAAAGCAATTTACAAATCCAACGAAGACGATAGCGGCTACAGCCTTAGCCTTCGCGAAAACAAAACTAGCAATACCATTTTTATTGTGGATGAAGCATCGATGATTGCGGGCGAGATGTTGGCGAACAATAGTTTATTTCCATCTTCAAATTTACTCGAAGATTTGTTGACATTTGTTTTTAGCGGAATAAATTGTTCAATAATTTTTGTAGGTGACACGGCCCAGCTTCCTCCCATTGGTACTCAAATAAGCCCTGCACTCGACGAAAAATTTTTAAAAGCAAATTTTCATATCGCTATTGGCAATTTTGAATTATCAAAAGTGTTTCGCCAAACTGAAGAATCGGGGATTTTAGCAAATGCAACACACATCCGCACGCTAATTTATCAATCCGATATTACAAAAAATTTTTTCGAGACAAAAAACTTTAATGATGTAATCCAAATCTCGGGCAGCGACCTTGAAGACATGCTCAATACCGCCTATTCAGCTTCTGGCGACACCGAAACCCTTGTTATTTGCCGCTCAAACAAAAGAGCCAATCTTTATAATAACGAAATTCGCCGCAGGATACTATATCGCGAAGGCGAAATTAATGCCGGTGATAAAATAATGATTGTGAAGAATAATTATTTCTGGATAGCGAAAAAATCAAAAGCAGGATTTATTGCCAATGGCGATATTGCCGAAATTCTTAGAATTAAAAACATCGAAGTTATTGAAAACGATTTCAGTTTTGCCGATGCCACCATCCGGCTGATTGATTATCCAGAGGAAAAAGATATTGATGTAAAATTGTTGCTCAACACACTGAACTCGGAATCACCGTCATTAAGCTCCCTTGATTTTAAAAAACTTTACAATGTGATTTCAAATGAGTATGCACATATCCCCGAGCGTTATAAGCAGATGAAAATGATTCGAAACGACCCGTATTTGAATGCACTTCAAATTAAATTTGCCTATGCATTAACATGTCATAAAACCCAAGGCGGGCAATGGGAAAATGTTTTTGTTGAGCAGGGTTATTTGACCGATGAAATGGTTAACAAGGAATACATGCGCTGGCTATATACTGCGGTTACTCGTGCCACAAAGAAACTTTATTTGGTAAATTTTCACGAACGATTTTTTAGATAAAAAAACCCTAATCAATTAAAACAACGGCATAGGCCGAGATTCCTTCTTCGCGACCAATAAAACCAAGTTTCTCGGAAGTTTTTGCTTTAATAGAAATATCATATTCAGGAATTCCTAAAACCTCGGAAAGCTTTTGACGAATTAGATTAATAAAAGGAGCTATTTTAGGCTTTTCAAGACAAATTGTTGTGTCAATATTGCTTATGTGAAAATTCTTTTCATTGATAAGTGCTATTACTTTTTTCAATAGTATCTTACTATCTATGTCTTTAAATTGTTGGTCCGAGTCAGGAAAATGGGTTCCGATATCGCCCAAATTGGCAGCTCCTAAAAGTGCATCACAAATGGCATGTATCAATACATCGGCATCAGAATGGCCAACAGCACCTTTATCGGAAGGTATTTTTATGCCACCAACAAATAAATCGTAATTAAAATCGAGTTGGTGCGTATCAAATCCGAAGCCAATTCTACTCATTCTTTTTTATTGGTTTTTCTTCCTTTTCTTTTTTACTTTTCACTTTATCAAAATTGAATAGCAACGAAAAGCGAAGCGTATTTTCAAGGGGATTGCGACTGGTTACAGGAATTAGATATGCGAAATCGAGACCAAAAACACTATAACGCAAGCCGGCACCTAAAGTAACATACTTTCTGTTTCCTTTGGTTTTACTTTCGTTAAAATAGCCTGCCCGAATTGAAAACTGCCTGTCGTACCAATATTCAAGACCAAACGAATAATTAATTTCTTTTATTTCTTCGCTAAATCCGCCCGGTGCATCATAAAAAGATTGCAGCATGCCACGAACCACACCAACATTTGGATCTTTTCCTTTATCAATAATTTTATTCCCTGAAGCATCATAAACATATTTGCCGGTTGAATCAAATAAATATAATGGGGGTGATGGAACCAATAATTTATTTAAATCAAGCATTATCGACAGACTGTTGTGTTTGTCGAAATTCATGAGATATGAAGTTCCAACACGTAAGTTTGTTGGAATAAAATCGCGATCAAGATTTTCGGTATACGATATCTTGTTGCCAATATTTGAAATGTTTAAACCAAAAGCTACACTGGTATTCATCTTACTAACTTTAATCGGCTTTTCGTAATAAACACTAACATCAGCTGCCACTGCTTGTCCTGCTTTTGAAGCTGCACCTGCAACATAAATACCACCGGTTAGATTTGAATAAATATAGCGCAAGGCAATTGCACCGGAAACAGTATTTGTGAATTTATAGGCATAGGAAGCGTCAATAGCAAATTCGTTAGGTTTGTACTGTCCGATGTTTTGTCCGGTTGCGTCGGTAAAAGTAATATTACCTAATGAGAAATAGCGCAAAGATAAAGCAACTACCTGACGATTATTGATTCTTTTATATGCACCTAAATATGCCAAATTTATATCATTAACTAATTTGCGTAACCAAGGACTATAGGAAACCGAAAAGCCAAAATCTTTATCAATAAAGGCATATTTAGCCGGATTCCAGTGTTGTGAGTTTGCATCTGCAAAAGAAGAAACACCACAATCGCCTAATCCACCACCACGAGCGTCAGGGGCAATTAATAAAAATGGAACAGCGGTTGTGATTGTGTTCAATTTATTTTTTAATAAATCACTAGTTTGGCTGTTTTGTGCTACTAATTGAAAACTAGAAAGTGCAATAATAATAAGCGATATAAGAGTTCTTTTCATTTTGTAGAATGTGTTTTTTATGTAAGTGCAAAAATAACGATTAATTTAAAATTATATTGTATCAGATTTTTATTTCTGATTTTCAGGTGTATTTTTTTTAAATTATTTAATAATTACGAGTTTATCGGAACGTTGCCTAATTTTGCCGGTGTTATCTGATAGGGTAACGGTATAAGTATAAAAACCTTTTGATAAAGGGTTGCCATGGGCATCGGATGCGTTCCAATAAATTTCGATGGGCTTATATTCATCTGGAGAAATATTTTTTTGAATTTCTGTTACTGCTTTTCCTGTTATATCGTAAACAACAATTATTAGAAACATCATAGCATCGCTCAAATTATGTTCAATATAAAACCAAGTATAATCATAAACTGGGTCAGGATAATTATATACTCCTCCAAGTTTTATACCGGCAGGATTTAAAACGGTAAAGTATATTTCCTTTTCCGATGAATTATTGAGCAAGTCCCAAGCTTTTAAAGTTAGTTTATGTTCACCGGAGTGTAAACCTGAAAACTGATAGTAGGTCTTGCCAGAAGTGTAGGTGTTAAGATCCGCAATGTAATTATCGTTTAAGAAAAAAGGATTTTCTAATCCATCGTCAAGAACGGCTGTTATTTCGTGTCCCAGACTCAATCCGCAACTATTTATTCCACTTGTATCGTGTAAAAACGCGATAAGTCTTGGATTATCAGCTGTGTTTTCTCCTGAAATAAAATTTATATCATTCAAATACAACCTAATGTCGGGACCAAGAATATCGGGATTATTTACGATACCATTATTTTTTAAGCACAAGCTATCTGTAACGCCCGCCGCATCAAAATCAGCATTTTTTGAATAATACGTTATTTTTCCTAAACCAGTTGCAAAACTTATATCTTTTGGAACAAAAAACGAAAATGAAAATTCTCCATTGGTTACACTGACGTTTCCTTTATATAAAATGGATTGTTGTTGTTGAAAACTGGCAACATAACTAACACTTGGGTCGTTTGCCAAGGTACTAAATTCGTTAGGTTTGTCGTAAACAAAAGGATAAATTTTTCCGTTATATCCGGTTTGCTTGTTGCCAGAATCATCGCTAATGTAACCAGAAACCGAAACAACATTACTGTTGTTTAAGGTATCACTAGAGGATTTTAATGTATCCACGCCAATTTGTTCGGTAACCACCTTGTATTTTGGAAATGCCATGGAAAGCGCAGGATCGCCAAGCAAGGTGAAGTTTTGCATATACAAGCTTTGATCGCATAAGTTTTTGGATTGTTTTACTATATCTCCAAAACGATTTTTTTCAACCGTGTTTTTTGTAAAAGCAGTTTTAATAAGGTTTCTATTAATAATTTCATTGGCGTGTGCATAAGCAACTCGTGTTGTTGTAAATAATGCGATACCACCCCCATTGGGATTCAACAATATTTTTTCGCCGGCCGAAACCAAGTTCGGGTTATCGTATCGGCTAAATTCGCATGTGGCCGTAACAAAAACTGGTAAAGAATAGTAATTCGTATATTTTCCGATATCTCCCATGGTTAAAATGCCTTCACCAGCTAGGCCATATTCTCCACCGTGACCAATATAGTTAATCATTAATGCACCTTTCGCTATAACTTTATTTACTGCATCATTCACATCAGGGTAGGTATCGCCAGAGGAAGAATGAATTTCATTATATGAATCGAGATAAATTTTTCGAATATTCATTGTATGTGTCAATGAGTCGAGTACGGAACAAAGTTTTTCTGCTTGCCGTAAATGCAGATTCCCATCCTCGTCATCGGCTATTATGCAAACTTCGTTTCGCCATGGGTCAAAATTAGAAATCAAACCGTTTTCGTACGAATTTTCAAGCAAATCTTTTGTGGTGCCATAGCGAATTATTTTTTCGACCAGGTTCGTGGCTTCTTCAGCCGAATTAACAGGTAATCTACCAATTCCAATATCAAGTTTGCCGATAGTAATATCGCCTCCTTCCAGCGAATCGAGTTTGCCAAAAAAATCGTCGGAAACAAATGAGGATGTTGGTAAAACCGAATTATCTGTTTGCCATGTTGGAATAAAATTCGAATTCGGGGAAATTCTGTTTTTCATATCATAGGAGCCATCGCCAAGCAATAGCAGGTATTTTAGTCGTTGCACCGTATCATTTATTCCGCGTTGGTAAATCATTCGAACAAAATCGCGAATTGCAGCTATATCCTGTTTTCCTGACGAAAATTCGTTATATATCTGGGGGGTAGTTGCAACGGCTACAATCATATTATCGTTATTGCGATGAAATTCGGCAATGCTATTGGCTTGTAAAATAAAATTGGGATGGGTTACTATTACCAAATCTGCTTGCGAAATGGCATGTAAATTTTGGTTGGGAATGCTTCCTATTAAAATGGGGGAGTAGGAATTGTTTTGATCAAATGCAATAAAATTAAGCAAACTATCGGTGTATGCTTTAAATGAAGATGCGCCGGGAAGGCTTGAAAGACTGATTTCGTTTATGTCTGCATTATTTTTTACTAGCCAAACTCGAAAAGGTGTTGCTGGGTTTTGAATCGTGAATTGGCTAATTGTTGAGCCTAATGTTGGCAGGCTTCGAAACAACAATTGATTATTATCATAAACTAGTGTTCGTTTGGCGTTAATTTCGAAATAATCGAGCCAGGTCATGGCGGCATCATCGGGTTTGTTGTAGAAGATATGTATGTTTAAAGTGTCGGTGGTGGGTACAAAGCTAAGCGATATAATTTTGGTGCTGGCATAATCTGCATTTATATTTCCATCGATGGGCAAAAGGGTATCTGAAACGGTGTTCGAATTCAGGGTAATTTCAAAAGCACTTTCTTGCTGAGAGCGAGCGAAAACGGAGAAATCGGCTTGAAGTGGCTTGGTTTTATCTAGGTTCGGAAAAATGCATGTAAAATCGTAGGAAGTTGTTTGATTAAACACTTCGCCCAACCATTTTCTGCCCGACATGAGCAAATTAATGGAATCGAGTTCGTGATACTGATAGTCGTTAAAACTAGTTAGAACGGTATCGGCGGGTGCGGCAATTGCAGGGTAGTTTGAAACCCGTTTTGGGATGCCGGTTTGTAAGGTAATAAAGTAATATGCGGTGTCGGCATAAAGGTTTTTTGTGTGTTGAAAGGTAGCACTAATTGCATTATAATCCCATATTGTGGTGCTTTGCCCATAAAAAAGAATGTAGTCGCCTGGGTTTAAATAGCCATCGTCGTTGTCGTTTATGTAAACAGCATTTTCTATTAAATCATCGTATCGAAAAGTAGCATTTGCTTCAGGCAACATGGCTCCTCCATTTCCATACAGTCTGAAATCGGCTGATTTAATGGGTTGGGGGAGGCCCAAGTCGACTAGGTTTTGATAGGTGAGTTTGTAAACACCCTGTTTGGTTGTGCCAATTTTATACCATGTTCCATTTGCCAAAACAGAATTGTTTGCAAATGCAGTTCTCATTGTGTTTTGGCCATACAAACTCAAAACGAAACTAAAAACGAGTATAAAAAATATTGAAAAGTGCTTTTTCATAATGTAAGATGGTGCAAAGATACAAAAATCAGCGTTCTTGCTAACAACAATAATGCAGAAGAATTGTTGTTGATTCATAACTAAATTCGGGGGCAACATCGCGTTTCTTCTAAACGTTCTCGCTTTTTTCTTTTTTGTTTACCCATATTTTTAACGTTAAAGTGTTTATTTATTTTGACACACTTTTTTGAACAGTTTCGTTTGTTCGGGGGAACATCGCGTTTATTCGGGGCAACATCGCGTTTGTTCGGGGCAAGATTGTGTTTATTCGGGGCAAGATTTTAAAAATTGTTGGGGGTTTTTGATAAAATGTTGGGGAAAAATGAAGTTTGGTAGGTGAATTTGATAAAATAGGAGGAAAAAATAGGAGAAAATGGTGAAAAAAGTGAAAATGGGTGGGGAAATAATGAAAATGAGGTGGAAAAAAGGTGAAAGGTGGGGGCGTGGCTAAAGTACTTGGTTTGCTGTGGGGAGTTATGGTTTTTGGGATAGGGAATTTGCCTGAGTGAATGGATTTGGGTGTTTTGATTTATTATTATAAATCGCTGTTGTTTGGTTCATGTGTGGGGACTAAAGTTTTTCATTAAGTTGCGGATAGTAAGCCCGGGCTGAAGGCTGAGGTTGATGGAATAAAACATGGATGCGGGCTTCAGCCCCCACTTGATTGCGGGGCAGGGGCTGAAATAATACCTTTTTGTGGACAACAGTGATAAAAAATAAAAGAATGGATGGATTGAGATTCTGGATTTGGAATACATTAATTGCGGTTGTTATGTGAATTTATAGCTTTGAATTTATATAAATATAGAAGAATATGGGAATGGTTGTTTGGATGAGTTGGGGGTTGGTGGCGAGGAAGAAGGTAAGTCTGGCGGAAGGGATTTCTGCAAAAAGCAGCAATTTGTTTGGGCTGATGAACTAACAAAGATGGAAGAGTAAAAAAGGTTTTACGCCTTGAAAATTTGGGTTTTTTCGGCGAAGTTGTTCGGAGTGATATTTGGTTGAGCGCAAGCAAATAAAATACGCCCGCTCTAGGCCCATAGTCAACTTTTAAATGCTAAGCAGCTCAAGCAGCGCCCGCATGGTTTTGCTGTTGCGGCTGGTTGCTTTAACTTTCAGTGCCTGTTCAAACAAATGGTTGGAGAGTTTGGTTTTATGATAGGGTTGTTGGCACACCACAATTACATCGCGTGCATAAGCAAAAAACATATCCTGGCCGGTTTTGGTTTCCTTTAGTTTCGCCATGTTTTCTGCCGAGGGGGTTTGCGATAAAAGGGTTACAAACAAATTGGTATCGGGTAGTTTGTTGGCTTGGTGGCGGTCAATCAGTTGGTTAATTTGCACAAGTTCATCCACATTGCGCAACAGGCAAGTGAGGCTGAGGTTGGTTTTTCGCAATAGCATTGCTTCAATTGCCGAAACCAAAGCAGTTGCATCGCTGCTGGCAGCACAAAACACGACGTTGCCGCTTTGCAAATGGGTGCGTATGTTTTGGAAATTGAGTTCGCGAAGCCAGATGCTGAGGTCTTTCATTTTAATGATGTTGTGGCCACCCACGTTGACCGCGCGCAGAAATAAAATATAGGTATTCATGGAAAGAGGGATTTTGAGCGGATGAAAAAATTTGTTTGAAGGATGCCTAAGCTAATAATTTAGATGCGGCATGTCGTCATCCATTTCGCCCAGTTCGTTGAGCAGCCTCACTGTTTCTTCGGCTTCTTGTTTGCTAATTTTTTCGATAGCAAAACCTGTGTGCAATAGCACAAAATCGCCGGGAACGATATTTTCAACCAATTGCAACGAAATATCGCGCACTGCCCCCCCAACCGAGGCTTTAGCCATTTGGCCGTCGATAGAAATTATTTCAGCAGGAACACTTAAACACATAATTGAAATTTTTTACAAAATTACGGAAACTTTTTAATACAGCTCGAGGTTTAATAATTGGAAAAGAAAAAGCGTGGTAGCGATGACATTCCGCCTGCCGGCCTTGTATAATCCGAAAGAAATTTTTTACTTTTCATTGCTCATGAATCCATGCGCTGCAATGGCGAGTTGTCCCAGGGAAAGCCCGCCATCGTTTGCTGGAACTTTTTCGTGCAGCAGCACCGTGAGTTGCTTACGCGAAAGCATCTCTACAGTTTTTTGCAACAAATACTGGTTTTGAAAACATCCGCCCGAAAGCGCTACCGTTTTAATATGCGTTTGACTGCTGATTTGCGCAACCGTTTGGGCAATGCCATGCGCCAAAGTATTGTGGAAACGTGCAGCAATTCTGCTAACAGGAATTTGATGTTCAATATCGTGTATTATTTCTTTGATAGTAAGCTCAAAACTAAGGGTGTGTTGCAAATTATATGAATACACCTCCTCGCAATTTTCCTCAGCCAGCCCTTCGAACAGCATGGCAGCCTGTGCTTCGTAGGCTTGCTTGTTGCAAATTCCGCAAATAGCCGCGACGGCATCGAAGAGGCGGCCGCAGCTTGATGTGAGCGGCGAATTTATTCCGGCATCCATAGCCTGAATTAGCAGTTTGGTTTTGCGTAAGTCCAGGTTTTTTACAAAGGGAATGTTGAGATTCAAGAAATCCTTACCCAAGTAATGATACAAATATGCCACGCCCATGCGCCAAGGTTCGGTGCTGGCTTTGTCGGCACCTGGCATGGGCACATAATCAAAATGTGATGGCCGTTCAAAACCTTGGAAGTTGCACACCAAAAACTCGCCACCCCACAGCGCGCCGTCGGTACCCAATCCCAGTCCGTCGAGGCTCACCCCAATCACTTTTTGGTTGACACCTGTTTCGGCCATCACCGAAGCAATGTGGGCATGATGATGTTGCACCATGATGTGTTGCAAGCCGCTTTCGCGGGCAAATTTTGTTGAAAGATAATCGGGATGTAAATCGCTCACTAGGGTGTGCGGTTTGCAGCGAAACAGTTTTTTAAAACGTTGCACCGATTCTACGAAGAAATTGAGGGTTTCGGCATTTTTCAAATCGCCTATATGCTGACTGATAATAGCACGATTGTTTTTGCCCAAACAAAAAGTATTTTTGAGTTCGGCACCGGTAGCCAAAATTCCGTCGGCATCAAAATTCAGGGCAATTTGTGTGGGCACATATCCCCGCGAACGGCGTATCAGTTGTGTTTTTCCTTTGCTCACAAAAGCCACCGAATCGTCGCAACGGTTGTATATTTCCCGATTGTAAGTAATAACCGCATCGGCAATATTTCCAAGTTTTTGCAATGCTAGCGAATCATTTATGATAATAGGTTCGTTTGAAATGTTGCCGCTGGTCATAACCAAAGCATCTAGCCCCGAGCTTTGGAAAAGCTGATAATGAAAAGGCATATAGGGCAAAAAAGCGCCCAATTTGTTCAGTTGATAATTTACCGAAGGTGCAAGAGGCGAAGTTTGTTTTACTAACACAATCGGGCGTCGCCACGAAGTAATTAATTCTTTTTCAGCCTCTGTGGTTTCGGTATATTTTTGCAAGGTATCCCAATCGCGAAACATTACGGCTAGGGGTTTGGCGTCACGTTTTTTGCGTTGCCGTAACAGCTCTACTGCTGCTTGGTTCGCCGCATCGCAAGCAATAAAATAGCCCCCCATTCCTTTTATGGCAAGTATTTTTCCACCATTCAACAATTCAGAAGCACGATGCAGCATGTGGCTATGGTTTTCTTCGGTTGTACCATTATAATGTAGGGTGTATTTTGGTCCGCACTGATTGCATGCCACAGGTTGTGCATGAAAACGTCTGTCGGCAACATGGGTATATTCGCTACGGCATGTTTTGCACATTACAAAGGATTTCATGGTGGTTTTATCGCGGTCGTAAGGCAGGTTTTGTATAATACTGAAACGGGGTCCACAATTTGTACAATTAATAAAAGGATAAGCTATGCGGTGGGCTTGCAGTTTCATATCGTTGAGACAATCGTTGCAAACGGCTATATCGGGACTAATTTCGGTAACAGCATTCGAGATGTTTGTACTTTTTACAATTTTAAAATTCTCGAAACAAATGTATTTATCTATCATTTCAATCTGAACCAAATCAATTGCCGAGGCGGGAGGGGCTTGCTGCTTTATGTTATCAACAAAGGTTTTAACAACAAGATCATCTCCGTTTATTTCAATTACCACCCCGTCAGTGCGGTTTTCGATGGTACCATTAATACCCAAATTTGTTGCAATGCGGTAAACAAAAGGTCTAAAACCAACACCTTGAACCAATCCGGAAATTTTTATGCGGAAAATTTTCACAATATAAAATAAAGGTCAAAATTACATTTTATAATAAGATTTTTGCACAACGAAAAAATTTGAAAAAAAATATTTTTTTTTGACATTTTCAAATTGATTATTTTTCGTGATAAAACAAATGTTATAAAGTTGTTTAATGAACTTAGTAATTAATAAGGATTTATTATTGGATTGTTAATTGTATAAATTACAATGGTTTATAAAATGAATAATTATTTTATAAAAAATTTGTTTTTGTAGTTTTTTTTATAATTTTGCCCTGCTTATAAAAATAAAAATATGAATAACGAATCTCTGGTACTATTTTTTATTGTGGCAGTAGCGCTGGTTGGTCTGGCAGTAGGCTTTTCCATGATTATTCCGCCCAAATCATCCAATGCGGTTAAGTCCGAACCCTACGAGTGTGGTATTGAAACAAAAGGAACAACTTGGGTTCAATTTAATGTTGGATACTATTTGTTTGCCATTGTTTATCTGGTTTTTGATGTTGAAACGGTTTTTATTTTTCCTTGGGCTGTGGTAATGAAAACAGTAGGAATACGCGCTTTTGTTGAGATTTTGATATTTTTCTTTATATTGGGCTTGGGTCTAGTTTATGCATGGAAGAAAGGAGCTTTGAAATGGGAATAAAAATCAAAGGCATAAAATATGCTGAGTTTGAAGATAACGAAACTTTAGAGACTTTTAAAAAGACGGGTGGCAATATTATTTTCACAACGATTGACGACATCATTAATTGGGGCCGGGCAAACTCGGTTTGGCCATTAACTTTTGCTACAAGTTGTTGTGGTATTGAAATGATGGCTGCTGGAGCCTCACGACACGATTTTTCAAGATTCGGAATCGAAGTATATCGTGCCAGTCCGCGTCAGGCCGATGTTATTGTGGTAGCAGGCACCATTGTTCATAAAATGGCACCTGTGCTAAAACGATTGTACGATCAAATGGCCGACCCCAAATATGTTATTGCCATGGGAGCTTGTGCAGTTTCGGGCGGACCGTTTTTCTATAATTCCTATTCGGTAGTACGCGGAGTTGACCATGTTATTCCTGTGGATGTTTTTATTCCGGGTTGTCCGCCTCGTCCCGAAGCACTACTATATGGGGTTATGCAACTTCAACGTAAAATAAAAACCGAAACGATTTGGAAAAAACGTAAGGACCCTTTAGCAGATTTTGTATAAAAATAGTCTTCAGAAATTTGAAAAACAAAAACAATGGAACAAGAACAACTGAAAGAAAAAATAATAGCATTATTACCCGAGGCTGAATTTAATACCAACAAGCAATTTCTCGATATTACTGTCCCTGCTGATAAATTACACTCGTTTCTTATCATATTAAAAGATTCTGATGATTTGAAATTCGACTATTTATTTTGTCTTTCCGGTGTAGATTGGAAAACGCATTTCACTATTGTATATCATCTAACATCAACCACTTTACATCACAGTATGGTTCTGAAAGTGAAAAGTGATGGCCGCGAAAACCCTGAAATACCTACGGTATCTGATATTTTTGCCACTGCCGAATTTCATGAACGCGAAGTGTATGATTTGATGGGTGTAAAATTCACGCATCATCCCGATTTACGAAGACTATTTTTGGATGAAACCTTTATCAAAGGTTTTCCTTTGCGTAAAGATTATAAAGACGAAATTAATATTATTGAAAGATAAGTTTGGCATGAGCCATTGCAATTCTATAAAAATCTGAAAATTATTATATGTCAGAAGAAAACAACATAGTAGTTGAACTGAACGAAAACCCTGAATATATCATCAATATGGGGCCACAGCACCCATCAACGCATGGTGTACTCAGATTTGAAGTGTCATTACAAGGAGAAAAGGTTAAATACCTTATTCCCCATTGCGGCTACATTCATCGCGGAATTGAAAAAATGTGTGAAAGTCTCACCTATCCCCAGATAATTCATTTAACCGACAGAATCGATTATTTATCAGCACATATGAATAATGAAGCCGTGTGCTTGTGTGTTGAAAAAGCACTGGATATTGAGGTGCCAGAAAGAGTAAAATATATCCGAACAATTCTTGCCGAATTGAATCGTATTGCTTCTCATCAATTGTGGTGGAGTGCTTTTGGAATGGATTTGGGTGGATTAACCTGCTACTTTTACGGCCTGCGCGATCGTGAAAAAATATTGGATATTTTTGAAGAATCTTGTGGCTCGCGTCTTTTGCATAGTTTTATTGCCCCTGGAGGATTGATGCACGATATCCATCCTAATTTCAAAAAAGGCATCTTAGATTTTATCAAGTATTTTAGAAAGAAACTTCCAGAATACGATAGATTTTTAACTGGCAACGTAATTTTTCAAGCCCGTACCAAAGATTTAGGAATTTTAACTAAGGAAGATGCGATTAATTATGGTATAACCGGTCCGTCGGGCAGAGCCTCAGGCTTTTCGTGCGATATAAGAAAAATAGAACCTTATAGTGCATATCCTTTTATTGATTTCAAGGAAATTATTCATGCGAAAGGCGATACATTCACCAGATATATTGCCCGCATTGATGAAATGTGGGAATCGATGAATTTACTCGAACAACTTGTCGATAAAATGCCAGAAGGAAATGAATATACGGCTAAAATGAAACCGGTTATAAAGCTTCCCGAAGGAGAATATTTTCAGCGGGTTGAAACTGCAAGAGGCGAATTGGGGGTTTATATTGTTAGCGATGGTAATAAAACACCCTATCGTTTAAAACTTCGCACACCGAATTTTAGCAATCTTTTTATAATGAATAAAATAACCGCCGGGAACAAAATCGCCGACCTTGTTGCTATAAGTGGCTCATTGGATTTAGTAATACCGGATATTGACAGATAAAAACTTATTTATGGGATACCAAAAATATGATTTAGCACCCTTAACACAATCGATAGATCAGTTTCTGTATAATAATTTGCCTGCAACTTGGGCATTTATAGCTGAAATGACCCTAATCGGAGTTGTGTTTCTGATTTTTTATGCAGTTATCGGCTTGTATTTAGTTTTAGCCGAACGTAAAGTATGTGCTTTTATGCAGAACCGCATTGGTCCAAACAGGGTAGGGTGGTTTGGTGTTATACAAACCATTGCCGATTTGTTTAAACTTTTATTGAAAGAGTTAATTACAATTCGCAAGGCTGACAAATTCTTATTTAACTTGGCACCTTTTATTGTTATTATTGCTTCATTTTTGGGTATTGCAGCTATTCCTTTTGCCATGGGCCTTCATGCCATTGATTTTAATATTGGTATTTTTTATATCATGGCAGTTTCATCAATTGGTGTGGTGGGTGTTTTGCTTGCAGGTTGGTCGAGTAACAACAAATATTCCTTAATAGGCGCAATGCGAAGCGGTGCTCAAATTGTTAGTTATGAATTATCTGTTGGATTATCATTATTGGTAATAGCCATTTATAGTGGTTCATTACAACTTTCTACTATTGTCGAGAGTCAAGCGGATGCTTGGTGGATTATTAAAGGACATGTGCCGGCAATTATTGCTTTTATTGTCTTCATTACAGCAGGAACTGCTGAAACCAATCGAGGCCCCTTTGATCTTGCTGAAGCGGAATCAGAGTTGACTGCAGGCTTCCATACCGAATATTCAGGTATTAAATTTGCTTTTTTCTTTTTAGCCGAGTACATGAATATGTTTTTAATAGCTTCCGTTGCCGCTACAGTTTTCTGGGGCGGTTGGATGCCGCTTCATATTCCGGGATGCGAAGGCTTTAATAATGCTATGGACTTTATTCCTCCAATATGTTGGTATTTTGGTAAAACAGCTGTTGTTATTTTAATAATGATGTGGTTTAAATGGACCTTCCCACGTTTACGAATTGATCAACTGCTTACTCTCGAGTGGAAATATTTACTTCCAATTAATCTTGTTAATATTATTGTCGTTGCTCTAATCGTCCTAATGGGATGGTATATTAAATAGTGTATGAAAAGTATATTCAACTATATAGCAGGAATTTTTAAAGGAGTTTGGTCTCTTTTAAAAGGCATGTCGGTTACAGGTAAGTATTTTGTCCGTTTGGATAAAATTGTCACTCAAAAATATCCTGAAAATCGAAAAAAACTCAAAATGTATGATCGTTTCAAAGGCGAATTGGTTATGCCTCACGATTCATCAAATTTTCACAGATGTACTGGTTGCGGAATTTGTGAAATGAATTGCCCGAATGGGTCTATTGAGGTGATAACTGACAAAATTAC
The DNA here is from genome assembly GCA_037128515.1 of Bacteroidota bacterium. Lineage (GTDB taxonomy): Bacteria > Bacteroidota > Bacteroidia > Bacteroidales > CAIWKO01 > CAIWKO01. The sequence continues at coordinate 30,275 of JBAXWF010000012.1, read as the reverse complement.
TACAGAAGAAGGTAAATCAAAACGCATTATTGACAAATACATATATCATTTGAGCATGTGCACTTTTTGTGGTTTGTGTGTAAAGACATGCCCGTCAGATGCGTTAGCATTCTCTCAAAAATTTGAACATGCCGTATTTGATAGACAAAAATTATCAAAAGTATTAAATAACACAGGTTCTTCACTTGTAAAAGATATAGCAGAATGACAGAATATAAAATCATGTTTTACTTGTTTGCGGCGATGATTATCGTTTTTTCGTTATTAACTGTAACTAGTCGTCGAATACTCCGAGCAGCCGTTTTTTTATTATTTGTTCTGGTTTCAACCGCAGGTTTATATTTTTGGTTAGATTACCAGTTTATGGCTGGGGTTCAGTTAACCCTGTATGCAGGAGGTATTGTAGTATTGATAATTTTTTCAATTTTACTCACAAGCCATATCGATCAAAAATTTACAAAAGCGCATTGGACAAAGAAATTATTGGGTGCAACGGCTGCCTTAAGCGGTATGGGATTGTGCCTTCTGGTTCTTTTGCAACATAAATTTATTCCAGGTACAAATGCTGCAATAAATAATAATATGACAGAAATTGGAACCCAGTTGCTTAGTACGGGTCATAATGGCTATGCACTTCCTTTCGAAGTCATTAGTATTTTGCTACTTGCTGCAATGATTGCGGCCATTATAATTGCTAAAAAAGGTAAATAAATATTATGGAAAAATACGGAATTCCTTTAGATCATTTTTTAATTGTTAGCACAGCCATGTTCTTTATTGGTATTTACGGATTCATTGTTCGTAAAAACTTAATCACGATGCTGATGTCAATTGAGTTGATTTTAAATTCAGTAAATATCAACTTTGTTGCTTTTAACTCTTATTTGTTCCCTGAAAATATGCAGGGCAATTTTTTTGCACTAATTGTTGTTGGAATAGCTGCAGCTGAAGCTTCTGTCGCTATTGCATTAATTATTAATATTTATCGACGCTTCTCAAATATTGAAGTCGAAAATATTGATGAAATGAAATATTAGCTTTAAACTGAATTTACTAAATATAGTATTGTAAAAAGAAAACAGAACAATGATAAATTTCAGCTATACCATTTGGATTTTGCTCATTCCGGTTTTTATGTTTCTCCTACTTGGATTATTCGGGATGAAATTCAAACCGCTATTATCAGGCGTACTTGGAACACTTGGGCTTGGAGTAGTTATGATACTTTCCTATTATGCTGCATATCAGTATTTTTTTCAATTGCCAAAGCTCGATGGTGCATACCAACAAATTGTGGCATGTAACTATTTATGGCTGTCATTTAGTGATGCCTTGAAAATTAAGATGGGAGTATTTATTGATCCTATTTCCGTTATGATGCTTGTAGTGGTAAGTACAGTTTCATTCATGGTGCATCTATATAGCCTCGGTTATATGAAAGGTGAAAAAGGATTTCAACGATTCTTTGCTTTCCTTTCGCTTTTTACTTTTTCCATGTTAGGTTTGGTTGTTGCTACCAATATTTTCCAAATGTATGTATTTTGGGAATTAGTTGGTGTTTCATCCTTCCTTCTTATTGGTTTCTATTACGACAGACCGTCAGCTGTTGCAGCTTCTAAAAAGGCTTTTATTGTTACACGTTTTGCAGATCTTGGATTCCTGATAGGTATTTTATTGTTATCTTTTTATACAAAAACGTTTGATTTTCTTAGCCTTACCGGACCAAGTGGAATTGAAATAACACGAAATCTTACTCAAACTTTTATGGGTATGTCGGTTGCAACTTGGGCCTTACTGCTTATATTTATGGGTGGTGCCGGAAAGTCTGCTATGTTTCCATTACATATTTGGCTTCCTGATGCTATGGAAGGTCCAACACCGGTTTCGGCTCTCATACATGCTGCAACCATGGTTGTTGCAGGAGTATTCTTAGTTGCACGCTTATTCCCACTATATTCTTTTGCTGCACCAGATGCGCTTACTGTTATAGCATATGTGGGCGGTTTTACCTCACTTTTTGCAGCAGTTATTGCATGTACACAATTTGATATTAAACGTGTCTTAGCTTTCTCAACTTTATCCCAAATTGGTTACATGATGTTAGCATTGGGTGTTTCTGGATATGCTGGTGAAAAAGGTTTAGGATATATGGCTTCAATGTTTCATTTGTTTACACATGCGATGTTTAAAGCCTTGCTTTTCCTTGGTGCTGGTTCAATAATTCATGCAGTGCACAGCAATTACATGAATGAAATGGGAGGCTTAAGAAAATATTTGCCTATTACTCATATCACATTTCTAATAGCGTGCTTAACAATTGCAGGTTTGTATCCTTTAAGTGGCTTTTGGAGTAAAGATGAAATTCTTGTTGCCGCATTTGAACATAACAAGCTTTTGTTTTGGGTTGAATATTTAGTTGCTGGTTTGACAGCTTTTTATATGTTCCGTTTATATTTCAGAGTGTTTTGGAACAAAGAACCGCATTACCATCACAAACCACATGAATCACCCTTAGTGATGACAATTCCTTTAATATTTCTAGCCATAGCTTCAATCTTTGCGGGATTCTTACCTTTTAGCCAAATGATATCTTCTGATAGGCTTCCATTTTTAACAGAAACAAATCTAATGGTCGCAATTCCGTCAGTAGGAATTGGCTTGGTAGGTATTTTTATTGCTTTTCTGCTATATAAGAAAGATAATGTTATGGCGGAAAAAATTACCAAGGGATTGGGTGGCGTATACAAGACTATTTACAATAAGTTCTATATTGACGAGGTGTATTTATTTGTAACAAAAAAAATTATTTTCAATCTGATTTCTAGACCGGTTTCTTGGTTCGATCGCCACGTTGTTGATGGAACTATGAATGGAATAGCGGGAATGACGGTTTTAGCATCACGAAAGATTAAAGGAGCCCAATCAGGACAATTGCAACACTATGCCTTTTTCTTTGTTCTTGGTGCAATAGCTTTTGCATTAATTTTTATTTATTTATGGCAATAACTCTTTAGAATTATGAACATACTCTCCCTTTTTATTGTTATCCCAATACTGACCATTATTGGTATATTATGTACAAAAGATTATAAAGGAGCAAGACTAATATCCGCAATCGGTATGGGAATGCAACTGATTACTTCTGTTGTTCTTATTTATTTGTTTTTTGCTGAGCGAAAAGCAGGAAATACAGCAGATATGTTGTTTATGGTCGATTATGTTTGGTTCGAAGCATTAAATATTCATTATTTGGTGGGTGTTGACGGAATTTCCGTTGCCATGATTACACTAACCTCTATTGTTTCATTTGCAGGTGTGTTTGCATCATGGGAGGTTAAAGATCTTTCACGAGAATTTTTTATCTCTCTTATTATTTTAGCTACAGGAGTATTTGGTTTCTTTATATCTCTTGATCTCTTTACAATGTTTTTGTTTTATGAAGTAGCTGTAATCCCAATGTATTTACTTATTGGAATTTGGGGTTCCGGTCCCAAGGAATACTCTGCCATGAAACTTACTTTGATGCTCATGGGAGGTTCTGCTTTATTGCTTGTCGGATTGTTTGGAATTTATTTCAATTCGGCACCCGATGGAGGCCCTTTAACATTTAATATTCTTGAAATTTCAAAAATAACTATCCCAATTGAAGCTCAACGATTCTTCTTCCCTTTTACCTTTATAGGGTTTGGAATATTAGGTGCTTTATTTCCTTTCCACACGTGGTCTCCCGATGGTCATGCTTCTGCACCTACTGCTGTTTCCATGTTACATGCCGGAGTATTAATGAAACTTGGAGGTTATGGATGTTTCAGGGTTGCAATGTTTCTGATGCCAGAAGCAGCACATGAGTTGGCTTGGATTTTCTTAATTTTAACTACAATAAGTGTCGTTTACGGTGCTTTTGGAGCCGTTTGGCAAAAAGATCTTAAATATATTAATGCCTATTCATCAGTGAGCCATTGCGGTTTAGTGTTATTCGCTTTATTAATGATGAACGAAACAGCAATGGATGGCGCAATTATTCAAATGATTTCTCATGGTCTTATGACAGCTCTTTTCTTTGCATTAATTGGTATGATTTACGGAAGAACTCATACACGTATGATTAATGAGATGGGTGGACTAATGAAAGTACTGCCATTTTTATCGGTTTGCTATGTTATTGCAGGTTTGGCTTCATTAGGATTGCCTGGTTTAAGTGGATTTGTTGCTGAAATGACAATTTTTGTCGGCTCTTTTCAACATCCTGACTTATTTCATCGTGTCGCAACAATTATTGCGTGCTCATCTATTGTTGTCACAGCTGTATATATACTTCGTGTTGTTGGAATTCTTTTATTTGGCCCGGTTCGAAACAATGAATTCCTCAAACTTAGCGATGCTAAATGGTATGAAAAAATAAGCACGGTTACTTTAATTGTGGCTGTTGCAGGTATCGGACTTTTTCCATTTTGGCTTTCAGATATGATTATGAGTAGCCTGAAACCTATCATGGAGCAATTGTCTTTATTTTAAATCTAATTTTTATTTAACGATATGAACCTAGAACAATTTTTGATAATGAGGCACGAAATACTTCTGATAGGAGTGATTCTATTAGTCCTGATAGCCGAATTAGTCGTCAAAAACGAAAAGAAACATTATGTGATTCCTTTCACAATTGTTTTATTTCTACTAAATACTATTGCTGGATTTATACCTGCGTCTGTGGGAACATTATTTGGCGGTATGTATCAAACAAGTGCGCTTGTTGTTTTGTTTAAAAATATTTTAAATGTAGCCGTATTTATTATATTATTGCAATCTGCTTCATGGTTGCGTAAGGAAATCAATCATGAAAGGATTAGTGAGTTTTACATCATATTGTTATCATCATTAGTCGGAATGAACTTTATGATTTCTTCAGGTGATTTTCTAATGTTTTATCTGGGTTTAGAAACAGCAACAATTCCTTTAACAGCGCTTGCTGCTTTTGATAAATATAAAAACAAATCTGCTGAAGCTGGTATTAAATTTATTCTTTCATCGGCACTATCCTCAGGTATTTTATTGTTTGGTTTATCAATTATTTATGGAACAACCGGTTCGATTTATTTTACCGAAGTAGCCGAAAAATTAGTCAACTCACCTTTACTTATTCTCGGATTTATATTTTTTGTAACAGGCATGGGATTTAAAATTTCATTGGTACCATTCCATTTTTGGACGGCTGATGTTTATGAAGGGGCTCCGGTGAATGTTACTTCATTTCTATCGGTGGTGTCAAAAGGTGCTGCGGCATTTATATTTATGATTATTTTGTTCACTGTTTTTAAATCCCTAGTTGATATGTGGAGTAATATTCTATATCTACTTTCAATATTGACTATGACAATTGGTAATTTGTTTGCGATGCGGCAGAAAAACATGAAGCGTTTTTTGGCATTTTCATCAATTTCTCAAGCAGGGTTTATTCTTTTAGGGATTATGGGTGCAAGTGAACTGGGTATGACTTCAGTTATCTATTTTGTTTTGGTATACGTATTTTCAAATCTTGCAGCATTTGGTGTTGTTTCTGTAATCTCAGATAAAACTGGTTTTGAAAATATGGACGAATACAACGGGTTATACCGAACCAACCCGAAGTTAAGTTTGATTATGATGTTGGCTTTATTTTCATTAGCTGGAATACCTCCTGTTGCTGGATTTTTTGGTAAGTTTTTCCTTTTCACATCAGCAGCAAGTAAGGGGTACTACTGGTTGGTTTTAATTGCAGTATTAAATGCTACCATCTCATTATATTATTATTTACTGGTTGTAAAAGCAATGTTCATAAACAAAAACGATGCACCCATTGCTAAATTCAAAAGCACTTTTACTGATCGATTGGCTTTAATAATTTGTGTTGCTGGTATTTTTGCGATCGGATTTTTAAGCCCGATTTATGAACTCATTCGCTCTTTAAGTTTCGGATTTTAATCTAAAATGTATGTCATTGAACAAAGGTAAACATATTATAAATGAAATTGATGGAGTTCGTTGTACTGTTGTCGAAACAGGTGTCAGCGAAAACCGTATGAAATTTCTTAAACAACTTCTGGAATTAAATAAGTACGAAGTAAAAGTTCATTCCGATAAACAAGGCGAAGACCTTAGTGGCACTTATTCAGTTGGTGTTAAAGATTTATTGTTTAACCCTGTTTTGGATGTTTATAAACGCAGATTGATATCTCTTACTGGTCACAAAGTTACTCCTGCATATTGGTTACAAATTTCTGAAGCCGAAACTTCAGACGAAGTAAATTATTATTCTTTTTAATAATTTACAAATTATTGCTAGTAAACTTGATAATTAAATAGTAATTATTAGGCTTAAAAATTAGTTCAGAAACAAAACCAATAGATTAAAATCATTTTAAATTATTGGGTTTTTTTTATTTTGTCATTGCATTTCGAATAAATTAATTTAGTTTTACACACGGAAAAAATCAACTTTATTAAAAAATTAATTATATAAAAAAATGAGTTCAACAAGCAGCAACATTCCAGTTCTCCGAATTAAGCGTGAAGCAGAACTGGATAGAAATTTTGCTAAAACAATAGCAAAATTGGCTCATGGCGAACAGATTTACGGGTGTATCCAATGTGGCAATTGCAGTTCGTCCTGCCCTCTAAGTCCATATATGGATTATACTCCGCGAAAAATCATCGCTATGGTTAAAGCCGGATTCAGGGAGGAAGTGTTAACTAATAAAACCATTTGGTTATGCGCCTCCTGTTATGCATGCACCGTAGAATGTCCTAAAGGGATAAAAATTACGGATGTTATGTATGCCTTAAAGCGCGAGGCAATTCAAAACAAGATTTATCCAAAACGTTTTACCATTCCGGCAATGTCAAAGGCATTCTACGATACGGTAAAAAACACAGGCAGAAGCAACGAGGTTGCCTTGTTAATGCGTTATTACATGCGCACCAATATTTTTAGTGCATTATCGTATGTAGGTGTCGGTCTGAAATTATTGAAGACCGGTCGGTTAGCAATTATTGAAAAACAGATGAAACGTAAGCAGGATTTTAAAAAAATGCTGAAAGATTCTGAAAACTAAGGAGGACAAAAAATGAAATATTTATATTATCCCGGTTGCTCATTAAAATCCAGTGGCAAATCTTATGAAGAATCTATGCTTGCTGTATTCAAGCATTTGAGTATCGATCTACAGGAACTTAAAGATTGGAACTGTTGTGGTGCTACAAATTATATGTCTATCAATGAACAAAGTGCTATGTCTGTTACCACACGTAACTTGGCATTAGCTGAAGAACAAGGCGAGTCAGGTGAAATTAATCTTGTAGCCCCTTGCAATGCATGTTACATGGGTTTATTAAAAACAAAAAAATATCTCGAAAACGAACAAGGTCTTCGCGATTCTGTTTTAACTAAACTCAATTCTATTGGCATGAAATACGAAGGACGAGTGAATGTTCGCCATCCACTCGATATTTTAGTGAATGATTTCGGTCTTGAAAAAATAAAAATGGCTGTTAAAAAACCATTGAAAGATCTAAATGTAGTTTCTTATTATGGTTGTCAGGTTGTACGTCCTATAACTACTTTCGATGATGCTAGCGATCCTGTTTTTATGGACCAAATTGTGATGACATTAGGTGCAACAGCAATCGATTGGGGTATGAAAGTTCGTTGCTGTGGGGGGAGCATGACCAGTACCGTTTCCGATGTTGGTTTAAGACTCAATTATCTTTTGCTGAAAGAAGCAAAAAGAAAAAAAGCAGATATCATTATCACTGCTTGTCCGTTGTGCCAATTCAATCTCGAATGTTTCCAGGATAAAATTTCACGCAAATTCGATGAAAACATTAACATTCCGGTTGTATTTTTTCCACAGTTAATGGGGATGGCATTCGGACTCGATAAAAAAGAGCTTGGCTTGCAAAGAATGTTTGTTCAACCTCAATATTTATAAAAAAGGAGGAAGGCTAAATGACCAATAATAAAGAAGAAATCAGAATTGGAGTTTATATCTGTCATTGTGGGCATAACATTGCCGGTGCAGTCGACGTGATTGGTGTTGCCGAGTACGCAGCAAAACTCCCCAACGTAGTAATCAGTAAAGATTATAAATATATGTGTTCCGATCCGGGACAGGAATTAATTGCCTCGGATATTAAAGAACATAATCTGAACAGAATAGTAGTAACATCATGTTCTCCATTGCTTCACGAAAAGACATTTCGCGATGCAACCACAAAAGCCGGGTTAAACCAGTATTTTATGCAAATGGTTAATATTCGTGAAAATGTGAGTTGGGTGAACGAAAATTTTGAAGATGCAACTGCAAAATCAAAAGATTTAGTTCGTGCTGCTGTTCAACGTGTAGCTTATCAACGTGCTCTCGAAAAACAAAAAGTACCCGTTAATCCCAATGTGTTGATTGTGGGTGGTGGTATTGCAGGTATCAGTGCAGCTTTAACATTGGCAGATGCCGGTAAAAAAGTTTTTCTGGTGGAAAAAGATCCTACCATTGGTGGCCACATGGCTATCTTTGATAAAACTTTCCCGACTCTCGACTGTGCTGCCTGTATATTAACTCCCAAGATGTCATCAGTAAAAAAACATCCGAACATCACTTTGTGGACATATTCTGAAGTTTCCAAAGTATCGGGATTTGTAGGCAACTATAAAATTGAAGTCACACGCAAACCGCGTTATGTCATCGAAGACCTTTGCGTTGGTTGTTTACTTTGTGTCGAAAAATGTATTTTTAAAGAAGGCAAATTCCCCGACGAGTTCAATCAAGGACTTAGCAAACGCAAACCGGTTTATGTACCTTTCCCGCAAGCAACACCATTGGTAGCAGTTATCGATGATAAAACCTGTATCCATTTCAAAACAGGTAAATGCACTCAAACATGTAAAACGGCTTGCGACCGCAATGCAATCGATTTCGATCAGAAACCCGAAATTAAGGAAATTGAAGTAGGTACGGTTCTTCTAACCACCGGCTTCCAGGCATTCGATGCTAAAAAAGTTCCTTATTATGGTTACGGAAAATATCCAAACGTATTCACCTCACTCGAAGTTGAACGTATGGTTAATGCTTCCGGACCAACCGAAGGTCATGTGGTTACTCGTGATGGTAAAGCACCTAAAAGTGTTGGTATCATTCATTGCGTTGGGTCAAGGGATGAAAAAACACATAAATGGTGTTCACGAGTTTGTTGCATGTATTCGCTCAAACTGGCACACCTTATTAAAGAACATACCGGTGCCGAGGTTTACAATTTTTATATCGATATGAGAACTCCAGGCAAAGGCTACGAAGAGTTTTATGATAAACTGTTGCATGAAGATGTACATTTCATCCGCGGCAGAGTTTCTGAAGTTACTGACTGGATAACATCGCCCGAAGAAGAAGGCAAACTTATCATTCGTGCTGAAGACACTTTGGTTGGTATGGTTCGTCGTATTCCGGTCGATATGGTTGTTCTTTCTGTGGGTCTCGAACCGCGTGCCGATGCACAAGATATCAGAAAAATGTTCAACATTTCGTGTTCCACCGAAGGTTTCTTCCTAGAACGTCACCCCAAATTAGCTCCGGTTGATACTTTCACCGATGGTGTTTATATTGCAGGAGCCTGCCAAGGTCCTCGTGATATCCCCGACAGTGTGGCTCAAGCAGGTGCAGCAGCAGCTCAGGCTATGGTATTAATTGATAGCGGTCATGTTGAGCTCGAACCAAACACAGCATATATTGTTGATGAACTTTGTTCAGGTTGCAAATCATGTTTAAACATTTGTCCATACACTGCAATCACATTCGATAATGAAAAAGGAAAATCAGCAATCAATGTTGCCTTATGTAAAGGTTGTGGAACATGCGTAGCAGCATGCCCATCGAGTGCTATCAAACAAAATTTGTTTGAAGATGTCGAAATATTTAGTGAAATACAAGGAATTTTTGTTGAATAATAAAATACCAATATTATATGCAAGAAGAAGTAAAAAACAATAATGATCAAACGGCAAAAGCTTGGAAGCCTAAAATCCTAGCAATATTTTGCAATTGGTGCACCTACACAGCTTCAGATCTGGCAGGTGTATCGCGTTTGAAATATCCAGCCACCACGCGTGTGGTCAGGATTATGTGCTCTGGACGTTTAGATCCTCAGTTTATTTTGACAGCTTTCAACGAAGGTGCCGATGCTATATTAATCGGAGGATGTCATCCCGGCGATTGCCACTATGCAACCGGAAATTACAAATGTTTGCGTCGTTTTCATTTAATTCAGAAATACATGAAACAAATGAATATTGAACCCGAACGTCTCCGTTTGGAATGGATTAGTGCCAGCGAAGGAAAACGTCTTTCTGAAGTTATCGGCGAAATGACCGAAACAATCACGAAACTCGGACAAAGTAAGATTAAGAACCAAATGGCTAATATCGAAAAATAGGGAGGATAAAAAAATGGCAAACGAAAATAAACCAAAAATTAAGATGGCCGTCTATTGGGGCGCTGCCTGTGGTGGATGCTGTGTTTCTGTTCTCGATGTTCACGAAACCCTATTAACCGTTATTGAGCATGCCGACCTGGTTTTCTGGCCCATTGCGCTCGATACCAAATATGCCGATGTGGAAGCTATGGAAGATAAATCTATTGATCTTACCTTATTTAATGGTGCAGTTCGCAATAGCGAAAACGAACACATGGCACACGTTTTAAGAGCGAAATCAAAAATTTTAGTAGCTTATGGGTCATGTGCTCACATGGGTGGAATCCCCGGCTTGGCTAATTTCTCTACCAAAGAAGAATTATTAAGCAGAGTATATGACGAAACTCCTTCTACTGAAAATCCCGATAAAGTGCGTCCGCAACACGAATACAAGGTTTCCGAAGGAACTCTTGAAATTCCGAATTTTTACGAAGACGTTTGTATGTTGAATCAAATCGTGGATGTTGATTATTACCTCCCGGGATGTCCTCCTCAAACCGAACGTTTGGTCGAAGTTTTTCTCGCCATCGTTACCGGAAAAGAGTTACCTCCCAAAGGATCCGTAATTGGAGTTTCTGAACGTGCACAATGCGAAGAATGCACTCGCATAAAATCCGATAACCGTTCAGTCGATCGTTTCTACAGAACATGGGAAATCGAAGACGATGGCGTTACTTGCTTCATCGATCAGGGGGTTATTTGCATGGGTTCGGCAACCATTGGCGGTTGTGGTGTACGTTGCGTCAAAGGCAATATGCCTTGCCGCGGCTGTTATGGTCCCTTGCCCGAAGTTACCGATATGGGCGCAAAAATTATGTCAACTATCGCCACAGCATTGAATGCCGAAAGCGAAGAAGACATTGAAAAAGCTATGAACACAATAGAGGATCCAGCCGGAACTTTTTACCGTTTTAGTTTACCGGCTTCTAAAATTAGGAGGAAAATACAATGACAAGATACACTATTGATCCGGTTACCCGTTTAGAAGGGCACGGAAAAATCGAAATATTTACCAACGACGACGGCGAGGTTGAAAACGTCTATTTTCAAGTTCCCGAACTTCGTGGGTTCGAAAAATTCGTTGAAGGCCGACCGGTAGAAGAAGTGCCGCAAATCGTTACCAAAATATGCGGCGTTTGTCCGGGTTGCCACCACATGGCTGCCGGCAAAGCTGTGGATGCTGTTTTTGGGGTTGAACCCACAAAAACCGCTAAAATGATTCGCGAACTCTTTTATATGGCTCACTTCGTTCACAGCCACATTGCTCATTTCTATGCTTTGGGTGCCCCCGATTTTGTAGTGGGTCCCACTGCCCCCAAAGCCGAACGCAATGTTTTGGGTGTTATCAACAAAGTTGGTGTCGAAATTGGTACCGAAGTGTTGAAACAACGCCGCATAGCTCAAGAAATTCAAGCCCTCATCGGTGGACATCAAACCCACGTGGTGATGAATGTTCCGGGCGGTGTGCGCAAAGGCATTAAAGAAGAAGAACGCCTGGATATCGTTGAAAAAGCAAAAGGTTTTGTTGAATTTGCTAAGTTCTCGATGAAGATATTCAATGATGTGGTGCTTGCCAACAAAGATTATGTTGACATAATTGTGAATGGACCCTACAACCTAAAAATTCATTCCATGGGTTTGGTTGATGCCAACAACAAAGTCAATTTCTATGATGGCAAAGTTCGCGTTGTGGATACTTTTGGCAAAGAATTGCTCACGTATATACCCAACGAATATCTCGACAACATTGCCGAACGCGTTGAACCATGGTCGTACCTCAAATTCCCGTACCTGAAAAAAGTAGGTTGGAAAGGATTTGTCGAAGGTCAGGATTCAGGCGTATATCATGCAACACCATTATCGCGTCTCAATGCTGCTGATGGCATGGCAACACCCATCGCGCAAGAAGAATACGAAAGAATGTATTCGATATTAGGCGGAAAACCGGTTAATGCAACTTTGGCTATGCACTGGGCTCGTTTAATCGAACTCATTTATGCTGCCGAACATTGCCTAGAACTGGCTCTGGATAAAGAAATAACCGGAACCGACCTGCGCAACAAAATGTATCAAACACCAAAAGAAGGTGTGGGTATTGTGGAAGCACAACGTGGCACGCTCACACATCATTATCAAACCGACGAACGCGGTTTGGTAACCAAAGCAAACCTCATTGTGGGCACCACCAACAATCATGCACCCATCAGTATGTCCATCAAAAAAGCTGCTCAGGGTGTTATCAAAAAAGGGGTGAAGGTTGACGACGGCATATTGAACATGGTGGAAATGGCGTTTCGTGCCTATGATCCTTGTTTCTCCTGTGCCACGCACAGTTTGCCCGGCAAAATGCCAATGATTGTCAACATCCGCAAACCCGATAGCGAAATCATTCAGTCTATCAGACGAGATTAAGCACTTTTGATTATATTACAAACGGTCGTACAAACGATAATAAGTCGGTACGACCGTTTTTTTGTGCCATTTGGTGCCTTTGTGCTTTGGTGGCAAGAAAAGGGATAGTTATTACGAAAACATTTCTAAATTTGCCGAATCACAATAAATGACCATTAATGACTACTAATGACTGATAACAAAATGAAAAAAGAAATCCTCATCCTCGGCGTAGGAAACGATATATTGACAGATGATGGCGTTGGCATAAAACTAAGCCGCGAAATGCAACAACGTTTGCATTATGACAATATAACTTACGATACGTTGAGCATTGGAGGTCTCGATATGCTCGAATACCTGCAAGGATACAAAACTGTTATTATTATTGATGCCATAAAAACCGAAGGAGGCACACCCGGAACAGTTTATTATTTCACACCCGCCGATTTCAAAGAAACTTCCAACTTATCTAACATACACGACGTGTCATTCCTAAAAGCATTGGAAATTGGCAAAAAACTCAATATGGATATCCCCGAAAACATCCACATCATTGCCGTCGAAATTCTGGAAGACCTCACCTTTAGCACCGAGTTCACCCCCGAAGTGCAAGCCAAATATCCGGAAGCTATTTTGAAAACACAGGAATTGATAGAGGATATCCTGGGGTAGACACTTGAAAATTGAAGATTGAACATTGATTATTGAGAATTAATGCTCAATTCTCAACTCTAGGCACTCTCCTCTACAATTACTATCTTTGCAAAAAATATTAAAACTACCAGCTACTATATACTAACTACTATATACTAGCTACTCTCTTCCACCATGAACTACCTCACCGTCGAAAACCTCACCAAAACCTATGGCGAAAAACTGCTTTTCGAAAACATCACCTTTGGCATAGATAAAGGACAAAAGGTAGGATTCATCGCCCGCAACGGAACCGGGAAAACCACCCTGCTCAATATCATCATGGGAACCGAGATACCCGACGGAGGCAAGGTAGTCCTCCGCAACGACATCCGCGTCACTTATCTCCCTCAAAACCCCATCTTCCCCGAGAAGCTCTCCGTCATCGATGCCATACTGCATTCCGAAAACGAATTCATACTGGCCATCAAAAACTACGAAGCCGTCCTCGACGAAATACACCACCGCAACCTCGAAGGCAAGCCTCATGATGATAGTAATGCGAAACTTCAGGAAGCCATTCACCGCATGGACACCCTCAACGCCTGGGATTTCGAATCCCGCATCAAGGAAGTATTGTCCAAGCTTAAAATAATCGACATCAACCAGCCCGTCGAAGAACTTTCAGGGGGACAGCGTAAACGTTTGGCTCTGGCCAAGGTGCTCATCGAAGACACCGACATAATGATACTCGACGAGCCTACCAACCATCTCGACATCGACATGATAGAATGGCTCGAGGAATTCCTTTCCAAACAAAACCTCAGCCTCATACTGGTCACCCACGACCGTTATTTCCTCGACAATGTCTGCGACGAAATCATGGAAATGGAAACCGCCAATATGTTTCATTACAAGGGCAACTACGCCTATTATCTCGAAAAGAAACAGGAGCGACTGGCCAACGAAAAGATAGAACAGGAGCGCGCCCAGAACCTCTACCGTAAGGAACTCGATTGGATGCGACGCATGCCCCAGGCCCGCACCACCAAATCAAAGGCCCGCATCGAAGCCTTCTACGACCTTCAGGAGAAAGCCTCCAAACGCCTCGACACCGGCAACATCGAACTTCAAACCGGCGAAACCCGCATAGGAGGGAAGGTGCTGGAGATGAACAACGTCCGCAAGACCTTCGGCGATTTTGTGGCCGTCGACGACTTCACCTATACCTTCAAAAAAGGCGAACGCATTGGCGTTTGCGGCAAGAACGGCGTGGGCAAGACCACCCTCATCAATATGATAGTCGGCAACCTGCGGCAGGACCGCGGCAAGATAGCCGTCGGGCAGACCATAGTCTTCGGCTATTTTTCGCAGGAAGCCATCAAACTCATACTCGACAAACGCGTGCTCGATTCCGTCAAGGAAGTGGCCGAGCTGGTGCGCATAGGCAAACACGAGATGTCGGCCAGCGCCTTCCTCAACCATTTCGGCTTTTCCCACAGCGTGCAATACAGCAATGTGTCCACCCTCAGCGGGGGCGAGCGCCGCCGCCTGCAACTGCTCATGGTGCTCATCAAAAATCCCAACTTCCTCATCCTCGACGAACCTACCAACGACCTCGATATTCAGACCCTCAATGCCCTCGAAGATTTTCTCAACGAGTTCAAGGGCTGCCTGCTCATCATTTCGCACGACCGTTATTTTCTCGACAACCTCACCGACCACCTCTTTGTGTTCGAAGGCGAGGGCCGCATCAAGGATTTTCCGGGCAACTACACCGAATATGCCCTGCACAAAAAGAAAAAGGATGCCCTGCTCCGTAAGGCTTCCGCGCCCAAACCCCAGCCCGCCAAACCCACCGACGACAGCGCCAAAGCCAAAAAGCCCACCTACAAACAAACCCGCGAGTTCGAAACCCTCGAAACCGAGATAGAACTCTTAGAAACCGAAAAGAGCGAGTTACTCGCAAAGATGAACCACGGCAAAGGCTCGCCCGAAGATTTCACCGCCTACGGCATTCGCTATGCCGAAATCGAAACCCTCCTCGAAACCAAAACCGAAAGGTGGATGGAGTTGGCGGAGTTGTTTGAATAATTTTTTTTAATAATTTGGGCGCATCCCCCTATGGGGGTCGGGCTGTCCGCTACAAGTCCTCGTTCCGCTACGCTCCACTGTGGGCTTTCCGCTTCCATCCCTTGCGCGGGGGCAAACAGCCGTCCTCTTCATCAACGACACATCGCCCATCAATCCTCCAACCTCTCTGACGGGGCGACTGTGTGCAGGCATCGTGCGTTGTAGTTCACCCCGTCAGTAACTCAACTGTCATAAATGTCCCAAATGTCCTCTTACAAATAACCCCAGCGGGGTTCAATATTGGTAGCCACGGGCATCGCCCGTGGTAAATCATCACCCCAAAACCCACCAACCCCGTATGGGGTTGAACAAAAGAAATTTTTTTGCACAAAATGAAAATTATTCAAAAATTATTCATTCACGTAGATAAATTCTTAAATTTGTTCTGCTATTTAGGCGTAAATAATTATAAACGTAAATCAAAACCAAAATGAAAAAGACACTTTTCTTAATGATTTTATCATTAATTCTAAATTCTGCAATAACCTTTGGACAGCCCATTGATGACAGGTATGGAAAACCAACTGATTACTTGTCAGAAATAAAAAAGCACGATTTAACAGAACTATGGGCATATGAGAATACCTATCTTTATGATACTAATTATTTTTACACAAATCAAGTTCTTGGATTTATTGGAAAAGATTATCAACGATTTTATATTCATTTTATTTCCACAATTCAGAATCCTTCGAATCATTTCGAATATTTTGTTTATGGCAAAACAAAGGTGAAAGAAAATATTTGTAGTTTTCAAGGGATAATTACGATAACCAAGGCAAAAACCTTTATTGTTGAAAATAATCCTAAACAAAAACAAGGATTAGCTGAGGGCAAATATGAATTTTATGAAGACCCTCATCAAAAAGGCTCAGGGATATTGAAAGGTAATTTTGAAATTGACTTTATTTTTGACTCAATTGGCAGATTAGAATATGGGGATATTATAGGTCCTGATGGCTACTTTAATGACAGATTTTTGGGGACTTGGAATGATTACAAATCAGAAAAATCAATGAAATGCAATTGGGGATACGGAGGTATTCCCGAAGGTGGTAGCCTCACTACAGGAAGTGCGGAATTTTTCTTACCTGATAAAAAGTTTGCAGAATATGGTTGGGATAATTACATCACTGCTTTTGAATATGGCGAAGTTATTTATGCCTCTGATGGAACCCCAATATACACCACTACTAGAATTGCAGCACAAAAAAAAGAGAAAGAATTCTGGTGGTTAGATAAATAACAATGTTATTTTTTAAAATCGAAAACATGAAAACAAAAAACTACATTATTTGCTTTCTGATACTGTTTTTCGCTTGCGAATTCATGAACTGCAATACAGCTCAAAGTCAAACCGTATCCAAAAATTACAGTGGCTACATTGATGGGAAATACGAAATCAAAATGACATTGACCCAAAAAGGCAATGAACTTTCGGGCAGTTATTTTTACACTAAAATTGGCACACCACTTAAATTAAAAGGGACAATTGATAAGTTAAATAAGTTCACATTAAATGAGTTTAATGGTGATGGTAGTATTACCGGAGTTTTTGCTGGAATTATCAACAACAGTCAAATAACAGGCAATTGGTCAAAACCTGATGGTACAAAAAGTATGTCATTTGTATTAATTGAGAATACTAATTCAAGTACAAGTTCAAACTCAGATTTTGCTAAGTTCGTATCAAATTTTACTTCTTTGCAACTTCCTATCTCAGGAGGATATGCATGCAGCGAGAACTTAATAGACGAAAAAAGCGTAAAGAAATTTTTACCTGGAGATGAAGTAGAACATTCAGATCCTGAAAACTACTGTGGTAAAGTAAGAATTGACAGCAATTATCTGGCAATTTTTGTAACAACTCAATTGGGTACTTATTATTATGTTACCATGTATATCTACGACAAAAATGGAACTTTCAGTGACAAACTTGAAGTTGAGTCTTATGACCAAACTAGAGGTCTTGATGAAATAAATGGTTCATACTTATTAGAATATGGATGGAATTCAACAATTACTAAAGACTTTAAAATTAAAATCGAAGATTTCGGTAATTCCAAAGAAGTAAAGAGCTACATCATTCGAAATGGTAAAATAGTTAAAATATAAACTCCCTGATAGGCCGAGGTTCCAACCTCGACCTTTTTATTTTTTCAGGCTTCGCTTGAATCATCCTAATCATTTAATCAAATAAACTTGCACTGAGCATGGTCGAAGTGTCAGCGGTTCAGACAATTTTCCCCAAACTGCCATTTTGTCATAAAATACACCAAGTAAGCATGGCAATCTATCCATAAAACCATCTCAAAATGTATGTTTAGTGCAATGAAACTCTATTATGCTGAAAAACAACAACTAATATCTGTTTTAAACTCCTTTTATAGTAATCCCGAATGCATATCAAGTAATCCCGGAAGCAATAAAAGTAATCCGGAAGGCAAAAAAAGTGTTTTTGGAGCCTTTTTAAGTAACCCGAGAGCCTTTTTGAGGCTTTCGGGAAGCCAAAAAAGCATTCCCGAACGAGCTTACACTAATCTTGAATGCATATCAAGTAAAAACGGAAGGTTTTAAAGTAATCCGGGAAGCCACAAAAGTGTTTTTGCAAGGTTATATGTAATCGGGCAAAGTGTAAAAGTATTCCCGCAAGGTATAAAAGTAATATTGCAAGGTGCTAAAGCAATCCCGCAAGGTATTTAAGTAACCCCGCAAGGCGGTTATGTAAGCCGAATTATGACATTATGTCCGCTCCATCCAAAAAAAGCAATCCCGCAACCCAAAATAGTAATCCCGAATGCATAAATTCAAATCTGTGGCAAATCATAATCTGCGGCTAATAATCCCTTCTAAAAAGTCGTAGTGCAACTCCCAGTCGCCCCCCGACTAAAAACTATTCAGACCTTCCTTACTTTCAAGTCAGCCAGGTCAAATTAATTTCCCCCATTGTAATACCTTAAGTCCATTTAACAAATCATTGACAAAATCGGGAAACTTGGGTACAATGGCATCCTGCATGGGTACAATTGCTGCCTGCACGGTTACATTTTCATCCTACATGAGTACACTCCTTGCCTGCATAAGTACATCGCCATCCTACACAGGTACACTAGCTGTCTGCATCAGTACAATCACATCCTGCATGGTTACAATCGTATCCTGCATGAGTGCACTCTTACCCTGCATGGGTTCACTTGCTGCCTGCAAGCCTGCACAACCATCCTGCACGTTATTTTTTGTCAGCCGCAGTACGGCTCCAAGCCGTGCTACGGATAAAACACCAATCCGCTCAAAATAATGTCGCCCCGCTGGGGCTTCTGGTTTGTTGTTGACATTATACCACGGGCGTTGCCCGTGGCTACCAATATGCCGCCCCGCTGGGGCTGTTAAAATAACTTCGAAATTCAGAATTCATTATTCGATATTCATTATTTCCTAAAAGTACTCTAGGCACTCCCAACTCCAAACTTCCCATCCCCAAAATAAATTTCACCAAATCCTTTTTTATTCCAAAAATCTAGGTAATTTTGCCACCAATACCAAGCAGAATCTGAAAAATAATTATAATATAATTTTATGAAAGACAGAATTATAAATATTGTCGAACGCTTCGAAAAAAATCCGGCCCGTTTGATGGACATTTTACTTAAAGTACAAGCCGAATTCGGATGCGTTTCCACCGAAGCAGTTGCTTATATTGCCTCCGAGCTTCATATTTCTGAAGCCGATGTAATTCAAACCCGTTCATTTTATCACTTTTTTACCTGCAAATCCGTAGGTAAATATGCAGTTTATCTCAACAACAGCGTTGTTTCATCTTTCATGGGCATGGCCGAAGTTGCCAACGAATTCGAACAACAAACGGGCATTAAAATAGGCGAAAAAACCCCCGACGGACTCATCAGCTTGCACCACACCGCATGCATAGGAATGAACGATCAGGAACCCGCCGCATTAATAAACGGAGTTGTTTTCACCGAATTAAATCGCACGAAAGTAGCCACATTGGTAGCGGATATGCGTGCCGGAAAAACAGTTTACGACATGATTTCCCAATTGGGCGATGGCAACAATGCCAATCCCCTGATGAAATCTATGGTCAAAAACAACATCCGCAAAGCCGGTCCGGTAGTTTTAGCCGATCACACACCGGGCACAGCCTTGGCCAAAGCCTTAGCTATGGATGCCAAATCCGTAATCAACGAAATGAAAGAGTCTAACTTGCGCGGACGCGGTGGTGCTGGATTTCCCACCGGTATGAAATGGGATTTTTGCTCACGCGAAGCCGGCGAACATTATGTATTGTGCAATGCCGACGAAGGCGAACCCGGCACATTCAAAGACCGCGTTTTGCTCACCGAGCGTGCCCACATGCTTTTCGAAGGCATGACCATAGGCGGCTATGCCATTGGAGCAGCCGAAGGCATTCTGTATCTCAGAAACGAATACATGTATATGAAAGCATATCTGGAAGGCGTGTTAAGCGATATGCGTTCCAAAAATCTTCTCGGAAAAAACATACTAGGCAAAGGCTTTCAATTCGACATCCGCATTCAGTTAGGTGCTGGAGCCTATGTTTGTGGCGAAGAATCCGCTTTAATTGAATCTGCCGAAGGCAAACGCGGCGAACCACGCAACCGACCACCATTCCCGGTTCAAAAAGGATACAAAAACAAACCCACCATAGTAAACAACGTAGAAACATTCTGTTCAAGCGTGCGCATCATCCAAAACGGAGGTGCCTGGTACAGCACTTTAGGAACCTCCGAATCGGCTGGCACCAAACTCCTGAGTATTTCGGGCGATTGCAAACTCCCCGGCGTTTACGAAATAGAGTGGGGCATGAGCATCACCGAAATGCTAGAAATGGTCGGTGCCGACGATGTTCAGGCCGTTCAGGTAGCCGGGCCTTCAGGCATTTGTTTGCCTCCAAGCCAGTTCAACCGCAAAATAGCACTCGAAGATTTGCCAACCGGTGGTTCAATGATTGTAATTGGCAACAAACGCGATTTGTTGAAAGATGTGGTGCTCAACTTTATGGATTTCTTTGCCGATGAGTCCTGCGGTTCTTGCGTAACATGCCGCTCATTCAATATGATTTTAAAAAAATCTATCGAAAAAATCGTCAACGGACACGGCATCAAAAAAGATATAGACGATATGGCCGCTTGGAGCGAAATTCTTCGTAAAACCACCCGTTGCGGCTTAGGACAAACCTCCTCAAACCCGATATCTACCACCATAAAAAACTTTAGAGAACTTTACGATGCTCGCGTAAATGATGTTGACTACCACAGCGATTTCGATTTACAAAAATCAGTCATCGAATCCTGCGAAGTAGTGAAACGCGAATCGCTAATACACGAATAATTCAATTAAGATATAACAAAATAAAAAGAAATATAAAATGAGTGAAACAGTAAAATTCACAATAGACGGCAAAGCATGTGAAGGCACAAAAGGTCAACTTCTGGTTGATGCTGCTGCCGATAATGGCGTGTATATCCCCGTACTTTGCCACATGCGCGACCTTATCCCGGCCGGTTCGTGCCGAATATGCACCGTAAAAATTAACGGTCGCAACATGGCAGCCTGCACCACACCTGTGGACGAAGGCATGAACGTTGAGAACAACTCACCCGAACTGCTCGATATTCGCAAAGCCATCGTTGAAATGCTTTTCGTTGAAGGCAACCATTTTTGCCCAGCCTGCGAAAAAAGCGGCAACTGCGACCTTCAAGCCTTAGGATATCGCTACCAAATGATGGTACCCCGTTTCCCTTATGCATTCGAACGTCGGGAAATGGATGCCAGCTCGCCAAAGATTTTCTTGGAACGCAACCGATGCATCTTCTGTAAACGTTGCGTACGAGTTATTCAAGATAACCAAGGACGCAATATTTTTGCTTTTAAAGGCAGAGGTACCACACTCCAAATCAATATCGACAAAAAACTGGCTGCAAGCATGTCCGATGAACTGGCACAAAAAGCTATGGAAATTTGCCCAGTTGGCTGTATTCTAAAAAAAGAAGTCGGTTTTATCGATCCAATTGGCCAACGTAAATATGACAAAATGCCTATAGGTTCTGATATCGAAAATAATCATCAATAATTCAGGAGGAAAATAAAATGAGTAAACCTATAATAGCTACCACTTCCTTAGCAGGATGCTTCGGATGTCACATGTCGATACTCGATATTGATGACCGCATACTTCAGCTTATCGATTTAGTTGAGTTTAATAAATCTCCTATCGATGATATAAAAACCTTCACCAAAGAATGCGATATCGGCATCATAGAAGGCGGATGTTGCAATAGCGAAAATGTTCACGTATTGAAAGAATTTCGCAAACATTGCAAAATATTGATATCACTGGGCGAATGCGCCATCATGGGAGGTTTGCCAGCCATGCGTAATGGTATTCCTGTGAAAGAATGTCTGGAAGAAGCGTATTGGAACGGACCTACTGTTGGTAAAAATGTTGAGAAGATCATGCCTAACGATGAAGAACTTCCGATGATACTGGATAAGGTATATCCATGTCACGAAATCGTGAAAATAGATTATTACTTACCGGGATGCGCACCTCGGGCCGACCTAATTTGGGCTGCTGTTGTTTCGCTGGTTACCGGAGATACGCTGAATATTCCTTATGAACTTATCAAATTCGATTAATCTAAAATTATTATAATAATGTCACAGAAAGTAACTATAGAACCTGTAACAAGAGTTGAAGGCCACGGTAAAGTGACCATTCATCTCGATGACAATATGAATGTGGCTCAAACCCGTCTTCATATTGTTGAATTCCGCGGATTTGAGCGTTTTGTGCAAGGACGTCCCTACTGGGAAATGCCCGTGTTGGTGCAGCGTCTGTGTGGAATTTGTCCTGTAAGTCATCACCTTGCCGCGGCTAAAGCCCTTGATGTAATCGTAGGAGCAGGCACCGGACACGGATTAACAGCCACTGGAGAAAAAATGAGAAGATTGATGCACTACGGACAAATGTTCCAGTCGCATGCTTTACATTTTTTCCATTTAGCATCCCCCGATTTCCTATTGGGTTATGATGCCGATCCTGCCATACGTAACGTAATTGGTGTAGCCATCAATTTTCCCGAACTCGCCGTTCAGGGTGTTATGATGCGTAAATTTGGTCAAGAAATCATTGAACACACTGCCGGCAAAAAAGTGCATGGAACCGGAGCAATCCCAGGTGGTATCAACAAAAACCTCAGCACCACCGAACGCGATAGTTTTTTGCATGGTGCTGATCCCATGAATATTGATAAAATGATTGATTGGGCCGATGGCGCTTTGCAATTCTTCAAAGATTATTATATGAAGAACCGCGATTTCGTGGATGGTTTTGCATATTTCCCTTCAAATCACTTAAGTTTAGTTCGTAAAGATGGTGCATTGGATTTGTATCATGGCGTATTACGAGCCATTGATGCCGATGGAAACAAAATTCTGAACGATGTAGACTATCAGGATTATTTCAACTACATCGAAGAAGAAGTTAAGAACTGGAGTTATATGAAATTCCCATACCTCACAAGTATTGGCAAAGAAAACGGCTGGTATCGTGTAGGTCCTTTGGCACGTTTAAATACTGCCGATTTTATTCCAACACCAAAAGCACAAAAAGAGTTCGAAATCTATAAAGCACACACCAATGGCAAACCAAACAACTATTGCTTGCACACACATTGGGCACGCCTCATCGAATTGCTCCACTCAGCCGAAGTAATTAAAGAACTATTACTCGACCCCGATTTGCAAAAAGACGACTTGGTAGTGAAAGGTCAAAAACAAAAAGAAGGTGTAGGATTAATCGAAGCGCCACGCGGAACCTTATTCCATCACTACAAAATTGACGATAACGATCAAATTGTTATGGCAAACCTCATTGTTTCTACCACAAACAACAACGAACCTATGAACCGTTCGGTGAACTATGTAGCTAAAAACATGATGAATGGTCAGCCGATTATTACCGAGCCTATGAAGAACGCTGTAGAAATTGCTATCCGCGCTTATGACCCTTGTCTGAGTTGTGCAACTCATGCTTTGGGCAAAATGCCGCTCGATATTAAATTATACAATGCAAATGGCGAAGAAATGGATCATTATAAATCATAATTCGCTTTAAACTAATCATAAAAGTCCGTCAAGTAATGGCGGACTTTTTTTTAGAATTAAACAAAAAGTATGAATAAATTATTGATATACGGTTATGGCAATCCCGGTAGGCAGGACGACGGACTCGGTGCCCGTTTTATCGAAATTATTGATGAATGGATAACTGATGAAAAGATAAAGGATGTATTCACCGACTGCAACTATCAATTGAATGTTGAAGATTCGGCTGCTATTGCCGATTACGATACGGTACTATTTGTTGATGCTTCAGTAGCAGATATTGATAATTTTAAGCTTGAGGAAGTGCAGCCCAACAACGCAACTATAGAATTTACCATGCATGCCGTTTCAACTTCCTATGTGTTGGATTTGTGTCGAAAAATATACAATAAGAGTCCCAAAACTTACGCATTGCATATAAAGGCATACGAATTCGACTTTAAAGAAGAACTCACACCCAAGGCCATCCAAAACCTCATTAGTGCCGTGCAGTTTATAAAGGAGTTTGTTACTAATAAGCTCTGGGTATAAAAAAAAACTCCCGATAATTCGGAAGTTTTTTTCAAAATCATTTAAAAAAACGTTTATTTATTTGTCGGACAATAGTTGAAAATCAAATTTATAGTAATGAGTTTTCCCTAGGTATTTTTCGGGTTTGTCCATTTTCAAACTTTTCAGTTTCGTTTCAACGTAATCTTTAAACTCAGGAGTACTGCCATTAATGGCTTTTAAGGTGATTTCTCCTCCGTTTTCAACAGTAAAGGAAATAACTACAAAACCCGACAAAAATTTCTCTTTTGCAAATTCAGGATAGGGAACATTCTTTTCCATGAATTTTTTTAGGTTGTTTGCTTCATCCGGATGATGATTTGCAGCAAAACCAAGTTGCATTGTAAAAATTAAAACGGCAACTGCGGTAAGCGATTTTGTAAAAATTGATGTTTTCATAATTAAAAATATTAGGTGAATAAACTAGAATGTATTTTATTTGTTAATCTAAAGTTAGTATAATTTAAAAACAAACCGTGCATACAGTAATTTGCATTCCGATGACTGCACTTGCAAATTATTGACTTTGTTTTGCACATAATCCATCAGCAATTTATTACTGCCGTTAATAGCATCAATTAGCACATTTCCAAACGGTGTAACATGATATTGAATAAGAACAAAACCTTCTATTCCGGCTGATTTTGCAATCTCAGGATAGTTTACAACTTCGTTAATTGTCTGTTCAGCTATGTTAGCGCTGATTACTATACCGTTTCTTTCTATTGGCTTTGCAAAACCCTTTGCAGAAAAAACGAAAAGAATTGCTGCAAGCACGATGATGAATTTACTTGTTTTCATGGCGTATGATTTTTTAATTTACGTTGCAAAGATGCAACAATCAACACCCTGAAGTCAAATATATTATAGGTATGAGGTTAGACAATCGAGGAATGGGGTATATCAATCGGTGAATAGGTTCTCTGGCAAAAAGGGGGCTTCATCGAACCAAATGGGGTAGTAAGCGAATTACTTTTTTTAAATTACTGAAAAGTAAGAAAATAAAAAAAGCTCATCAACTTGATTGCCGATGAGCTTTTTAATTTTAAAAATTAGGTGTTATTCAACCACAAGCTTTTGTGTAAATGAGTCATTTTCATTTGTAACTTTAACAAAATATACGCCTTTGCTTAAGTTTCTAATATCTACCACTTGCGATGTTTTTGTAATTGCGGATGATGAAACTTGTTTCCCTGTTATATCATATATTTCAATTATACCTTTTCCGCTAGTGAGTGCCATAAAATATTCACCGGCAGGGTTAGGGTAGATGCTAATTTTTTTACCTGAGAGTTCTTCAACACCCAAAATGCTGGACATGTCAACCTTTGCTACCTGAGTGACTTCGTGGGATGCATCATCCTGAATGAAAGCAACAAATTCGCAATTGTTTTTAACAAAACCGGTGGTTGTAAAATTAATTACAATCGTTTGAGGGTTTTGTGTTGCAAAATTAATGGTGGTTCCGTTTGCATCAGGATACATAGCACGGCAAACGAAATCAACTTCCGTTTGATTTCCCCATACATCAGCAATGTTCGATTCTGTGAGTGCTGTTTGTAGCTTAACAGGAGAGAAAGCATTGAATGTTTGCTCAGCAATAATGGTAGCTGTGTATGCCTCGGTTCCTGTTTGAACTATTGTAATATCAAGATTGTGGAATGAAGGGCATGCAATGCGTTTGTTGTAAATCGGTAAGTAAGAAGAATACATGCTTTGGGTGGCATTACCACCGTTTACTCTTGAGGAACCGTCGCGGTTGCCGTCGGCAATCACCGTGGGGTCGCCTGTTATGACATAGTAGGAGGCCCTGTTGGTGGCAAATGTGTTTGCATATTCATCACCATCGTGATAAGCAATGGCGGTGGCGTTTTTGTTATTTACTTCTATCAAATCGCGCAATCCCATGGCAGCAC
The DNA here is from genome assembly GCA_037128515.1 of Bacteroidota bacterium. Classification (GTDB taxonomy): domain Bacteria; phylum Bacteroidota; class Bacteroidia; order Bacteroidales; family CAIWKO01; genus CAIWKO01. The sequence continues at coordinate 4,008 of JBAXWF010000012.1, read as the reverse complement.
CCGGACAATATTGACACCATGTGCCGGTGAATTCTTCCATTAAAACCAGGTCGCGGGTAACTCCACCGGCTATGGTTACAGAATCAAGATTGGACGAATTTGAATATCCTTGACCGGCATAACGGGCTCTTACAGCGAAAATATATTTTCCGGGCCATGGACCTGTTATTCCACCTGCAAGTGCTGTAGTCAAAACAGATCCATCGTTTTCCTGGAGTCGATATATTTCAGGGACTGGTGAGGCCGGAGTCCAGGAAACGTCAATGTTTGCACCGTTAATAGTGGCCGAAAGAACAGGTGGTGTGCCGGGTGCAGCCACACTATCAACTTTTAAATCGTCAATATAATATCCCGATGTGCCGGTGGCGTTGTTATCCCATCCATAGAAGTTAATTCCGTCGAGTTTTAATGAGTTATCAGTTCCCTGGGCTCCTTTGCTCCATTTGTAACTTTTCATTTCTACTCCGTCTATATATAAAGGTGGCAAAGTCGTCGTCGAGATCGGTTATTACCTGCATTTTTTTCCAGTTGTTTGATGTAAAAACACCTTTTGCTTTTGATTCGCCATCGGCATCAATGAAGATAGAATCATTTCTAATAAATGCCTGGAGCGCCCATTTGCTGTTGGCAGCAGCGAAATCGCTTAGGAAATTAAAATAACCGAGTTTTCCGCTTTCAACATACATATACCACTCAATCATGTAGCGACCTGTGGTTTTATCGTTTAACTGAAAAACACAGTCATTGGTGTTTAAAATATTCACGGATTTTGTGCCACTATGAGCTTGAGTACTGGAAATAACAGGGTCTTCCGTTCCACCCGGAGCCAACGACCATGTTGTCCAGGGTGCACCTGCCTGACTGCCAAGTTTTCCGCCTACCGTATAACTTTCGAAATCGGTGGTGTACAAATTCAATTGGGCATTTACAGCAAAAATGCCCATAAGCATAACAAAAAGAAAGAGTAATGTTTTTTTCATAAGGTTGGTTTTTGGTTAGTATTTACTTGTAGATACAAAAATATATTAAATTTTCGGATAAAATCAAAACAATACGTTAAAGTTTCAATTTTCGGAATACGGCTTCATTAGCGAGAAACGGATGCATCGAAGTTGCAAAGTGAAGAAAGGGTGTCGCAAAGTAAAGTATCGACGAAAAATTGATTTTAATGTTGAAAAAATGTATAATTTTATTCCGTGAAAAAAGCAGCCCTACTCATTTTGGTTTTGTTTACAATTGCTTCTTGTAAGAAAGAAAACGCATGCGATTGTTTCAAAAGCACCGGTAAAATTGTTACCGAACAACGGCAGGTCAGCAACTTTTCAAGCATATTTGTTTCTGACAATGTAAACCTATATTTGACACAAGATGCTCTGTTTTCAGTAAAAGTCGAAGCTGGCGAGCACCTTATTTCCCTCATCACCACTGAACTTAAAAACGATACATTATTTTTAGAAAACCACAACAAATGCAATTGGACACGCAGTTACAAACCCAAAGTTAATGTATATATCAGTTTGCCACAATTAGTTTTTATTCAGAATTCCGGATGCGGTATAATTACCACTAGCAACACATTTACTGGCGATAGTCTTCGCTTTTATTCAATAAATGCCTCTGGCGATCTCACACTCAACCTTGATGTTAAAAAGTGTTACATCACTATACACACCGGATGTTTAAACATTACTACTACAGGCATAGCAGATTATTTAGATGTATATTACAATGGCGATGGCATGATACATTGCGAAAACTTGCTGACCCAGCAAGCTATGGTCAACAGCAAAAGCACTGGAAATATATACGTGAATGTTACCGATAAGTTGTATTACAATATATCCTACGATGGAGATATCTATTACACCGGCAATCCTACCAATGTTTTTGGCTACGATACTGGCAATGGTCAATTAATCAAACTATAGTTTATCCTGAATTAAATGACGAACCCGAACAAAACAGGTCGTACCATACCCAAACTGTCATTTATTACCCAAAATGCCTCAACAATAGCCATCGGTATAATTTGTCTCATAGTACTGTTTGTCACCACCAATATCAATTGGGGCGATAAAAACAAAAATCTCAACATCATTCGTTCCGATGCCAAATGCTACTATTTATACCTGCCCGGTATATTCATTTATCATGATCTTAGTTTTAGTTTTACCGATCAAATTGAGAACAAAACCTATTTCGATAAGTTCAACTGTCGCGATTGCCGCGAATATATCAATGGCAAGGTGTTCAGCAAGGTAACTGCAGGCACAGCTATAGCACAACTGCCTTTTTTTCTGGCTGCACATCTTTATGCTAAGTTTTCAGGCTATCCCGCCGATGGATATTCACGTCCTTATCAGTTGGTGTTTACCCTAGCAGCCCTTTTTTATCTTTTTCTAGGGTTATGGTTTTTAGATAAACTCATACAAACCTATATAGCATCGGCTGCTAGCCGCATTTTAATGATGTTATGCTGCGTTTTTGGTACAAATCTCTTCTACTATACTATTGGCGAGCCGGGTCTATCGCATATTTACTCCTTTGCTTTTATAAACATATTAGCATATTATACACGTCGTTTTTTTCTTTACGGACAATCTCGTTATTTAATTTATTTCGGAATAGTTTCAGGTATGGTTTTTCTAATTCGGCCGGTTAACCTAATCGTTTTACCAGGATTACTGGTTTTTGCCAACGATTTTAACAACCTCAAACAGAAGTTGCAACTATTAAGAAAAAGGGTAGGGGTAATAGCTTTAGCAATTTTTGTTTTTTTAGCCTTCGTGGCCGTTCAATCGCTTATATTTAAACTACAAACCGGTTATTTTTGGATATATTCTTATGGTAACGAAACCTTCAATTTTTCTAAACCCGAAATTCTTAATATATTATTTTCTTATAAAAAGGGTTTGTTACTCTATACACCCATGTATCTGTTGTCACTTTTTGGTTTCTTCTTTATGTTTAAAAAACAGAAATGCGCTTTCATACTACTGCCAATATTCCTATTCCTATTCACTTATGTAGTTTCATCTTGGTGGAATTGGTGGTATGGCGGTAGTTTTTCATCAAGGGTTTATGTCGATATATTAGTATTTTTTATGCTTCCCTTAGCATTTCTAATCGACTCAATGCAAACTAAAATTCGGAAAACATTTTTAATCATCGGTTTGTTTCTCATCATAGCCATGTGTCAGATTCAAACCTACCAATACCGCTACTACATCATTCATTGGGATAGCATGACCAAACAACGCTACTGGGATAATTTTCTTAGGATTGATAAATTGTAGTCTTTGGGAAAGGTCGTAAAATTAGTGAATAAGACAAAAAGAAGTTATCTTCTGCAACAACTAACTGGTGTGAATTCTGCGACATTTTTATGGATCAACAAATCGATCCTTATAAAAATCACACCCATTGTAATAATCATCCTGAATCTGATTCTGAAATTCTAATTTTTGCTAATTTCGATTTTAGGAAACCAATATTAAAATACTATCTTTTATATTTAGGGTTGCTTGTTTGTTTTTATGCTCCTAACATACTGATTTTATTACATAGGTTTTCAGTTTCTTCGCATGGAACATGGCTTGCAAAGCCAAACGGAATTGGTGATGTTTATAATATGCTTTGGTCATTTTCAAATCAACCCATCACCATGGTTATTAGTATGCTTACAATTTGCGCTGATGAAGAGCAGGCAACAAGGAGGTGAAGTTTAAAGATTTTAATTCCCCATTTCATAATTCACGAAAAATTGTGGAGCCGGGGTTCTAAAATGAGTGGGCCCTACTCGGTTTTTCAGGGCACCTGGGCCATGATAGCGGCGCACGATACGAAACAAAATTTCGGCTATTTAATTCATTTTTAAAATCCTACGGCCACATCAAGCTTGTGTGGGCTTGATTTTAACCGGACGCGCTCCGTGGCGCGAAGTACGCGCTCCATGGCGCGAAGTAAGCGCTCCGTGGCGCGAAGTACGCGCTCCGCGGCGGGAAGTAC
>JBAXWF010000011.1:0-77492 GCA_037128515.1 Bacteroidota bacterium | reverse complement strand
TGATTTACGGTTTATACAAGAACTACTCGGACATGCGAGTAGTAGAACAACTGAACCGAGCGAAGCGAGCTCATGAACACCATTGAAAATAAACTAATTTGTGAATAGATTTACACCCATGTAAGTACTCAAAGCATAAAAAAAATAAAATCACCCTTTGATGATTTGTAGAATTAAATTCATACTTTTGACAATTAAAAAGTATGATGGCAGTCATACATATACGCCTAAAAATGGGCGGGTTTGTATGATTTTGTCATACCTATAAACGGGTTATGGGCAAGGCCTGAAAATAAAAAACTGGAATACACGGATACCTTAACGAACAATTTTGGTAAAAATCAATACTATGGAAACAAAAAAAATACTTATAAAAATGCTATTATTGATCGCATTGTTCGAAATAGCATTCAAGTTACAAGCTCAACAGAACAGGGTAAGTGATAATCCTTTTTTAATCAAAGCTGAAAATTTAGATACTATTAAAGTAAACCGTACTTTTTCTGAAAGTGCAACAATACGTCCTTTTAACAATTATAGTATAATTTATGGTTTAGCGGCAAGTGGCAAAATCCAATTGCTAAACAACAATAGTTTGGTTCGTGTAATAATGGTTGATGCTTCAGAAAATGAGTATTTGGTTTGTGAATTCTATCCTGCAATTGCACATGAAAAATCTTTTTCATTAACTAATATTTGTGAAGAAACTGCAATGCTAAATGGTGTAATAGCTGATAAGCTGAAAATAGAGTTAATAAATGCAACAATTGACATTACGAATATTTGTGTTTCCATTACACCTTTTAAATTCACTGAAGAACAATTTTATCAGAAAAGACAACAAATAATAAATGTTCAAAACGATGAAAAAATAAATGTCATTAATAACAAGGGATTGACATGGACTGCGGGTAACACAGGAGTCTCACATATTCCTTATAGTGAAAAAAAGAAATTAGTTATACTGGAAGATCATATTCTTAATTTACAAGGATTCGAGTATTATAAAGCAGGAAATTTTGTTAATAACCCAGGTTACAAAGGTATAAAAAGAAGTTCAAATACTAATAAAACAAGTACACTTGTTAACGATTGGGATTGGAGAAACAGACATGGTGCAAATAACCCTTTATCACCATATTATAATGGTAGTAAGGGTTGGCTTACTTCAGTGAAATATCAGGAGTGTAATCATTGTTGGGCATTTGGTCCAACGGCGGCACTTGAAGGTCTTATAAATATTTATTACAATGATGATTTAAATATGGACCTTTCTGAACAGGCCGCTGCTTCTTGTAGCGGAGGTTCAATGCCTCCTGATCCCTGCAACGGAGGTTCTTTTACATCAGTTGTAGATTATATTGCGAGTACAGGTTTGGTAGATGAAAATTGTTTTCCTTATACTGGGACTCAAGATACATGTTCACATATATGTATTAATCCTACAGAAAGATTTCAGGCTGATATTAGTATACCTTGGTTAAATATTTTGGAAAGTGATACTTCTGCTGTGATTAATTGTAAAAAAGCCATTATAAATTATGGACCCGTACCATGCTGTGTAACTAACATGGGACATGTAATGTGTTTAGTAGGATTTAAAGAACAAAACGATATAACACAATGGTTATTTAAGAACAGTTGGGGGACAGGATGGGGTGATGGTGGATTTGGATATATAACCATTGACAGCGGATCTTATTTTCAAATTGATGCATTTAAAGTACCATTAATTAGCTTGAACACTTATCCTGTCAGATGTCGGGATGAGGATGGGGATGGATATTACAATTGGGGTATAGGACCTAAACCGGCTAATTGTCCTAATTGTCCGGCCCAGGAAGATATTAATGATTGGGATCCTACCATCGGTCCTGATATAATAAATGAATTTAGCTATCCATTTAACATTTTGGTATTCCCAAATCCAACTAAAGACAAAATAACAATCTTCATTCCTGAAAAGTCAACCATTGAAATTTTAAATATCAATGGACAAATAATTAAGACAATCGAAAGCGATAATAAACAAACTACAATTGATTTAAATAATTTATCAAGTGGGGTTTATATTGTAAAAGTGAAGACTGATAAAGAAATTGTGACAAAAAAGATTATTAAAGAATAAACTTGCCCAGTGCATAATCGAGTAGCCCGCCGATAAGCAAAATCGCCTATCGGAGAGGCTCTCACACCACTGTATCCCGATACGCTACGCTATCGGGACAGGCTGTACGGGTCTCGTATACAGCGGTTCATTAAGATGTGGAGCAATTTTCTGGTAAACTTCGAGCATAGCCTCATAAACTCTTTTTATTCGCAAATATATTATTGTTAATAGGTGCTCATGAACTCGCTTCGCTCGGTTCGCAAGCGGTCTAAAGCATAAATTATCGGTTAAACAGATTGAAGGAATTACGCAATGGAAAAAAAACGATTGTTTTGGGGTTTGGTTTATTTTGTAATAAAATGAGGCATCTATTGCCAAAACAACAGAACTATTAAACCATGCAACAGCAATTACGTTCCGCCCATCTGCTATCTTCTACCACCTATCTCCTTTTTCCACCCTTTCCCCTTTAATAATTCAATCGCCTCACATGCCAATGTTTCAACATTTCTTGGGCCATGGGCATGCTAATGGTTTCTTGGTAGGCATAACCGTTCAGTTGGCCCATCACGCGGCAGTTCCATCCGGGGGTGTAGCGGCTAAAATCTTCCCCGTCGAGGTTCACACAGCGTAACACATAAATAATATCCAAAGCGTGGCATTTTTTCAGCAAGGTGAGCATCGAATCGCTAATCACCCCATGAGATTTCAGTTTGGGTTCAAACCAATTAAACTCCATGTTCAAATAGCGATCGGCCTCGGCCACCGGGCCGTTTTCGTCGTAATAAATGGTTTTATACGCATAATAAGCTTGTTTCAAATCCTTGGGGCGGCTATCAGTAAACCACAGGGTGGAGTTTCTCGGTGGCCCATAAAAAGGAGTGGTGTGCCGTTGCCAGCCTTTTTTAATAATGGGCAAACCCAAGCGGATGCGAGCATCGTTAAAATCGCGCCCAAATTTGTTGTTGTCGCTATGAAAAATACACGAACTGAATGTCAACACACACGCGATAACCCAAACAAAGAACCTTCTCATAGCCGCACCATTTTCTTTACTTTTCCAATTCCTCCCAAAACTCCAAAGCACGGCGGGTATGCGGTATCACAACAGAACCTCCCACAAGATTGGCAATAGCAAACAGCTCAAAAAGCTCCTGCTTGCTCATGTTTTGCTCGCGGCAATTTATCAGATGATATTTTATACAATCCTCGCAGCGCAACACCATCGAAGCCATCAATCCCAACATTTCTTTGGTTTTCACCGAAATTGCACCCTCCACATAGGCATGGGTATCGAGGTTGAAAAAGCGTTTCAACACCAGATTATCTTCCGATAACAATTTTTCGTTCATTTTCTTTCGATACGCATTAAAATCATCAAGTTGCTTTCCCATAAGTTTCAGGCAGTAAAAAGGTAAAAAATAATCCGTTAAAACGTTTACATTCGCTGCGAAATCATTAATTTTGCAGTGATTTTCAAAATTACAACTTTTCATCAAATCACAAACACAATTCTTATGTTTAAAATCACCACTCATCCCATACTCGAAGTTAAAGAAACTGCCAAAACAACATTTCAATACGAAGGAAAAACCATAACGGGCGACTGCGGATTTACCATAGCCGCCGCTTTGCATCAGGCCGGATATCCAGTTCATAGCCATAGTTTAAAAAACCGCGAACGCAGTTTAGAATGCGGCATTGGCAAATGCGGTGCCTGCGAAATGTTGGTCGATGGCAAAATAAAACGCATCTGCATCACCCCGGTTGATGCGGTGAAACACGTGAGCGAAATACCCAAAGATTACACCCCCAACATAGCCCCATCAAAAATAAACCAACCCCACACGATTTACAAAACCGATGTGGTGATTATTGGTGCCGGTCCGGCAGGCCTTGCTTGTCGAGAAGAACTGAACAAAAACCATATTGCCAACATCGTATTAGATAACAACGATAAAATTGGCGGCCAATTTTTGATGCAAACCCATCAGTTTTTCTTTTTCGAAAAACAACAAAAATTTGGCGGCATGCGCGGATTTGATATTGCCACCACCCTTGCCGGCCAAAATCACCACGGCATCATGCTCAACTCCACCGTGTGGGATATTCTGGAAGGCAAACGCATTGCAGTTAAAAACCTAAAAACCGACGACATCTTTTTTGTAGATGCCGACTTTATCGTGGTTGCAACAGGAGCAGTACCATTTATGCCGGCTTTCGAAAACGACGACCTGCCCGGAGTTTACACCGCAGCCGTAGTTCAAAAAATGATGAACAACGAATTTACCCTGCTTGGCAAAAATGTACTCACAGTGGGTGCCGGCAACATCGGCTACCTTACCTCCTATCAGTTGATGCAAGCCGGAGCCCATGTTAAAGCCATTATCGAAGCCATGCCCAACGAAGGCGGCTTTCCAGTTCAGGCCAACCGGGTGCGCAGGTTGGGCATCCCTGTCATCTTATCCCACATGCTCATCAAAGCCTTGCCAAACGCAAAACACAATGGCATAGTGGGTGCAGTGGTAGCCCAATGCAAAAATTTTGTTCCCCTACCCGGCACCGAAAAAATCATCGACGGCATTGATGCAATAAATATCTGCACCGGTTTGGTTCCCGACGACCAACTTTTAATAAAAGGCAACGATATTTTCGGACGCAACTGTTTTGGAGCCGGCGATGCCATCCGCATTGGCGAAGGCACCAGCGCAGTGGTGCGCGGCAAACAAGTCGCTTTCGAAATTTTAAACGAAATGAACGAACGCTACAATTACGACCAATATTTGGCCACCTCCAAAGAATATATCGACTCGCAACAGCATCCTGTAAAAATTATTCAAGAGCCCTATATGCCCTCCGAATCGCGCATGCAAGCAAAACCCTTTGTTTTGATCGATTGTTTGTATGGCTTTGCCTGCAACCCCTGCGAATTTGCATGCCCCCACGGCGCCATCACCAAAACATCAACCAGCACGGTACCTCAAATCGATTTTGAAAAATGTATTGGCTGCATGGATTGTGTGTATCAATGTCCCGGACTTGCCATTTTTGGTTATAGCTTGAAAAAAGATTGGCTGTTTTTGCCTGTTGAATACGCCGTAATGGAAAACTCAGAAGTATTTTTGGTCGACAACAACGGAAAAAAATTAGGCGAAGGCATCATCGAAAAAGTATTGAAAAAGCCCAACAAAACCAACATAGTCCGTGTCCGTTCGCTAACACTGCATGGCCAGGCACTCACAACGGTGCGTGGGTTTGTTGTAAAAGAAAACTATCCGATGAAGATGGATTACAAAACATCGGAACCTGCCAAAGAACTCGAAAAATATGTGTGCCATTGCGATGATGTTACCCTCACCGAGATATTGAATGTTATTGGCGACCGAAAATTTATCTCCGTCGACGAAATAAAACACACCACCCGTTTGGGTATGGGAGCTTGCCGCGGAAAACGCTGTATCCGCCGATTGAAACAATTGTTGCGAGGCATGGATATTTCGGTAGTGGGCGAAGCTACACCCCGCGGACCCTTGTCAAATCAAATCAACTTTGGCGATTTGTATCCCAAAAGCGTGGCCCACAAAGTTCATGTTACTAACGATGGCCATAGTCCGAAAATAATAAAAGTTGATTCAATTGTTGCCGGAGGTGGTATTGGAGGTAGTGCCTTGTTCCGTTATCTGGCCGAAGCTGGCAAAAAACCCCTCATGATTAATTTTGGTCGGGGTGCCTCGTGGCGCAATATAGCCGGAGGGCGACCGGCATTCAGTTTGCCCGAAATTGCAGACATTGCCGAACACAATTTGGCTATCTTTAAAGAACTTCAGCAAATAAAAAATATCGATTACCATCAAACCCGCTATGTAACTTTTGCCCACGATGAAGCCATGTACAAAACTTGCGAAGATTCCATGTCGTGGTCTGATGCCTACATGATAGAATCAAAAGATTTTGTAAAAAAGATTTCACCATTTATCAATCCCAAGCTCAATAAGTATATGGGAGCCCTCATCACAAACAATTGTTGGCAAGCCACCCCGGGTCGCGTCATCGATTTGGTGCGCCGCATTGGCATCAACCATGGCGGCACCATACTGGAAGATTGTCAATTGATAAACCTTACAAAAGAAAACAACACTTACATTATTCTGGTTCGCGACCATGAAAAAAATTATGTGGAATACCACACCCAAACTTTCATCAACGCTTTAGGCCCCGAAGGTCATAAATTTGCAAAAATGATAGGTATTGATACCGGATTGTATCCTGTGAAACACCAAGCCTTTATTACACGCCGCCTGCCCATGCTCGGTCTGAATAATCAACCTTTGGATATGCTCATCGACCGTAGGAAATACAATGGTTTTGTTGCCGTTTACGGACAGCAACTTGCCGAAACCGGACAAATTATAGGGTGTGCTTCACCGGCCTACGATCCCCAAGAAGCCGATAAAAATTTAAAAGTAAACTCGAAAGAATTTTTAGAAATCGCAACAGAAATCTTTACCGATTGGATACCACAGTTATCGTCAGTAGGTTTTCAAGCAATATGGGCAGGGTACTACATCGAGCCGCGCATGATTATCGATACCGAACTTGGTTTGTTCCTCGGTTTGCGAGGGCAAGGTTTTATGTTGGGACAGTATCTAGCCAAACTTTATGTCGACAACCTTGTAGGAAAAGAAACGCCGGCTTATTTTGAACGTCTGAAACTTATTGGCGACGGACTTCCCGAGAAAGCTTTCAAATAAAAGTTGTCAGGGCGAAGTTGGCCAAGCATTTTTAGAATTATATTATTAGTATTTTTAAAAAAAAGTTTTAACTTTGCGCACTTTTATAAAAATACTGGGTTGTTGTGCACTATTTGAATCAATTTGTGATAGAATTTTCGGGTTTGGAAGAAGGCATTCATAACTTTGATTTTACTATTGATGCAGCGTTTTTTAACGAATTTGAATACTCTGAAATTAGAGATGGGAAAGTAAAAGTATCCGTAGCGTTGGACAAGCAAACAACTATGCTGGTATTGAATTTCAAAATAAAAGGGTACCTAATTTGCATGTGCGACCGCTGTCTTGAAGATTACCAACAAAAGATTTCGGGAAGTGAATGCCTTATAGTAAAATTTGGAGAAAGCAAAAGCGACGAATCAGATGAAATTCGCATAATACCATCGACCGAACATCAAATCGATATCAGTCATGATATTTATGAATTTATCAATTTGCTGATACCATACAAAAGAGTGCATCAGGAAGATAAAAACGGAAAGAGTGCTTGTAATCCTGAGATTTTGAAAAAAATAGACGAATTGAACAATCAAAAAAATAATGATCCCCGATGGGACGAACTGAAAAAAATATCATTAAAAAACTAATAGTATGCCACATCCAAAACGCAGGTTCTCTACAACCAGAACCAAAAAAAGAAGAACTCATTATAAAGCCGAAGCACTAACTGTAGCAGTTTGTTCCAACTGCGGTTCACCGGTTGTTTATCACAGAGTTTGTTCAGAATGCGGTTTTTATAAAGGAAAACCAGCCATCGAAAAAACAGAAGCTGCAACATAATTTTTAAATTTTTTATTTGCTAAAAACAAAACATTTTGCTTGATGTCAAAAATCAGGGCAGCTATAACAGGTGTGCATGGTTATGTACCCGACTATGTTTTAACCAATAATGAGCTATGCAAAATAGTTGATACCACCGATGAGTGGATAATGGAACGCATCGGTATTAAGGAAAGACATATACTTCGCGAAAAAAATTTAGGTGCATCACATGTCGGTTCAATCGTTGTTGCAGAACTCTTAAAAAAAACCAATACCAAACCCGAAGAGGTTGATTTGCTTATTTGTGCTACAGTTACACCCGATATGCAATTTCCGGCTACGGCCAACATTATTTCCAATAAAGTGGGTATTCGTAATGCTTTTAGCTTTGATTTGAACGCAGGTTGTTCGGGTTTTTTATATGCATTAAATACCGCTTCAAAATACATTGAATCGGGGTCGCATAAAAAAGTGGTGGTGGTTGGTGCCGAAAAAATGTCTGTAATTGTTGATTATACCGACCGGGCCACTTGCCCAATTTTTGGTGATGGTGCCGGTGCTGTTTTGCTTGAACCAACATCGGAAGCATTGGGAATAATTGATTCTATTTTGCGGTCGGATGGTGCAGGGCATGTTCATTTGCATCAAAAAGCAGGCGGCTCTGTGAAACCGGCAAGCCACGAAACCATTGATGCTCGCGAACATTTTATTTATCAGGAAGGGCAAGTTGTTTTTAAATGGGCGGTATCGAAAATGGCGGATACTTCCTTAGAACTAATGAAGAAAAACAATCTAACATCAGCTAAACTTAATTGGCTTGTGCCTCATCAAGCGAATTTGCGCATTATTGAAGCTACTAGTCGCAGGCTGGGCATTGATAATGAAAAGGTGATGATTAACATCGAAAAATACGGGAATACCACTGCAGCTACCCTACCCTTATGTTTATGGGAATGGGAGCCGAAACTAAAAAAAGGAGACAATATCATTCTGGTAGCATTCGGAGCCGGATTTACCTGGGGGGCCACGTATCTGAAATGGGCGTATAACGGAAATTAATAACCCACAATATTATAATTGAAAAGCTGATTTTTGAAAAGAATCAGCTTTTTTTATGCTTGTCCGATTGCTAAAAATTTGGAAAAGATAATTGCTTAGAGTCCTCGCAACCATTCGGGCCGGAGTCCTGCCTTGCCGGGCTTCTCAATGGCCTGCGACAAATTGTCGAGCATGAGTTGCTTGTCGCGGCCCAATACCCCATTTAATACAAGATAATTGGAAGCATGATCGCTACGGAAAATAGTGCTGCTTAGTTCAGTTTTTGCAATAAACATTTGCATTTCTTTCAGTAGGTCGGTAATCTGCATGGGGACATACTCTCCCTGAAATCTTTTTTGAAAATGTTTAACCCCGAAAGGAAAACTCAACACCAAAGAAGAAAGCAATTCGGGCTGAATGATGTTCACCATGCGGGCAGTGTTTTCGGCATGCTGGCGACTATAGTTCAATCCGCCCAGTCCGTTTAGCATCATCAATGAGAGTTTCATTCCCGCTTCTTTGGCTTTAAGCAAACCTTCCACGGTAGTGTCGAAAGTTTCGCTTTTATGGTTCAGCTTTAGCACTTCATCATCGCCTGACTCTATGCCAACATAAAGGGTTTTTAAACCGGCGTTTTTCAATATAAGCATTTCTTCGTGCGTTTTGGAGCGGATATCTCCCGGCAATGCATAGGTTGAGATACGGTTGGCTTTGGGGAAGGACTTTTTTATAGCAAGCAATATTCTCATAAGTTTGTTGGCCGAGAGAACCATGGGGTTTCCATCTGCCAGAAATATCCTGCGGGTATCGGGAAACATAGATGCAGCGCTTTCAATTTCTCTGAATATTTCTTCCTCGTTGCGTACAGAAAAGTTTTTGGTGGAGTACATTTCGCAAAAAGCGCAGCGGTTCCAGGCACATCTGTAAGTGATCTGAAATATCAGAGAATCGGCTTCTGCCGGAGGACGAAACAATGGCTCGTGGTAATGGATGGGAAAGGATTTTCGGAACATGCTGATTTAAACTAATTTTTGAAAGTGCAAAACTACGGTTTTATTTGGAGTTGTGTGCGGTGGATAGCATTGTTTGGATGCAATTCAGTTTTTCGTTCATCGGCAAGAGCCCATCGAGCCAATGAATGGTTAAACCGCGACGTTGCATGCCACGAAACCAAGTCATTTGGCGTTTGGAAAACTGATGTATGGCGATGTTGAGCAAACGAACCATTTCGTCGAAAGAATATTGGTTGAGCAAATATTCCGTAATATACTTGTACTCTAACCCATAGCGAATTAAACGACTGGGACTCACGCCCGAATCGAGCAGTTCGCGCACTTCGTCAATCATGCCTTGTTTGAGGCGTGTTTGCAGGCGAAGGGTGATGCTGTTGCGCACTTCGGCGCGAGGCAACTGAATGCCGAAGATGATGTGTGGTGATTGTAAAAGGGGTTGGGATGCAATGGTTTTTTCGGCAGAAAAATGAGCAATTTCGAGTGCGCGTATCAAGCGGCGACGGTTTTCGGTATCGGTTTCGTTGTGCAAGGTTTTATGTTGCAAAAGCATGGCTTTGAGTTCATCGTCGGTGCGGTTTTCGAGGGTTTTGCGGAATTCATGGTTTTGCGCTACATCGGGCACGGCAAAATTGCGCAACACGGCTTCGATATACATACCTGTGCCGCCACACAAAATGGGTGTGAGTTGGCGAGAGGTGATATCGCGATAGGCGTTTTTGAAATCGTTGGTGAAGCGAAACAAGTTGTACTCGTCACCGGGATTGGCAATATCAATGAGATGGTAGGGAATGTGAGTACCTTGAATGTGAAAGTCCATGAGGTCTTTGCCGGTGCCTATGCTCATGCGACGATATACCTGACGGGAATCGGCACTGATGATTTCGCCGTGTATTTGGTGTGCCAGGGCAACTGCCAGTTGGGTTTTGCCGCAAGCGGTGGGACCGAGTATGGTTATCAACATAATTGTTTTGAAAGGATAAAGGTAGTGGTTTTTGTGGAATTTGGGGGAATTTTAATTTGAGGCGTGGATTAGGACTTCGACAATCCAAAATCGGCAAAGGGTGGGATGCAATTGTTTTAATGGTTCTATTGTTCTATTGTTTCTTTTGCCCTTTTGTTAACTGTTTTTTAGTATAGTATTTAGCGATTTAAGCCGTTACATAAAAAAAAGAAAAATATTATTTTTAACATCTTCGGAACTACTACGGAGCCTAGATTTGTCGTAATTATTTAAAAACTATATAAATTAGAATTTTATTTCAGAAGTGCGAAATGTTAACACGCAAACCCTTGTTATTTGAAATGAAAGTAGCGGCTACCCCCCCCCAAGCCAGTTGCCCAACATCTGAAATCAAAAATCGTTAATCGGTGTTCAATATGCATAAAAAAAATAGCACACGCTTGTCCCACCCCCCAACGGGGTGGTATATGTTTTCTGTTCCAAATCTGCTATAAATATTCGACCGCTACGCGCTCGACTCTGAAACAATGGAACAATAGAACAATTACATCCTAACCCCCACCTTTCACCTTTTTGCTTTAAAAACTTTTACCCACCTTTACAATGTGTTTGATGTGGCGCGAACCTAGGGTATAAAACATGGGCAAGCGAAGCAAGCAATCGGAATAGCGGTTGGCTTGGAGGAGTTCGGGGCCGGAGTAGTGTGGTTGGTAATAGGGGCTGCGGTGGAGACTTTGATAGTGAAAAACCGATAAAATTCCGTTGTCTTTCAAGTGTTGAATTAGGTGGGTGCGCTGTTGTGGGCTGTTGCAAACCAAATAAAACAGGTGGGCATTGTGCGCGGCATACGTGGGCACCTGAGGCAGTTGCAAGTTTAATTTTTGAGCCCAAGGCATGAGCGCATCGTAATAGGTTCGCCAAATTTTGTTACGCTTGTGTTGAATTTTGTCGAGTCTATGAATTTGTGCCCACAAAAAGGCAGCGTTTATTTCGGAAGGCAGAAAGGAGGAGCCAGTGTCCACCCAGTTGTATTTGTTGGTTTCGCCCCGATAAAATTCGGCACGGTTGGTTCCTTTTTCCCACAATATTTCGGCACGTTTCTGGTAACGGGCATCGTTTATCACCAACATGCCGCCTTCGCCACAATGAATATTTTTGGTATCGTGAAAAGAAAAACACGCCAAATGACCTATGCTGCCCAGAGCTTTGCCATTGTAAAAGGCATTGATGGCCAATGCAGCATCTTCAACCACAAACAAGTGGTGTTCGTGTGCCAAGCGCATTATTTTGTCCATATCGCAAGCCACGCCGGCATAGTGCACCACCACAATGGCTTTGGTTTGGGGGGTGATTAGTTGCTGCAGCCGAGTTTCATCCATGCCGGGATGGTCGGCACGGCTATCGGCAAAAACGATGGTGGCACCTTGTCGCACAAAAGCCAAGGCAGTGGAAACAAAGGTGAACGACGGCATAATAACCTCGTCGCCGGGTTTTATATCCAGTAGCATGGCCGCCATTTCGAGGGCATCGGTGCAGGAGGTGGTGAGCAAACATTTGCCAAATTGATAGCGCTGTTCAAAATAGGTTTGGCATTGTTGGGTAAACAGCCCGTTGCCCGATATTTTACCTGTGCGCAGCGCCTGGCGTATGTACCTGGTTTCGGTGCCCCCTGAATATGGTTTGTTGAAAGGTATCATCGGCTTTGCTTTACTAAAACTAATTGTATGTATTTATTTCGAAAACGTATTAAACTGCTTCACCCCCACCAACACATCGTACATTTTGCCTTGTTCGCGGTTGTAAACATAAATGGTGTATTCGTTGTCGGTTTCGTAATGCATACCTTCCACCAGGGTTTCGTCGCCGGGCTTGCCCAAGTTTTCGAGGTAGATGTATTGATAATTATAGTAGCCTTGTTTCAAATACAAATTGGCCTCATAGCCCCGTTTGTCGTAATTGTAAACCATTTTTGCCTCGGCAGGATAGTTCCAATCGGTGAGCGCGCCCACCACATAAATGCCACCGCCGGTTAATGGGGCAGGGTATTTTAAAAAGAAATGCACGTGCACATATTCCGATTCGATATCGGAATCGGTAACATGATCTTCGGATTTGATAAACATGCGACCTTTGATATCTTTTTGCGAAATAAATACTTTGAAAGTTTTGCGGTCTTCATCTTTCAAATAAACTTCGTAGCCAGCCGAGTCTCTTGCAATTTTTTTTATGAATTCAGAATAAAACGTGAGGGCTTTAATATCGAACCATCGGAAAATGTTGCCTCCGCTAAACACGTTTTCTTCCTGATAATTGTAATCGAGTTTGTCGCCATTGATAAAAAGGGGTTTCAGATTGAGAATGGCATTGTCCCAACGGCCATTTTGTTGCACAACAACTTTCAAATCCTGATAGGGATTGTTGATGGTATAACCTGTTTTATCGATAGAAAAATCCACTTCCTGCTTGTAGTTGCGATATTCAACCATCGAAGCTTGTTTCACCGTGGCCGTGATGCCTACTTTTTGCTCCACAATCATAAATCGGCGGGTAAGAATAAGGTTATCGGGTTCGTCTTCCATGTATACCTTCAACAAATAATTTCCCGAAAGAGTGGGTATCATGCGGTCGGTTGGCAGGGTGAGTGTGTAATGGGTATAGTGTTGCAGGGTGTTGTTCGAAAATTTATAGTCGGTAATGTCGTCTTCATAAAACCCGGTCAGATATTCGTTGGGCTGCAAATCCGAAGGTTTCCAATTGGCATCGCAATGAATAAAAGTGTATCGCATGCGCTTGAAATCGCCATCCAGGTCGTCGAATTTCAGAATAAGTTTTATGTCTTCGTTCCTATTGATGATGGGCGAAGTGAGCACAAACCCATCGCGATAGAACAGCACAGTTTTGATGTTGGGTTTATACACCCAATCTTCGGCACGCAAATAGTTTTCTTTAAAATAATCGACCGTGTTTTGATTCAACGAGTCTTTTTCGTGGCCTTTTTTGCGTTGCGCAAACAAAGGATTTGCAAAAAAAACCGAACTAAGGAGTGCGAGAAGCAGCCCCAGGTGAAGTAGGCGGGAGGAGGATGTTTGCATTATTCAATTTTATAAAACAAAAATACAAATAGTGAACGAATTAAGCGAGGAAAAATTTTGTAGGCACGCTATAACAAGCACACGAATAGGCGTAGGAGCAAATTCAGAGCCATAAAAAATATTAGAAACTATTTTTTGAAATTAACTTGCTTCCACTTTCACCGGAGCAGTTTGGCGAATACGACCCCATTTGATAAATTTTCGCCAGGCACGTTCATGCAAATAAAAAAGAAGCACTTTTGTAACCACTTCCGATAGTCCAACTTTTAAGGAGCTGAGCGGGTTGCCCGAAAACAAAAAACTGATGAGGATGGTATCGACAGAACCAAAAAACCGCCAACTCACACCTTTCAGCAAACTGCGAATGTTTGAAAGTTTATCGTTTTCGCGCAGGAAACGGATTTTGTTCCACAAGCGCTCGTGAAAAAAATATAAAAGTATTTTAGTAAACACTTCGGTAATTGCAATAGGCAATGCAATGGAAGTTTTGTGGAAAAAGAAATATGCAATCACAAACGTATCGATTGTGCCGATTATGCGCCAACTAATGCCTTTTACTAAACTTCGAGGCTTAGAATCCTGAATCATACTGCAAAAGTAATCCTTATTTAGGAATTTGAATACCTGTTTAAAATCAATGAAAATTAAAAGGCATTTCCGGTACTATAGTGAATAGAACGATAGCAAATGGGGTTATTCAATTATAATCTCATCGACAAAAATCCAGGAAGGATAACCCGCGCCAAGATGCCACGAGGGAATGGTGCCGAAGTTTTTTGCTTTGACTTTGATGTAGCGAGCATCCACCGCCACCTTGGCTTCAAAATCTTTGATGGTTGATTGGGTATCGGTTTCGGAAACGGTGTTTTTAACCGTTGCGGCAGGTACAAAATTTTTGCCATCCACCGAAGTTTCGTAATCAACCAAGCGCGGCATCCAAATCCATGAACCTATGTCCTGCAGAAAACCTGCAGACAGCTTGTGCACTTTTTGAACAGAACCCAAATCGATGATCGCTTCAAAATCAACGCTGTCGTAGCCCTGCCATTCGCCAAGACGAAAGTTGTTGCCACCGCGAATCATATCAATCAGTGCGTTGTCGCCACCGCCCGTGTATTGCGAGCTGTATTTAGCAAGCAAGGTAATCTTTAAATTCTGATTGATTTTATAGTAATGCGCTTCCATCACATAACTGTAGTTCAGCGCCAAATTGTAGGCAATAGCCTTCAAATGTGTGGTTGTTTTAAAGAGTAAAGGGTGGGTATACTTCGGTTTGGTTTTGTCGGGTTGGCTGCCATCGGTGGTGTAATAAATTTCGGTTGCAGGGGTTATGGTTTTCAATTCAATACCAATTGAATCGGTAAAGGTTTTTGCGTTTTGTGTGGCATAAGGAATCGGCAACAGCAAATTGTTGGTGATGGCTGAAACAGGAATATCGATATCGGCAGTGCCCCAGTTGGTGTTGGGAGCCGAACCCATTGTAAATTCGAGAACGCCCCCTTTCATCAGGCTTGCATAGTTGAGATAGCATTTTGTATACGCGCTGTCGTTGCGTGTTGCCGATTGAATGTAAAAGTTTTTTTCGGAAAGGTTCTTGGCTTTGATGGTGAAAGTGTTTCCGTTCTCGAGATGTATTTTCGCCTCAGCGAACAAAGGAGAACCTATGGCAAATTGAGGATTCCCGGGGCAAACCTGATACATGCCCAAAGCACTTAACACATACCAAGCCGACATTTGTCCGCAATCTTCGTTGCCACACAAACCGTCGGTAGCATTTTTATACAATGTAGTGAGAATTCGATGAACAAGCTCTTGCGTTTTGTAGGGTTGGTTCACATAATTATACAAATAGGCCATATGGTGGCTGGGTTCGTTGCCGTGGGCATATTGTCCGATGAGCCCGGTTATATCGGCCTGCTCCCGACCTGATAAGAATTGTTTTGTATTGAAAAGTTCGTCGAGTTTTTTTGCCAGCCCTGTTTTACCGGCATAAAGTTCTATCAAACCGCTGATATCCTGAGGAACAAAAAAGCTATATTGCCAAGCATTTGCTTCGGTATAACTGAAAGTTACTTCTGTCGGGTCGAAGGGGGTTTGCCATGCACCGTTCATTTTGGGGCGCATGAAACCTGTTTGCGGATCGTAAATGTTTTTATAAAACTGTGACCGGGTAATATAGTTTTTGTAATCGGCATCGTTTCCGCAATCTTTTGCCAACATGGCAATGCACCAATCATCGTATGAATATTCAAGCGTTTTCGACACCGATTCATGCTCTTTATCGCCGGGCACATACCCGTATTTTCTCAGAAAACTTAAACCAAAATCGTTGTTTTCCGCACTCGCCTTCATGGCTTTCAAAGCTAAAGTTGCATCGTAGTTTTTAATGCCTTTGCAAAACGCATCGTACATAACAGGAACTGCATGATAACCGATCATGCAATTGGTTTCGTTGGATGAAAGTTCCCAAACAGGTAACAGTCCGCCCTGTACATATTGCTGAAGGAAGGTGTTCACAAAATCGTTGGTTCGTTTCCTATCAATAATGCTTAGCAGCGGATGCTCGGCCCGAAAAGTATCCCACAACGAAAAAACAGTATAATAATCAAAGCCTTTTGCATTGTGAATTTGCATATCGCGACCGCGATAGGTGCCATCCACGTCGGAATAAACGTTAGGGTTAATCATGCAATGATACATGGCTGTGTAGAAATTCACTCTATCGTTATTACTTCCACCCGACACTTCTATCTTGCCAAGTTCTTGGTTCCATTCCTGTTTCGCATTCTTGTGAATTACATCAAAATCCCAACCTTTGATTTCGGCATTTACATTGGAAGCAGCGCCTTCCACTCCAGTGGCACTTAATCCAATCTTTACCAAAACTTCCTGCTGCCCTTCGAAAGTGAAAAATGCTTTTACCCGTTTGCCATTTGCGTTGTTTTTGTTTGTTTTCAAAATGTTTCCCAAGGAGTCGAGTTCGCACAGACCATATTTTGTAAAGGGTTTCGAAAACTGTATGTCAAAATAAACCACCTGATTTTCGGCCCAAGCTTTTGAGCGACGCATGCCTCGTATGTGGGTGTTGCTAACAAACTCAACATAGGAATCGATTACCATGTCGCGGTGTTCCAAATCGAGAATGATATTATTTTGCCCATTGCCGGCATAGGTATATTTATGCAGCCCAGCTCTTTTGGTGGTGGTTAGTTCAACATTAATGTTGTTTTTATCCAGTTTAACCGCGTAATATCCAGGCGATGCTTTCTCATTCTTATGCGAAAATGCTGAGGCAAAGGCATAGTTTTTCAAATCGATGTTGCCTGTGGTTGGCATCAGCAAAATGTCGCCATAATCGGAACAACCGGTGCCGTTGAGGTGGGTATGCGAAAAACCAAAGATAATAGTATCGGAATAATGATATGCTGAGCAACCATCCCATCCTGTGAGGCGCGTATCGGGACTCAGTTGCACCATGCCGAATGGTTGCGTTGCGCCCGGATAGGTGTGGCCATGTCCTCCGGTTCCAATAAATGGATTTACATACGCCGTGTAATCTTTTTGTTGCGCATGCAATAAAGAGGCTGAAAGAATTATAAAAGCTGAAAGAAGCATGAAATGTTTTTTCATAAGGAAGTTTATTTAATGATATCAAACAGTGAAGTGACCTTCAAGTTTTTTATAAGTTCATCGGTGGGTAGATTGGTTTTTGCAAGGATGCGGGTGCTTGTGCCTGGCAAAAGGTCGAAAAAATTGTCGGAAAGAACGACATCGGTTCCTTGGTGATTTTCGAAATAGATAAAAACGTTCTTCGCCAACTTTTTTGTTTGTATGTTTATCGCAAAACCACCGGAAATGCTTTCGATGGTAAACGTTATGCCCGGATTTGTTAAAACGAGGTCCTTGGGTTTTTTGAAATAGAAAAAGTTTTCGGTAATCACCCTTTTGTTATCGACAACACGGGCAACAAACACCAAGGAGCTCTGCAACAATGAATCGGCAGGTAAAATTGATTTATCGATATTTTCAATTATTTGGCTGCTATTTGCAGGTATATTAATTTCTTTTTGCTGCTGCCAGTATGTTTTGCCATCAAAATCAAGTAGCTTTAAATCCAGTTGTGCAGTAAGAGCGTTTAATTTATCGGAAATTACTTGAACGTTAATAGTCTTATCGCTTTTATTAACCGTTACCAAGATGTCATTATAAGCTTTTTTCACAAAATATTGAAATGCTTTTGGGTTGTGATAATAATCTGTTCCCGACCAGGAAACCACTGGCCAGCAGTCGTTAAACTGCCAATATAATGTGCCCATGCAACGCGGTTTAGCATTTCGATGTGCTTCAATGGCTGTTTTCATACCGTAGGCTTGCAATAATTGGCTTATGTATATGTAATCATCGAGTGAAGTTGGCTCATTATACTCACGAAGCATGTAGTTTTTAAGCGTTTGGAAACCGGTGGGATGTTTTTGATGGCATTTAAGCACGTCGGAAAATAAAAACCGATCGGAAGTATTCGAAATCTTTTCCAGTGTGCTTTTTTCTGGAAAACCCTGAAAGCCATACTCGCTGACAAACCTACCGGTTTTATTTACATAAATTTCGAATGGTTGCATGCCCCACCACACGCCCCAATAGTGCGAATCGCCGTTGCTGTATGATTTTTCTCTGCCCCAACCATACTGTGGAGAGGATTGCCAATAAAACCGATTTGAATCGTGGGCCTGAATGACATCGGGTAAGGTTTTTTTAAAAAGAGCCACATAATCGGCCCATATTTTGGTACTATCGGCTAAGCTATAGTTATATTGTTTCTGCCATCCCCAATTGTTCCATCCTTCGTCAATTTCGTTGTTGCCGCACCACAAGGCCAGGCAGGGATGATTTCGCAATCGGGTAACCTGCTGAATCGCTTCTATTTTGACATTGTTCAGAAATGCGGAATCGGCGGGATACATGGCACAGGCAAACATAAAATCTTGCCAAACCAATACGCCTTTTTCGTCGCAAAGATCATAAAAGAGGTCGTTTTCGTAAACTCCGCCTCCCCAAACCCGCAGCATATTCATATTATTGTTTACGGCGATGTTAATCAAATCTTCGTAGTTTTTGCGGGTAACGCGTGGCAAAAAATTGTCTTGTGGAATGTAGTTAGCACCTTTCATAAACACTGCAACACCATTCAGTTTGAAATAAAATGATTCGCCGTATTGATCTTTTTCATTTACCACTTCAATGGTACGTAAACCCACGTTCAAATTGCGTTGTTCGACACAGGTATTGTTCAACAACACTTGCACGGTAAAATGATACAGATAGGGTTCTCCGAGGTCGTGTGTCCACCAATACACGGGGTTTTTTATGACGAAATCAAGGCGTGCATCGCAGGTGTCGTTGCCCGGGTTGAAGTGTTGTGTTGCGTAAACATTTCCGGTTTTTGTGTCGGAGATTTTAATGACAAACGCTTGCGGCGTATCCACAATTATTTTGGAATGAAACGCCAGCCACGCTTCGTTCTTGTTTAAAGCGCGTTGAATGAACTGCACCTCCTCCAAAGCACAATCATTTCGGATTTGAAGAAATATGGGTTTGTAGATGCCACAGGTAACCAAGCGCGGACCCCAATCCCAGCCAAAGTGATACTGTGCTTTTCGTACAAACACTTTTTCATCGCCGGGAAGGGTGTAGGGCAGTTTCTTGGCTTGCTCTTTTCCTTTAGCAACGGCCGATTCGAAAATTATACGCACTTGGTTGTTGCCAACCTTCAAATATTTCTTACAATCGGCAGTCCATTCTCGAAACATATTATCGGCCGAAATCACCAACTGATTATTTACATACACCGTGGCATAGGTGTCCAAACCTTCGGCAACCAAATCTATATGCTGATTGTTTAGCGTTTTTTCATCCACAAAGAAGTTGCATTTGTATTCCCAGTTAATGGTTTCAATCCATAGCAAAGATATTTCGTTGCAGCCGAAATACGGATCGGGGATTATTTTGTTGGCAAGTAAATCGGTGTGAATTGTGCCTGGAACAGTTGCAGAAAACCAATTAGAAGTTCCAGATTCGGTAAAGCTCCAGTTTTTGTCCAAAAAAAGTGTGTCGTTAACCTGCGAAAACGTTTGCGAACCAATACAAAAAAAGAATCCGAATAGCAGCAGGATGTTTTTTTTGCACCACATAATTTATTGCGTTTTAGAATAATTAACACCCATCATATCGAGGAGTGTCATGTGTTTTTTTAATCGCGAGAGGAAATCGGTGTAATTTTTCTTATCGGAGGGAATCCACAATACTTCGCTTAAGGCTATCATGCGTGGCATTGCCATGTATTCCACTTTTTTATAATCGGGAATGTATTCGGTCCAAACATTGCCCTGAGCGCCGAGTATATAATGCTTTTGCTCGGGGGTTAGCTCTTGTGGGATGGGGTTGAAGGAATACACTTTTTCTAATGTGGTGTTGCCGCCAATAGCAAGTGGTTCGGTGGAGGGGTTGCCTTGATAATGGTCGAAATAACAATACTGACCGGGACACATAACCACGTTGTGGTTGAGCTTGGCCGCCGCCACACCGCCTTGGTTGCCACGCCACGACATAACCACCGCGTTGGGCGCCAGACCGCCATCCAGGATTTCGTCCCAGCCGATGATGGTTTTACCTTTTGAATTCACAAATTTTTCGATGGTGCGCACCACATAGCTTTGCAGTTCGTTTTCGTCTTTCAGTCCTTCGCGCTGCATCACGGCCTGACAACGCGGGCAGACTTTCCAACGTGTTTTTGGGCATTCATCGCCGCCTATATGTATATATTTTCCGGGAAACAAATCCATAACCTCGGCCAAAACATCTTTGAGAAAGTTGATTGTGCTATCTTTGGTGCAATACACATCATCAAAAACACCCCACAGCTTGGAAACTTGAAATTGGCCTCCG
Organism: Bacteroidota bacterium; assembly: GCA_037128515.1. Taxonomy (GTDB): domain Bacteria; phylum Bacteroidota; class Bacteroidia; order Bacteroidales; family CAIWKO01; genus CAIWKO01. The sequence continues at coordinate 56,784 of JBAXWF010000011.1, read as the reverse complement.
GTGCACGATAGCTGCGGATAGGCTGCCAATGCAGCCAAGGCGTGTCCGGGCATTTCTATTTCGGGCACCACCAGCACATGTCGGTCGGAGGCATATTTTACAATATCGCGAATATCCTCTTTGGTATAATACCCGCCATAGTGAATGCTGTCGAACGTTTGCGGGTTGGTTTGGTAGTGCCCGATGAGGGTTCCGTTGCGATAGCCACCTACGCTGGTGAGCTTGGGATATTTATCAATCATGATACGCCAGCCCTGATCGTCGGTTAGATGCCAATGAAAAACATTCATTTTGTAAAAGGCAATTAAGTCGATGTATTTTTTTACTTCGATGGGAGTGAAAAAGTGCCGACATACATCCAAATGCATGCCGCGCCACTGAAACTGCGGATAATCGTAGATGCTGGCACAGGGAATATCCAAGGTTTCGGATTTTACATCGGGCAGAAGTTGCCGCAAGGTTTGCAAGGCATAAAACACTCCGGAACCTTTGCCTTCGATGCGGATGGAATCGGGGGTGATGTGCAAGCGATACGCATCGTCGGGCAGTAGCAGGCCGGGATTATCAATCAACTTGATGACTTTGCCTTTGGTTTGTCTATTCTGTGACACCTGCAATGACATACCATAATATTGTGATAGGTATTGATTGAATATTTCGGCATCGTGGCCGGAAGTTTGCTGGTTATTCACCACAATAATTGTTTTTTCGGTGATTTTAAATACCCCTTTTTGTGGCGTTAATTCAAAGGGTTGAGGTAAGATGGCTAGGTCTTTCGACTGACTTTTTGCTGTGTGTGATATCATTGTTATGATGATGATAAACCATAGGACAGTATATTTTTTCATAGTTTTAGGGTTTCGATTGCATGATTTGCTATAAAATGATAGGACATTAATTTTTTGCTATGCTATTCCAAATCAAAGAAGCCGCGCCCAATATTGCCGCGTCATTTTCCTTAATTCCTGAGGGCAATATCTTAATTTTGTGTTTGTAAATATTCAAAAGGTTTTCTTCAAGGCTTTTGCGGATGGGATTGAACAACAAAGGGCCTGCATTGGCAATGCCGCCAAACAAAAATATGGCTTCGGGGCTGGTGTAGGCCACACTGTTGGCCAAGGCTTGTCCGAGGATTCGGCCAGTATATTCGAAGGTATCCAGGGCCACGTGATCGCCTTTTGAAGCCAATTCGAAAATAGTTTGTGGCGTAATTTCAGGATGGGAGTCTTCGTAGTAGGGATCAGGGCTGTTGAGCAAAGCCACATAGGTTTTAATAATGCCTTTGGCCGAACAATAGGCCTCCAGACATCCACGACGGCCACAGCCACACTTGCGGCCTTCGGGAAACACAATGACATGGCCTATTTCGCCCGCAAAACCATCGTGGCCATACATCATGTTGCCATTGGACACAATGCCACTTCCCACACCGGTGCCCAAGGTGATGAGAATAAAATCTTTCATACCTTTGGCGTTGCCATACATCATTTCGCCTATGGCGGCTGCATTGGCATCGTTGGTGAGGAGCACCGGCATAGCAAAATGTGTTTGGAACAACTGCGCCAAATGCACCACCCCTTTCCACTTTAAATTGGGCGCAAACTCTATGGTACCTTTGTAAAAGTTGCCGTTGGGCGCACCAATGCCTATGCCTTTGACATGAGCGTTGGGTAAAGCCTGTATACTGTTTTGAATTTGTTCCGACAGTTTGGCGACAAACAGAAGCGGGTCGGGGTATTGTTGGGTGGAAAACGAAGCCTTGTGAATGCAATTTCCAAGGTTATCAACAAATCCGAAAACGGTATTGGTTCCGCCAATATCAATTCCTACAACATATTCTTTCATCAAATTATTTTTTAAGTTCGGGTTTGAGTTTGTATCCTTTTAATCCATAAAAAACGAGGTAAACATAGGAAAGCAAGGGCACGGCAAAAGCAGCCTGCACGCCAAACTTGTCGGCAAACATGCCCTGAATGGGGGGCAACAAGGCACCGCCCAAAATCATCATTACCAAAAGTGAAGAGCCCTGCGAGGTGTATCGCCCCAACCCGGCTATGGCTAAGGTGAAAATATTTGACCACATGATGCTGTTGAACAATCCGATGGCTAAAATACACCACATGGCCACTATACCTTGGGTGAACAAAGCGGTGAGAAGCAACAAAAAGGCGATGACAGCAAAATAGGCCAGGGTGCGCGAAGCGACCGAGCGACCCAACATAAACATGAAGTAATTGACCACGATAAATAGTAAATAATACCACACCTTATCAAAAGTTAGGCCTTTCATGTACCATGTGATAAAAAATATTAATAAAAATGTGAGCACGGCCATCAAAAGCATAAGCAAATACTTGGTGGTCTTTTTTATACCGCTAAGGGAAATTGCACCCAGAAAACGACCAATCATGGCCCCGCCCCAATAATAGGCCAAATAGTTGCTGGCTTCGGAATCGGTGAAGCCTACAATTTGCGGCAACTTGAGGAAGGAAACCAGGTTGCTTCCAATGGCCACTTCGGCTCCAACATAAAAAAAAATGGCAAACATGCCGTACACCAAGTTGGGGTGCAGCAGGGCACCGGCCTTTTTTTCGATTTGTTCGGTGGATTTAAACACGGGCAATTTGGAAAACCAAATAAATATCATGAGCAAAATCAGCACGCTACCTATTATCAGATAGGGAATTTTTACGGATTGTGCGCCCACATCGTTTTTGGAGGCGAAGTATTCGAAAATAAGAAAACCTCCCAAAACCGGTGCAATAGTAGTGCCCAACGAATTGAATGCCTGCGACAAATTCAGGCGGCTGGAGGCCGTTTCGGGCGAACCCAAAATGGCCACATAGGGATTGGCGGCAATTTGAAGCAAGGTGAAACCCAGGCCCAGCAAAAACAAGGCTGCCAAAAACACCCCAAAGGAATGAAAGGTGTTGGCAGCCGGATAGAACAGAAAACACGCGATGGCCGAGATGAACAGGCCGATGAGGATGCCATTTTTGTATCCAATTTTGTTGATGGGGTCGCCCAGGGTTAGCGACAAAATAAAATAGAGGAGCGAGCCAATGAAATAGGCACCGAAAAAGGCAAACTGCACCAAATTGGCCTGAAAATGAGTGAGCTCGAACACGCCTTTTAAATAGGGAATTAAAATATCATTTAACACGGTAATAAACCCCCACATAAAAAACAGGGTGGTGAGTGTGATTAGCGGATAGGTGTAGCGGGCGTTGGTTTTTGTTTCCATAGTTTATTAAAGCTTTTTAACCGACTGACGAATGATTAAACTGGGCGAAAGTATGATTTCTTTTTTTGCACGCCTAGGTCTTGCTATTTCGTTAAGCAAAATGTCGACGGCATGTTGGCAAATTTCTTCCAAGGGTTGGTCGATGGCTGTTACGGTGGGTGTGGTGAGGCGAAAGGCATCAATATCGTCGAAGGCGATGAAGGCTATATCTTTGGGCAGGGCGATTTGGAGTTCGCGGAAAGCCTCTAAACAAGCCACGGCTATATTGTTGTTGATAGCAAACAGGGCGTTCACCGGGTGGGGTGATTGGATGAGCTTTTGAATTTCGGTTTTTACAGCGGTTTTCACCTTATCGAAAGGGATTTCGACCAGGCGTTGTTGGGTGAGATCAAAGCCCGAATCGGCCATGGCATGACGATAGCCTTTGATGCGCTCTTTGATGGACGACACATAAACGGGTGACACGGCCATGGCCGCTATTTGACTGTAACCTTCGCCAATTAAATATTTTACGGCTTGATAGGTGGCCTGAAAATTATTGATGCCTATGAAATTGGTTTTTATGCTTTTTATCTTGCGGTCGATGAGCACAAAGGGGTATTTTTCGCGCATGAGTTGTTTGAAATCGCCGGTTTTGCGTTGGGAGGTAGAAACAATAATGCCATCGAACTGTTTTTCGCGCATGAGTTTGATGATTTTGTGTTCGCGCTCGGGTTCTTCGTCTGTGGAGCAAATCACCAAATGGTAATCCTTGGCACTGAGAAAATCTTCGATGTGGCGCGCCATTTTAGAGTAAAATGGGTTGGCAATGTCGGAAACAACCAAACCCACGGTGTTGGTTTTGCCTTCGCGCAAGCCACGCGCCACCAAATTTGGTTGATAGTTCAACTTTTTGGCCAGTTTAAAAACTTTTTTTTGGGTAGCTTGACTGATGCCGTAGGTTGTGCCCTTGTTGTTTAAAACTAATGATATCAAGGTTTTCGAAACGCCCAGTGTCAAGGCCAAATCACCCAATGTTACGGTACTACTCATATGCAAAATTTTTTTCAAATATAAAAAAACTAAACCGTTTTAGTACTTTTTTTATAAAAAAAATTTTTTTAGGCGATTTTTCGGAAAAGGTTTTTAATGAATAGGCTGTGTGGAAGTTTTTAAAATATTTAATAATTTTATTTGTGTTATTAACTACATTTTTATAATTTTACTGCAAATTTAAACCCAGTTGCTATGGCAAAACAAAACGAAAACGTGCGAACTATTGATCATGTTGATTTTCATAACAAGAAAGTTTTGATTCGGGTGGATTTCAACGTTCCCTTGGACCACAACCGACAAATAACCGACGACACGCGCATACGCGAATCGATTCCGACCATACAAAAAGTGCTGAACGATGGGGCTGCCGTGATATTGATGTCGCATTTGGGCCGACCCAAAGGAGGTTATGAACAGGATTACAGCTTGACACCGATTGTGCCGCGATTATCAAAGTTGCTAAACCGTAACATCATTTTTACACGCGATTTGTTTGGCCCAAAAACCTTTGAGGTGTGCGCTGCCCTGAAACCGGGCGATGTGGTGCTGTTGGAAAACCTGCGCTTTTATCCCGAAGAGGAAAAAGGCGATAAAAAGTTTGCAAAACAACTGGCTTCGCTTGGCGATATTTATATTAACGACGCGTTTGCCACAGCGCATCGTAAACATGCTTCTACAGCCACAATTGCTGAATTTTTTCCGGGAAATAAGTATTTTGGACTTTTGCTGGCAAGCGAATTGCGCAACTTGAACCGCATTTTGCACGACGCCAAACCGCCCTTCACAGCTATTGTTGGTGGGGCCAAAGTTTCGAGCAAAATTTCTATTATTAAGAATTTGATTAGCAAGGTGGATAACCTCATTATTGGCGGCGGTATGGCGTTCACGTTTATTAAAGCGTTTGGGGGCGAAGTGGGTGGATCACTGGTGGAGAACGACCGCATTCAGGATGTGAAAGATATGGTGCAGGAAATGATGCTGAAAGGGGTAAATTTGTATATTCCGACCGACGCGCTTATTGCTGACGGGTTTTCGGACGAAGCGAACTTTAAAGAAAGTCAGGCAGATGCCATTGAGGGCGACTGGATGGGCTTGGATATTGGAAAAAAAACCTGCCGCCGCTTTGCCGAAATTATAAACAAATCGGAAACAATATTATGGAACGGCCCCATGGGTGTGTTTGAATTACCTAATTTTAAACAGGGCACCAAAGCTATTGCTATTGCGGTGGCTAGCGCTACTATTAGTGGTTCGTTTTCGCTGGTGGGCGGGGGCGATTCGGTGGCTGCCATCAACATGTATAACTTGGCCGACCAAATTAGTTACGTTTCCACAGGCGGCGGCGCCATGCTCGAATACATTGAAGGCCAAGAACTACCGGGGGTGACAGCGATAATGAAGGATTGAGAATTGAGGAGGTAGGAGGTGGGCTAAAGTTTATTTTTGCCACACATGCACTGGACAGCGCAAGTTAAAATCGCCCAAACAAATGCATTGATCTAAACCATGCTAAAAAGCACGAATGGCACGCACACAGCACCAATTTGATTTTTGAATTGGCAAATACGAACTGGCCTCGCTAAAATAAACTACCCAAGCTTCGTCGTTGTTGGTTTCGCTCGAACTCCAATAGTTGCCAGTTGAAAGATTTCCCAAGTTTTTCATTTTCAAATTGGTGTTCATGGCCAAAAGTTCTTGCAAAGCGGGTAAATACCAATCGCTGTAGCCGCCCGACACCAATGCATCGCACAACTGAGCTGCATAAACCCCGGTGGTGCCCAACACGGCAATAATACTGTCGGTGTTGGCTTGACCGGTGCCTATTTCGGTTCCAATGGCGTGGGCTACTGGCGAATAGGGGTAGGCAAACTGAACTCCTGCACCTTGGTCGATGGGAGCGCACACCAGCCCGTGTTTTTTTGATGCATCGATATAAAACACTAGCCCGCCGGCATAGTTTTGGCCATAAGCATAGTATATACACGAATTATCGTCAACATCGGCCGTGGAATTGTAATTCAAGGCGGTAGCATCCATGCAGCCATCCACTTTTACTTTTTTGCAGGAAACAAACACACCCACGGCTACGATCAGCAAAAAACAAAGGAAATATTTTTTCATAATTGTTTTTTTTATATAACTTTATCAAAAATTTGTGGCGAAACGCGATTGTAGAATATTTTCCACAAAGGTAGTGTATTTTTCTTTAAAAAAACACTAATGTAGCACCCCCTATTTTTCTCGTCGTGCAACTAATTGTGTAAAAAAAATATCCACCTCAAAAAAAATTTCTTCAAATTGCCAAATAATCGTATTTTTGTTAGTGCGCACACCATATATATTAGCATAACCCAACCAACACTGCTCACAATATGAAACCATCAGTAAAAAATATTTTTTCGGGTGAACGCTTCATTATATTTGCGTTGCTAACAATTTTGGCGGTGTTTTTTTGTGGGCTAGCCTATCTTTCAGCGGGGGTGTATGGCGGCGCCGACACCTATTTGCACTACGCCATTTCGCACTACGCTTTCGCGCATCCGTCCTTGTTTTTAAACCATTGGGGCAAGCCACTTTTCACCCTGTTGAGTTCGGTTTTTTCGCAGGCGGGTTTCGCGGGCATGCAGGCTTTCAATATTTTAATTAGTTTGTTGTCAGCTTTTTTGGCCTACAGCGTTTGCAAAATGCTGGGCTTGCGCTATGCTTGGCTGTCCATTATTTTGTTGTGCTTCGCCCCCGTTTATTTTATATTGGTTTTTAGCGGTTTAACCGAAACGCTGTTTGGTTTGGTGCTCATTTCGGGTGCCTTTTATTTCCTACGAAAAAACTATGCGGTGGCAGCCATTATCATCTCTTTTTTGCCTTTTGCGCGCACCGAAGGCTTTGCAATTTTGCCCTTGTTTGCCTTGGCTTTCGCCTTCAAACGCAAGTGGTTGGCCCTGGGTTTGCTCGCCACGGGTTTTGTGGCCTATGGCGTGGTAGGCTACTTTGTTAATCACGATTTTTGGTGGTTTTTCACACAAAATCCCTATCAAGGCGCACAAGATATTTATGGCAAAGGCTCCCTTTGGCATTTTGTGGGCGCGTATCGCGAAATTTTCGGGCCGGTACTCACCCTACTGGTTCTAATTGGTTTGGCGGCCTACGCCCTACCCTTTTTCAGTCGGAAACGTCAACAGCCCCTGCCCGTTTCCGAGATTTTTGTGGTGATGTTGCCAGCAGCCCTTTATTTTGCTGCACATTCGTATGTATGGTGGCGCGGACTAAATGGTTCCCTGGGCTTGGTTCGGGTTATGGCTGGCATCTTGCCCCTTGCTGCGGTTTTGGGTATCAAAGGCTTAAACCTTTTGGCACCCGCCATCGGGCGCTACAAAAAGCTTTTTGTTGGCCTTGGCTTGGCCTTGGTAGTCTATATTGTTTATCAGCCCTTTGCCACCTATCCCCTGCCCTTCCCCAACGGACCCGAAGAGCGGGTGTTGGATAAAACCGCCCTGTGGCTGCAAAAGAACCAGCTCAACCAACAAAAAATTTATACCATCAACGCATACTTGTTTTTCAAACTTTCGCGCGACCCCTTCGACACCAATTTGGTTGCTCAGAGTTATCCCCCAGCGCAAAATCTCACAGCCTACACCCAGCCAGGCGATTTGCTGATATGGGATTCGCATTTTGGCCCCAACGAAGGCCGTTTGGATTTGGAAACCCTGTTGGCCAATCCCTATTTTGTTTTGAACGCCTTGTTTTTGGGCGACGACAACTATGTGGCTTTGGGCGGCCGTCCCTACGAAGTGTATGTTTTTCAGCGCACTGTGGATACCAACCATCTCGATAATCACAGCCAACTGCTGCAGTTAAAAGAGAACTATTACGTTAAGAAACCCATTTATGTAAACACGTTTTCGCACACCCACGTTTTTGCCGACAGCGCCCAAACCAACTCCTGTTTTTTGATAACGCCACCCATGGAGTTTTCGCCCGGCCTGGACACCGTGCTTGCCGACCTCCACCTCCCTCCACAAAGCAGTTTCGAGATGTGTGTCGACCTATTTGGTGCTCCCAATCTCCAAAATACCAGTATAGATATGGTAGCGTCCGTTTTTTCCGGTTCCAAAAGTTATCTCTACACCAGTTTTCCTATTCGCCTCAATCAATTAACTCCCAACACGTGGAACACCCTGCACTACACCTTTGCCATGCCCCAAAATACCCAAAGCAACGCGCAGTTTAAAGTATATCTGTGGAACAACAACAAAGCAAAACTTTTTATCGATAATCTGAACGTGAGCATGATAGTGCTAAAACAACAATAGTAACAAAGCAAAAATACCCATTTGCGAAAACAATCCTGTGCATGATCAAATTTTTTACCCTTCCGCGACTTGCTAACTTGTTTATATTCTTCGCAGTTGTAATTGTTCTGCTCAGATACACATCTTGGAAAGATAAGGATGGTATCATCAACAACGATGTGTTGGAATACTACAGCTACCTGCCTGCCACATTTATTTATCATGACGTATCTTTAAAGTTTGCCGAAAACTATCTCGGACCACATAAATTTGCTTTTTGGCCGCGCATATCTCCCACCGGGCATTACATACTGAAAATGAGCATGGGAATGTCGTACATGTATTTTCCGTTCTTTTGTGTAGGGCATGTATATGCCCTATGTTTTGGTTATGATGCCGGCGGTTTCTCCATGCCCTATCAAGTAGCCCTGCTTATAGGTGCCTTGTTTTATTTGATGCTGGGATTGTATTATTTGCGTAAAATACTGCAACGCTACTTCACTCCTTTTGTCACAGCTTTTGTTTTGTCACTCATAGTTTTTGCCACCAATTTATTCTACTATTCAAGCTTTTTAGGACCCATGTCGCATGTGTTCACCTTTGCCTTGTTCAGTATGTTCATTTATTATTCCATTCAATGGCACGAAAACCCCCGATGGACCCAATCCCTTATCACAGGATTGCTTATGGGTGCCCTCGTCATCATCCGGCCAACCAATATCCTTATGATATTATTTTTCATCTTTTACAATATAAAATCGTTTCGCGATATTAAACCCCGAATGCTGTTGTTCTTAAAAAATTACTCCTCGATACTTATTATATGTATTTGCTTGATTGCATATTGGATACCACAAATTATTTACTGGAAGAATATGACAGGTCAGTGGTTTTATTACTCCTACCTCGACGAACATTTTAATTTTCAACATCCACGCTTCTTGCTCGGTTTGTTTGGATATCGCAAAGGTTGGCTACTGTATACTCCTTTGATGGGCTTTTCTCTGATAGGATTTTTATTGAGTTTTAAAAAACTACCTTCGTTTTTTGTGCCTGCATTTTTATTTCTCACACTCAATTTTTGGATAGTTTTCTCCTGGTGGTGTTGGTGGTATGGCGGCAGTTACGGACTGCGAGCACTCATCGATATTTATGCTCTTTTGGCCATGGGCTTGGGTGTATTCATCACTGCCGTGTGGAAGTTAAAACCGTGGTTCAAATATCCTCTTATTTTAATGGTTCTGGCGTGTGTACTATTAAACATGTTCAATATCATACAATTTCAGCGTGGCGCATTGCATATTGATTCCATGACCAAAAATGCGTATTGGAAAAACTTTGGCCATATGGATCCCTATGGCAATTACTATCATCTAATTCGCCATCCCGATTATGACAAAGCAAAACGCTTTATTGACGATACCCTAAGCGATAAAAAATGAAGCTGCCGCAAAACCATCTCTACACCTACTTGAATCGCCTTGCGTTCGAAAAACATTTGGTAATCTGCGCCTTAATTTGTTTTGTTTTATTTGGATTAAACTTTATGATGCCGTTTAATACCGAATGGTACGTCACTTTTGTTTATTCGTGGGCAATAATTCTAAGCATACATTTGGCAGGAGTCATCATTAATCATTTTCACCAACGCCACAAGTAATTCATTTATTTCTTTTTATAAAAATTTCTGTCAATTGCTTTTTTGGTCGGTTCGGTCTCCCGAATCGAATCGTTTTTCTTCAAGTTTTTGTATTCCATCTTTATTTTTGGAATCAACGCGGGTGCTATCCGACTAATAGGCCGAAACAACACCGATTTTTCCTTGGCGCGGGCTGTCAACAACGTTTCGTTGGTATCAAATCGCAACAAAATATAAAAAATAAAAGCCAACAGCAGCAGCGCTTTGGCCAGGCCTAAAATAGCCCCTCCCATCTTATTAAAAAAGCCCAGCGCCGTCATATCCAAAACTTTTTCGATAGCCTTTGCCAATATCCGCACCAAAATCAGCACCACCACAAAAATAGCCACAAACGACACCACAGGAGCGTTTTCGGCATCCATGCCACATTCGTTCACAAGCCATTGCGCCAGCAGGTCCGAAAAATATTTGGCCAACATCACCCCCAGCACCAGCGCGGCCAGGGTGGCCAATTCAATAATCAAACCCTTGCGAAATCCCCTGAACACAAAAATAGTAATCGCAATGAGTATGAACAGGTCGAGCACATGCATTTCGCGCGGGGTTTACGGTTTTTTTTGTATAAATTTCCTCAGTTCGCTGTAATCCTCCGTGGCAATTTTCAACCCCCCATTCCATGCAACACAAAAAGTGCGTATTTCAACCAATTCCATAAAATAGCGTTGCGCTAAATTAAAATCCACAAGGTTCTGATTTAATAGAATTTTGAAAACCGCTAGTAATGGTATGGTACTGTCAGCCACCTCATTAATATAGTTGAAAAGCTTTTCGGGCTTACGACAAAATAAAGCTAAATCATAGCTATCGTACAGTGTATAATGACATAAGTTTACTTTAGATTTTAATGTATCTATCTCATCCGATACGTTATACGCGTTTACTATCTCATCTTTCAAATCTATAGCCTTGAGTATTTTCAACTCCAATTTTTTTAAAAAACCTTTTTTTTCCATAGGCAATCCCAATTTAAACATAAACCCCGTGGGCACGTGGCATCAAAATTATCTGGGGCATATCGGACTATTTTTTTTTCATCAACCGCCGTGTTAGTTCCGTGGCATACACAAAATCATTCAGTTCCTGGTTGTCCGTATCCAATATTTCGGTATTGTCGCCCACCCACCACAGTTTTCCATTATAAATAAATGCAATTTTATTACCAATTTCAATCACCGAGTTCATGTCGTGGGTGTTAATAATGGTGGTCATGCCAAATTCTTTTGTAATTTCGCTAATCAGGTTGTCAATCACAATCGATGTTTTGGGGTCCAATCCCGAGTTGGGTTCGTCGCAAAACAAGTAGCGCGGATTCATCGAAATAGCTCGTGCAATGGCCACACGTTTCTTCATTCCACCGCTCAGCTCGGCAGGGTACAATTTGTTAACATCAACCAGATTTACACGGTGTAAACAAAAATTTACCCTTTCTCGTTTTTCTTCCAAAGCTTGTTTGGTAAACATGGTGAGCGGAAACATCACATTTTCCTCGACCGTCATCGAATCAAAAAGCGCGCCCCCCTGAAACATCATGCCAATCTCTTGGCGTATCGATTTTCTTTCGTAAAAGTTCATATCTGTAAACGAGCGCTCGTCGTACAAAATCTGCCCTTGATCGACCTCTAAAAGTCCCACCAAGCATTTCATCAGCACGGTTTTTCCCGACCCGCTGGGGCCGATAATCAAATTCGTCATACCGCGTTCAAACACGATGTTAATATCATGAATGATGAGATGATCTCCAAAGCTTTTCGATATGTTTTGAGTTTCAATCATCCTAGCATCAATTGCGTGATAATTAAATTAAAAAGAATAATTAAAATACTGCTCATCACCACCGCCTTGGTGCTCGCGCGGCCTACTTCCAGCGCGCCTCCACTGGTAAAATAACCATAATACCCTGCGCACGAAGTAATAATAAGCGAAAAAGCTACTGTTTTCACCATAGAGTAAAATATCTCGTAGGGAATAAAATCCAATGTAATTCCCGAGTAATAGGCCGTGGTAGTAACCACGTGCATCCACATGGCCGCAAGCCAGCCCCCAAAAATTCCTAAAAACATGCTGATAATAACCAATATTGGAAAAATAAGAACGGCAGCCACAATTTTAGGTAAAATCAAATAGTTGGCTGAATTCACGCCCATAATTTCCAAGGCATCAATTTGTTCGGTAACTCGCATGGTGCCAATTTCCGAAGCAATTCGCGAGCCCACTTTTCCTGCAAGTATCAAACAAATTATGGTAGGCGAAAACTCCAGTATAATCGATTCGCGGGTAGTAAAACCCACCGTGTAGCTGGGTATCCAAGCGCTGGTGATGTTATGCGCCGTTTGAATCGCCACAACCATACCCATAAACACCGAAATAATAGCTACAATACCCAGCGAATCAATTCCCAAATTATTTATTTCGTTGCCCACCTGAATGCGAAAAACCGAACCTTTCTCCGGTTTTTTTAAAACCTTAAGCATTAAATCAACATATTGACCGATGGTAAACAGTACTTTTTTCAAAGCGCAACAGATTTTTTGCGAATTTAAACAATAATTTGAAATTTTTATCACAAAATATTCAAGCATATTTCTAGATAATTTAATAAATTTGTAAAAAAAATGAAAATGCAGCGGCGGTCGAGTATGATTTATCTTATTTGCTTCATTTTTTTTATCGTAGCCACCAGCTCATGCAAAACGTTTAAATCGCACAAATGCAAGGATTGCCCAACTTTCTCGGAAAAAAGTTCACACAAAACCCCAAATTCGAAAAACCATGAAGCTTAAAAAATTTATTTTATTATCTTTGCTCCTGTTCACCATTTGCTGTTCGGCATGTAAAACCAAGAAAAGTCGTTACGAGCACTGCCCAACCTTTGGTAAAAATGCCATGAACATCGAAAAAGTTCATGCGCGTATTTAACGATGTTGTCAAACCCTTCATTCCCGAAGCCGCTGTAAACATTATTTCGGAATGGGCTGCTGTTTACCCGCTTCAAATTCGCATATCTAAAGCTCGGGCCACTAAGCTCGGCGATTATCGGCCGCCTACGTCTCAGCAAAAATTTCATAAGATTAGCATCAATCGCAATCTCAACAAATACGCTTTCCTAATCACTTTCACCCACGAATATGCTCATTTACTTTGTTTCGAAAAATATAAAACCTGCGTAAAACCTCACGGCAACCCATGGAAAGAAATTTACAAATCCTTATTGTTCAAACTTCTTGAATCAAAAATTTTTCCTCCCGAAATTGAGTTCCAACTCACCAAAATAATCCTGGGAAATGTTTTTGCCTCCTCCACTTCCGAAAAAGAACTCAGCAAAACATTGCATATATTCAATACTGAACCCGAGCCCGGCCTCTTACTCGAAGACCTTACAGATGACACTTTATTTAGAATTCACAACGGATTTGTGTTTCAAAAAGGAAAAAAGATACGAACACGTTACAAGTGCTATTGCGTAAGCAACCGACGCTGGTATTATGTCAGTCCCATAGTTCGTGTTATCCCTGTCGGAAATGAACCACAGGCAAATAAACAAAAATGATTTTTTTTTCACACATAATTTTAATATTTTTGCACTCAATTAGCGAACCAAACTCCCGAAGATGAACAATAACTATTGTGTGATTATGGCAGGCGGCATTGGATCCCGTTTTTGGCCCATGAGCCGCACTTCGCATCCCAAACAATTTCTCGACATACTAGGAACCGGCGAAACCCTGATACAACAAACCTTCCGACGATTTGAACAAAGCATTCCGCGCGAAAACATTTTTATTGTTACCAACGATAGCTATTGCGATTTGGTGAAAGAGCAATTGCCTTTTTTAAACGAAAATCAAATTGTATCGGAACCGTCGCGCCGAAATACCGCGCCTTGTATAGCCTATGCTTCTTACAAAATACACCAAATAAACAAAAATGCTAACATCGTTGTTGCACCTTCCGACCATATCATTCTGAAAGAAGAACTCTTTGCCGATGTAATTTCTTCTTCGCTTCATGCCGTTGAAGAAAACGATTGGTTGCTCACCCTTGGCATAACACCCAGCAGACCCGATACCGGATATGGATACATTCAATTTAAAGATACCGATGCTTATCCACAAGATTTTAGAATAAAAAAAGTAAAAACCTTTACAGAGAAACCCATTATAGAGATGGCAAAACAGTTTCTTGAAAGTGGCGACTTTTTGTGGAACTCTGGTATATTCATCTGGTCTATCAAAAGCATAATGAAAGCCTTCGAACTGTATATGCCCGAACTGAAAGAACTGTTTGATAAAGGAATTGGCATTTACAATACACCCGCCGAAGCCGAATTTATAAAACAAACCTATGCAACCAGCAAAAGCATTTCCATTGATTATGGCGTGATGGAAAAAGCCGAAAATGTGTATGTGTTGCGCTCCGATTTCGGTTGGTCCGATTTGGGCACTTGGGGTTCGCTTTACGAAAACCGACAAAAAAACGTGGAAGGAAATGCGGTTGTGGGTAAAAACGTTTTTATGTACGAAAGCTCCAATTGTATTGTGAATATGCCAAAAGATAAATTAGTAGTATTGCAAGGTCTCGACGATTATATTGTGGTTGAATCGGGCAATGTTTTGTTGGTTTGCCGCAAACAAGACGAACAACAAATCCGCCAATTTGTAAATGATATTAAGATTGATAAAGGCGAACATTTTGTATAACAAAATGCAATATTCGTTTAAAAAGCAAAGGCTGTTCGTTGAACAGCCTTTGCTTTTTTATTTATGTACTTTCTTAATAAAATCTTCCACCTCTTTCACCCCGCCCTGATATATCAAATAGCCGTTGTAAGGCTCTCTGGGCGTTATTTCGTCGTTGATGGGTGTCAACATAATTTCTTTCACCTTTTCCAAGTCGTTGGTTTGGCCTAAAGCCCATCCAAGTTTAATGTAAGCCACTTCGGGCAACATATTTTCAGCAGGAATAATCCCTTTTGCCATCAAATCGCGACCGGTATCATACACAAACATATGCACATAACCCCACAAGGTTTGCACCGTCATATAAATTGCCACACCTTTTTTCACCGCCCGTTCAATAGCCGGATAAATCGGTTTGTTCACATGGCCCAAACCGGTACCAATGATTATAATTCCCTTGTAGCCATTATCCACCATGGCATCAATCATATCGGGTTGCATATTGGTATAATAGTAAAGCATACCCACTTTTTCTTCAAAAACCGGTGTAATCTTCACATGGGTATCTTTCCGCCTATGATTATAAATCAGTTTCTGTGGAACCACACCAGCGCGTGTTACCGTAGCTACAGGTATATCTCCAATGGTGCGGAATGTAGAACGATAGGATGAGTGCATTTTCCGAACGCGTGTGCCTCTATGCAAAAAACCGTATTCGTCTGATGTGGGTCCGAACATACAAACCATCACTTCTGCAATGTCGCCGTGTGCTGCTGCTGTTGCCGCATGCATCAAATTCAAAGCTGCATCCGAACTCGGACGGTCTGACGAACGTTGCGACCCCACCAGAATGATTGGAACTGGTGGATTTTGCACCATAAACGTCAATGCAGCTGCAGTATAATGCAATGTATCTGTTCCATGACCAATGATAATGCCGTCAATCCCTTTTTCAATTTCTTCGCCAATGGCAATAGCCAATTTTTTGTATTGATCCGGCCCCATGTTTTCGCTGAAAACAGCAAAAAGCTTTTCGGTATCCAGATTGCAAATATCGGCCAGTTCGGGCACAGCACCATACAATTCGCCGGGTGTAAACGCCGGAATAACAGCTCCTGTTCTATAATCCAATCGCGAGGCAATGGTACCACCGGTTCCAATCAGTTTCACTTTGGGAAACCCGGGTGTGAATGGAAATTGCTTTTCGGGAATTTTATAATTGGCTTTTTTATATCCCGTTTCAATCATCCCAGTCACCGTGGTAATGTCAACTCCAATATTATATCCTGTGATAACTTTTAGCACGATGTGCTGATCATCATCGTTTTCGGCTCTTGGCAATACCGTGCCTTTAAACATGCCGCGGGTGGTATCCACTTCTGCCTGTCCCCAAACTCTCACGTTGAACTTTTTCAACATCTGGAGAGCTGCGCCTTTATATCCTTGAAAAAAATCTTCGCTCATTGATGATAATATTACTAATTTTTAGCTTTTTCTATATAATTTTTTAGTTCGGCAGGATTCATATTTCCTGTGGTCATTTTACGCAATTCGCCCATAATCCAATGCGTTTCCATTTCGGGTTTGGGCGAAATTCTTATTTTCTGAAACTTCTCTTTCATAAATGGAATCGTTGCTAAAATCTCATCCTTAGCAATCCTCTTAAATTTGATGGTGGCCAAAACCGACTCCAAATCCATTTTCGGATGCTCATAAATCACTGTCAGTATCTCTTTTGCAATCTGAACTTCCAGCCCTTGTTCTTTTATAAACTTGAACATATCGGCTATCATCTCGTAATAGAAATACGACGACCGTTTGTAATGCCCTTCAATAAACTTCAGTGTATGCCCCAAAAAGGTTCCAATAAATTTTGGTTCAACTTTATATTCGTTCACTACCTTTTCGATAATCGGAAACAAATTTCTTTTAAAAATAAACGTATATGTATCCTGCGGAACATCCCATTTGCGCAATTGATTGTATCGGTCGATTACTTCGGTGGGTATTTTTTTTCGTAATTCTGTAATATGCGTATCGAGTAGCGGGATAGGAACCGAATCTGTATCGGGATACATTCTGTCGGCACCGGGCAATACGCGTTCAAAAATCGTTGTTCCGTTTTCAAATGATTTGCGTGTTTCGTTCGGAACGCCTTTAAATGCCCACAAACATCTTTCTTCCACAGTTTCCAAAGCTGTTTTCATATCATCTTGCGGTCCCCAAATAATAATTTGGGCATCATCATCATTTGCTTTCAGCAACGTACGTATCTTCGAAAAATCATCTTCACTTATCAAAGGTTGAAATTCTTCCGAATGTGTCATATTGGGCACATCAATACAAGCAATTACTTTCAAACGTTCGCTTATTTCGTCGGCAAACATTTTTCCGGGCTGCGTAAAGTGCGAAAGTAATTTTCTGAATCCCGGCAAATTAATAGCATAATAGCTAAACGCATTTTTGTTTTCTTCCGACATTGGCAAATTCGAGAAGCGGAAGCTACTCAAATCCATCTTCATCGAATTCATTTTCCACGCAGAGCCATCACCCATTTTTTGAGTTAATTTTTTCCGGATTGTTAACAAAGCCCATTGACGGAAAGCTTCATTATGCGTTAGTTTTGGAATCCAACGTGTGTGCGCAACACCTTTAATCTCAATTCGTGTGCCACCCGTACAACTCACGTTTACATCCTGTCTGCCGGCACCAATCCCTGTCCTTACCTTTGCGGTGCTGCGGTTCAAAAAGCGTATATAATCACAGGCTTCTTTCACTTCATAGGGTGTTTCCATATCAGGATACGTTACCGTTTCAATCAATGGCATCCCCAAACGATCGGTTGAATAGGTACGAACATGGCCTATATCCGATATTTCACGACAAGAGTCTTCCTCAATACTCAATTGAATCAGACGAACTTTCTTGTTTTTCAGCGGCAACTCTCCTTCAACGCCCAATATGGCTGTACGCTGAAATCCGGTAGGTATACTCCCGTCAAGATATTGTTTGCGGGTAATATGAACTTCGCCAACAATATTTAATTTGCTTAACAACGCTATTTCCAGCGCATAATCCAATGCTTCATTGTTTAATTTAAATGGAGGCGTATCATCAACATCATAGGTACAAGCTGTTTCGTTTTTAATGCGATACACAATATTCTTGCGTGTTTTAAACTCCATCAAAGCCGTTCCATCGTATTCACCCAGTTCACTTAGCGTGGGGCGCATGTGTCTGATGAGTTCAGCATCATACGATCCTTTTTCCTGAAAAATACCGGCCGGACAATGGCAAAAAAGTTTTTCTTTGGTTTTCAGTTGTTGATGAACCTCCAATCCCGACATAAAGCCAATCCGTTTCCAATCGTCGCTAGTTGCTTGTTTTAAAGGGATGTATCCTATTTCATTTTTGGTTTCTTCGTAGTTAAGTTTTCTGTCAAAATTATCTTTCATAATGTAAAAGTTGATTTTTTATTCGGCGGTCAAAATTAGTTATTAATATTGTTTTATTCAAAAAAAACAGGACTTTTGAACGAAAATATTTTTGTCTTTTCTGATTACCCTAGTTGTATCTTCACCATTAAAAAGTAAATGGGGACAGTTGGTACTTTAAAAAATTTGCTTATGTAAACAGGTTTTCCGGTTCGTCTGCCACCCAGCATTACTTGTACCTTTCTGGTATCTATTTTTGATACAATTTTTTCCTGAACATTTCTTTTTATTATCTTTTTTATCGTACCGATTCATACTAATAAAATTCAGGGACAAGAACTTTGTGTGACCCACGATATTGGGAGCCACATTGCTTATCGGTTATGAGCAGGTGTTCTTTGTGATTCGAATTTATCAGCTTTCCTTGTAATTTGGCTTTTTGAATAGTTTGCGATAAACATCATAAACGAATTCAAGATTCTTTTCAGCATTTGGATAATCACGATAGGTTTTTGCCGGCAATTTCATGATCTCTTCAAATTCCTCAACTGTGATACCAAGTTTTTTGCACACATACTCCATTTCCTCCTGAGCTTTTATGGGGTCGTATGGCTTATGGGTCAGTTCCTCCAGTGCTTGTTCCCGCGTAACTTCACCGGTACAGATCTGAGTCGAAAGGGTTGCTCTTCTGTAATCCATATTGAACTTTTCAGGCATAATATACGACTGCACAAAACCGGTATATTTCGATTCGTAGTGTTTGCCGCCATAATAGCGCCAACCCAGCTCATTGTGCAAAACACTCATGGCCTCTTGCTTATTATACGCCATATAATTCAATAAGTAAAAAATCCGCATGCCTTTAAACAGCTTATAGTAGGATTCTTCTTTCCACCCAAACAGCGGGAATTTTTTAATCTTTTTTTTACCAAACTTTTTCTGAATATACTTTAGGTATTTAATATCCTTGGCATTGTAGTGCCAGGTTTTCGGCAAGATGCCTTCTGTGGCAAAATTACCGCCCGAAATTATGTATTTAACCCCATAACGTGCTGCCACCTGATGCAAGGCACTCGGAATAGCCAAATCGGTAGGGGTTTCCATCTCGGGTATCGAAGCACGCAAAAAGGCCAGTTGAATATCTTTGAACTCCTCCCAATCCAGCACATAACTCTGAAAATCGAAACCCAATATATCGGCCAGATTTTTAATGTTTTTTACCGAAATTTCGGAGTTCCAACCATTGTCCAAATGCACCAGCAAAGCTCTCAAACCACGTTTCTTTGCCTTATACGCCACATAACTGCTGTCGATGCCACCACTAACTCCTATCACGCAGTCGTATGGCTTTCCTTTACCAGCCACTTTTATTTTTGCAATCACCTCCAGCAATTCCTCATCACTTTTTTTACCCTGATACACCCGATGCGCAATGCGTTCAAAATAGTTGGTGCAATGGTTACAAACACCGTTTTCGTCAAAACGTATATCCACATCCGATGTATCCATCACACAGCGTGTACACTGCTGATAAACCACGGCTTTATCGCCTACAGGTGCCGCTACGCCTATCTGGTTAATTATGCTGGCCAATATCCCGGTTTGAATTTTTCGCGAATATTTTTCAGCATGTGTCGTGTGGCATGTAATAAACCCCTTTTGCAAAAACTCCTGATAAAGTTCGTGCAGTATACCCCGTAAATGTTTTGCATCTTGCACAATATAACCCGACTTGGTTTCTTTAATCAAATCTTCCTGCAAATGATGACTAACCCCTTCAATTTTATCCACCGAATAATACTTTTCTTTTAGCTTCAATGCCGCTTCATCCTGTGCATAACATAGCAAAATCCTTCTTTTGATTCCGATATAATCGAAAATCTTTGTGCCCATAAAACTGTAATTATTAAACAAAAGCATCACATTATTTTCTGCCAGTTTCTGCAACAATAGTTCATTTTGCATTTTTTGATAAATATGAACATGCGGTTTAATATTCGGAAAGCTATTTGTAATCATTTCCTCAATTTCATCAGCAATATTAATCCCATAAAAATTCAATGCCAATTTCGCATCAGGACAATCAGATAGGTAATTCGAAAACTCCGAAATAAAACTTTTTACCGGATGCCATTGATAAATGGTACCTACAAACCCTATACTCAATACATTACTGTTTTGCTTAACGTCCCTAATTTTTTCAATGGCTTCCGGATCGTAGCCATTTTGAATTTGATGAAAAACTTTATCCTTTATCAATAAGGAAATATTCGACTGTACGAAATCTGAAACAGTACAAATTGATGTAGCACTCTTTACAATTTTCTTTTCAAAAAAAGCATACCATTTTTTTGTAAAAATATTCCTGTTATTAGCTATATCTTGTGACCAAGGGTCTCTGTAATCTGCTATCCAAGGCGTATTGAATTCCTTGCTTAGTTTCGAAGCATATTTAAACAAAATAAAGGGGTCGCCTGTTGCAATAATTGCATCCACTTTATTTGTTTTCAGGTACGCTCTTGCTGCATAATAAAGCTTTGATTTTGGACCCATATTCCATACCCATTGTACAACTTCATAATAAGCTGACAAGCTCATTCTGATGATTCTGAATTTTTCTGATCCGTAATTCAGCAATAAACGATTTGCAATATTAGGTCTATAAGCTGTACGAATCAAAGTTCCCTTCACGGTAGTTTCAATAATAGTATCTTTCGATTCGCTTGCTGAAATATAATCCAAATAACTACCGTGTTGATTACTCCATTGTCTTGTAACAACAATAGGATAAACACCGTATTCGTGCATATATTTGTACCAATTATAAGGACGTAAACCACCAACCGAAACATAAGGAGGAAAATCGTAGGCTAAAATCAGTACTTTTTTCATTTCATTCAAAGAGGTTGAAAGTATAAAATTTGAGGTAAAATTAGATAATTTGACAATACAAATACTACTACGTTATTTTACGGAGATGAAATCATCGTATTAATAAATTCATTTTCATAAACATACTGTTCTTCTTATTTTAATTTACCTGAGCAAATTATTATAGAACTTGAGTTATAAAGTTGATTATTCACAGAAAATTGTAATTTTGGTGATATTTGTAATTGCATGGGAAAGATATTGATTTTTTTAACATCTTCATATCCTTTTGATAAAGGCGAAACTTTTGTGGAAAACGAGATAAAATATCTGGAGAAAGCTTTTGATAAGATAATTATTTTCTGTGCTTCAATTTCCACAGAACCAATTAAAAGATATTTGCCTGTTAATGCAGAAGCATTTTATTTTGATAGTAATTCAATAGTTTTATTCGATAAGTTATACAGTTTGAGATCTTTTTTTTCACTTCTATTTTGGAAAGAATTATTCTATGCTAGGTTAAAGTTGAGTAGAAAATCAATTTTAGGTATCGTTAAAACACTGCTGATTGAGATTCATAAAGCAAAAAAGTTAGCCACATTCTTACGAAAAAAACAACTACCAATAAATAACAAATTTTATTTTTATTCTTATTGGTTAAATTATAACGCTATAGCTTTGACTATTCTAAAAAAAAGTTACCCGAATGAGATTATGATTTCACGCGCTCATGGATGGGATTTGTACAATGAAAGAAGTCAAAACAATTATCTGCCCTTACGAAATTTTCTTTTTAAAAATTTAGATGCCATATTCCCAATTTCTAGTGACGGGGTAAATTATATTCATAGAGTTTATAAAAAATCAGATTCCGAAACCGGAGCTAATGTTATTTTATCGAAATTAGGAACTAATTATTTTGGCTTAAATCCATCTAAGAGTGATAAATCTATTGGATTTATAATTGTAAGTTGTTCTCAGATATACCCAAATAAGCAGATTGATCTGATTGCAGAAACATTAGTTGATAATGATTTTGGACAAATTATTAAATGGTTTCATTTCGGTACTTTTATTCAGAATTATTCAGAACAACATTATAAAGAACTGTTGGATATTGTTGATAATAATAAAAATCAGTTATTGGAAATAAATTTAATGGGGTATAATACGATTGAACAAATCATGAACTTTTATACCCATAACCCAATAGATGTTTTATTAAATGTCAGTCTGAGTGAAGGGATTCCTGTTGCGATTATGGAAGCAATGTCGTTTGGAATTCCAATAATTGCAACTGCTGTAGGCGGAACTCCTGAAATTGTGATAGACGGATACAATGGTTTTTTAGTATCGAAAAATCCAACTCCCGAAGAGCTTGCGAAAACCATTTCTAAATTTATTTCCTTATCTGATGAGGAAAATAAGCAGATGCGCAAAAATGCTTATAATACCTGGTTCGAAGAATACAATGCAGAGAAGAACTACAAAGCATTTGTAGATACAATAGTAAACATTTAACCTTTTTTATATGTATAATCCAGAGGATGCGTATTTTAAATTGATTGGTAAAGAAAAGAACATTTATGAATTAGCTACTTTATTCCCTCAAAACAGAAGAGATGTTGGCGAGTATGTCCAATTGTTAAAAGATCCGAAATCAGAAGAAGAAGTTTTGGTCAAAGGAAATAAGATCATTTCATCAACGAAAGAATACCCGATTACTGATAATGTCGCAGATTTTAGTGACACTAGTAATAATTCAGATGAATGGAAGAAATTAAATAAACAATTCCTAAATTATCATAAATCATTGAATGTGTATGAAATGATAAATAGTATGCCTATTATCAATTACCTTTCCTTAAAAACGGGATTAGGATTTGTGAAAAACATTAAAGTACTGGATGTTGGGGGAGGTACTGGACATGCTTTTAGTAGTTTTTTTCAATATCCCGAAACCATTGAGTATTTTTTACTTGACCCAAATCTCAGATTATTGCACGACCAGTTTATCAGAATGTTTCCGAAACTAAGTTATCTGAAAATGGCCCACATTTTAGCGAATGCCGAAGCCTTACCCATTAAGAATAATTCATTTGATATGGTCCTTAGTCTGGCTGCAATTGATCACTTGAATGATTATAAAAAATTTATAGCAGAAGCATATAGAGTACTAATAAAAGGGGGTACATTTTTTGTTTCCAGCCACCTTGACCAACCGGAATCATTGGAAGATAAAACCAAATTAAAATCAAAGCTATTTTCATATTCATTTTGGGAACGGGTTGCCAGATATCTGTATTATAGAAAATACAAAGTTGGCTCTGACGATCATACACTTCATCTGAAAGATGAAATTCCCATTGAGCAAGAATTGATTAAAACCGGATTTATAATTGAAAAAAAAGAGGTTTTTAAACGAAACTTTTATTTCGTTGGGGTTAAGCAATAAACCTGACGAGATTATTTAGGCAGAATATAGCTCCAATAATTTATCAACGTAATCCTTAATATCATACTTTTTGGCGAACATTTGCGCATATTGACTCATTTTGGTATAAAGCTCTTTGTTATTTATCAATTCAATTATTTTATCAGCAAACAAATCCGGGTCTTGTTGATCGATAATAAACCCGTTTTTACCGTCTTCAATTATATCTCTGTTCCCACCCCCATCCAAACAAACCACAGGCAATCCGGCCGCCATGGCCTCAAGCAAAACCAATCCAAAGGCCTCTTCTATTGAAGAATGTAAATAAAGCAATGATGCTGACAAGAAATCTTCAACGTTATTTATAATACCATGTAGTGCAATATTTTCGGTAAGATTTAAGTCTTTTATTTTTTGAAAAATTACGTCTCTATTCACACCATCTCCAAATATATCAAGATGGCAAACAATCCCTTTATTTTTCATCACACTCATTACATCGACCAAGAATGACTGGTTTTTTTTATCGACTAAACTACCAATAGTTACAAACCGATAAGGCTTACTAATAATATGCTCTGCTGTTTGCGCGGTATTAAAATTTTTAAAATCAATTGCATTATTATGCAAGACAAGATTTTGGCTAAACTTAAACGGCAATGATTTTCTAAAATACGATTCATTATTTTTCGAAATGGCAATAAATCTATTATTACAAGCATTATATCTTTTTAACATAAGCCATTTTTCGTAATAATTAGTCAATAACTTTTTATTAAATAGGGTTTTAATACCAAAATTCTGAAATTGTTTCATGTTATCATGGCAATGACTATAATAGTTTATCCCCTGTATAGGTTTCCACCGGCTCAGCATTTCAGCTTCAAACAAATGAGAATGAATTATATTGGGTCTAAATTCTGCAATAATTTTGTCAAGTTCACAAGTATCTGCAAATGTTTTTCCGCTGATGGATGGAATAACTCTTGAATTGCATAATTCTATGTCCAGGTCTTTTGAAAGGAATTCATATTCGTTTTCAGGATGCAAAACAACAAGTTTTACTTTTATGTCATCTCTCTTTTCTAGTTCGTTGCATATATCCAGCACTAAGCGTTCAGCGCCGCCTTTACGCAAAGAAGGGATTATATGGAGGATATTAAGCATAATAAAATAGCATCAATCAACAAAACCTATTTTGTGTTTTTCAAGTATTTTAATCATTTGTTTCTTTTTCTCTTCAGTAATCTTGCCTCTTAATGTAAAACTCTCATCAAAACAATTTTTTTCATTCATTAAAAAACGTTGCCTTTTTAAGTATAAATCTGTAGCCACTACAACTCTTGCTGGATTTCCAACTGCAACGCTATTATCGGGTATATCTTTCGTAACAATACTTCCGGCCCCAATTACTGAGTTTTTACCAATCCTTACTCCCGGCAAAACAATACTCCCGGCGCCAATAAAAACATTATCTCCTATTTCAACAATTCCAATTTTAGTATAATTTAAATTGTTTTTTGTGCTGGCATCATGGGCTAAAATGTGCACTCTTGGTGCTAATGTTACATCATTACCAATAGTAATAAGCCAATAATGAGAATAATCAATAATAACTTCATTCATTATTTTACAATTATTTCCGATTTTAACACCCATTCTTTTAAACATTGTAGCATTATCAATAGGCATAAAAAACCTATAGATTTTTGATAATAATAGTCTCCATTTATTCATAACGAATGAATTTTTATTTTGAGTACTCTATTGGTATTTTAAATGCAAAAATTGAAAAAAGACAGTAAAGTCTATGTTTATTAAACTTGTTAAAAGGATCGAATAATAATGATTTTATTATAAAGTAGGTTGCTTTGAACTTCTTATTATTAAACATATAGTATTTGGCTTCATTGAATAAAAGATAACCATATTGACGGTTCTTTGTTTTACGAGAAATGAATTTACCGGAATGATCTTTATCAAAAATGTATCTCCATGTTTTCATTTGCTCTTTGGAAGTGTTAAAATATTTGTACCCAACAGTTCTGTTATCATGGTCAAGTGCAACAACAGTTAAATTGTATGGTTGAGGCAAAATGGGATACTTATGGGCAACTCTGAAGCATAGTTCGAGGTCCTCACTAAATCTGAATCTAATATCAAATTGGAACTCCGATAAAACTTCTGATGAAACACAAATTTGGGGTGTCCCGATTATTGTTAAAGTCAGATAATCAAAGATTTTTTCTTTTATTGTGGGCGTTATTTGAACTTCTCTTTCAGAAAAACTTCCGTTATTTTCGAAAAGAATACCCGAAAAGATCAAAGCGACCGGATATTTATTTTCTACTAGATACTCATAAAAATTATTCAACCGATTGGGTAAGTAATAATCATCACTATCTAAAAAACAAATATACATCCCATTAGAATTTTTAATTCCATTATTTCTGGCTGCCGAACGTTCGGTATTTTCCTGATAAATATATCGAAACCGAGCGTCTTTACGTATCCAGTCTTGCATAAACGCCCCTGTGTTATCGGTTGAACCATCATCAACGATTATGCATTCCCAATCGGAGAAAGTCTGATTCATAATCGATCTTAAGGCTTTTTCCAGAAGCCCGGCCCTGTTGAAAGTAGGAATAATAACGGAGAAAAACGTTTTTTTCAATTTGTTTTAATACGTAATAGATTAATAATTTGGAATGTGTTTTTGACTGAATTTCTAATTTTAGTATTTACCTCTAAATAATTTATATTTTAAAAAACGATATGGCATTAAAAAGAACTTTCCAATTTTATAATCCCGGGAATTTTCATAAAATGAAATAATATTTTTTTCGCCCCCAATAACAGGCAAAAAATATTTTGCCGGATCTAATCCACGCCTTTTGCATGCTTCATATTTCGCAATAAGCCCCCAGGCAACTGTCACTTCACTATCAGTTTGGGATACTCCTTTACTATTCATTCTATATCGATAAAGAGGTTCATCAATATAAAATAGGCCACCAACTTCTTCTAATTTGAAATATAAGTCCTGATCTTCTGCAAGTATGAATTCAGGATTAATACCTTTAGTTAATTTATAATACTGTAATTTAAAACTGGCAAAATGCGAAACCCTACCAAGTGTACAATCTAAATAGGTTTTTCCGACAGGAATTGCTTCTTGATAGGATGATCTTCGGAGTATATTTAAATCGGTATCACAAATGTAAAATGTGGAATAAATTAATGCTACTTCCTTCAATTGTGTATGAGCTTCACACATTTTTTCAATAGACGTATTGATCAAAGCATCATCTGCATCTAAAAAACCCGCTATTTCTCCTTGAGCCAGTTCGCACAACCTTTTTTTTGTGTATCCAACACCCTTGTTCGCATCATTATAGAATATCTTTATTCTAGTTTCATTTTCTAATTTTGTATAAATATCCTTTGAATTATCTGTTGAACAATCATCAACTATGATAATCTCCCAGTTTGAATAAGTCTGAGATATCACAGATTCAATTGCTTCCGGCAAATATCGACCATTATTATAATTGGCAATTAAAACAGAAAAAAGAGGAGAATCGTTCATGATGTTTTTTAGTATTTTCAGAATCCAAAAAGATACTTGAATAGAGTTTTCTGTAAATTTATCAAACTTATTTTATCATACTTGTTTTTTCTGTTCAACAAAGATATGAAATAAGCTCTAAAAACTTCTTTGGTGTTTTTATTCTCAACAGCCAAAAACAATGCACGACTATTCCAGGTAAAATATTTTTTTTTGTAATAATCGGATAATTCAATCATATTTTTTTTTCTAAAGTACTTAATTAAACAATAATAAGTTATCATTGATGCCTTTAGCCTGAGTAATTCATTTCTGGAAGACCAAACCCCTTTTTTAAGGATCCTGTAAACGGCAGATTCTATTTCTTGACAATATTTTCCAGTACCATATTCTCCTAAAAGGGCAAACAAAAAAGCATCCTCATTAATCACTTTTTTATACTTAATTTTCGAAAAATCAATTACATTTCTGAAACATATTGTACGCGCTGAAATAAATACACCTCTCTGCAAGTCTTCGCCGGTAAAATCTCTTCGGTTTATATACCCAGTTTCAGTATCAGAAATCAATGTTTCAGATTCATCTACCATGATAGAATCGTGATAAGTAATTACAATATCAGGATTTTCTTCTAAAATAGCAACCTGCTTTTGAAGCTTAAGGGGGTCGGTCCAATAATCGTCTCCACCACAAGTTGCTATGTATTTTCCTTCACAATGAGTCAAGCCTTCAAAAAAGTTTTCTGTTAGTCCCTGATTTTTTACACGATCAAGCAGCTTTATTTTATCCGGATACTTTTCAACGTATTTTTTACAAATCTCTAAGGTTCTGTCTTTGCTGCCATCTTCCCCAATAACGATCTCAAAATCGAAAGCGCATTGCTGCATAAGAAAACTCTCCAGAGTTTGAGCAATATATTGCTCCTGATTATAAGTGCCAACAAATACAGATACCAGTGGTTTTTTCTCCATTTCTTCAAAACTTACAAATATTCAAGATCTTAATAAAATATGGATTTGATCTCTTTTGTTCTAAAAAATAATAGTACAGAAGAAAAACAGTGAAACTCTTATTTATTAAATGCTTAGATTCTTTCCGGCTTAAAAAACCTCTATCAAGCTTATGATAAGAATCTTTAATCAGTTTTCGAATCTTTTTTCTTTCTTTTTTCTCAATGAGCGGTTTGTTTCGAAAGTACTCATTTATACCGCGTATGATCCTATTATATGTGATCCTTCGCATTCGAAAAATATCTTCACTTTTAAAATTATTATCAATAAGAAGGTTTTCCAATTTGAAGCAGGTTTCCAGAGCATCAAACTGTATTATTGAGAATTTTCGCGTAATGGCATTTGGATTGTTTTGTCGATAATAGAACACACCATCCGAAAAAACGATCTTATTGCTGTTCAAGAATAATACCCGGGTAGTATACTCATCGCTGTCATATCCGTAATCATACCATCCGGTTTTTTTAACCAGTGACATTTTTAACAAGCCAAAACCGTGGATTTTCCAATCTAAACTTAGCAATAAAGCTTCTCTGCCAGTCAAGGTAATATCAATATTTCCGTTGAGGCCAACATAACCATCTCTGATATCATTTGCCCCATAAAACCATTTCATCACAGGCAGCACATAATCCGCATCTGTTTCCAGCGCTTTCTTGATGTTTTTTTCCAAAAGATCAGTACTAAAAAGATCATCTTGTGAAGAATACATCATATAATCACCGGTGGCATAATTTAATCCAAACTTTACACCTTTAGCGGCAATGCTTTCGTTTTTTTTCTTATATACTTTAATTCTGGGATCTTTTTCCCCGTATTCCTGTAATATTGAATAGGAGCTATCTACAGAACTATCGTCAACACATATTAGTTCCCAATTATTATAAGTTTGGCTAATGATATTATCTAAAGTCTCTCTTAGATAACTTTCACCATTAAAGACCGGAATAATTATGGAAACTTTTGGAAACACCATACTTTTTAATAGCTATTAATAGTTTTTACAATCATTTCAGTCTCATTTTCTGTCATTATCGGACTTATGGGAAGGGATAATACTTCTTTATGGATTTTCTCTGTTATTGGTAATTTAATAGGGTCTAAAATTTTATAACATACTTGTTTGTGTGGTGGAATTGGATAATGAATAAGTGTTTGAATATTATTTTGTGTTAAGTAATTTTGCAAATTATCCCTGTTTTCAGTTCTAATAACAAATAGATGCCACACATGTGCTTCCTCTTTTGGGAAATGAGGTAAAATTATCTTAGGATTTTTTATATTGTCACAGAAGTATTTTGCAATTTCAGTTCGTTTTTTATTTTCTATGTCGATATGTTTTAATTTAACGCTTAAAAATGCAGCTTGTATTTCGTCCATTCTGGAATTTAAACCTTGATACTCATTTATATATTTTTTTGAAGAACCATAATTTGCAATGGTTCTGATAACCTTCATTAAATTATCATCGTTGGTTGTAACAGCACCGCTATCGCCAAGAGCTCCCAGATTTTTTCCGGGATAAAAACTGAAACCTGAAGCATCACCCAGGTTCCCGGTTCTGATACTATTGTATCTGGCCCCTATTGCCTGAGCATTATCTTCAATAATTTTTAAATCATACTTTTTGGCTAATTGATTCAATTTTTCGTCCCAGCAAGTTCTTCCGTAAAGATGAACAATCATGATTGCCTTAGTGTGAGAAGTAATATTTTCTTCTATCAACGAAAGATCAATATTATAAGTAGTGATATCAGGTTCAACTAAAACAGGTTTCAGTTTGTTATCTGTAATTGCAAGTATAGAAGCAATATACGTATTTGCCGGGACAAGGATCTCATTTCCCTCGTGCATTACACCCATCTCGATATAGGCCCGAAGTATCAGTCGAAGTGCATCCAATCCATTTGCACAAGCAATGGCATGCGTGGAACCAATAAATGTTGCTAATTCATCTTCAAAAATTTTAACACGTTCGCCAAGCAAATACCAGCCTGAATCAATTACTTCATCGGCAACTTGTTTAAGCTCTTTAGCGTATTGAGCGTTTATTTTCTTTATATCCAAAAAACTGATCATAAATACAATCTCATTTTAATGATATTCTCTTTTATTTCTTCTGTTATAAACCCATGTTTTTCGTAAAGTTTTTTTGCCCTGCCATTAGTATTGGTTACATACAAGTATATACTTTTCAATTTTTTATTACCAGCATAAGCCATCAGAAACTCTAATATTTCACTTCCGATACCTTTCCCCCAATAATCTTTTTCTCCAATATATCCCCAGTATTCTGCATCTTCTTTTGAAATATTTTTCAATCCGCAAACCCCGATAGGATTACCATCATTTTCAATGCCCCATATTGAATAATTGGGTAATGCCTGTATACTGTTGAACCAAATTATTTGTTCTGCTCTCGTAATGGTTTTAGCAGAAATCATATCTTTTAGCTCCGGGTCATTGATCCACTTCCATGACAGATCAAGGTATTTTCTATTAAATTTTTTAAACTTTGTCATCAAGATTTTTGTTTACCCAATTAAAAGTGAGTCGTAATGATGAATTACAGTTATGTGATTCTTTAAATCTCAATAGCCCTTCATTTGGGATTCCTTCTTCAGTCGAAATACCGAGATCGATTATTTTATATCCGTTATTCTTGTAGAAATTCCAAATACTGTACGATAAGAAATCAATAGCTCTTAAAGGACGACCAATTTCAGAGTCTCCCCAAAAAACACCCTGTATAATTGATAGATGTCCTCTATAAAAAACCCCTGCAGCAACTATTGTGTTCGAAAGATCAAATATTCCAAAAAAATCCACCGGCCACAGATTGCTTGTTTCGATGACATCTTGATAAGTCATAAAGATTGGACGCCCGTATCTTGCTCTGTTTTCACAAATAATATTGTATGCTTCTTGTTGATTTTTTTGGCCCTTAAGTACTTCAAATCTCAAATGGTTCCTGACAGCTTGATTATAGTATTTACGGGCTCCTTTGTTTGTAAAACTCCCCGAAAAACTTTCAAGATCCAGCCAATTTGTGATCTCGGGTATTTGTAAATTAAAACCCATCCGGATTAGGCTGTTTACGCATTTAGAATTGAAGGATAATTGATAGATATCGGGTGCTAAAGTGATCTCTATTTTTTCTAAATTATTTTGAATACCATACTCCTTCAGTTTCAAAACAAAGCTTTCAATCTCATTGATATACTGATTGTCTTTCCGAAAATGAAACCCTCCGAACGGAGCTGAAAAGGGTGATTTTAAAATAGAATTCTTTATACCTGCAACTAAGCCAAAAGATGATTTTGACTCACTTTCTACCAGATAGACAATTTTATCTGCTTTTTCTTTATTTAATTCAATAAAACCTGATGATATATAGGGGTGTGGATTATCTTGAAATAACCCGTAATATGTTTTGGCATCCACTTCGATCAACATATTATTTGATTTTAAAGTTTAGGAAATCCGTATAATTACGAATATAATCACGCTCCTGATAAAAAGTAGATGCTAAAACCAAACATATGGCCCCGGAAGAAAAATTCAATAGTTCCCTCCATATGCCGGGCACAATATGCAATCCCATATAAGGTCTGTTAAGATGAACTACTTTTTTTTCCGTTCCATCATCTATTAACACATCAAAAGCACCGCTCACCGCTACGATCAATTGTTCTAATTCTTTATGAGCATGCCCACCACGGCATTCTCCCCCCGGTACATCGTACAAAAAATACACCCTCTTTATTTCAAACGGCAACGAAATATTGTTTTCTAATGCCGTAATATTTCCTGCTCTGTTATGTATTTTAGGAAGTTCTAAAATAGTACAATCACTTATGCTATTTGTCATTTTTCAAATAATCTAGATAATGTTCAAAATCTCTGATGTAATCGGCCTCATTAAACTTTGTTGAAGCGATAACTAATGCCAACGCATTTGTTGAAAAATTCTCCAAATGTCTCCACGTTTCAGAGGGGATATATATCCCATAATAAGAACGGTTTAAAGAATATTTTTCTTTTTTGCAGCCATTATCGAGAATCACATCAAAGCTTCCTGACAAAGCAATAATGATCTCTTGTGATGTTTTATATGCGTGTCCACCTCTCATTTCACCTCCTGGTACATCGTAGATCCAAAAGGTTCGTTGTATATTGAAAGGGATATGTTGTCCACTCTCAATAAATGTTAAGTTTCCACGAGGGTCGGTAATTTTTGGAAATTGAATTATCCTTGCCCTAGTCATTTTCTTGTTTTATTTTTTTCAATATTTATTTGCTAGAACAGCTCTATTCATTACAATAAACCCTTTATTATTATAATTAATTTCAAGGCCTGTTGCTGTTTTCATACCTTTTGAAATAATATTGATTTTATTGTTCGAACCAATATATATCTCAACGGTAGGGTGTGATACTGAGAACCCAAAATAAAATTCTCCCTTTGTAATATTCTCCGGAAGCACAAAACTTTCAATAATTTCAAATCTGCCTGGGCCATAATACTTTATCTCTCCATATATATGCCCGGGAGAATAATAAGCTAGTATGTTCTCTTTATGATCAAAGATACCAGCTTCTAAGGCCATTCTTCTTTTTGTTGTTAAAATACCTGATAGATAGAAATTTATAATTCTATTATCATTATCTATTTCAAATGTACTCGAATTACTCCCATTTATTCTGATATCTTCTATAGTGATGTCTTTATGACAAAAGCTAATGCCTTCTATTATCGTTTGATAATCACGCCTGTTACTACAGCTATTTATATAGTGTTCGATTGCTTTTTCAACGATTCCTTCATATTCTATACTGCCATTTTTCAAAACAATTGAACTATTACACAATGCCTCAATTGAAGTCATATTATGACTAACAAACAACACTGTTCTACCTTGTTCTTTAGAAATATTCTGCATTTTTCCCAATGCTTTTTTCTGAAACTCAGCATCCCCCACAGCCAAAACCTCATCTACTATCAATATCTCAGGTTCCAGATGTGCCGCCACTGCAAAAGCCAATCGCACATACATGCCGCTGCTGTATCGTTTTACCGGAGTATCAATGTATCTTTCTACCCCGGCAAAATCTACGATCTCATCAAATTTGCTTCGAATCTCTGCTTTGGTCATACCTAAAATGGCGCCATTCAAAAAAATGTTTTCCCTGCCACTCAATTCCGGATGAAAACCGGTTCCAACTTCCAGCAGGCTGGCAATGCGGCCTTTCACTTTAATGTTCCCTGTAGTGGGCGTGGTTACTTTCGATAATATTTTCAGTAAAGTAGATTTTCCGGCTCCGTTTTTCCCGATAATGCCCAATACTTCACCTTGCTCAACAGAGAAATTGATGTCTTTGAGAGCCCAGACGTAGTTGGATTGTTTTTCGTTGAGTTGTTGAGATGTAAGGGTGTTGGTTGCCCCGATTTTCATGGTAGGATCTTCTTTCCCGAGTACCTTTGCCCAAAAGCGCCCCAGATCATCACGTATCGTTCCGGTGCCCACCTGCCCCAGGCGGTATTGCTTGCTGAGATTCTCTACTTTTATGATGGTGTTTGACATTGCTGCAAATTTACAAAAAATTGAAGATAAAATGATAAGAAAACAATTTGAATGTTTTGGCCCCTTCGCCTTGCAATGATTGCTTTGGAGGCATTATGTTATTAATCAAATTGGGTAATGGTTTGCCTCCTTGCCCTGACGCGACTTGGTTTCCGTTAGTTGCCGCCCGGCAATAAGGCTTCGGAGTGTGGCTAGGTGGAATCATAAATTTTGGTGAATTAGAAACATCACTGCCTATTCGGAAAAAGCCGTCTAACTTAGCCCTTTCCGTTTTGTTACATCTTCACAATCTTCTTGTGCAACACTTTATCCCGAAACGAAATCTTATACGTATAAACCCCTTCTATAAGCGTGGACATATCAAGCTGCAAGCTATTGTATCCTTCGGCTCCCATCCCGTTATACAGTTCACCTATCGCATTGCCCATCACATCATATATCTCAATCACCACCTTATCGCTGAAAGGCAAAATGTACGCCAGAGTAAAAGTATTGGTAAACGGATTGGGGTAAGGTTCCAATGCAAAAAAGTCGTTTTTCAGCACCACACATTTGCGGTTGTTGGCCACACTGTCTTCCTGCAAACCCGGCAAAGAAGCACGCACGCATATATAGTTCACATCGGTTGCAGTAGGTAACTCGGGCGAAGAAGTGAAGACAAAAGGCAAACTCTCGCCTTCGAACAATTCGCCATGCCATTGTTCGTGTATCACACTGCCGTTTTCCATCACAAACGACATATCGATGCTGTCGATTTTGCGGGTTCCAATGTTCATCAAATCGGCCGAAACCAACAAACGGTTATTCACTGTTTGGACATAGGCCTGCATCAAATCGATATCCACCGTGGTGGGAAAAACATATACATTGTGCGACAACGTATCGCTGCATCCATTGGCGTTGTAGGCCGTGAGTAAAACAATAAAGGTACCTTGGGTTGTGTAGGTATGCACCGGATTGCTTACACTGGACAGAATCCCATCACCAAACGCCCAAATATAACTGTCGGCAGCCGAACTTAAATTGGCGAAATTTACGGCCAAAGGCGGTATGCCATATTCTGGATTCAAGGTAAAATTGGCATGGGGTGCTGGCAATACGGCTACCGGCAGGGAGATGCTGTCGGGACAATTGTGATCGGTGTTGACCCACAAACTCACGTGGAAGGTTCCCGTGTCGGCAAAAACAAAACCCGGATTTTGCTGGCTTGACGTTGCCATACCATCAAAATTCCAATGCCAAGCGGTAATGCTACCCGGCGAAACCGTGCTGATATCGGTAAACTGTGTGATATTGTTTTCGCAGTTGTTGGCAAAGGTGAAATTTGAAACCGCTTTTCCGCCTATTTCTAAGGCTTTGGTACGGGTGATTTCGCAACCTGAGGAGGTTTTTAGGGTGAGGGAAACCGTATAGCTACCGGCAGCACTAAAAATATGCGAAGGGTTTGATACCGAAGCCGTTCCCCCATCTCCAAAATCCCATTGCCGGTAGTTTACCGTTTCCCAAGGTTCCAAAGGTGTGATATCGTTAAAATAAACCAAATTACCTGCACAAGCATCGGTAGCTGAAAAATCGACCCGAGGCGATTTTTTAATCAATACATTGGAAATCACCGAATCTGTGCACCCGCCTTGGGATACCGAAATCAGCTTGACGGCATACGTTCCTACAGAATCGAAAGTGTAAGTTGGATTTTTCATAGTCGAAGTGTCGTATCCTGCGCCATAGGTGTCGTTAAATTTCCATTGCCAATGGGTGAGTGTGCCAAAGGGACAAAGCGTTTTATCTAAAAACGCTATGGGCACAGCATTGCAACCTTGGTAGGGTAAAAAGTTCACGGTGGGTATGGAAAACACTTTGGTTGTTTTTTGGATGGTGGCAATGCAACCCGAATCGGTAGTTACTGTGAGGCTCACAGGATAATAACCCGCAGCCGTGTAGAGGTGTTGGGGGTTGGTGACTGTAGCCGTGCTGCTATCGCCAAAATTCCAAGCCCGACTCACCAGGTTGAAAGGGCTCACTACCGACGAAAGATTGGTAAAGCTTGTCGGCAGCCCAAAGCATACCGAATCGCTTACAAAGGCTGCTATGGGTTTCACTCCGTTCACATTCAATGTTATGGTATCGCGGGCCATGCATCCATTCGCACTGCTCACCGTAACCGAGTAGGTTGGGTGCGTGCCAAAGGCATCGTTGATGGTCAACAAACTGTTGCCCGATGCATCTGACCACAAATAACTTACCGCCTGCTGAGCTCCGCTCACCAAACCAATGTAATCGCCTTTGCATATTTTTTTGTCCGGCCCCAGGGATGCAATCACTGCAAAGGAGTCGGCTGTTACCGAAAAGGTTTTGGTACGATGGCAACCCAAAGTATCATATACCGTTAATGAATAGGTTCCGGCTTGCGATATCGTAAAGTTAGGCGATGCCACATTGCCCGGCTGCCACAAATAATTGTAAACGCTGCCCATATTGCCATGCAGCACAATGGGGCTCCCCAAGCAAAAAGCGGTATCGTGTACAGTTATACTGGGTAATGTAATATTTACGGTATCACTCGAAAGTATTCCAAAAACATTTGTTGCTGTAACTGAATACTGCCCCGATTGCGTTATATTAATTGTTTGCGTTGTATCACCTGTCGACCAGTGGTAGTGCGTAAAACGGGATCCTGCATCCAGGCTCGTTCCGCACATGCCGTATGCAATAGTGATATCAGGTCCGAGATTTACGGGAGGACCAGCGTATTTATAGTTTAAATAATTTTCCACTTGTACGCGGTTTGTGTTTGATATATTGGTATCAAAAACAATAATTTCTGCAATATCTCCACTCGACCAAGCAGGTAACGAATTAGTTCTCGCACCTATTGTGTTATAAACTGCTGTAAATGTACTGCTTGTACCGATATAAGACGTTAAATTTACATAAAAAGTAGATGCTGAACCATCCCATACACCACTCAATATTGCGTAATTTAAAATATGACCAGTAGCTGCTGATACTTGAGATGATCCATTACCTCCTTGAATAAAAGAGTTTGTGGTTCCCGACATATTCTGAATAGCATTGTAGGTCGAGGTCGAAGTCGTGCCCAATATTATCACTCTATTTGTTACACCAATTACTCTCATCACACAAAAAAAAGATACCTTTGTCAGGGTAATAGCATTGATATTAAATAAATCATTAACACCGTCAAAACGGAGTAATGGTTTCCCATTTAAACCGTTCGC
Source organism: Bacteroidota bacterium (assembly GCA_037128515.1). Lineage (GTDB taxonomy): Bacteria > Bacteroidota > Bacteroidia > Bacteroidales > CAIWKO01 > CAIWKO01. The sequence continues at coordinate 19,700 of JBAXWF010000011.1, read as the reverse complement.
TACATATAAGGGTTGGTTCGCAAGAGTGCTTTGGGTTGCAGTGTTCCCGTTACCTGATTGGTCGGCCCAGACAGAAACATGACCACTATTTAAAGTTATGCCCTCATCAGCTTTTAGCCACAAACTAAGACCGCCTAGAGCTATGGGCGAAAAAATCCCGAAAGTATTGGATAATGCTATTGAAGAGTCATTGCAGATATTATATGCATATACCCTCCAGTAGTAATTTTGGTTTGCCGAACTTAAAAGTTTTGTAAAGTAGGTGGTGTCAATATATGCGTTTTCAATAATATTCGAAAAAATTGGGTCGGTTGCAATCACTAATTTATAACGCGCACTATTTAGGGCTGAGCTCCAACTAAAGGTAATGGCAGTATCGCTCAGCATGGCGTTGTTTGCCGGAAAAATGAGTGTAGGCACCAAGGGAAGTGTTGCAACAGAATCTACATGCACCAAGTGAAAAACAGAATTATGACATCCGTTTTGCGTTTGCAGACTCAGTGTAACAGTATAATCGTTGCCATGGGCATAGGTATGCAGCGGATTTTGCACATTCGAGTGGGGGGTAGCATCTCCAAAATTCCAGTCCCACGCTGTAATAGCGTCGCCCGACACAATCGATGACTGATCCACAAATTGATAGGGATTGTTTCGGCAAGCCGCATCCACTGCAAAAGATGGAATCGGCAACGGATACACCAAAACGTTCAAGGAAAACGATTGCGAACATCCGCCGGCAGTGTAGGCTGTTAATTTCACATTGTGCAAGCCGGCTGTAGCAAATGTAAATACCGGGTTTTGCAAATTGGAGGTATCGGTGGTTGTAAATTTCCAATGCCATTTAACAATAGTAAACGGAAAACCCACGCTAGAAAGGTCGGTAAACTGCATGGCACTTCCCAAACAAACCGTGTCGGCCTTAAACAAGGTATTGGGGGCGGATCCGTTTATGGTAATATTCACCGAATCTTTCCCTGTGCATCCGGCCTGATTGGTCACGGTCACCTTATAATTTCCTGTGGCCGTAACAACCAATGTAGTATCGTGCGATCCGTCCGACCAGGTATAGTTCAGCAGCAGTGGATTGGGCAATGGCGGCTGAATCCGTATGTAATTTCCCGAACAAAATGAAGTATCGTTACCCAAATTCACACTTTGAGCAAAATTATCCATTCCAATATGTATGGTGTCCGAATAGGAGTAATAACCCAATGTGTCGGTAATTTTCACCCAATAATTGCCGGTAGTACTCACGTTTATCACCGAATCGGTGGCGCCGTTCGACCATAAAAATGCATATTTATTCTTTTTGGTAATTACCGATTTTAAAAACAAATTCGAACCCGATGTACCGGAACAAATAGCGGTGTCATTTTGGTAATTCAATTTTGTATTGGGGTAAGTCACTTTTATGGTATCTTTTGATACGTATCCAAATATATCGTTTGCCTGAACCCAATACGTTCCGGTTTTGCTGATATTTAAAATAGAATCCGTTGTACCGCCTTTCCACAAATAATTGGTGAATCCGCTATGTGCATTCAGGCTAGTGGGTTTAAAACCATATGGAATATTGATATCAGCACCTAGATTAATTTGTTTGGCGTATTTTAGACGAAGATATTGTTCAACATTAGCTCTGTTTAAGGTAGAAATATCATTATTATATACGATTATTTCTGCAATATCTCCGCTCGACCAGGCAGGTAATGAATTAGTTCTTGCCCCTATTGTGTTATATATAGCTGTAAATGTATTGCTTGTACCTACATAAGGAGTTGAATTTACGTAAAAAGTTGAATTTGAACCGTTCCACACGCCACTCAATATGGCATAATCTAAAATATGACCCGTGGATGCCGACACCTGTGATGTTCCCGTGCCACCTTGGATATATGAGTTTATAGAGCCTGACATATTCTGAATAGAATTGTAGGTTGAAGCCGAAGTTGTTCCTAATATTATCACCCTATTAGCTGCACCAATCACTTTCATTACACAAAAAAAAGACACCTTAGTCAGGGTAATAGCATTGATATTAAATAAATCATTAACGCCGTCAAAACGAAGTAATGGCTTTCCATTTAAAGCATTTGCAACATATAGCGGCTGATTTGCAGCAGTACTTTGGATTGCATTATTTCCATATACACTACAATCGTTCCATGCACTTACTGTGGAAGCATAAGTAACATTTGAATCAGCACGCAACCACAATACCAAACCCGTAACTTGATTTGGTTTAAATGTTTGTGCAAAAGCATATATATTTATTAAAAAAAATATGAAAAAGAAAATATATTTTTTCATTGGCTAATTTTTTTAAATCTTACGTATTATAAAAATTACTATTAAAATTTAAACAAATATACATAAAAGGGACGATTTTATTCTTTCTTTTTTTATTATATAACGTTTAAACCCTAAATAAGATTTGTTACTTCTTTTTTTTATCTTTGTACAATGTAACAAATAAATTACTATTAATAATAATTATTGCTTTGCAAACAAGCATATATAAAAACAATCGTTTGTAATTAAGTAAAGAAATTCAGATGTATTGAAAATAAGTTACAATTAAAATCACATCGTATTTAAAGAGTATGTCTTAAACCATTTTTCAATAAATTCAGAAGTAACAAAATAAATTTTGCTAAAGTAGCACAATGAATAAAGGTCCAATTTATGTAACGCAGCCATATCTTCCGCCATTGCAGGAGTTTAACGAATATTTGCAACAGATTTGGGACAGCAAAATTATAACCAATAATGGCCCTTTTCATAAGCAGCTAGAACAAAAACTATGCGAATATTTGGGTATACGATACATCTCATTATTTGCAAATGGCACATTGGCATTAATAACGGCACTTCAGGCATTAAAAATTACAGGCGAAGTTATCACTACACCCTATAGTTTTGTTGCATCCACCCATGCATTGTGGTGGAATAACATTAAACCTGTTTTTGTTGATATCGAAGCCGAAACCTGCAACCTCAATCCCGAAAAAATTGAAGAAGCTATTACGGAACACACCACGGCTATTTTACCAGTGCATGTTTACGGCAATCCTTGCAAGATGGAAAAAATTAAGCAAATTGCCGACAAGCACGATTTAAAAGTAATTTACGATGCCGCACATGCTTTTGGAGTGAAGCTTAACAATAATTCCGTTTTGAATTTCGGCGATTTGTCTATTTTAAGTTTTCATGCCACCAAAGTGTTTAATACTTTCGAGGGTGGAGCTATTGTTTGCCATTCGCCTGAAATGAAACAACATATTGATGATTTGAAAAATTTTGGATTTAGAAGCGAAATAAATGTTGTGGCACCGGGTATTAACGCGAAAATGAATGAAGTTCAGGCTGCATTTGGCTTGCTATCATTAAAATATTTGAATGAAGCTATTCAGAAACGGAAATTAATTGCAGATGCTTACCGCAAAGCACTAAACGATACAAGGGGAATTTCCTTTATAAATGATATTAATGACGTATTCCATAATTATTCTTACTTCTGTATATTTATTGATGAATCAACATATGGCGTAACACGGGATGACCTTTATGAAAAACTGAAAATGCATAATATTTACTCTCGCAGGTATTTTTATCCATTGATTAGTAATTTTTCACCTTATGCAGCTTTGTCTTCGGCAAATACATCAAATTTACCAGTTGCAAACAAAGTCGCTCAAGAGGTCCTTTGTTTGCCCAATTACCCGTCTCTGATGAATGAGAGTGTTCAGGAAATTGTCGAAATAATTAAATCTACATTCCGGTGAAGAAAAATATTTTAGTGTTTCCTTGTGGTTCAGAAATTGCACTTGAAGTTTATCGCTCTTTAAAATATTCAAAACATTTTAATGTTTTTGGAGCAAGTAGTGTAGATGATCACGGACGATTTGTGTTTGAAAACTACATTGGTGATTTACCTTTTATCCAAGAAGCATCCTTTATATCTATATTAAAAGATAATATTAGAAGATATAATATTGACATTATATATCCATCAATGGATAGTGTAATTGTTAAGTTAAAAATGTTTGAGAAAGAGTTGGGTTGTATTGTTATTTGTTCTCCATTAGAAACTACCCAAATCTGCTTGTCAAAGTTATTGACATACGTTACGTTTAAAGACGTTGTGCGTGTGCCTGTTGTTTATAGCATAAATACAATTAAAAAATATCCAGTTTTCGTTAAGCCTATAATTGGGTATGGTTCGCGTGGTGCAAAGAAGATTAACACTTATGATGAGTTAAATATTTATATGTCGGATGCACCAGACTCTATAATTACAGAATTTTTATCTGGCAAAGAATATACATTAGATTGTTTTACTGATAGAAAAGGAAACTTGAAATACTTTGGTGCAAGAGAACGAAGAAGAATTTCAAACGGTATTAGTGTAAATACAGTCCCAATAAAAGATTTTCAAGGTAAATTTTATGAAATCCTAAAAGAAATAAATAAAAAATTAGTTTTTCGTGGAGCTTGGTTTATTCAATTAAAAGAAAATTCATTAGGTGATTTTGTACTGATGGAGATTGCAAGCCGACTAGGTGGATCATCTTGTTTGTATAGAAATAAAGGGATAAACTTTGCGCAGCTTAGCATTTTTGATGCCTTAGGTTATGATGTTGAAATTCTTGAAAATGACTACACAATTGAATTAGATAGAGCACTTAATTCTGTTTATAAGATTCCGATAAAATATGAAGAAGTTTTTCTTGATTTTGATGATTGTCTTATCATAGAAAAGTTCTTTTTTAATACGGATATTATAAAATTTATTTTCCAATGTTTCAATCAAGAAATTAATGTAACTATCCTTTCACGTAATGATGGAGATTTGAGTTTACGATTAAGAGAATTAAATATTTATAACTTATTTAGTCGGGTTATTCAAATTCCCAAGAATGCAAAAAAATCGGATTATATTGATAATCCTAATTCTATATTTATTGACGATTCTTTTGCCGAACGCAAAGATGTATATTTAAATTTACATATTCCAGTTTTTAGTCCTGATATGGTTGAATCATTAATTGCCTAATGAATATGAAAGTATTGCATACTTACTGTTTGAATTACAACATTGGGGATTATGCTTTGGGGATTGGCGTCAAAAACTTATTAAGAAATTATCTTAAAATTGATTTCATTGCGAATACTAATTTACAAGGTCGTGTATTTGATGAGTATTATATTAATGAAGTTATTAATACAAAATACGATTTACTTGTTATTGGAGGTGGCGGTATTATTCATGGGGCTCATTGGCCCAACGGATGGTTTTGGTTAATAAAACAGGAATTAATTAAAACAATAAAAATTCCTTTTATTGTTTATGGCATAGGTAATAATTATTTTTTTAGTGAGGCTCCTATGCCGGAAAAAACGCTACCTCATTTGTTGGAAACATACAAGAATGCAGCTTTTTTTTCAGTAAGAAACGATGGTAGCTATGAAAGAATATTGGAACAAACAGGCCTAAATGCTATTGAAGTGCCTGATCCGGGTTTTCATGTATCACTAAACACAACCTATAGGAATATTATTGATTCTCCATATGTTATAATACAACTTGCTAATGATAAAACAGAATATCGATTTGGAAACAGTAATAATAAAGATCAATTTATTAGTTCAATGCGCAAAATTGTGATTTGGCTTTCAAAACATTATCATGTATTATTTGCTCCCCACGTTTTCGACGATATTGCTTTATCAAAAATTATTATGGAAGGAGTCTCTAATTGTAGTATTTGGGATTTTGGTTACCTTGCTTTCGACCATTCGGAAATTGCAGTTGGTTATTATAAATATGCTGAATTTGTTTTAGCAATGCGTGGTCATGGCCAAATTCTGCCTATCGGATTTTGTGTTCCGGTAGTTTCTCTTGCTAACCACCCTAAAAATGATGGGTTAATGAAAAAGATTGGTCTTGAACAATACATTGTAAATATTTTAGATATAAATTTTGAAAAAGTGTTAATTGATAAAATTAAACTAATAGAATTTGAAAGAATATCATTAGTAAAAAAACTTGAAGATATTAACAAAACGTTATTCGCGCAAACCAATAAAGCATTTGAATTAATAAAAGAAATAGTAGTTTTTTAATTCATGGACTATAGTTTTATACCAATAGTTAGCATCTGCTGCATAACATATAACCACCAACATTTTATTCGCGAAAGTTTGGAGGGTTTACTAATGCAGAAAACCAATTTTTTGTTTGAAATCTTAATATACGATGATGCCTCAAATGATAACACGGCTAAAATTATTAAGGAGTATGAACTAAAATATCCTGACAAGATTAAGCCTGTTTATCAAACCGAAAATCAGTATTCAAAAGGGGTTCGAGGTATAAATTCAAAATACAATTTCCCTCGTGCAAAAGGCAAATACATTGCACTTTGCGAAGGCGATGATTATTGGACAGACCCCTTAAAATTGCAAAAACAGATTGATTTTTTAGAAGCGAATCCGGATTATATACTTTCATGCCACCATTGTCATTATTTAAAAGAAAACGAAGTAGCGGTCCAAGATGTTTCTGATGATTATTCATTCTCTTCTTTTACTTTAGATGATATTATTAAAGGCAACTTTATTACTACATGTTCTGTAGTATTCAGAAATCCGGGTAAATTACCCTCATACTCTAGCAAACTTCCTATTGGTGATTGGCCTTTATATTTGCATTTGGCAAAAAAAGGCAAAATTCATTTTATTAATAAATTCATGGGCGTTTATCGCATTCATAGTGGTGGCATCTTTTCAGGTCAGGAAAAAATAGTTAAGATAAAGCAACTTTTAGAAACTACAGAACTGATTATATCAAACAAAGAGTTTGAAGAAAAAAGACTGATCAGAAAAATAAAAACTACCCGTGCAAATTATATTCTTCAAATATTAAGTCTGATACAATTTAAAAATGAGAAATTCATAATAAAACTTAAGTGGTATAATAGAGCTATTTTTAATATAAACTACTTTACGTTTAAACAGATCAGATATTTAGTATTATTCCCGTTAGTAACCCTTTTGAAAAGAAATGATTCACATGGAGCATGACGCAATATTAACGGTTTGCATTCCTGCTTATAATGCCTCAAAATATATTGGAGAGACTATAAACTCAATTATAGTACAAAAAACGAATTTTCGCTTTAACGTATTTATTTCCGATGATTGCTCAACGGATAATACAGCTCAAATTTGTGAAAGTTATAAAAACAATTTTCCAAACATTGAAATATATAGGCAACCCCAAAATTTGGGCATGTCTAAAAACCAGCATTTTGTTATTACCCATCCAAAGACAAAATATATTGCTTACCTCGATAGTGACGATCTTTTTGCAACTGAAGACTATCTGCAAAAACAATTTGATTTCTTGGAATCACATCCCGAAGTCGTTGTAGTATTCACAAATACAGAAGTATTTTCAGAAGCTGGCTTTATTAAGAACTGGCACAATGAAAACAGCAAACCTCCGTTTATTTTTGATCTGCATACTTTTTTGCAAAATGTAATTTCCATTACAAACAGTTCCATGGTATTCAGGAGTGGTACTTGTAATAACATACCTGATTTTTTTATTGATTATTTTCAATACGATTGGTTATTGCATATTTATCATGGGCTGCATGGATTGTTTGGTTATAATGATTTTATTGGAACTCGTTACAGGGTTCATGAAAATAATGCAACAAATTTAAAAAATGCTGAAAAAAAGTTCAAAGATGGTATTACTCTGGTTTATAATATGAAATCATTTCTGCCTGATGAATACCATCACTATTTCGGACATCCTTATTATGAAATAAATAGTCTGGCATATTTTCATTTACATAATAAACATTTTTTTAAATTTCTTTATTGGTATTATCGCTGGCTAAAAGTTATTCCTCTTAAAAATATTAATTTAAGAGACGAATTCTATAAATTCCGTAAAAATCTTTTTTCCAAAGCCTCTGGTTTGTAACCCAAGACCTTTCCATTATCAACAAACCTCTAAACAACAAACACCTCAACACCAAACGCCAAACAACCGTCACTGCGATTGCGAGCGCAGCGAAGCAAACTACCAGATAAAGATGAAAACCCCGTCATTGCGAGCGTCATTGCGAGCATAGCGAAGCAAACTCTCAAATAGTGCCGCAATCCCCAATCCCTAAAAAAAAGACCATAATTTTAAAGGAAAATCATGGCTCATGGCTCATGGCTTTTGGCTAAAAAATGACCACCAATGACAATTGACAATTAATGACCGCCAATGATTACAAAATAATTTAAAAAAACTTAGTGAACCATAGTGTCCTGGTGCCTTCGTGGCAATAAAACAAACAATGACTACTAATGACCACCAATGAAAATTAATGACTACTAATAACAACAAACAACTAATCAAAAAACAACTAAACAAAAAATTTATATCTTTGCGAAAAATATCGCAACGAAAAATATCGCAAATGAAAAACCCTTTTAAATTTGGTTCAGTGGTAGAAGGTTCTTTTTTTACCAACAGAAAAGAAGAGCTTATACGTGTTCAACAAATTATTGCAAGCGAAAATCATTTGATTTTGATCAGTCCCAGGCGTTTTGGAAAAACCAGTTTGATTTATAAAGCATGCGAAGAGGTTGCCAGGCCTGTTATCTCTCTCGATTTGCAGTTGGTTACAGGAGTCCCTGATTTTGCCGCGCAATTATTAAAAAAAATTTTTAAGGTATATCCGCTTGAAAAAGTTAAGCACCTATTGACTCATTTTCGTATCATTCCAACATTAGCATTGAACCCAATGACCAATGTTTTTGAAATATCATTTCAGCCGGTCAATGATAATTTTGTGCTTTTAGAAGATGTATTTCAACTAATCGAAATCTTAGGTAAAAAAGGAAAAAAACCCATTGTAGTTTTAGACGAATTTCAGGAGATATCAAACATGGATAAGCAGCTTGATAAGCAGCTTAGATCGGTTCTGCAAAATCATAAGCACGTGAATTATGTGTTTTTAGGTAGTCTGGAATCAATGATGAAAGATATTTTTGAAAAAAAGAAATCACCATTCTACCATTTTGGTGTATTACTTACGTTAGATAAAATTCCTTATCCCGATTTCTTTGAATTTCTTAAAAAAGGATTCGGTATACTCATTCCAAACAGCGATGCGTTGGTAAACGAAATACTTGGATTTACGAATTGTCATCCATATTACACCCAGCAATTGGCTTTTAATGTATGGATGTCCATAGAGCGGGAAGGTTATAATAAATTGCACGTCAATAATTCAATAGAAGAATTGGTTTTGACGCACGATATGGATTATGAGCGGCTTTGGAATACCCTGAACCAAACAGATAAAAAAATTCTTATAGGGGTAATAAATGAACCACATTCGCTTCTAAAAGAGGAGTTTAGTCGTAAAATATCCGTTACGGCTACCAGTACCGTCTTCAGTGGATTGAAACGATTAGTGGAACAAGGTTATTTAATTAAACACGAAAAATACGAATTAGATGACCCCTTTTTCAAACGGTGGATAAACAACCGAAGAAATCTGATATAATAACAAAAATTTCAGCCGCCTCCAATTTATAATCCATACCTTTCCATTATCACCAAACACCTAAACAACAAAAGCCCAAACACCCAAACTCTCAACACCAAACAACTCAACAAAAAAAGACCCGAACTTTCGCACGGGTCTTTCCTTCATCAATTAAAAAAGAGTAAAATTTATAGTTCCATTTTCCTCCTTTTTAAACTTGAGGTGTTTCATTTTCGTTGGATGTGTTGTTGCTTTCATCCGAGTCCAGTTCAACATCTTGTGAAACTTCGCTACCGTCCGTAATTTCAATATCTGCTATTGTTTTACTCAGGTAGGTTAGAGCACTTACATTAATAGTGTAAGTTCCCGAAGGTAAGTTTTCGAAGTAAAAGGCTCCATCTTCATCGGTTTTAATAGTCAAATTTGCTTCAACAATTGTAACGCTTGCTTCTTCTATAAAGCTGCCATCGGCACTATTGCTTACTACACCAATAAGGATACCGTAACCGGTCAGGGGCGCAGGTTTTCTGCGTTTGCCACGATAATCGATAATGTTGCGCGCATTTTTGTAATTCGATTTGAAATCGGCATATTCATCGCCCAGCACATTGACTAATGTATCCATTTCGTTTTTTAAAATGCTTGAAGCTTGCTTAAACAAAACCGGCAAATTTGCCGTACATGTTTTGCGTGCATCTCGCGCTATTTTGGGTTCAACCATTTTCAACTTAAAGTCTTTTACGGCATTTGTAGTGGCTGTTATATCGGCAGCTACCACGCCAAAGTCTTCAAGTTCTGTTGCAAGTAATAACGCTTTTGGCAAAACAATATCAGCATAAGAGATTAGATTTTCATCGCGCAATTTCACTACTTCTGATAGTGTACGCTTAATTTCCATCTTTAGCTCAAAGTTCGAATGGGTATGGGCGTAAGACGATATGGCTAATGAAAGCTTTGACAGCCACTTGGCGCAACTGCCCTTTATTAGCATTTTATCGATGGCAATACCCTCAATATTGGTGTTTTGAATAGTTAAATTGTCGGCAATAAGCAAGCGACAATCTTTTAACTTATCCACTGCAGTTTCGAGCGCAGATATCTGGCTTACTATTGCAGTTTGTTCCGCGACTAACGCTAGCGTTTCGTCGACCATATTTAATTTATTGTAAAAACTATTTCTCATTATTATTTTATTTAAAATTTATTTATTTTTATTATCCGTCCACTAATATATACTAGTTCAGGTGGGCATTCATCCCATGCATGGCTTGCTAAATAACTTCATTATTTCCTATGTTTTCATCTGACCTCCTTTCTTAATTACGAACTTCTGTTTTTTATTTATAATACATTTTATTAGAATGTTCAATAATTGTTGTACTTTGTTATGTTCTATTTTTATTTTATTTCTTTATATACATATTAACGTTTATAAATTAAAATAACTTGGTCGTTTTAAAAATATTTTTTAAAAATAGTATATATTTGATTTAAGATTCATAAATACAGGCTTTTATAATTAAATATTTTTTTTGGGCAAAACCAATTAAATAATTACTTTTCTATTAAAATTATTGTTCCGCATCGATTTTAGAAATTGACGCATCGATTCTGGTAGTTGACGACGTCATTTCAGGAGTTGACGCAACGATTTCGGGAGTTGACGCATCGATTTCGGTAGTTGACGCATCGATTTCGGTAGTTGACGCAACGATTTCAGGAGTTGACGCAACGATTTCAGTAGTTGACGCATCGATTTCGGTAGTTGACGCAACGATTTCAGGAGTTGACGCATCGATTTCGGTACTTTACCACAGCGTCTCTTTGTTTGTTTACAGTAGATACAGCGTTTTTGTTGTTAAAACTGAATTACCATTGGCTCACTGCCACACAACATAAGCTCAACATCATTTTGCCATAGCACAGTAATACGCCTACCTCCATTCCCATTGAGGTGGCTATAAATGGCTTTGCACCATCCGAAAAAAAATTTTTACTGCTTAAACCGTATCCATAAACGAACGTTCGACGCGGTTAAAAAGAAGTACGCCAATAAAAAGTATCACTACAGTGAAAGCAGCACTATAGCCCAAATACATCCAATTAAATGTGCCGGAGCCTAAAAAGGCATATTTAAATGTTTCAACAACCGAAGTCATGGGATTGAGCAATACCAGGGTGCGCAATTTGCCTGTGAAAAAAGATAATGGAAATATAACAGGCGTAGCATACATTAGCAATTGCACCCCAAAGGCAATTAGATACTGTAAATCGCGATACTTGGTGGTCATCGAGGAGATGATAATGCCCAGCCCCAGACCCATTCCTGCCATAATAAGGATTAAAACAGGAAAAAGAAGCAATGCTGTATTTATATGTACGGGCATGCCTTGAAAATAATAATACACCAAAAACCCAATAAACATGAGCAACTGTATGGCAAATCCCACCAAATTGGAAATAACGATGGAAACGGGCACGGTCATGCGGGGGAAATATACTTTGCCAAATATACCCGCATTGTTAACAAAAGTGTTGGAAGTTTTGGTGAGGCATTGCGAAAAATAGCCCCAACAAACAATACCAGCCATATAAAATAATGATTGGGGAACGCCATCGGTTGGTAGTTTGGCTACCTTGCCGAATATAATCGTAAAGGTTATGGTTGTTAGCAGTGCCTGAAGCAGATACCACGCAGGACCGAGGATGGTTTGTTTGTAAACCGAAACAAAATCGCGGCGCACAAACAGCATGAGCAAGTCGCGGTAGTGCCATATCTCTTTTAGATGTATGTCGAATAAGCGGTTTTTGGGCTTGATAATCTCGTCCCAGTGTATGTTGTCGTCGGTTTGAGGCATGTTTTTTTAGATACGCTTGCAAATTTATTTAAAAAATACGGACCCGCTAAAATGGTTTACCCACACTGCTTTTTGGTTTGCCACCATCTTTTTGTGTTTCCACAGGTTTTTCTTCTCCTATTTTTTTTCCGGCTTTAAACGATACTTTGTATAAAAGTTTTCCATCGGCATCCCAATAATACCAAGTTCCTTCTTTTAGCATGTTTACATACAGTCCCTGACTTGATTTTTGCCCGTTTTGATAATAGGCCACAAATTTTCCATCGGGTTTGCCTTCCACAAAACCTTGTTCTTTATAAATGGTTCCGTACACATCATAAAAACTCCAGTAACCGCTTTTTAACCCCTTTGTGTATGTACCGCTTTCAGCTATTTTTCCATTCTCGTACCATTCCGACCAAGCACCTGATTTTTCACCTGTTTTGTAGAATCCCTCGTAACGCAAGTTGCCTGTTTCCCACCAAAACGATGACTTGCCTTCGCGCACGCCACTATTATACTCTGTGATATATTTCTTTTTCCCATTTTCGTAAAACCCTTCCCATTTTTGGTGCATCTGCCCGTTGACAAACAAACCTACATCCATCACCTGTCCGTATTTGTACCAACTTGTCCAGATACCGTTTTCTTTGTCGTTGTCGAAATTGCCTTCATGCGATTTTGATCCAGTTTCGTAAAATGTGGTCCAAATTCCCGATTTCATTCCATTTTTAAAGTTGCCGTCTTTCCATTTTTCGCCAGTTTCGTAAAAATAAACCCAGGCACCCTCTTGTTTGCCATGCACAAAATTGCCGGTACTACCCTTGCTTCCACCTTCGTAGTAAAAAATCCAGATACTATCCTGAACATCACCTTTTATTTTGCCTTCCATTTCTTTATTCCCGTTTTTGCGCCACCAACGGGCATAACAGTTCAAGGAATCGTTGATATAGGCCCCTTCCATTTGTTTGTTACCATCATCAAACCAGGTAAAGGTATTGCCTTCTTTTAAACCGTTCTTATAAATGGTTTTATCTTTTAGGTTTCCATTAGCATACCATTGCGTCCACAGTCCCTCACGTTTGGAGTTTTTTATGTTTCCTTCCTCTTGTTTGCTGCCATTTTCGAACCATTCGGTATTCAAACCGTTATCGTAATTCAGTTCTTTCCATTTGGCACCGTTTTCGTAAAACTGTAGCCATTTTCCGGTTTTTTCATCCTTTGTAAAGTTTCCCTCCATCATCTTCTGTCCATTTTCATGATAAATGGTTTGCACTCCTTCGCGTTTGTCGTTGGTGTAGTTGGTTTCGCTTTTCAACTTCCCGTTGGGGAACCATGCCATTGATTTTCCATCTTTTTTGCCATCTTTTACATACCATTCACTTTCTTTATGACCCAAGGTATCATACACCATCACCGGCCCGTTTTCATTCGAAATATCTTTCCACACTTTGCCATCCTTATACCAGAAAGTCCATTTGCCAACAAATTTCCCATCAGCGAAACTGCGCGATGCCTGCTTTTGTCCATTATCATAATAGTTTGTCCAGATGCCATCTCTCAGGCTGTCTTTATAAAAACCTTCTTCTTTCAGTTTCCCGTTTTTATACCACGAAGTCCATTTGCCTTCCCGTTTCCCGTTCACAATATTTACTTCATATTCTTTCTGATCGTTCGGATAGTAGCGTGTATTCAATCCGTTGTCGTAATTTATATCTTCCCATTTCTTTCCGTTCATAAACCAAAAAGTCCATTGCCCGGTTTGCACATCGGCTTTGTAGGCACCTTCGCACCATTTCTTTCCCGTATCATACCAATAGGTCCATTTGCCGTCTTTTTTTTCGTCCACCACATTTCCTTCGCCTTTTTTCACATTTTTTTTCCAATATTCTGTTTTTAGTTGCTGCGAATAGGCACTATTCATAAAGCATACACAAAAAATGATGGCAAGCAGTTTGTTGATTGTGTTCATGATTTAAAATTTACGTTCCGTTGTAAAAATAACGAGTTGTTCTAAGGATTTCTTATATTCTGAATTGGGAAACTCGGATAAAATTTTTAGTGCCTCATCTTTAAATTCGTTCATACGGGCTTCGGCGTAGGTAAATCCATCCACAGACTGAATTTTTTCGATAATCTTTTTCACGGCTTTTTTTTCGGCACCATGATTTTTAATGGCATGCAACAGTGTTCTTTTTTCAATAAAATTGACTTTTTCTAAGGTATAGATTAATGGCAAGGAGATTTTTTGGTCTTTCAAATCGTTTTGAGCCGGTTTCCCGGTTTTGTTGTTTTGGTCAAAATCGAGCAGGTCGTCTTTAATTTGAAACGCAATGCCGGTGAGTTCGCCAAACTTTTTCATTTTATTGATGCTGTCGATATCATCGGATACAGAAGCAAAACCCGCTGCACAACATGCCGAAATAAGTGATGCTGTTTTTTTTCGGATGATTTCGTAATAAACCGCTTCATCAATATTCATCAAGCGGGCTTTCTGAATTTGAAGCAATTCGCCTTCGCTCATGCTTCTTACGGCTTCGGCAACAATTTGAAGAATGGTGTATTCGTTGTTTTCGAGTGCTACGCCCAAACCTTTCGAAAGCAAATAATCGCCCACCAAAACAGCTACTTTGTTTTTCCACAGTGCTTTTACCGAAAAAAATCCCCGCCGCATATTTGATTCATCCACCACATCGTCGTGCACCAAGGTGGCTGAGTGCAATATTTCGACTAAGGTTGCAGCAGTATAGGTTGATTTGTTTATTTCACCTGCCATTCCGGCTGCCAACATCACAAACAGGGGGCGAATTTGTTTTCCTTTGGTCTTTAAAATGTACTGTAAAATCTTGTCGAGCAAATGCGAATCGCTACGCAAGGTCGCTTCGAACAATATTTTGAACTCTTGCAGATTCTTGTCAATCGGTTTTTTTATTTCAGATAAGGTCAACATAAAACAGTTTTACAGAATTCAAAAGTAGCTATTTTATACCAAAGGAAACATACAAATGCATTTTTTTGAAACTATCTTTTCATTTTCAACACTATAGTAACCGGCAAATGATCGCTAAAACCGCCTGTGTATTTTTCGTTATCGAAAGTTCCGTAGGGGATGTTTCCTTGGGTGGTGTTATTGAGCATCCATTTTTTACTGAAAATTTTTGCCGAGCCCGATTTAAAGTGCAAATGATTTTCTTTTGGCAGCAACAAGTTGGATGAAACAATCATCTGGTCAAAAAGAAACCATTTTTTATGAAACACCGTACCTTGGCCCGAATCAAATGCTTGATAAAACAAATTGTATAATGTTTTTACTTGCAAATTGTTTACAATAGGCCCGGCATTTAATACATCGGATATTGTTTTATTGTTGGGTTCATCGTTCAAATCGCCCATAATTAAAATATTTGCATTCGCATTTTTCGAAAAAAGTGAATCCACCTCTTTTCGTAATAGGGTTGCAAAAGGCATTCGCTTTGCTTCGGTTTTTTTGACTTCGCCATTACGAGATTTCCAGTGATTTACAAAAACATGGAGGGTGTCGGTGTTCATTACCACCACTTTTGTGTAAAGTATTTCGCGCTGGGCATTTTCCGATTCATCCACAAGGATGCCATGGGAGCTCACTACTTTTATGCGTTTCGGATCAATAAGCAAAGCCACATCAGCATGGCGTGGGGAATTATTTTCGTGATAAACAATTTGATAACCAGCACCTGCTAAGCTTTCGGAATGTATCAGGTCGGTGAGCACATTCTGGTTTTCAATTTCACTTAATCCGACCAAGGCCGGAAAATTGTAATCATTGATAGCCCGGATGACTCGTGAAATGTTTCGAACTTTTTTGTTGTATTTTTTTGAATTCCATTTTGTTTTTGAAGCAGGTACATACGCATCATCATTTTGATTGCTGTTATCAATCGTATCAAAAAAGTTTTCGCAATTATAAAATACCACGCTGAATTCGTCGGGAGGTGATATTTTTGGAGATTTGTGCTTTTTTTGTCCCGATTCACCGCACGAAAGAAGTAGGATTGA
This sequence comes from Bacteroidota bacterium, assembly GCA_037128515.1. Classification (GTDB taxonomy): domain Bacteria; phylum Bacteroidota; class Bacteroidia; order Bacteroidales; family CAIWKO01; genus CAIWKO01. The sequence continues at coordinate 3,265 of JBAXWF010000011.1, read as the reverse complement.
ACAAATGAAAAGGGCTAGGAGCAAAATTTTTTTCATCCCTTACGTATTATACTGTTGCAGGTCGCGGCGGTCTTTTTTTGTAGGGCGGCCTGTGCCACGGGGTCGGTAGATAAACGAAGCCGCTCTGACTATTTCAACTTTTTCGTATTCAGAAGCGGGTGTGAGGTCATCCATATAGTGTGACAACAGTTTTGCTGCCACGCGATGGTGCAGTAGTGCGACGACTTTTATGGTTTTGGTGATTTGTTGTTGCTGAATGTTGATGATTTCGTTCAGCTTCACTTCGTGCGAAGCTTTTACCGGGTGGCTATTGATTTTTATCTTGCCCGAACGACAAGCATCGGTTGCCAAACTTCGGGTTTTGAAAATGCGAACCGCCCAAAGCCACTTGTCGATACGAACATTTTTTTCTTCCATAAACCATTATTTTTCTCGAAAATATATTTCAATTGGAATACCACTCAGGTTGAAATGTTCGCGAAGTTTGTTTTCTAAAAAGCGTTTGTATGAATCTTTCACATATTGGCTATGGCTGCAAAAGAACGCGAAAGCCGGATAGTGCAGGGGCAATTGTTGCACATATTTTATTTTTGGAAATTTACTTTTTACTGAAGGCGGCGGACTCATGGATACGATTGGCAGCATGAGGTCGTTGAGTTTCGATGTCGGGATTTTTTGGGTGCGGTTTTTATACAAGCTGATGGCAGTTTCCAATGTTTTGTGGATGCGTTGTTTGGTTAATGCCGATGCAAATAGGATGGGCACATCGGTGAAAGGAGCAATTTTTCGTTTGATCTCCTCTTCGAATGCCAAATGGGTGTTTTCGTTTTTTTCTACCAAATCCCATTTGTTTACCACGATGACAACGCCCTTATGATTTTTTGCTATAATGCTAAAGATGTGTAAATCCTGCGACTCAAGACCTCTTTCGGCATCAATCATCAACAGGCACACATCGCTGCTTTCGATAGCCCGAATGGCTCGCAATGTGGAATAGAATTCAATATCTTCGGTTACTTTTTGTTTTTTGCGTAATCCGGCCGTATCCACCAACAGCAAATCGAAGCCAAATCCGTTGAAACGGGTGTAAATGCTATCGCGGGTGGTACCTGCAATTGGAGTTACAATGTTGCGTTCGGTGCCAAGCAACACATTTACTAATGATGATTTGCCGGCATTGGGGCGACCAACAACAGCTATCTTGGGCAAATCGGGAATGTTTTCGGGTTGCACCGTATTAAGATGTTTTACGAGTTCGTCGAGAAAATCGCCGGTGCCGGCACCGTTTATGGATGAAATGGAATACATTTTATCGAATCCGAGGCGATAAAACTCGGCTGCTTCGGCAATTCGTGCATTGGTATCCACTTTGTTCACTACCAAAAACACCGGTTTCTTAACTTTGCGGAGCATGATACCTATTTCTTGGTCCAATGGGGTTAATCCTTCAACCACATCGAGCATAAAAACAATAATATCGGCTTCATCCATAGCCAAATCAACTTGTTTGTGAATTTCTTCTTCAAAAATATCGTCGGAACCCACAACCAAACCGCCTGTATCGATTACGGAAAACGAAACCCCGTTCCAATCGGATTTGCCGTAGTGCCTGTCGCGGGTTACGCCGCTGGTGGGGTCGACAATGGCATCGCGTTCGCCGGTTAATCGATTAAAAAATGTTGATTTACCTACATTCGGGCGACCAACTATTGCTACTATATTTGACATATTAATTTTATTGTTTTTCTCATTTCTACTTACAAAAAATTGTTATCCTACAGCTCGTATCCAAATCGTTGCAACATCATATCGTTGTCGCGCCAATTGTCGTTCACTTTTACGGTGATATCCAAAAAAACATGTTTGCCAACAAAATCTTCGATATCCAATCGGGCTTCGGTTCCGAGGCGTTTGATTCCGGCACCTTTGTGCCCCAAAATGATGGCTTTTTGCGATTCGCGGGCTACAAACAAGGTGGCTGCAATGCGAATGATGGTTTCTTCTTCTTTATAGGAATCAATGACAATTTCGACACTATAGGGTACTTCTTTTGAATAAAATAAAAGTATTTTTTCGCGTATGATTTCGGCAATAAAAAACCGCAATGGTTTGTCGGTGAGTTCATCTTTAGCATAATAAGCAGGCGATTCGGGCAGTTGCTGCATGATGGCATCGAACACGGTGTGTAAATTAAACTTTTTGAGTGCCGAAATGTTGATTACCTGCACTTTTTGGAATAGTGGTTGCCACAGTTTTTCGCATTCTTCCACCTTAGATGGTTCCACCGTATCAATTTTATTGATGAGCAGCAACACGGGAATCTCTGATTTGTTGATTTGTTGAATAATTTCGGATGTTTCGTCGGGTTTTTCGCCCACTTCCACCACATATAGCAACACATCGGCATCTTGCAGGGCATTGCCTACTTGTTTCATCATGGCTTGGTGCAGTTTGTAATGGGGTTTTAGCATACCCGGGGTGTCGGAATACACTATTTGAAAATCGTCGCCGCTTATTATGCCCATGATGCGATGCCGGGTGGTTTGCGCTTTGCGTGTGATGATGGAAAGTTTTTCGCCCACCAATGCATTCATCAGCGTGGATTTGCCTACGTTGGGACTGCCAATGATGTTAACGAAACCTGCTTTGTGTGTCATGGTTTTTTTTAAAAAATATTTGCAAAGGTAATGATAATACCGAAGCGAATTATAATACAGACACTTAATTAATCGTATTTGGGCAGAAGCGGTTGCCACGCTGGGGGCGGGTGGTATGGTTGCCTTGCTTGGAGGCATAGCGGCGTTTAGATGCTATGGTGAGGCGTTGGCAAGCGGAAACACCTTTGTGGATTTTGGTTTCTGTGGAGGACATCGATGCAGAGTGAGTGGTGTGCTGACATGCTATTTGTTTTTAAATTGTTAATAGATTGAGTTTTGTATGTTGTTTGGATGGGGAAAATGCAAACACATGCAAAAAAGAGACGCACCCATGCGAAAAAGAGTGAAACCCTGTTTTGAGCCTACTCTTCCACATTTCATGATTGGCAAAAAATTGTGGAGCCGGGTTCTAAAATGAATGGGCCCTACTCGGTTTTTCAGGGCACCTGGGCCATGATAGCGGCGCACGATACGAAACAAAATTTCGGCTATTTAATTCATTTTTAAAATCCTACGGTCCACATCAAGCCTATGTGGGCTTGATTTTAACCGGACGCGCTCCGTGGCGCGAAGTACGCGCTCCATGGCGCGAAGTACGCGCTCCGTGG
>JBAXWF010000106.1:0-1547 GCA_037128515.1 Bacteroidota bacterium | reverse complement strand
AGGCATGTGAGAACAATTGCTATGGAAAGCACCGGCACCTACTGGCAAAACCTTTCGTGCGTATAAGCTCACACACGAAAGGAATTTTCAATTTTACATTTTAATCAAACCGCATATTTACGGCTGATTTCATCAAACTTTAAATCTTCTTTCCGATATAAAACATATAGCCATAATATGCTTTATATTTGTAATATAACTCTGCCTCATATCGCATGGATGCGACAAATTTTTTTATGGAATTGTTCCTGTCATATTTTTTCAGAAAGGATTCTCGTCTCAATGTTTGCCAATTATAATAGTCTGTCCAAATAGTTTCGGGCAAGATATAAGTGGCAATCGGAAGATAGCCTGCTTTTTGCATTTGAGCAACCTTGTTCGAGATTGTATCTATTTCGGGATAGGCTTTTTGCCAAAAATCCTGAATTTCGGCAGGTCGCTCTGCGCTAAACCAAGTATTTTCTGTAACTGCGATAAATCCGCCCTGTTTCAGAAATTTTCTCCATTCATTCAGTCCACGCTCAAATCCAATGTTATAAATCGCACCTTCCGACCAAATCAAGTCTAATTCTTCTTCTTGAAACGGAAGATTTTCCATATTGCCGACAATGCCTTTCACTCTATCTTGAAGATTTTTAATTTGGGCATTTTGGTTGAATTTATTTATAAAATCGGGCCAAGTATCAACACCGATAATCTCACACGGTGTGTTTTCTCCTAATACCATTGTTTGACCACCTGTTCCACAACCGATATCGGCAATTTTGGACTTTTCGGTAAGACCGCTTATAAAACCCAATGCTTTAAGCGTTTCTTCATGACTCCCGGGACCTTGACGTTCTGTTTTTGAAAAAAAATCATAAATAATATTCAAGTCAAATTCGTGAATTGTCTGTTTTTCTTTGTTCATTTTCTTTTATTTTGTTGCATACACGAAAAGCATCACAATACTTTCATCATTGTACGCAGATTAAAAACTTAAATTAATTTAATAGAAACTGCTCTCGAAAAGGATTTTCCGAGAACAAACAAAGATACAATCTATACAAAAAATACAGATTGTTTACAGAACAATATCCGAATTAAAAATAAACATCCAATCATTTTAATGGATACAAAGGTACAAAAATGAATAAAACCAAAACCTAATTTTAAAAAAGACTTCAAAAAGATTCTTAAAAAGACCTTGAAAAGACAAAAGACCTCGAAATGGGCAGCGCAGCTTTAGTATCCGTTCAAGGTTTTATCATGCTTTTTGTCCCACAGGCAGTGTGCAAATAGTGACCTGCCTGATAAGACGTCGGCAGGGACACTACTTGCAAAACTGCTGCAAGCATCAAGGCAAAAAAGCCGGAGCAGACGAACAAAAGCATGTGCCTGTCCACTTTTTTTGCCTTCATGCGCCACCGCTCAAACAAAAAGCCATGCCAAAACCTTTAGGTATTTTACAAGCTGCTTTCGGGCGGTCATTTAGCTTTTCGGGATGCTGCCCCACCGTGCTACTATAGCTATATATTTCAAAGCAATATCGAATATTACCTATTACC
>JBAXWF010000105.1:0-1917 GCA_037128515.1 Bacteroidota bacterium | reverse complement strand
TCTGCATAAGGCGGATTAATATAGACCACTAACTTTTTCCGTTTTTCAGGGTTGTTAATTATATCTTGTAATGGCTTTGGTAGCTTTGTAAAATCATCATTAAGAAAATCGAACTGAAAAACATGGTCGTCTAAAAGGTTTGCCCCATTTTTTATTCGGTCATTCATTACTTCCACATCTTGTTTGTCGAGTGTAGAAGCCCAAATATGGTATTTGTTGGTTAGCCCTGCCAATAAGTTACCTGTACCAGCCGCACAATCCCAAATGTAATATTCGTCTTGCCAATCCTCGCCCAATACATCGGTCAGGTATTTTTGAGATAGCTCTACCCAAATTTGAGGCGTAAAAAAACTTCCTTTCCGCTCTCTTACATCCTGCGGCACAAGTAAGTCACGGCGTTCTACAATATAATCCCAATATTCTTCTTTTGGCGGACGTTCGTATCGGTTCCAAAATTGAGTATGCGCAACTTGCTTATCGGTAAAAAAAGCATTTTTTATTTGAAACATACCCAGTTCATCTAAAACCCGCTCCAATTCGTAATGGTCTTTTTTTAGATATACAGATAATTTCTCTTTCAAACTTTCATTTTCGAGTGATAACAAATCGGCTAAATAAAAATCACCGTCAATCAAACTTTCCGATTTTTTTATCAAATCCCATCTTAAAGCAATAGTTGGCTTTACCGTTTGCAGCCATTTATTGTAAATGATCATGAAATTGTTTTTGTCAATTTTGGTTTTGGTCAAACCAAATTTCCCGACCACAAAATTGCTTTTGATAAATTTTTTAAGTTCTTTATCATCCTTTTCAAAATTGAATAAAAGCGCTTTTTGGTCAATGCAAGCCTCTACTATTTCATGCACTAACTTAAACTCCTTTGTTTCATAATCTGACGGAGGTACATTCCAGTTAAAATCATTTTGATAAAATACATCGTGAATTTCATTATAGGGAACAAATGCAATTTTTTCACCATCAAAAGCGCCAAGCATCGGCGGAGGCAGGAATTTGTCGAAAGTCCGGGCTTTCCCAATTGTAAGTATAAGTTGTACAATTGATTTATAAATATCCGAGGAACCTTTTTTTGCTTCAGCCCAAAGTAGTGATTCTTGTTCAAATAGTTCTTTTTGGCTTTGGTGCATTGCAATGCAAAAGTCAACATTGCCAACTATTTTAGTGCAATCGTAAAGCCAAAAATAGTCTTGCGCTACTTTGTTTTTTAGTTCTTCTTCTCTAATATTTGAATATTTCATTTTTCGTCTGCTTCCTGTGTGCGGCGCTGTTTTCTCATAATTGTCCTCAACGCTTGAGTGCATGAAACGTTGGGAATTGCGGGCTTCGTCACTATCCACCGACACAAATGGCGATGAGAGTCCGAAACATTTTACAACCGACAAAATTCAAATGTTTTATACACGATGTTATTATTTTAAAAATTCATATTCATATACTTTCGGTTCAATTTTCTTTTCAATCTGGCTCAATTTTACCCTTAATTCGGTTATCAGCTTCATATAAATTTCATCGCAACTTTTATTGTTCATTTTTCCTTTTTCGTTCCTGCCTTGAAAAAATTCCCGAATGTCGTACAATGAGGCGTTAACATTGCATCCTGGTTTTGAATGGAAATAACGCCATAATTCCCGTCCTGCATCAAATACTGCTTTGGCTTCGGGAGAAAACAAAAGAGCTGTACTTCTGGTAGATTTTGATTTTTCAAATAAAGATGGTTCTGTTACAACATTTTTTTCAATTTTCCCTGCAATAAAATTTGACATAAAATTGCTATCAAACTTTTCATGCGAGCCTACTTGATATTCGGTAAATGGTATCCAATGGTTAATTCCGTATTTTGATTGAATATTATTGTTGAACAGTGTATAGGCAAGGCAGTCACTTTGAAATTCGGTATCT
>JBAXWF010000104.1:0-2574 GCA_037128515.1 Bacteroidota bacterium | reverse complement strand
TCCACTGTCCGGACGATCAATCCGCCATCCCACAGAGCGATGTTGCTTGCGGGGGTAATTATGATGTTTCTGAACCCTTACGTTTTAGTATATGACGTTTCATTTCAGCTTTCGTTTTTGGCAACGATTGGATTAGTATTTCTTTCTCCCAAAATTGAAAAATATTTTATTCTCAAATCATCTAAGCGTGTAGGGTTAAAAGTAAATGTGCCTATAGGAACTTCTCAAATTATCTATAGAATATCATTCCTAAAAGAAAATGATTTTATTAAATCCACATCAACATTATTAGCATCAATACCTAATGTTTATTCCAAAACTATATCTGGGATATTGGAAACCCTAAATAATTTTGGAGGTGACAATAAAGGTCAAACATTTTTATTCAAAACGTACAACGATTTTACTAATTATACAAAAAATAATTTAGTAAAAAATACCTGTTATCAAAGTAGCAAGGGTATTCCTTGCGATAAACAAGTATTCATTTTAAATCAAGATAACTGTTTAAGTTCAAACACTACTTGCCTGTACTTTGCATTTACTAATTGTAATTATTTTGATACTGAAAAAATATTCATTGAAGTTGTCTTTTGGGTTGATAATGTTGCCAGCCGAGGTTGGACAAAAGAAATAAAGGAAAATTTATTTAAAAAATGGACAGAAGCATTTAAGGATTTTGATTCTCCATTAGAACTTAGTCAATGTTTATTAGATAAATTGCAAGCAGACTATAAATATCAAGATTTTCTTAAATTATCAAAATCAGAATTGGATGAGAAGTTAGAACTAATAGGTAAAGAGTGTTTAAATGAAGTGGGGCAGACTTATATTTGGCTTGATGAAGCAAAGGCTCAGTCCGATTCGCTTGCCGAAATCGGGAATTACGGGAAGGCAATTCAAATTTTACTTGAAATTATTGATTTGGAATATGCGGATGCAAACGATTATAATAATGTTGGTTTTTATTATATTATGTCTAAACAATACCTCAAAGCGATAAAATATTTAAAAGAGGGTGAAATACTTGACGAAACCAATTTATTTATTAAAGGGAATCTTGCTCATGCTTACTTACTTAATGGCGATTATGAAATAGCTAAAGCAATATATCTGAAATATAATGGTCAAAACGTTGATGAAGAAACATCATGGGTTCAAATGATAAAAGAAGATTTTGAAACGTTTAAAAAACACGACATATTATCAATAAATTTTAATTCTATTTTGTCCATCTTGAAATAATTTTTTTGTTTCAGTAATATTGAACAATACAGCTATTTTGTTGGCATTATATCCTACAATGTTTGAACTCGTTCTGCGGCAGGCTCTGCCTCCATCGGAAATATCAAAAAAGGCTTGCCCACAAACAGAGGCAAGCCTTTTTTTTATTTTTAAGCAACAAGAAAGACTCTATAATAATTTTTTTTTCTATCTTTGTAAAAAAAATAAGAATCGAACCCTTATGCTTATCTGGACTGCTAACTCGAATATTAGGAATTCTAATTAGCTTTACTTTGCAGCAAAATCAACTTAAATGCAAGAAATTAAAATTACAAAACTTATGATGAATAGGATAATTACAAATTTTGCAATCATTTTCTTTTTGTGCTTACAAAGCGCAAACACACAAGCGCAATGTTGCCATTACAGATTGTTTATGCACGACAGCTATGGCGACGGCTGGAACGGAGCAACGCTTCAAGTGTTAATCAACAACAATTTAGTGGGAACCTATAGCGCAAGCAACTTCAGTAGTATGGCTTCCATAAGCTTATGCAGCGGCGATAGTTTGAATTTAGTTTATACTGCCGGTATCTATGAAAGTGAGAATTCTTATGAATTACAGGATTCGTCGTGGAATATGGTTTTTCAGGATGGTCCCACGCCCAATACAGGTACAGTGTTCTCTGCCATAGGAGATTGTAACACTCCACTGCTGCCCGGCAGTAATCCCTGCACAGCCATTCCAATTGATACAGGTCAATGTATATTTGCTAATAACACGGGCTTTCCCGGCTCTGGTTTGATTGCCAATTGTGCCAACTATCAGGGTGGTGATGTTTGGTTTAGCATGCAGGTGCCGCCTTCCGGTGCCCTAATGTTCGAAACCGACAGTGGAAACATTCACGATACAGGATTAGCTGTTTGGACAGACAGCACCTGCACTAATCTGCATCTTTTAGGTTGTGATGATGATGGAGGCAACGGAAATTATTCTTTCCTTGTTCTGTATGACCTTACCCCGGGGGAAACTATTTACATACAAGTTTTTGGCTATGGTGGCGTATCTGGAAGTTTTCAGATTTGTGTAAAAGATATCGGAAAAGTAACACTTGATAGCTCGGAATTGCCCATTGTGATGATAAATACCTTGGGGCAAACCATTTTAGATGGTACAAAAATAAACTGCCTGATGGATATTAAATACAATGGTCAGGGAAATATCACCTATGTGTCTGACATTGCTAATATTTACAGCGGGCATATTGGCATCGAAATCCGGGGGGCTTCCTCTTCCGCTTATCCGCAAAAACCGTTTAATGTTGAGACCAGAGATGCGTTGGGCAATAA
>JBAXWF010000103.1:0-2613 GCA_037128515.1 Bacteroidota bacterium | reverse complement strand
CGAAGCCGTTTCCTGTCCTAATAACACAAAGTTAAATAAAAGAACGATACTTGACTAAAACCCCGCTGCCCCGCTGATAGCAAGCCTTTGTTATGTGCATGCCCTTTGTTTTTATATTATTCATTAAGCAACTTGTCGGATTCATTAAAGTCCAATTGTGCTTCCTTTGTCAAGCCTGACATAAGTTTCGCATTACCTCTATTTTTGTATATGTTAGCAAACATATTTTTGTCAGGAAATTCGGGCATTCGTCTAAGTGCTTCAGAATAATCAAGGATAGCACCGCTATAATCTTTTAATTTCATTTTTGCATTACCTCTATTTTCAAATGCTAATAAATAGGGATATTTTTCAATAGATTCTGTATAGTATTTGATTGCTTCTTCGTAATCACCTTTACTAAATTTAACATCGCCCTTGTCCATGATTGTTGAGGCTTGGTCTTGATTCATTTCATCTATTTTTCTTTTATCTTCTATGTCCTTATGGATTATCATTATTTTACTATTGGCGACAGCTTCATAGAAAATGTCTGGTCTCTCAACCAACATTTGCGTGGCATAAGCATTTTGTGCACTTTCTGCCATTTGAAATAGAAGATGTCCCCATAATGAACAAAAGTAAAAGAATGTTACATAATCAAAAAAATGAAAGCCCTTAAAAATCCAGTATGCAATAATAAATGGCACAACAAAATAAATAATTTTCCCTTTCCACTTTCCGGGATGATTAGCACCGTCCCATGCAGAAAAGCGAGTAAATAAATGAGAAAAACCAATACCAAATAATAGCCACCAGTTGTCAGCAACATAACACAAGATAGGAACAATAATGAATGGTCCTGCCATGTATAGAAAAACTAAAAAGTTAAATATAACTTTTCTAAACCCACGAACAATACTGCTTGGTTCGCCAATCATGACCTTGAATCCCATAGTGCCATTTTCTACACCAGCGGCAAACTCTTCGTGTGTTATATCTTTATTTGCCTCCTGAATATCTGGGATAAGGCTTTCATAAATTGCCTTGAAATCAATTTTTCCATTTGTCATTGTAATTGGCTTTATTTTTTTCCGTTTTAATTATGTTTATTAAAAATATTGTTCATCAAATCATCAATTCCTGGCACTTTTTCTAATGAGGGGTACACTTTCTTTTTTAACCGTTCATTTGAACTCGGAATACAGTATATATTTCTACAAGCAAGGAACAAGTTTAAAAAATAAGGATTCAATCCGTTATATGTAATTTGAATGATTGAAACAAAAATTTTCTTTTTATCAAATCCATACTTTAGGTTTTTAACATTCTCTATAAAATATGCAAGTTCCCATTGCTTAAGTTCATTTGGAGTTGGTTGGCGATGCTTGGGATTTAAAATATCAATGTTTTTTGTCAGAACATGTCCACTTGACACCCATACATTTTTGTATTCACGGATATGTTCCTCCGTTGGAATATGTTGACTAATTGTTGGTAATTTCTTGGCTATGGATTCATATATTGGAATTATATCATGGCTATTTAGAATCTTATCGTCAACATTAAGTTCGATGCCTGCGGCCTTCGCAGACAATTCTAAGGCATGTCCGTAGAGAAATGGGAGAAAAACATTGCTTCTGTCCGTTACAGTAAGGAGAATAATGCTATACAAAACGTCATCAGCCATTTCTCCCAATTGTGAGATGTAAGGTTTAGGTAAATTCTTATTCATGATTTTGTTGTTTTCTTTTTTGTCATTCAAGTTAGCCGTCGCTTTAGGGTTGCACATAACTCGTTTATACCGCCGGAAATTCCATACTATCCCTGCCAATTTGGGTAAGTTGCTATGGTTTTTCCGGTTTTATTTAAATTCAAAATTAATGTTTATCTTATTACAAACTGTCAAAAGGCGAAATTATTTTCTGAATATTTTTAGTGCTTACATGAGTATAGATTTCGGTAGTTCTACTGCTTTTATGCCCCAACAACTCCTGTATGTAGCGTAAATCCGTGCCGCTTTCCAAAAGATGAGTTGCAAAACTATACTTACAAATGGTAGTTGCAAGCTGCAACAAATGGTGTTGGGCTGCGAACCGAAAAATACGAATGCGGTTCGCCTCATGCAATCAGCAAAAAAATAAGAAGCTCTGCCTTGGGCTCATCATGATTGGCAAGCCCTGCAAACGTCTGCTTTTTTTTTACGAAAATCATGTTCAAACCGGCATGTATAACGGCTTTGCTGTGTTTATGGCATTTTTTCATCTAGGTTGTTTAACCTGCTTTACTAGGTAAATAAACCCAGCACTAAATGTCATATAAAAACAGGCTAAATGACTCTTGTGCAAACATATACTATGAGCTATCTTTGTTGCGATTTTAAATTGGTAAAAGTTGCCACAAAAACAGCAGTAAAATAAAATTGGGTTTGGCCATGCATACGACAAAAATTTTTGAATTTGCTAATACAAAAGCAGTTAGCCACACCCTCAAGCGAGGTGCCTCAATTGATCCCACTGGCGGATTATATTTTACGAAACTTTGCCTGGAAATGGCCACTTTAAAAAACGCGACCAAAACAAAACACAGCAAAAAAACCAAGCAAAATGACCCAAAAAGAAAAAAATAGTGCAT
>JBAXWF010000102.1:0-2648 GCA_037128515.1 Bacteroidota bacterium | reverse complement strand
CAACATTTCCAACATCAAAAGAAGCATTAGCTTTGTATTTTTCAATCGTAGTGGTCTATTTGACCAACAATGCAACACGTCTAAAAATTAGTAGTGCCTACATCCTAGCATTAGCAGCACTTTATGGCGATGACGAAACCGACGACTGTTATCTGTATTATTTCATTTTATGGACAAACAAAGCCGCCACCCGCACTCCTACCGTAATTCATAATCTGCAAGATTTTGAAAACAGAATGAAACAACAATTGATTAAAATTTATGATGATATCCCTGCAAGTGTTTGGACCACAACCGACCGCGACACTTTGAATCGGAAAGACGGTTTGCCTCATACTCATACCACACACACCACTCAAATCATGTTCAAATGTTTTGCACGTCCCACTGCCTTAGGCGATTGCCAAGTGCAAGTGAAATGTTATGCTGAATCAGATGGCAGCTATGCTTCCTTGCCTGAAAATTCGGATATGGTGGAAATAGCTCTTCGGATAGATGCGCCCGAGTTGGATAAAGACCCTGCGACGGGCGAACCTATCCCGGGCAAATTTATTCATAAAGCTATTCTAAACCCCGATGATGGCACCGTGATACAGCATTTTTCGTCTGCCACATTTATATTAAAATTGGGCGGCGAAAACATAGGCAGCTTTTTACAATTTTATGTACGTTGGACCGATTCCAAACATCCCGAATTGGCAGGACCTTGGACGGGACCGAATAGTTTGATGTTAAGTTAAAACACAATTATTTTATACAGGTGGAGTTCAGAGACCACTTTAAAATACGGGCTTGGCTCACTCAGGTTTTTTTAGTGGGGTGGCGATAACTGAAAATTCAATTAGTAGGAAAATAAAATTAACGATTATGAAAAAATTTCTATTCCTTTTTTGCCTTGTGATGCTTGCTCTATTTATTTTTCAATCGTGCGAAAAGTGTGCTACTTGCACCGAAACAGCCACTGTAAGTGGAGATACCACTGCTTCATATTATCCTAATGATTCAAGTTGGATATCCAAAGAATTTGAAGCCTGTGGTCGCGAATTAAAAGAAGCAGATGGCAAAACAACCTGGAAATTAAATGTTACTGGTGAATACACTGAATATGTAACAAGTTGCAAATAGCAATAGCGTCACGAGAAATTAAATACTTTTATAAGTGGAGTCCAGATACCACTTTAAAAAACGGGCTTGTCCCGATCAAGCTTCTTATTGTGTCGGGGGCAGTCTCTGAAAAGCCATTAGAGTAAGGAAATAATACGCATCATTATGAAAAAAATAATAATTTCTATGGTAATTGTTCTTTTGTTTTCTTCCTGTAGCACTAATTTTTATGTCGAGAAAAGAATATATAATAAAGGTTTTTATTATGCTATTAATCAAAAACAAAAAAAGGTAAAACAAAACGATAAAAAAAGCATTACGTTAAACACACTTCATCCCTCAAAGCAACAAATTCCGCTTACCGATTCCATTAACAAAATTTCTTTTGCAGATAACTTTACTATTCTCAAAAAAGAAACAAAGCAAGAATCTGAAAATTTGATAGCCAGTTCTAATCCAAAAAAAATAATAGCCGTTTATACTAATTCTCTCATGAAGCGTTTCGATAATCGCAAAATATCTAATTTGCTAAAAAGCAGAATAAATCAAATTCCAAACACAAATATAAATCATGAAACTCCGAAAAAAGCTTCATTACTTGCATCATTAATCGTAGCAATTTGTTTTTTAATTTTGGGCGTTGTTTTGGTGTTTATCGCACCTCCCATATATGCTGTACTATTTTTACTTTGTGGTTTAGCATTGTTGATTGCAACTATTGTCAGAATGGCAATAAAAGCTAAAAAAGATCGAACCTGATTCGTTACACAGACTATTACGGTTGTTTTGGCGGAGGGAGAGTATAAGGTGGTGACTGTTCGGATGGTGGCAGAGGAAGGGGCACCTGATGAGCCGCCGTTGAGTTAGGCTTTTAGCTATTAGGCTTTTAGACTATCAGGTTGGTTTGGATAATTATTAATAGGCTTGAATTTAAAGAGATACGAATTGATATAGAAATTTTTAAAAAATCCATATAGCCTTATAAAAAAATCTATCTTTACTTTCAATTAATACACGTTATCATTAACAACATTATGAAACTTTATATGATTTTTCATTTTGCACTTTATTTCTCTAAAAATATTTAATGAATTCATGCTGCTTGTCAGAAATGTTATTAAAAAAACTCTCAAGGGATCAAATATAAATCAAATTTAAAAATCAATTTTATGAAAAAGACACTTTTATTATTTATTTCGTTTTTATTAATAACTCTGATCTGTAAAAGTCAGGATATTATCATAAAGCGTTCGGGCGATGAAATTAAAACCAAAGTAACCGAAATTGGACTCGAAACTATCAAATACAAAATGTTTGACAATAAAAATGGACCTACTTACACTATTTTGAAATCAGATGTTTTTATGATTAAATATGAAAATGGCTCCAAAGATGTTTTTAATAAAGGGGAGGCAAATCCCGATAAAACTAATCAGAACGGCTCGAACCAGCAAAGTACAGATAACGATAATCATGGAGTAAGCACTAATGCAAATGCAAAGAGTTCGATTCAAATTTTTAGCGAATTTAGTGGCCTTACCGTT
>JBAXWF010000101.1:0-3470 GCA_037128515.1 Bacteroidota bacterium | reverse complement strand
CAAAGCGGCACCCAAAGCTTCCACACAGGTGCGAGCAATATTGTTGAATGGGTCCTGTTCGGTTAAACTCCACCCCGATGTTTGGCAATGCGTGCGCAATGCCAGCGATTTTGGATTTTTAGGATGAAACCTATTCACCAATTTTGCCCACAACATACGCGCCGCACGCAACTTGGCAATTTCCATAAAATGATTCATGCCCACGCCCCAAAAAAACGACAAACGTGGCGCAAACGAATCGATATCCATACCGGCATCAACACCCGCTCTCAAATATTCCAAACCATCGGCTAGGGTGTATGCCAATTCAATGTCGGCCGTGGCCCCGGCTTCCTGCATGTGATATCCGCTTATGCTGATTGAATTAAACTTCGGCATATTCTTCGAAGTGAACTCAAAAATATCGGCAATAATTTTCATCGATGGCAGTGGCGGATAAATATAGGTGTTGCGCACCATAAACTCCTTTAGAATGTCGTTCTGAATCGTTCCGCTGAGTTTTTCAATAGCAACACCTTGTTCTTCGGCAGCCACAATATAAAAAGCCAAAACCGGCAACACGGCACCATTCATGGTCATGGATACCGACATTTTATCTAAAGGAATGCTGTCGAACAAAATCTTCATATCCAAAATAGAATCTATGGCCACTCCGGCTTTTCCAACATCGCCAACCACCCTTTCGTGATCCGAATCGTAGCCGCGATGTGTAGCCAAATCAAAGGCAACCGATAGTCCTTTTTGGCCGGCAGCCAAATTGCGTTTGTAAAAAGCATTCGACTCTTCGGCAGTCGAAAAACCAGCATATTGACGGATGGTCCAAGGTTGCATCACATACATGGTAGAATAAGGTCCTCTGAGAAAAGGGGCAATTCCGGCGGCATAATTCAGATGTTCCATTCCCGCATTATCCTCAGCAGTGTAAACCGGTTTCAAAGGAATCAATTCCGGAGTGAGCATATTTAGAGCTTCGGTATTCAGTTTCTGTTTTTCACCCGAGGTTTTAGCAGTGGGCTTGTAGTCTATATTTTTAAAATCAGGTCTCATAGGTTTGTTTCAGGATTCAATTAGAGTTCACTAAATTATGCCAAGCAGCTTCTGATATTTGCTCAGTGTTTCGATAACATTCACACGTACATGAATAAAATCGTCCACACCACTTGCTTTCAAAGGTCCAATCATTTCTTTCGGATATCCGGCAATAAAAACCTGCACCGCATCATTTCGTTGTTTTACTGCTGTTGCTATTTCCGTAGCAAATTGTGCATATTCATCATCGGAACTACAAATCACCACGATATTGGCCTTGGTGTCGTCAATTTCGTTTACGGTGCTTTCAATTTCTTTCGACACATATTCATCCATAATTTCATAACCAGCACATCCAAAAAAGTTGGTAGCAAACGTAGCTCGAGCTTTACGCATAGCCAAATTGCCATAGGTAACCATAAATACCTTGGGACGAGCACCGCCTTGACGAACATATTTTTCCGTTGCCAGTCTGATATCTTCAAAAGCTTCGGCTCCACGGTAAATTCTTAGATATACTTTGTCGTCCGACACGGTCCTGTATTGATATTCTTCCAACATGGTTTCGTTTAAATTGGGGAATATATTTGTTCCCAAAATGGGCGTTTTCCGCATAGCAATATCCAGGTTGCGCTGAGTAGCCACTTTTTCAATATCGTTTTTCACACTTCCGTTTTCGAGTGCAACAAGCATTCCACCCATTTCTTCAATCTTTTTGAATTGCTGCCAGGCTAATTGCGCAATTTCGTCGGTGAGCGATTCAATATAATATGAACCGGCAGCGGGATCAATCACTTTATCCAAATAGGCTTCTTCCTTTAATATAATTTGGATGTTACGTGCAATGCGCATACTAAAATCGTCGCTATCTTTAAAGGTATTATTAAACGGCAACATAGTAATTGCATTGGCACCTCCAATTGCCGCCGACATACATTCGGTGGTTAACCGAAGCACATTCACATAAGGATCGTAAACCGATTTATTCCAGATGCCGCTTGTAGCATGTATAGCAACTTTTAATGAATTTGCATGTTGGGGTTGGTATTGTTCAGCCATGCGTGCCCAAAGCAAACGGGCAGCACGAAGTTTGGCAATTTCCATAAAATAGTTGGAACCCACAGCAAAAGTTAACTGCATGCGGCTACACACATCATCGATGTTAACACCACGATCAGTCAATTGAGCCATATATTCATTGGCAGATGCAAGCACATAAGCCAATTCCTGCACTGAAGTTGCACCAGCATTATAAAAATGTTTCCCGTTAACGTTTACAACTTTATAAAGTGGTAGATTCGCTTTCATCACTTTAAATAATGAAGCCGCTTCGTTAAAATTATCGTCTTGACTATTGTAATATTCACCATGAAACAAATAATAAGCAATTGGATCGAAATTAAACGACCCTTTCACTTTGTTCACATCAAAGCCTGATTTTTTTATGTAATCAATTAATAAATCAGCTAAGATAGAATATGAATTTGAGGCAAAAAAATGAATAGCTACATCTTCAAGGTTAATATCTTTGAGTAGCACGGCCAATTCTTCTTTAAAAGCAAGCTCTTTCGCTCTATAACTGATGGCAGTAGCCCCTCTTGCAATGGCACGTAATGCTTCTGCATTGGCCCGAGCAGCATCCTTTACAACAATTTCTTCACGAATGCGCCAAACATTAGAAGTACTGCAATATCCACGAACAAATGGATATTCACCAGGCAAACCATCCAAATAGTCTAATGGTTGAAGGCTTTCGGCACGATAATATGGTTTTATATTAATTCCTTCACAGATTTTCCAAATAAGTTTTTTTTCGTAGTCAGCGCCCTTCAGGTCTTCATGAATTTTTTCTTCCCATTGTTTTGTAGTAATTTGTGGGAATTCATTAAAAAGTTTTTTGTCGATATTGGTTTTATCCATAGAAGTGATGAGTTATACTTTAATTAAAAAAAATTCGCGGCAAAATTACGAATTATTACTAGGCAGGGTCTAAAAAACATCTTTTTTTTTAGAGAACAGCATATTCATAATGTGAACAAGCAGTATTTATTTAATGATTACTTTTACAGTATATTCAGCTTGTTTCAGGGTATCACTATCACATTATTAAATACAGATTTCAAAGAGTTAAACACCGACGAATTCAGTTGTGTGGCGGATGGGTTCATTTAATTTTCGACTCCTGCCAAACTCAGTTCTAAAACAGCACTGGGGGTCATGTGCATTTTTAATTTCAAAAAATTCAAGCGTGTAAAAGCAGTTGCATTGTGCAAAAGTGGGCTCGGCGGTATGCAACAAAACCACATCATACAAGGTAGCGTTGTTGCGCAGGCGCAAGTGGAAATTGAGAGGGAAGGTGTGGAAGTCGAGAGGGAAGGTATGGAAATCGAGAGGGAAGGTGTGGAAGTCGAGAGGGAAGGTGTGGAAATCGAGAGGGAAGG
>JBAXWF010000100.1:0-3538 GCA_037128515.1 Bacteroidota bacterium | reverse complement strand
GCTACATACAGGAGTTGTTGGGGCATAAAAGCAGTAGAACTACCGAAATCTATACACATGTATGCATGAAAAGTTTGCAGAACATAAAAAATCCGACAGATGATTTTGATTTATAAAAAGAGTTTAAAAGGTGCAGCAAGCCGACAAAATAGTGAAATAAACCACCACAAAGGTGAAGCAAGAAGTAGTTAGTGGCAACCGAATTGAATAGAAAACACAATTATTCACATAGACGTTAAACCCAATAGTTACAATGAAAAAATTATTTTTAATCTTAACACTACTTTTATTCAGTACTTGTTGTTTTTCTCAGAGTCGGTATATTTCAGAAACAACAAAAAAGGTTGTTTATGCGAGAGACGGTGGCAAATGCCAATGCTGTGGCAGTTCTCTAAACTTAGAATATGATCATATCACACCTTATTCTTGTGGTGGTAGTAGTGATGCCTCAAATATTCAGTTACTTTGTCAAAAATGCAATCGAAGTAAATCTAATAGTTGCTATTGTAAAGTACATAATAAAAAAGTAGGTAATAATTGCTGCGAAGGCAAGACAACTGTATCCAAATCGCCCAAATCCCCTTCTACATCTAAAAAGACTTCAACTACTTCGAGCCAATGCACAGGAACAACAAAAAAAGGCGCGAGATGTAAAAATATGACAACAAATTCTAATGGACGATGCTATTTACACTGATAATTTATAAACCAAATTAATGAGGAATGAATAAGAATATATTATTTGCAATAGATACGAATGCGGAAGAAGTAATCGTTTCAGATTCTCCAAAAGGAAGTAATAAAATAAATTTTATTGAACGTATTGGGCGACAAGACAACGTCATTTTATACAATGCTGTTGTAACGTTAACTAGCCTTACAAATGCTTCCAATTTTGACACTACAATTTTTAAAGCAATGGATAAAGTTTGCCAAATGATGTACAACAAACATAAAGAAAACAAGTAGTGTCTTTTACAGATTTAATATAGAAAAGGAAGCAGCAAAATAGACCGGAGAACGGCAGCCACTAACCGGGGCTTTGCATCAGGCGGGTGCGGGAAAAATGTGAAACGAATGGAAAATTAATTAATTTTATGGTCGGGGTGAGAAGGGCTGGAAGTTAAAACCCGGCCGATGCAAAGCCCCGGAACGTTAGCGTTCATTGGAAAAAACATCACGACACGAAACAAACAGAATATTAATTAACAAATAAAAATGAGTACACAAATGAGACACAAAAAAATGAAATTAAGTGCTGTACTTTTATTAGGACTTGGACTAACAGGGCTACATGCACAAACGGCAATACCAACCACAGGAGGCAATGCTTCGGGCAGCGGAGGCTCGGTGAGCTATTCCGTCGGACAGGTAGTATATCAAACCTATACCGGAACCAACACTTCGGTGGCAGAAGGTGTGCAGCAACCGTATGAGATTTCGGTTGTGAATGGAATAGAAGAAGCCACAGGCATAAGCCTCTCGGTTTCGGCATATCCCAATCCAACTACTGATTATCTTACATTGGAAGTGAATCACTTTGAACTTTCAAACGTATACTTTCAACTGTACGACCTACAGGGAAAACTTTTGCAAAGCGAAAAAATTACGGGCAAACAGACAAGCATTGTTATGAGCAAGCTTGCACCCGCAACATATTTTGTCAAAGTTGTCAAAAGAAACAAAGAAATAAAATCATTTAAAATCATTAAAAATTAAGGAGAACAATAGAATGAAAAAATTATTTACAATTTTATCCATCGTATTATTAGCAGCAAGTGTGTTTGCTCAATCACCCGAAAAAATGAGCTATCAGGCAGTAATCCGAAATAGCAGTAATGCTTTAGTAACTTCTACCCTTGTGAGTATGCAAATCTCAATTTTGAAAGGCTCGCCAGGTGGAACAGCAGTATATGTAGAAACCCAAACGCCGACAACCAATGCAAACGGTTTGGTAAATATTGAAATTGGTGGCGGAACAGTTGTTTCAGGAACATTCTCATCAATTGATTGGGCAAACGGGCTATATTTTATTAAAACCGAAACCGACCCAAGCGGAGGCACAAGCTACACCATTACAGGCACAAGCCAGTTATTGAGTGTTCCTTATGCGTTGCATGCAAAAACAGCCGATACGCTAATAGGCGGCATTGTAGAAACCGACCCTATATATATCGGCAGTCAAGCCAAAAATATTACGGCATCGGATATCACGCATTTAAGCAACTTATCAGGCGTAAATACAGGCGACCAGGATTTGAGCGGATTGGCGACTAAAATAGCTTTGGGGGATTCCATTGCACAGCTACGTGGCGAAATACCCCCGGCAGCCAATGGCTCTGAAACAAAAGTAACTTCAGGATACGGCATCATATTAAGTGGAGCCGGAACTACGGCAAGTCCTTATAATATCAGTACACCGCTCCCGGTAGTAATTGTGCACTACATTGGCGAAAGCTACCAGGGGGGTATTATATTCTGGTTGGATGCAACAGGGCAACACGGTTTGATAGCAGCAACCACCGACCAAAACGTCGAATATTGGTATAATGGAACGAATCGGACTACAGGTAGTTCAGGAGATGGTTTGTATGCAGGTAAAATGAACACAGCCATAATAGTAGCTACACAAATGGCAGATAACCAAGCGGGGAATTTTGCCGCAAAAGCTTGCGCAGACTATTCAGTTACTGATGGTGGAGTAACTTATGGCGATTGGTATTTACCTTCAAAATATGAGCTAAATTTATTGTACTTACAAAGTAATGCGGTTGGAGGTTTTGCAAATTACTACTATTGGAGTTCGACCGAGAGTACAGTAACCCTCGCATGGTCCCAGCTCTTTAGCACTGGTTGGCAGGACGGCGACTTCGGAAAGACCGTCCTCATGTATGTGCGCGCCGTTCGTGCTTTTTAACAATTCGTCTTTTTAACAATTTATTAATACTGCGAAGCTGTCGAATTTTTGAAACACGACAGGAAGAAATAACATTGTCAGTTTATTTTTAGCCTATGAATAAGAAAAATAGTATTTCAATAACCAACGAAACGCTAACAAACTGTTGCTTTCAGTGGCAGATAGATTATAAATTAAAGATAATTATCTCCAATGCCACCGAAAAGTAACAGCCGAAACGTTAGGCGGTATTATGCAAATACACCCACCAAAATGAATTGATAATGAACACTCAAGATAATTAAAATAAATTGAAGTTATGAAGAAAAAAATCGGATTCAATTCATCTATAATCATTTTGATTAACCTTATAGTAAGTATTAATTTGCACGCTCAGGAAAAGAATAAAATACCCGGCTTAGATAACTATATTTCGAATATTTTTAAAGTTTTACAGATTGACACCATGCCGGGCGCTTCTGTATTGGTTTCCCAAAACGGAGATATTATTTACCAAAAAGGATTTGGGTATGCAGATATTGAAAAGAAAATTCCTGTTACGCCTGATACAAAATTCAAAATAGGTTCTATTTCAAAACAATTTACGGCTGTTGCTATTCTCAAACTTCAGGAAGAAGGCAA
>JBAXWF010000010.1:0-78412 GCA_037128515.1 Bacteroidota bacterium | reverse complement strand
GGTTTTGTTACAATGTCAACTGGTTTTGTTACAATGTCAACTGGTTTTGTTACAATGTCAACTGGTTTCGTTACAATGTCAACTGGTTTTGTTACAATGTCAACTGGTTTTCTTACAATGTCAACTGGTTTTCTTACAATGCCAACATGTTTTGTTCCATTTCCTACATGGAGCGTGATTGCAACTACATGGATTTGCGGTGGGCTGTTCAAGAAAGTGTGTCGCAATACAAAAATAGCCCATAAAGTAAATTCGTGTTTTGCCGAGCCACACTATGTAAAAAATAGTATTTTTGTGCTTACAATTTATTTTATAAACCAACGCAAGCTTTAAAACTCAAACAAAATGGAAATAAAAGAAAAAGTATTGGATGCCATGAAAAAAGCCGGTGCACCGGTCAATGCCGGAAAAATTGTTGAATTAACCGGTCTGGATCGCAAAGAAGTGGATAAAGCCATGGCGAAACTCAAAGACGAAGGTGCTATTGTTTCGCCTGTGCGTTGTTTTTGGCAACCCAAATAACAAGGTTTCGTTGGGCAATGGCCCTGCCAAAACAGCAGGCCGGTGGTTGGGTGCAGCGGTTACCATTTGTTGGGTTCAATGGCACGGCGTTTGGGCGGCTATCAGCCCATCATAAAACATGAATTTTATGCCTGCCTACATAAAATATCTTATCCGAATTGCATTGGTATCCATTGCACTGATGAGTATTTTTAGATTGCTTTTGTTTTTTATAAGCAGCATCACCAGCGCAGCAGCCCCACCGCATGTGTGGCACGATTTGTTGTTCACGTTTTTGTATGGCTTGCTATTCGATGGTGTTATCACTGCCTATGTGCTTATGCCTCCCTTTGCGGTGTTGGGCATCACATCATTTTTTATTAAAATCAACCGGGCCTTGTTGGGTGCAATTGTTGTGTATTTTTGTCTGGTTTACACCATCGTAATCTTTATACTGTGTGCCGATATTCCCTATTTTTTGCAATTTGGTTCGCGACTGAGCACGGCGGCATTCCTGTGGATACATAACGGAACATACATTGCGAAAATGATTGTTGGCGAAAGGTCGTTTTTGGTTTATTTGTTACTTTTCATTATCCTTTCGGTGGGCATTTCATGGTATTTTATTAAATCGGGCAAACAGTTCAGGGTTTGGCAAACTGTATCAAAAGCAAGTTTACCAATGCGCGCATGGCCAATTCGCCTGGCATTTTTTGTGTGTATGGGTTTTGGGTTGGTGATTGCAGCGCGGGGAAGTCTGAGTAAGAAATCGCCCATACGCATTGGCACAGCCTACTTTTGCAACGACCAAACTTTAAATAAAATTGCCAACAACCCCGTTTTCACCTTTTGTTTTTCGTTGTTAGAAGATATGAACACCCACGGCCAAATTAATTTAATGGACGACAAACATGCCCTTGATCTAAGCGCTTCCTATTTAAAAATGCCGGTTAGCGATAGTGCTGTGATTGGGTTTCGCAAGCAATGGAAAAAAGAAAATGGGGACGAAATAATCAAGAAAAACATTGTCATCATTATAATGGAAGGCATGGGCACCTATAAAATGGGAAAATACCATGGGCCCAAAAACCTGACACCCCATTTAAACCAACTTATAGCCAAATCCCTTTACTTCGATAATATATACGCGGCGGGCATACACACTTTTAATGGCTTGTTTGCAACGCTATTCTCTTTTCCGGCTTTGTACAGGCAGCAACCTTTAGAAAAATATATGGATGTGCCACAGCAGGGCCTTGGCAGTATTTTAAAAAAACAAGGGTATTCCACCTCCTATTTCACCACCCACAACCCCCAATTCGACAATGTAGCCGGATTTTTGAAAGCCAACGACTATGAAAATATATACTCTGATTATCCCGATGGGTTGGTTTTGAGCAACAACGGTGTGCTCGACCATAAAATGTTTGAGTTTTCTATTCCGCTATTAAACACCAAGGCGGCTGCCGACAAACCTTTCTTTGCAGTGTATTTAACCGCCAGCGACCACAAACCTTATATCATTCCGGATGATATCGATTTTAAACCCAAATCGGATACACCCGAACAACAAATAATTGAATATGCCGATTGGTCCATAGGTCATTTTTTGGAATTAGCATCAAAACAAAGCTGGTACAACAACACTACCTTTGTGCTGGTGGCCGACCATGGCTTAAACATGGGGCACACTTACGATATGCCCCTATCCTATCATTCGGTTCCTTTGCTAATTTACACACCCGGGTCACAAATTTCGGACACCTTGCATTGTTTGGGTGGCCAAATAGATATAGCACCAAGCCTGCTCAGTTTGTTTAATATGCCTTACGAAAACAAAACTATGGGTATCAACTTGTTTGAACAACAACGCCCTTTTATGTATTTCTGTGCCGACGATAAAATTGGATGTTTAGATAAACAGTATTACCTGATTATACGTGCGGATACCAACGAAACATTGTACAAGTATGCCGACTTGAGTACCCAAAACTATATTGCATCGCAAAAACCAAAAGTAGATAGCATGAAATCCTATACTTTTTCTATGATGCAATCCACAGAATATATACTGAATTCAAATCGTTTGCCAACAAACAAATAAGCTTCACGCCTTGCGGATGGTTTTCTTAGCTTTTTGTGGCAATCATCGCAACCGATTTCAAATTTTCGCTATTGCAAACATCTTTCCCTTCGGAGGTGTACATGTGGTTAATGCGGTTCAAATAGGCTGCGGTAATTTTTCCGCGCACCATTTTCATTGTTGAATTTATCATGCCGTTTTGCTCCGAAAAAGCTTCATCAATAATGGCAAACGAGGATGGAATCCATCGTTGTGGAAACATACCATGATGTTTTCCCCCTTGGGCATACTCATTTATCTGGTGTTGAACAGCTTTTAGCAATAATTTTGTGGCTTGGTTGCTAACACTATGCAGTTGTTTGTGCTGAATGTAATTGCGAACTTGGGTGGCATTCAACACCACCAAAGCCACAGTGTAGGGCATTTGGTTGTTACACAACATCACCTGTTCAATCAAATGCGCTGTCGCAACCAATGCTTCCTCAATGGCTTCGGGACTGTACTTTTCTCCATCGCTGCTTATAAGCAAACTTTTAAAACGCCCCATCACATATAAAAAACCATCGACATCCACATAGCCCACATCGCCCGTATATAACCACCCATTGCGAATGGTTTCGGCTGTAGCATTTTCGTTTTTCCAATAACCCACCATCACATTGTGGCCTTTCACCACAATTTCGCCTTTTTGCCCCGTGGGCAAATCGTTTCCTTTTTCATCGCGAATGCGCAATAGCATATTCACCACCGGTTTGCCCGATGAGCCCAGTTTATGAAATTCGGGAGTGTTTGAAGCTATCACCGGCGATGCTTCACTAAGTCCGTAACCCTGATACATTGGAATGCCAATAGCATAAAAAAACTTTTGAAACTCCATATCCAACAATGCACCGCCACCCACAAAGAAATTGAGCCGACCGCCAAAGGCAGCACGTATTTTTTTAAACAGCATTTTGTGGAACAACCCATGCAGTGGACGTGCTATAATTCGTAGGCCTTTTCCTTTGTTGAAACCGTAGGAATTATAAAAGTAGGCAATTTTCAATGCCAATGTAAATAGCATTTCAGCAAATTTACCTTTCTCGCGAATTGACTTCTCAATGGAATTTTTAAAGTTCTTTGCCAATGCCGGAACACTCAATAAAAACACGGGTTTGGTTTCCTTGATATTTAAAGGAATATTCTTTAAGGTTTCGAGCGCAGTCTTGCCCATTTGCACCGAAGCAATGCTTGCCCCGTTTTTCATCAGCGTGTAAATGCCCACCGTGTGGGCAAATGAATGATCCCATGGCAATATCATTAGTGATACATACCATTGGGGCACATCAAATAGTGTGCACGATTGTTCGGCATTGGCAGTATAGTTTAAATGCGAAAGCATAATGCCTTTGGGGTCGGCAGTGGTTCCTGAAGTGTAACAAATATTGGCCAGGTCATTGGGCACAATTTGCTGTACAAATTCATCTAAATTCCCCGGATGTGCGTTACTATAAATTGTGCCTTGGTTTATCACCTCATCCAACGAAATAAATGTATCATTGGGATACTTACCTGCATCCATAACAATTATTTTTTCAACTTTAGGTAAACCTTCGTAGAGCTTTTCTATTTTATAAAGTTGTCGTGCCGAAACAATAATATAACGGGAGTCGGAATGATCAATACGAAATTTCAATTCAAGCAGTTCATCAATCTTCACCGAAACGGGCACACAAACCCCACCCGAAAACAAAACCGCCAGTTCGCTGATAATCCAATCGCTCCTACCTTCCGATAACAACACCACCTTATCGTTTTTCTTTAACCCCAGCGATAAAAGGCCCTGAGCAACCACACAAACCTTTTTATAAGCAGCATCATACGACATGCTGATGTACTCATTCGTGGTCTTTTCCCAAAGTAAGGGGTTGCGACCATAGCGTTTCACGGCATTTTTAAACAATTCGGGAATAGTCATGGCTTTTATAATTATTCGAGTTGAAATCAACACAAACCTAAGCAAAATTTCAAAACCATTGTGCGATTATAGGAGAAATTGTATTGATGTAATAAAATTAAACATAAAACGGCTTTATAAAACGAAAATATTGACATCAATCTTTGCGAAAAACGTATTTTTGTCTTTTAAAAATTTTTGGTACCTAAGTTTCAGTTTATGAGAAAACAATTCATAGTAGCAAATTGGAAAATGAACAACACTTTGCCCGAGTCCTATCATTTGATAACTGATTTGGTAGAACGTTTGAAACCCAAAGCCAGATATTATAACAGAAAATATTTAAAAATTGTTATTGCACCACCTTTTACGAGCATGTATGAAAGTTATAAAAAAGTAAAAGACTTGCCCAATATTTTTATAGCTGCCCAAAACTGTTCTTCAGAAGAAAGCGGAGCATACACAGGCGAAGTTTCGGCTGCCATGATACGTTCAACAGGTGCCGAATTTGTTATTCTTGGTCATTCCGAACGCAGAAAATATTTTAGCGAAGATGCTAAAATATTGGCAAAAAAAGTAGATGCAGCATTAAACAATGGTTTGAGTCCTATTTTTTGTGTGGGCGAAATGCTATCAGAGCGGGAAACTTCTACGCATTTTGATGTCATCGAAAAGCAGTTAATGTCTTCGCTATTTCATTTAGAAGTTAAAAAATTTACGCCTATTGTTATTGCCTATGAGCCAGTTTGGGCAATTGGAACCGGTCTCACAGCAACACCACAACAGGCGCAAGAAATGCACAGCCACATACGCAAAGTAATTGCCGCCCGTTATGGAAAAGAAGTTGCAGAAAAAATTTCTGTCTTGTATGGCGGAAGTTGTAATCCAAAAAATGCCTTCGAATTGTTTGGCATGCCCGATGTGGATGGCGGGCTCATTGGGGGTGCATCGCTCATAGCGCTTGATTTTATAGACATGGTTGAAGCCCTCAGCAAAGCGGTATGATTTACATAGAAGTGAATTGCGAAGTATGCCCGCCCCGATTTATTGAAATTGTTATTGCCGAATTTTCCGAGTTTGGTTTCGAAAGTTTTGTTGAAACCGACAATGGTTTTCAGGCCTACATCCCCGAGAAGAATTTCGATGAAGTTCAATTTAAACAGTTGGATATATTTAGGAACCCTGAAATTGGAATTAAGCAAACGATGCAAAAAATTGCCGACCAAAACTGGAATGTGGTTTGGGAAAGTAATTTCGAAGCGGTTGAAATCGAAAATCTTTGTTATATTCGTGCTCCTTTTCATCCCGAAAAGAAAGGGTTTATGCACGAAATTATTATTGAACCCGAAATGTCGTTCGGAACAGGACATCACGAAACGACCCACCTCATGGCAAAGCTATTGCTCGAACAGGCTGTTAAAGGAAAAAGCTTGCTCGATATGGGATGTGGCACTGCCCTATTAGCCATTCTGGCATACAAAATGGGCGCGAATCCCATTCAGGCAATTGATAACGAAGCATGGGCTTTTAATAATGCCAAAAAAAATATTGTTGCGAACCATGCTGAGGAAATACATGTTGAACTGGGCGATGCAAGCTTGCTAAAGAATAAAAATTTCGATTTTATTATGGCAAATATCAACCGAAATATCCTTTTGAATGATATCCCCACATACCATGCGGCACTAAACAAAAACGGCGTTTTAATGTTAAGCGGATTCTATGAAAAGGATTTAGCAATAATTAATGAAAAAACAACACAATTTGATTTGAAATTTCAACGTTATGTAACATTACATAATTGGTGTGCGTCGGTATATATAAAAAGTTAAACTTTTCATTCGTATGAAAAAAATCTATTTCGTATTTCTCCTATTTTTCTTTCTTTCGTCCATACAGATTTTTTCACAGCCACTTAAACAGTTTTCAAAACCTTCCGAAACATTCTTAAAAGAACTTTCGGATATGTTTGATGCTGTTTCGTCAAAAGAACAGAAAGATTTAGGAAAAGTACTAATGACAGAGTTTTCCGATTTATGGCTTACGAACAAATTTACACAGGATTCAAAAGATTCAATCTATGCCATGTGCAATGTGATGCTCAAACGCAAAATGAAAACCTTCCCCAATTTTGAACAATACCTGCGTGCAGAAATTAATTATTTCAAATCAAAACAAACCAACGAAAGCTATGCTGCCTGGCATGTATGTTTACGAAAATTAGCTGCCATGACTAACAACATTCGATTTATGGCCTTGCTCGAGTCAACAAATTTATTGCTTTCCAAAAACTATTTATACGATTCGCAGCTTACTTCGTGGAAATCGAATTCATCTGACTATACTTTTAAATATGATTCCGTACCCTATTTCGAATTTCCTTCTCTTGATTTAACGTGCATCAAAAAAAACGATAGTACTACCATTTATAATACACAAGGTCGATTTTATCCAACATCCAACAATTGGGTTGGTAAAAACGGAAATGTGTATTGGGATCGCGCAAAATTTCCTCACGAAGAAGTGCATGCCGAGATTCATAAAAAGTACACTATTCAGTTAAGTCGTTCCGAATTTGAAGTTGACTCGGTTACTTTCTACAACACCAACTTTTTTTCACGACCATTGTACGGCAAACTCGAAGAAAAAGTATTGGCCGATGTGGACGAAAGCCGTGTTTCCTATCCGCGTTTCACCTCGTTCGACAATCGTTTGGAAATTAAAAACATTTTTAAAGATATTGATTACGCTGGCGGATTTGCCATGTACGGGCCCAAACTAATGGGAAAAGGCGACAAAGACCAAAAAGCATTTTTGTATTTTAATAAAGACAATAAATGTTTTGTTAAACTCAGTTCAAAAGAATTTATCATTCGAAAGGATATGATTGGTTCAGACATTACAGCCGTTGTAATTTATGTGGATAAAGATTCTATATCTCACCCTGGCGTTAACATGAAATATAATAACGAAAATCGCGAACTGAGTTTGATACGCGATAAAAATGGTATTTCAAAAAGCCCCTACTTTGATACCTATCACAAAATCGATATGTATTTTGAGGCAATGTACTGGAAACTTGACCAACCAAAAATCGATTTTACATTTGTTAAAGGTCTTACCAGCGAAAGTACAGCTATTTTTGAATCGGATAATTATTACAACGAATACCGTTGGGAAAAACTCAGAGGCATGGACGACACACATCCTTTAATTATTTTGAAACGAATTGCCGATGAAAAAGGCTCTAAAACGATTACCGAAGATGATATTATAAGCAAAATGAAAGTTTCACGCGTTCAAGTACAAGTACTCTTACTCAATTTTGCCGAAAAAGGATTTGTGATTTATAATATCGATGATGGAATCGTGGTATTAAAAGACCGAATTTACAATTACATAAATTCAAAAAATGGAAAAACCGATTACGATGTCATTCAGTTTAACTCGGTAATTTCATCGCAACCCAATGGCACGTTGAACCTATTGAATTTTGAATTGCGGCTGCGCGGTGTTGCCCGTGTTTTTCTGAGCGATTCGCAAGCTGTTTATGTTGATCCTTACGAGCAGGAACTTACTTTAAAGAAAAATCGTGATTTCGAATTCGATGGAAAAATTCACGCAGGTTTATTTGATTTCTATGGAAAAAAATTCGCGTTTAGCTACGATAAGTTCAAATTTGATATGCCCATGGTCGATTCTATGAGTTTTAAAGTACAAGACCGATCACAACCTGTTGATTTATATGGACACCACCCCCTCGTTAAAGTGCGAACCGTTATTGAAGACCTTACGGGTGAAATGCTTGTTGACCATCCTAACAACAAATCAGGCCTCAAACCTTTCCCGTCATTTCCATCGTTTATAAGTAAAAAGGATGCCTATGTTTATTACGACAAACCGTTTATTTATAAAAAAGTGTATTCGCGCGACCGCTTTTATTATCGGCTTCAACCATTCCGCATCGATAGTTTGGACAGCTACAACAGTGAAAAGAAAGAATTTAACGGCTACTTGGTTTCGGCAGGTATTTTTCCCGATATTGTTCAGCCACTGGTTGTACAACCGGATTATTCTCTTGGTTTCGTAATCACGACGCCGGTTGGTGGATACCCGGCCTATGGCGGCAAAGGAAAATACGATTCCATTGTTGATTTGAGTTATAAAGGCTTTTTGGGAAAAGGTACACTCAAATATCTTACCTCGGTAACACACTCCAAAGACTTTGTTTTTTTTCCCGATTCGCTTTGGGCCGAAGCCGACAAATACACCATTCAGGAAAAACCAACTCCGGTTGAATACCCTGCTGTGTATGCCGAAGATGTGGATGTGAGGTGGTATCCCTATAAAGATATTATGAACGTTGAGCAGCAATCAAAACCTATTGATTTATTCAAATCAAAAGCAATATTAAACGGCGGTTTGAGCGTTAAACCAAGTGGACTTTCGGCCAAGGGTACCATGATTTTTGGCAAGGTGGAAATGCTTTCTGATGAGTATAACTTCAAACACCTTTCCTTTACTTCCGATACGACTAGGGTAAAATTTAAAACACCCGACCTCAACGATTTGGTGCTTCAAACCGATAATTTTAACGTAAACATTGATTTCACAAAACAATTAGGAAAATTCAAATCAAATGATGAAAGGTCAAAAATTACCTTCCCTTTCAATAATTATGCCTGCTATCTCTACAATTTTGATTGGCACATGGACAAAGATTTGCTCGAATTCCACAGCAGTTTAAAATCCGATTACGCGTATCTTAAAACAAAATCCAAAAAAGAACTCATCGACGAGGATCTTAAAAAATCGTATTTCGTTTCCGAACATCCTGCCCAAGATTCCCTCAATTTTTATGCTCCCGATGCCACCTACAATCTGAACGAGAACATTATATATGCTACCGATGTCCCCGTGATTTTAGTGGCCGATGCGGCAATTTTCCCCGATTCGGGTAAAGTCACCGTACTCAAGAAAGCCGAAATGCTGCCGCTCAAAAACTGCAAAATCATTGCCAACACCCAAAACAAAGTTCATTATATCTACGATGCTTCAGCCGAAATCTTTTCCCGTAAAAAATATTCTGGAACGGGCAACTACGACTATGTTGATGAAATGGATACCCGCCAAAAAATATATCTCAACACCATCAAAGTTGATTCTGCCGGTCAAACCTATGGTGTTGGCGATATCAATGAGCAAGCAAATTTCACGTTAAGTCCTTTCTTTGGGTTCACAGGAAAGGCCTATTTGTATGCCGAAAAAGAATTTCTGAACTTTGATGGCGGAGCCATGATTAAACACGATTGCGATACCTTAAAACGAAAATGGTTGCGGTTTACAGCCGATATTGACCCCAAAAATGTTGCGATTCCAATTTCCGACAAACCCAAAGAATACGTTAAAGGTGCAAGTGGCGAACTTTTGGGTATGGGGCTCTATATGGGCGACGATTCCACCTTGGTGTATCCTGCTTTTGTCGACTACAAAAAACGTTTTAGCGACGACGAGGTTATTTCGGCCACAGGCAGATTAATCTACGACAAAGCACAACAACGATACTATGTGGGTCCCGAAATCGATTCTGCGGCAAAAGATCCAAAACCCGAAAATTATGTGTATCTCGACAAGCAAAACTGCAAAGTTTTTGGTGTAGGCAAAGTGAATTTAAGTGCCAATTTGGGCCGCGTAAAACTTGAGTCGTATGGGCGGGTGGAACATAACATGACCACAGGCAACACCCTCTTTGATTTGATGGTTACACTCGACTATTTCTTTGATAAAGATGCCACAGCCGTACTCACCAAATCCATTCAAGATAACAACAGCCTCACACCTGCCGACCCGGGTGCCGATAAATTTTACAATGCCATGTGTATGCTGGTTGGCACCAAAAAAGCCGACGAACTTCTTAGCCAGCTTAGCCTTTCGGGCAAATTCAAAAGCATACCCGACGAACTGCTTCACAACATGGTTTTCTCCGATTTAAAATTTCAATGGAATTCAAAATCCCGTTCCTTTGTTTCCGAAGGGCTCATTGGTTTGGCAATGATAGGCGATAATCAAATCAACAAATATGTTACAGGCTATATCGAAATTTCGCGCAAGCGCAGCGGTAACATACTCAACATGTATTTCGAAACAGGCAACGATTGGTTTTTCTTCAACTATCAAATGAACAAACTGCAATCCATTTCGTCACGAAAAGACTACAACGATTTGATAAAAAAAGCTATGGAATCAGATAAAAACATTCTAAAAGCCGAAGACAAACAGCCCCAATATGCTTTTATAATTGCTACCGAAAAACGCAAAAACGATTTTCTTAAAAAGATTGGCCAATCGGGCGATCCCAACGAAAATCAAAACGAAAACCCCAATGAGTAACTACTAATAACAACTCCTAATAAAAAAATGACGCCAATCGAGAAACACTTCGCCCCTTTCAAAAAAAATATCATCGGAAACAATCAACTTTTCGACACCCCCTATGGGACTGTTAAAATGATTTATGCCGATTGGATTGCCAGCGGACGTTTATACAAACCCATCGAAAAAAAGATTAGCGAAACTTTCGGACCTTTTGTGGGCAATACGCACACCGAAACCAGCGAAACAGGTACCCGAATGACTCATGCCTATCATTTGGCTCAGCAAATGATTAAACAACACGTAAACGCTGGAAAAAATGATGTAATTATCACTTCGGGCACAGGCATGACCTCTGTTGTTAACAAACTGCAACGCATTTTAGGATTGCGCTCCTGCGGTTTAATCAATCAGTCCGATTGCATGAAAATACGCGAAAAACCTGTGGTTTTCATCACCCACATGGAACATCATTCAAACCACACTTCCTGGTACGAAACCAATGCCGATGTGGTTCTGGTAAAACCCAACAAAGACCTTTTGGTTGATTTAAACCAACTTGAAAAAGAACTGAAAAAATATAAAAACCGCAAATTCAAAATTGGCTCCTTCAGCGCATGTTCCAATGTAACGGGCGTGTCAACCCCCTATCATCAAATGGCCAAACTCATGCATCAATACGATGGATTGTGCTTTATCGATTTTGCAGCCTCAGCGCCCTATTCCGATATCGATATGCACCCCACCGATCCTTTGCAGAAACTCGATGCCATTTTTTTTTCACCCCACAAGTTTTTAGGTGGCCCGGGCAGCTCTGGCGTACTTATTTTTGATAAAGCAATTTACCCCAACTTTGCCCCCGACCAACCCGGTGGCGGAACTGTTGATTGGACCAACCCCTGGGGCGAATACAAATACCTCGACGATATTGAAGCCCGCGAAGATGGTGGAACCCCCGGTTTTCTTCAAGCCATTCGCACGGCGCTTTGCATCGATTTGAAAAATAAAATGGGCACGGCCAACATACTGCATCGTGAAAAAGAATTGCTAGAAATTGTTTGGGAAATGATGCCAAAAATCAAAGGCATTCATATTTTGGCCGATAACATCAAGCACCGACTGGGGGTAATTTCATTTTATCTCGAAGGAGTTCACTATAACTTGGTTGTAAAATTATTGAACGACCGTTTCGGAATTCAAGTGCGAGGCGGTTGCGCTTGTGCGGGCACCTACGGGCATTTTTTGCTCGACGTAAGTCATCTGCAATCGCAAAAAATCACCTCCAAAATAAACCGTGGCGATTTGTCAGAAAAACCCGGATGGGTGCGACTGTCGTTGCATCCCACCACGACAAATGCCGAACTTATCTACATCCTTGATTCTATTAACGAAGTGGCTGGTAACCACAAAAAATGGGCAAAAGATTATGTGTATTCGCCACATACCAACGAGTTCAAATTCGGCAAAGCACCCTGCAATGAAATTGAAAAAATTTCATCCTGGTTTTCTTTAGAAATATAGTCTGTCTTCTTCAGTCGGCAATCGATACGACTCAAATCGGCAATCTGACTTTTGATTCTCTTTACCCTTTCACCTTTTTCGGATCAACCTGAATCATGCAAGATGATTGTATAAAAAAAACTGCGACGCTCTTTTGGTAGCTGTTTAAGCTTTAAGGAAAAGAGGAAGCAGTGCCTTAATTTGTAGGTGGGCTGGGTGAGGTTTAGTACAATATTATTTCGTAATGTGCTGTAAAACATTCTACTTATCAATTTACTTACTGAGGTTTCCTGCCGAGTATCTGAGGAAACCTGGCGAGTAACCTCGGAAACCTGGCGAGTTTCTGAGGTTTCTTGGTGGGTTTCCGAGGTTACTTGGTGGGTTTCCGAGGTTACTTGCTGGGTTTCCGAGGTTACTTGGTGGGTTTCCGAGGTTACTCGCTGGGTTTCCGAGGTTACTTGCTGGGTTTCCGAGTTTGCTTGCTGGGTTTCCGAGTTTGCTGGTTGGGTTACTTGCGTTGGCTATATAAGTTCTTAAGCCAATAACAAAGCAACCACAGAAAACCGCAGTTGATAAATGGTCGATTGCTGATTAAAGAAAGAATCGCCATGCACAATACCACCCCTCAGGATGCGTATCGGGAGGGCAACTCAAACATTCGGTTTTAATTCTGTCGTCAATGGCTTGCGCAAAAGTGCTGTATTCAATTATGCCGCCCGATTTGCAGGGATAATCGTTCAAGCCTTTTCGTTTGCGTGCCGATTGCACCCGGCAATCAAGCATGCGAAACTCAAAACTATCGGGGGTTTCGTTCGCAATTTCTTGGGTGTTGATGCTGGCATACAGGCGCAACTGCAAAGCTTGTTTCAAGCCTTCCAAACCAGGGTTTTCGGGCAGTTGCAGCAAGCGAGCGATGGACCAAGCTTCGAAAGGCGAAAATTGGCCCCATGCCGAATCGTTGCAATGTTTGGCTTCTGC
Organism: Bacteroidota bacterium; assembly: GCA_037128515.1. Classification (GTDB taxonomy): domain Bacteria; phylum Bacteroidota; class Bacteroidia; order Bacteroidales; family CAIWKO01; genus CAIWKO01. The sequence continues at coordinate 65,042 of JBAXWF010000010.1, read as the reverse complement.
CATGCCGAATGCATTTTCTACTGCCTGAAACCAAACACCATCCATGGCCAACCAATTGATGGCAACACTTTCTTTCAAACTAGTTAACTCTTGGGTGGTTTTGCTTAGCAATGGCAAGGGAAGCCCGTCTTGCATTTCGAAACCCAACAGCTTCGACAGGCGTTTCATCTGAATATCGTAGCTCAGCGTATACGCTTTTTCCATAATCTCCCAAGCCTTTTCGCGCCCCAAACGCTGCTGCACTTGCGCAAACCACATGGCATGGTGCATCAGCGTGCGATGAAAATAATCGATAATTAGCGCCGCAATTTCGGCGGAGCTTTGGTTAGTGGGCGTGGGGGCGTTGTGGTTCATATTGTTTATTTATGATAATGAAATGCTTTTTCAAAAATAATCAATAATAATGGAATTGTTGAAGAAAAAAACATGGCGCAACGCAAACCAAAACTCAGAAAAAAAAGAGGCTGCTTTGATTTAAAGCAGCCTCTTTTTTCTTTTTCCATAGAAATATATTATACAACAAAATAAACATGCAGAAAATCTGCAATAATACTATTGACTAAAACTAAGGATTAAGAATGTTTGGGCGGCTGCCAAACAGCGGAAATAAAATTGTTTTTAAACGAAAAGTTTACCAATTTTAGAAACTCTTTGCCCGAAAAGGCATAATTGGTTCTATCGCAAATATCTTGAGGAACAATATCATCTTCGCAGCAATCGCCTTGAGATGATTCAAGATTATTTGCAAAATCATTGCATTGCATGGGTGCAGAAGTGTGGGTGCCCGAAAACACGGAACCATACACACCACAATCGGCAATTATCACCGAGAGGCTAAGAGCAACAAACAGAATGCAAATGCGTTTCTTAATGAGTTTCATTGGTACAAAGATAAAAAACAGCATAGGAAAGCACTTTTTTATACATGTATATTTTACGCACTATCCCCACCAAAAAAAATACCTGATGTTATTCTTTATTTTGTTTTCAACACATCAAACGCAATTTTCGATATGTCGCTAATCACGTTGGTTTGTTGGGCTATGCCCGGGCCTTTAGTCATAATCCCAATCAAATACGGATTTTTATCCAAATATACTATACCAAATTCATGCAATTGCGATATGCCAAACTCCGTGCGTTCGCCAAACTTGTGTGCTATAGGTATACTGGAGTCAACACCTTTCACAATACCCTCTTTATAGTCGCTTTGCAACAACAGATTTAATGCATATTGCGACATTTTTTGATTAAGATACGTAGCACTATACAAAACCCTGAAAAAACGCGATATAGAATTAACATTGGCCACAAAATTGGGTTGATTGTTGCCACGTTTCACATTATCATTTTTAATAGGGATACCAAAATCAGTACACAGTTTGTCAAAAATTGTATCATCCACTCGGTCAGATAGCAACCAAAACGCTTCGTTATCCGAATACACTATCATGCTATAAAGCAATTCTTCAACCGTATAGCTTTTTCCGGCAACAATGGTTTTGCTTTTAACAGTGGCTTGATACAATTTGTCGTTTCGCGGTTTAAAAACAAAGCGTTGTTGCATCAATGCCGGGTTGGTTTCGGCTTGTTTCAAATACACCAACATGCAGGCAACCTTAATTATGCTTGCCGGGTCGTACAATTCGTCAGGATACAATTCCACGTGGTTTCCTGTGTTCAGGGTATTCAAATAAACCGAAGCGGAAGTAATAATTCCGGCTTGTTTTTTTTGTTGAATGTATTCGTTGATTTTTTCTTTTGCCGATTCCAATTGGTTGTCCTGAGTTTCAATTTCGGCCAATAGCAATGGTTTTATCAATCCGTTTTGATTTAAACGTATAACTTTTGATTCATAATTGTTGACACGCATATCACCCGTATCTGACTCAACTTTTGTTGGCTCTACAGCTTTTTTAGGCTCTTTCAAAAAAATGCTTAACGATAGCAATGGCAATAGCAAAAGTATAGAAACATATAATGGAATCGGCTTTAATAAAAACTTTTTCTTGGAACTATCGATTGGATGTTTTTGCAAGGATTCTTTTTTCGAATTCTGCGATTTTTTAATCTGATGCGTCGACATAATAAATTAGTAAGAACAGTTCATTTTTAGTAGTTGGTCGTAAGGTTAAAGTGTTTCAAAAAGTCTCAGCAACTTTTCTTTCGTACAGCAGCAAAATTATAGAATTTAATTGGTAAAATTCAATCTGCACGTGGGATTAGTAATAGTTTAACTTATGCTGCCAAACGGGGTCTGTAGGGCGTCAGCAAAATAATATTTCAGTAACACAACGGATGCATAACAACAAAAAAAAGCAAAGTCAACCGATACGTATAAATTGCAATTGCGTCAACCCACTTCACGAAATAACTTCATGCTCTGCCACGCTTTCCTACTTACGTATAATAGTAGTTCCTTTATTTTTAATTATGGTTTGCATTTGGGGGCTTAAAGCTTTCACCAGTTCCGCATTATATGCCACCGAGCCCGTTGGTAATGGCGTTTCGTAAGCACCATATAGTTGCTGCGAGGCAATGGCATACGAACGGCCAATGGCCGCCTGTGTTCCTTCTTTCATTTCGGGATCCACATCCGTAGTAATAATAGAAATAGTGTTGTCGCTGTTTAGCACAATATCAAAGGTGCGAAATTGTTCGGGAAATTCGCGCAAGGATTTTGTTTCAACCTGCCAAAAACCATTTTCCGGATGATTCATATCCGTTGAAGCAAATGCCGTAATAGTATTCAAATGCCGATGCCCGGCCACCCATAATATAAGATTTGGAAACAATTTAAGTTGTTCAATAAGGTTTGTTTCGCTGCTATATCCAGGAGCCACATTCCAATCCATTGGCGATTCGGGCAAAACACCAATAGGAATGTGAGCCGAAATAATCATCAGTTGGTTTGCTTGCTGTCCGGCTTTAAGCTGCGCTATCAACCACTCGTAGCGGCCATTGCCCAGTTCGCCGTGTCCGTAAATGCCTTCTTTCACCTGTGGGTCGGTATCAAGTTGCGTATCGTCAATAACAATAATTTTCAGTGGTACATTCGATTTGGGCTCAAACGAATAGCATCCGTCGAACATATTGGCAGGGTTACTTTGCACAAATCCGTGTCCTTTTGGCAATGTGGTAGTGTTACTAAATTCGTTTATAAATTCCGTTTTCGTCAGCGAACGGCGGTTGGTATCTGGTGCAATTGTGGGTATCTTTCCCATTTTAGCCACCACACCACTCCCAATAATAGGTGCATACAACTTGCTGCAGTCAAGCGTGCCAACCGAAAAAGTGCGTTCATTCATCACATTTTTGTTATTCGCATCAAACACAAACCCAAGCTGAAGTATAGAGTCACCAATTAATGTGCGCCGAATCCTATCGTTCACCGGTTTAACACCCATAAAAAAATGGTCGTGGTTGCCCACCGCAGCATACCATGGAATTGACTTGTCGAGTCCCACGGCTTTAAAAGTGTCCTGAAAGTCATTATTAGGTCCGGGTGTTGGGTCATCCTTAATACCCGAATCAGGATTGATATTTTTTCCATCCAGAATATCGATAAACCAGCGTAGTTCATTGTATTGCGTGCTGTTTGCCATATCGCCCAACGACAAACCAAAGTCGAAAGGATATTGCTTATGCAAATCATTAATAGTTTTAATAGTGGCATCCAAAACTTGAGTAGTGTATAGCATCAGTGGCGAATAGGCCGAAATGCCGTTAGCTCCGGCAAACGGAGCAAAGAATATAGCCTGGCATGGCGATTCTTTGTCTGTTAAATGAATATCGGTTATAGTGAAAAAACGCAACAAATTTGCTGTAGGTGCAGCTTTTTTGTAATCATAGCCTGCTGGCATCAAGTCCAATCGTTTTTGGCACAACAATCCGGCTTCGTAATGATACTTGCCATAACCATATTTGGCAAAATTTGCCGGGTCGTCCAATTTAACTGTTGGTGTAACAGCAACATTATCGGGAACAAGAATCCTGTCTACGGTAGTATATACCTTTAAAAATTTCTGTGTGGCTTGACCAAAACCATTGATGTTTGTAGCCGACACCATTCCGATAATTATCAAAATGGTGATACGTAATTTGTTATATTTATTCATCGTAATATTGATTTAAATTACGACAAAGATAAAATAATTAATGATAAAATAGGTAATAGTTATGATATAAAAATAATTATACTTTAACTTTTTCCTACATTTTGTTTAAGCTACCTTTACCGTTCAAAATTTCTAAACAATTAAAACACAATTTGCTTTAAATGTATCATCCCTATGCATAAAAATGCTTACATTTGAGGTCGTATTGCTCAATTTTATTATTGTAACCTTTCTCGATATGAAAACAAATGTACTCTCAATGGTTTTTGCACTAATTGCCTTAGCACTCATGTCATGCGAAGCCAACAAACTCATTTCGGTGCGCGTGATTGATAAAACAACGCGTCAACCCATCGATAGCGTTTATATTGAAGTGAAAGCAGGCATGAACGGCGATTACCATAAAAGCTACCGCGATGGCTTTACCAATGCCAATGGCAAATTCGAAACCCAGATGATGATTGGCTGCTCGTTTGGATGTTATGACATTTACACGGTGTACTCTAAAAAAGGCTATACCGACAAAACCGATTTCAACAAAACCGAATGCGTAGTCGAAATGATTAGGCAATAGCATCAAGGCAGTTTAACAACTTTGCGCAAAAAACGATGCTACCCTTGTCTGTTTCTAGTTGCCATTATTAGTACTACCCATTTTCTTGCTTTCTAAGTTTCTCCGAAATCAATATCCCACCCTGGGCCATGTTCTCGTAATGGTTCTCTTTAATCAAAACCACATAAGCATCTTCCGGTATATCCATAAGGGTGCTTGCCAGCAGTGTCATTTCTTTAGCAAGTCTTTCTTTTGTTTCAAGTTTAAGTGCAGGACCTTCAATAGTAATAACAGGCATAATAATTCTCCTTTTCTTTAATGAATGCAGTTTAAAAAATTCCGAGCTAAATTAATGATAAAAACCGACAGATAAGCAAAACCACATCAAAATGATGCCTTACAATAATAATAAAAAATTCCGAAAGATCAAGCCTCCGGAAGTTTTTCATTATTTGGTTGGTGTTTATTTAAAAGTTTAATCTGTTTGCAGTACCAAAAATTTTGATATACTCCAAAACGACTTAGCATTTTTTATGGCTAGTTTATCAATCACTTTGCCTTTCATCACCAATTCGTAGCTGCCATCGGGATGCGTGGTCAAAAGTTTTACTTTTTTAACGTTCAATGGAATTTCGGCTAAATAGCGAATATCAACTTTCACATAGCTTTCGGGATTTACTTTTTGCGATACTTTTTCGCCAATAATCACACCTTTTGTTTTTAAATCTTTACGCAAACCAATCACATAATAGGCTGTGTTTAGTTCAACAGTTTGTTGGTCGATGGTCATGTTTTTTTGATCATTTTGAGCTGACAAATCAACCACTTTTGCATTCAAATCGGCTACCGTAAAATTCAATTTTTCCAACTGAATTTTCAAGTCAGCAATTTCACCATCTTTCTGAGTAATTTGCAGGTTCAGCATATCAATGGTTTTTTGCAAAGCATCGCCCTTCATATTTGCTTTGCGCAGTGCGCCTTCCAATTTGGCTACCAATTGCTTGTTTTTTTCCAGTAGGGTGTTGATGTTCTGAATGTGTTCTTTAATACTTTCTTTTACATCACCTTTCACTTCGTTGTTACCCTTTTTTGACTCGCTTATTTTCATTTGGCTTGCTTCAATTGTGTTCAAATTATCTTCAACCTCGTTAATGAAACTAAACATATCATTTGTTGTTGAATCCTTTTGATTGAGCTGCGCTTGCAGTTGCTTTATTTGTTGGTCTTTCGGATCCAAATCCGCATCACCGGTTTTGTTACTGTTATTACAACTCCATAGTAGAGGTAAAAAACAAACTAAAATTAAGACATACTTTTTCATACGATTTTTTTTAATTAATAAAAATTTTGAATACAAACATTTACAAAGGTACACAATAAAAGCTTTGAATGCTAATTATTCTTATGGAAAAGAAGCAGGTGGCCCATAGGCCGGATTTGTTATTAGATACTGATCGGTTAATGTAAGCAGAAATGCTTTCAAATCGGCTTTTTGTTGCAAGGTTAAGTGGGCACCGCCCACATTCACCTTGTGCATCAGTGGGCTAACATAAGGCGAGTAAACCAAGCCTTCGCTGTAAAAATTTATAACCTCATCCAATGTGGCAAATCTTCCATCGTGCATGTATGGTCCTGTAAGTTCACAATTGCGCAGTGTGGGCGCTTTGTAAGCACCATGATCCATGGGATCGCCTGTAACGGCAAACCGATCGCGTATATCAGTAAACACTGTATCTTTAGCATTATTATAAAACAAATAGGTTGAGAACAATGGATTGCCACCGCCGCCATGACAATGGAAACAATCGGCGCCCTGCTCCGTAACAAACAACACAAACCCATTCGCCTCAGATGGCGACAAAGATGTTTCGCCCAACAAATACCTATCAAATTTCGAATTACACGAAACGATGCTTCGAACAAATTGAGCTATGGCTTTTGCCATCAACTCAAAAGTGATGTTTTCGGTATTAAATACTTTCTTAAACAAGGGGGTGTAGCCTGCAATATTCTGTATGGCAGTTCTTGCTTTGTTGGTGTCGCTATACATTTCGTGGGGAGCCACCACGCCCAGCCACACCAAGTCTTCGAGCCGCCGCTTAGCTGCATCAGGATTGTCGGGGCTAATAATTCCGTTCCATAAATAGCCATTGTTTTGCCATACCAGATTAAACAGTGGCAACATGACATGAGGAGTGGCAACACCACCAATACCCACAGGATGCCCCCCTGTATACGGACCATCAATGCCACATTCAAAAGCATATTGCTGCAAGTGACAAGTAGCGCAACACATCTGCGAATCGGCCGCCTGCCTACCCGACATGCGTTTATCATAAAACAACGTTCGTCCTAAAAATACACCATCCACTGTAAGTTGATTATCGGCAGGTATGTTCATTTGGGTGGGAAAATACCAGGGTGCTATAATTTGATAAGGTGTAGGGTTATATTCGGTAGTAGCAGCAATATATGTTTCGTTTAGTGGTGTTTCCTTATTGCATGATATTAAAAACAAAATCAGAATTAAAAATAATCCGTGTCGTTTCAAAACTTTCATTCTGCGGATTTATTGAATTGAACCAATAGTAAACGCATCAGCTCCGTTTTCAGCCACAGTGTGCATTGCAGTTTGATTTTGCATGATCGAACCTCCCCAGTAGTCAAAATTCCAAACATGAGGCGAGTCGAACCAACTATCTATATTCATCACAAATTCAATGCTGGTAGTCTTGTTTTTACTTATTTCGAATGACGAATTAGGTACTATAACTTCGAAATAGTTCTGAACAAATCCTGTTATTGAGTCTGTATTGATCACATCGTGAGCATAAATTTGTCCTATACCCAAATGAAACCCAAACGATGTAACATTACTTAAAGTATCAAGCCATTTACCGTTGAGTTTCATATAATGATACCCTCCTCCCAAAGGTTCAGGCCAATACATTGCGCTTTCGGGTGGATTTAAAAAAGCATTCGATTGGTTTTTAATTTCGTTAATACCAAAAGTAAACGAAATGGCAGTATATGTTCCAACAGGAACACTATCGGGCAAACTCCAATGTTGTGTCGAAGGCAAATCCGTGTCAACATAGTGGATATCGTTTGGAGCAACAAACGAAACAAATGTACCGTTGCTATTATGCAACACGATGTCTGAAACAAAATACTGTGCTTCATTAATTAAATAAAGATTTCCTGCCGCATTTGTATATAGCAAAGTATCCACAATCAATGGAAGCCCGTTTACATTGTGCGAAAACGAAAAATTTATGTTACCATGATAAACATGTTCTTCGGTAATGGGGGTTTCCTTTTTACAGGAATTCAGAACAGTTAGAAATAAAAAGGGGATGAATCCAAATATAATTTTTTTCATAGAGCACAGCGTATTGACAATTGTAGTAGAAATATCAATCAGTACAAAGTTACAAAAACTGAATGAATTCCTGAAAAAGAATACAAGAAAATCACAATATTGAAAAACTATGGAATAACTTGTCGCTAAAAATACATATAGTGAAATTTAAACTCCCCTTTTGTGTTATATTCCAAAGCAGGGAAGGGTATTTTTATTGCATTTACAGCCAGTAACAGCAGTCTAACAAATTTCGACTTTGTTTTGATGGTCGAAAAATCAACATCAAACGAAAGATAAAATTGACGATACCGTTCAAATGTGGGTAGAGGTTGCCCTTTATCGTTAATAGTTGGGTTCGAAAAACCACCCAACATACCTTCGGCACCATAGCCAAATGATATGCATATCCAACGCGGAAACTTCGACTTTTTCGGAACAAACAGCGATGAACCTACAGATAGCCAGTGTGTTTGACCGTTATAATCTTTTAGAAACCTTTGAACGCCATTTGCTCCTAGTTCATTAGGACGATATTGTGCAAACTGAGTCGGGTGGTAAGATATTTTCATTTTCATATATTGTCGCTTCCACAACAATTGCTGCGTTAAAAAAAAGGATGTACCTGCAATATTAGCTATCATATCCGGAACTGAAAATCCCCATCCTTCTGAGTATCCATCCAAAATCTCAATTGCAGTCATATAGCTTAAACCAACGGCACATCCATACAGTAATGCAGGTTTGTGCTTCACACCCGACCAACGGTAAGAATAATAGCAGAAACTGCTAATAGTACTGGCAGTCATAGCATGGCCAATTTTATCCATTTGTTGCCATTCTTTGCCATCGTTAAAAAAATGAAACGCAGATCTGTCATATTTCTTATACCATAAATCATTCAATCCAAAAATAGTGGCAGCATACAACGATGCTTCAACAGTTAAAGCAGCAGTCAACCGTCCTTTTTTTATTTTATCGGGATATTTAATCAGGTTCATTTTGGCAAACTCAGTTTCGAAACTTTTTGCGTCTAAATGAATGGAATCAAACTTTTTTGGAAGAGTTTGAACTGCCTTGGTTGCTGAATTAATATTTGAGGAATCAGATTGAGAATATACCTTTGCTGAAATGCATAAGTAACTAAAGAAAAAGACCGTAGTTATTAAATTATATTTAAACAAAAATCAGGATTTTATAAACGGATTTAAAATAATATTTACTTTTTCCAAAATTTCTTTGAGCATGGATTCAGTATCAGCTTCTGCAATAAAACGCAAATAGGGTTCAGTATTCGACGGACGTATATTAAACCACCAATGCTTGAAGTCAACTCTGTAGCCATCAAAATCCATAAAAGAAAGAGATTTTTCTTCCGATGAAAAATAGTGTAGAACGGCATCCATTGCCTGCTTTTTTTGCTCAATTACAAAATTAATCTCGCCCGAACTATGATAAGGAGAGATATTTCTGATTAGCTCGGAAAACGAAATTCCTATTGTTTTCATTTTTGCAATAACATCAAGTACCATCAGGCAAGCGAGAATACCGGAATCTGAATAAAAAAAGTCTTTAAAATAATAATGACCGGCATACTCGCCACCAAACAATCCACCAATTTCTTTTAATTTTGGTGCAGCAAAAGCTCTGCCTACACGCCACGTATTCATTTTATAACCAAATCGCGAAACATATTCACAAACTGATTTAGAACTTCGAATATCTTGAAGCACAACCGCATCTTTAATGCCTTTATCGTAAAAATAATGTGCCAACACCGCTATTATTAAATCGGGTGAAATAAAACAGGCATTTCCGTCCAAAAACATCACTCTATCGGCATCACCATCAAAAATAATTCCCACATCCGATTTATTTCCCAAAACATGTTTCTTCAATGCGATCAAATTTTCTTCAACCAACGGGTTTGCTTCATGATTTGGGAATGTGCCGTCAAGGTCAAAAAACAAGTAGTGTGGTTGATCACCCAAGAGTTTTTTAATAAACAGCGACGCCATACCATTTGAGCAATCGATACTGATTTTAAGATTGTTATAATCGCTGACATAATTCTTTAAAAAAGAAATATATTCAGTTTTCTTATCAAACCCATAAATTGTTCCTTTTGTTTCTTTCGGAAATGGTGTATTGGATTTAATTCTTTGCTCCAGAATATTGAGCCCGCTGTCATAACCAATAGGGATAGCATCAGTACAAGATATTTTCATCCCGTTATATTCTTTTGAATTGTGCGATGCAGTAATTTGAACCGATGCTGCAAAATTGAATTTCGCTGTAGCCCAATATACATAAGGTGTTGTTGCCAAACCTAAATCAAATACATCTGCTCCGGCATCTGTTATACCATTAGTAAGGTATTCGAAAAGTTCGGGAGAGGAGGTTCGCACATCGCGGCCTACCAAAATTTTATTTGTTTTAAGTAATTCGGGTAAGTAATACCCAATCTTATAAACATCAGTCTTGTTAAAATCTTTATTATAAATGCCTCGAATATCATACGCTTTAAATGCACCCATTTTCTATTAAACTATAAGGGTTCCTTAAGAAAATCGCGAATGTTTTCAAAATATTTATTTTTATCTTTCGAAAATGTTTCACTTGAATTAGCTCCTTTAATTATGATAACTTGCGAACGGTTTTTCTGAACTTTGCTCAAATCTTTTACTATTGTGCCCGAATAAACCGTTTCAAGTTCACCTGCAATCAGCAATACATTATAAATGGCTGTTCCTTTTGATTCTAGAGCATAATAGGGCTCTATCATATACTTATTAAACCCGAGTGGCAAAAGAACATCCTTACCTGCAAAATCCTTGAAATTTTTCTTAATGCCCTCTAATGTAGAATATGGACTATCTGCAATCACTTGAAAAATTTCTTTCCGATTACAAGCAACACCAATTGACAATCCGGCACCAACTTCTTTGCCCCAAAGGTCAACAATTTTCATTTTTGAATGATACTTTCTAACGTAATCAATTGCAGCATTCAAATCTTTTTCGAATTGAGCATAAATAAAAAAATTATTATTGATTGTAAAATCTTCGCTTTCGCCATAACCACGATAATCATAAGTAAGCACATTGTAACCAAGTGTAACAAAATTGCTCGCGATTTCAATCAAATCGGCCATATTACCATCACCACTACCACTCAAGATTATCATTTTATATGATATTTGCTGAGGTTTATATAGCCAGCCTTTTAAATTCAGATTGTCTGATGTGGTAATGGTAACTTCATCAAAATCCAAACCAAAATCGCCAGGTTTAGCCGCATATTTTCTTGATGGGTTTAGTGAAAATGCTGAAATAAAGCATAACAAAAACAAGGTACAGAAAAATAGTTTTTTCATTTTTGTAAGGTTTTAAATTGTTTTTTATTCAAGGCAATAATTATTCCTTTTTCATTTGTAAAAATAGGCATTTTTTGAAAATTGCTATTTTTTTATTTTTAATTTGTTTAAAGCAATATGATATTTCTGCGAATTCTGATTATGTTGTGCCAGCGTTTCAGCAAAATTATGATACCCCGAAAAATCTTCTTTCGCACAGAAATACAAATAGTCATGCTTTTCATAATCCAAAACCTTATCAATTACTATTGCATCGGGCAAACATATAGGTCCTGGTGGCAGCCCTCTATGAATGTATGTATTGTAAGGTGAGTCAAATTTGGTTTGTTCATTCAATACTCTTTTAATAGAAAAATCACCAATTGCATAAATTACTGTTGGGTCGGCTTGCAAAGGAATGCCTCTGTTAATTCTGTTTATATAAACACCGGCCACGCGCGACATCTCATCTTTTTTCTTCGTCTCTTGGTATACAATTGAAGCCAAAATTATTATTTCAGTAGGTTTTAAGCCTATTGCTGCTGCCTTTTTAGTTCTGTTTTCATTCCAGAATTTATCATATTCGGTAAACATTTTTTTAAAGAACTTTTCTGAAGGTGTATCCCAAAATATATCATAACTATTGGGTATAAATATACACATTACATTATCCGAATTCAGTTTATATTTCTTCAAGAAATTATTATTGCTAAGCAATTCCAATAACGAAACCGAATCTGCTTCAATCGATTTGCAGACTTTTGAAACTAACTGTTGTTTGGTTCTGATATTATTAAATGTGAGCTTAACAGGATCTTGTTTTCCGGAACGTAGTAAATTGATTAATTCATTATTGCTCATGTGATTTTTTATCAGATATCGACCCGATTTCACATTTACATTATATCCCTTTTTTTCGCAAAGCCACTCAAATGAAGGTCTGTCAAGAACAATGGCATCTTTGTATAAAATCTCCTTTACTTTATCAAAATTTGAATTCGATGGGATAAAAATAAAAACTTTTTCCTTGGTTCCAAGATCAACATTTTCGCGATAAATAAGTTTATAGTATTTCGTTCCGATAATTCCAGCTCCAATTATAATAATCAGAATTAGAACACCAAATCCAATAAAAAAGTTTTTGCGTGCACTATGTTTTTTTCCAGGTTTTCGGGTTGACCTTTTCCGTCTTGTTTTTGTAGATTTGGGCATAAATCATCTATTGAGAAGTTGCAGCATTTGTTCATCAATCCATTCATTAGTATCAAATATCCATTCTTTTTTCGCACCACATACTTCGAATCCTGCTTTTTTAAACAAATTTAAACTTGTTGTATTTTTAACTGATATATTGCAATAACATTGATGAAGATATAGCGTTTTAAAACAATAATTAATAACTAATTTAAGTGCTTCACCGGCATAACCTTTTTGTTGATGTTCCTCAAGAATAATGATGCCAATACCGACTCTTTTATGAAAAGGATCAAAATCGAACAAATCTATTATACCAATTCTTTCGTGTTGTGCCGAATCATTGGTTTCAATAATCAAACGAAGTTGTTTCAATGCAAAAATATCTTGGTCGGAATTTAATATGTATTGTTCAATTGAATAGCGCGAAAACGGAACAAATGTATTGCTTATATGCCAGTTCGATGGATTGTTTTCAAGCGTATAAATAAAATCAATATCAGAAGGTTCAATTGCTCTTAAAATAACTCTATCGTTTTGCATTTTTTATATTTCAATTTCACCCGAATATACAAATGTTGCAGGACCTTCGAGCCAAATATTTGTAATTTTATTTTCCTTTTTCTGAAAAGATACTTTTAAATTACCACCTCGAGTTGTAATATCAAAACTTGATACATTATCCACAAATGAGGCAGCAATTGCTGAAGCCGTTACACCAGTTCCACATGATAATGTTTCATCTTCTACGCCACGTTCATAAGTTCTTACATAAAGACTTTTATTTTGTATTTCAACAAAATTCACATTAACTCCTTCAGGAGCATATTGATCACTATAACGTATACGTCTTCCTTCCTTAACAACATCAACTTTATCTACATCCTTTACAAATTGAACAACATGTGGTGACCCTGTATTTAGATAGAAATCTTTTAAAAATATATCAACTTGAGAAACATCCTGCATTTGGAGTTTTACTATCAAACTATTTTTACTCTCAATATTTAATATTTCAGATTGATGAATACCATCAACAGCGTTGAAGCGAAGTTTATAAAGTTTTGCAACGTTGTTATAATAAAAAGCAGATATACATCTACCACCATTTCCACACATACTGCCTTCAAACCCATTGGAATTATAGTAACGCATTGAGAAATCAAAAGATGCTTTGTTTTCAAAAAGTATTACTCCATCAGCTCCAATGCCCATATTTCTATTACACAGAAAGCTTATATTCATTGATGATGGTGTAAAAGTATTTAATCGGTTATCGATTATAATAAAATCATTTCCCGTACCATGATATTTGACAAAAGGAAGTATCATAACGATTTTAAAACTTTCAGAATAGATGCATCTTTAACAGGAATTAAGGACTTGAAGTCATCGGTGTAACCTATCTGAAAAAAGTCTTTATTGTATTTTACAAATAACTGATTATCTTTCCCCATAAGTGATACATTATCGTATTCAACAATTCCGAATAAGACCAGTTTCGTATCATCAAATTTATAACCTTTGTAATTGATAGGCGAACGCCAAAATTCAACCCGAATAATGTTTTTTGCTTTTTTCGATGAATTTCTTTGGTCTGTAAGTATTGAATCTAAATCATACGAATCATTTGATTGGTAATCACCAATTATTCGTAATGATTTCGAAAATAAAAGTTCGTCTTTTGATACAGCAAAATCATCATTTTTTTGATTAGAAGTATTCACTGAAGTATCAATAAAATCTTCTTTTGAATACAAGGCTATTAATTCTGCAAGTGTAAGTGTTGTTGAATCTAATTTCAAACTGTCTATAAATGTGGCAGGAATTTTATATTTAATCAGTTGTGCTTTGTATTTACTTTTTAGGTCAAGTTTTGCAGCTTTAATATCCGGTTTTGAAAAAGTCACAGCAATGGAGTCTTCCTTATTAATTCTCGCATTTGGTTTTTGTTGTTGTATTTGCCACCAAATGATTCCTCCACCAATAAAAAAGCCTAGAACAAGTCCTAATAGCAGATAAATTATTTTGTTTACTTTGTAACTCATCATTATAATAATACGTTATAATGCTAAAATATTGCACAAAGATAATAAAATTTGTACGATTAACGTTTAACAATTTTTAACAAGAAACTTAGTAATATTCGTGTCTAGGTGACGTTTTTAATCAAACTCAAACTATTTTCAAAACTAAAAACTTCTATTCTATGAAACGTTTTCTTTTAACAGTTGGAATTGCTGCAATAACAAGCATAATTACAGTTTTTGCTTTCAGGATTTTTGATAAAAAAAATAATGAAATTAATACGTATTTCAACAATCAAGTTCCGGTACAAAGAGCATCATTACAATCATTTTTGCCTGATAATGGCCCTAATTTCACGGTGGCTGCCGAAAAAACTGTACATGCCGTGGTACATATCAAAACACAGTATAATTATAAAAACTCCTATTATGATCAGTTTTTTGGATATGACCCGTTTTTTAATTTTTTTAATCAACGCCCTTATGGTAATAGTGTTTTAATGGCAAGCGGTTCAGGTGTTTTGATATCGGAAAATGGTTACATTGTTACAAACAACCATGTAGTAAGCGATGCTACTCAAATTGAAGTAACATTAAATGATAAACGCACCTATACAGCAACTATTGTAGGTTCCGACCGAGGAACGGATTTGGCTTTAATAAAAATTGATGATACCAATTTACCTTATATCACATATGGAAATTCGGATGATGCAAAAATTGGAGAATGGGTTTTGGCAGTTGGCAATCCTTTTAATTTAACATCGACAGTAACTGCTGGGATTGTTAGTGCCAAAGCAAGAGATATAAATATTTTAGGTGATAATACGTCAGTTGAATCTTTTATTCAAACAGATGCTGCGGTAAATCCCGGTAATAGCGGGGGTGCATTGGTAAATATTAATGGAGAACTTATAGGAATTAATGCAGCTATTGCTACCAACACTGGATCATTTGCAGGATATTCGTTTGCAATACCTTCAAATATTGTTCGAAAAGTAATTGCCGATATATTGGAATTTGGTGAAGTTAAACGTGCTTTCATGGGTATTAATTTCTCTGATATTGATAGTAAACTAGCGAAAAGTCTTAGTCTTAAAAATTTGAATGGAGTTTATGTCGTGTCTGTTTATGAAGATGGAGCTTCATTTAAAGCTGGGATTAAACAAGGCGATATTATTATAAAGTTTAATGATAAACCTGTAAATAGCCAATCCGAACTTAAGGAAATGCTTATTAGACAAAGACCGGGAGATAAAGTAAATTTAATCATTATGCGCGATGGAACTGAAAAAAGCTTTTCTGTTACACTTGAAAACAGAGAAGGAACAACGGAAGTTACAGCTCCTGGGAGTACTACTGGTAAAATGTTGCTTGGAGCATCATTCTCAGAGATAAGTCAGAATGAGAAAAGCAAACTTGGATTAGAATATGGGGTTAAAATCACAAAATTGGAAAAAGGCAAGCTTTATTCAGCCGGAATAAAAGAAAACTTTATTATTACAAGCATTGACAATAAACCGGTAAAAAGTGTAAGTGATATTGATAAATATCTTGGTAACAAACAAGGTGGAACTTTAATCGAGGGGATTTATATTAATGGCATGCAAGCTTATTATGCTTTTGGTATGTAGAGGATACTTTTATTCAACTGAAGAATGACAATTACACTAATAAAACAACAAATAATTTTTTAAAAAAACTACTAATCAATTAATATTCTTAAAATAAAGGTAATGAGTCAAAATATATTTGGTCTTTTTCAAAAAAAAATGTATCTTTGTACCCCCTTTTGATCATAAACTTTAATTTATTGAATTTCAATTAATTATTACCTAAAACGTTTTTATGAGGCAGTTAAAAATTACAAAATCAATAACCAACAGAGAAACAGCGTCTTTAGATAAATACTTACAGGAAATAGGCCGCGAAGAACTTATAACTGCTGATGAAGAAGTTAAACTTGCACAACAAATTAAGGCTGGAAGCCAGGAAGCACTTGAAAAACTGACACGTGCAAATTTACGTTTTGTGGTTTCTGTTGCCAAACAATACCAAAATCAAGGATTAAGTCTTCCTGATTTGATTAACGAGGGAAATTTAGGACTCATTAAAGCTGCTAAGCGTTTCGATGAAACCCGTGGTTTTAAGTTTATTTCATATGCTGTTTGGTGGATACGTCAATCTATCTTGCAAGCTTTGGCTGAACAATCGCGTATTGTTCGTTTGCCTTTGAATCAGGTTGGATCATTAAACCGTATTTCTAAAGAGTTATCTCGATTGGAACAAAAATTAGAGAGACCTCCTTTGCCTGATGAATTGGCAGAATCGCTTGATATTCCTCAGGAAAAAATTAATGCGGTGATGAAGATATCTACACGTCATGTATCAATGGATGCACCTTTGGCACAGGATGAGGAAACCAAATTCATTGATGTTTATATGAATGAAGATGGCCCAACCACAGATACCGGTTTGATGTACGAATCTCTTTCGAGAGAAATTCAACGTTCGTTATCAACCTTAACGGATAAAGAACGGGATGTGATTAATCTTTATTTTGGATTAGGCATGAATCATGGACTTACACTTGAAGAGATTGCCACAAAATTTGATTTGACACGTGAACGAGTACGCCAAATTAAAGAAAAAGCTATACGAAGATTGAAACATACTTCGCGTAGTAAATTACTCAAAGCTTATTTAGGACAATAATTTTATTTGATAAGGATGAAAATTAAAGGGGCTGATATTTATAAATATCAGCCCCTTTAATTTATATGAAATAAATATTAGTTAAGTATGAACTTAATGGGCATGTTAAACTGAACCCTTACGGCTTTACCGGATTGTTTCCCGGAGTTCCAAGGTGGCATAAGTTTAACCACACGCACGGCTTCTTCATCGCAGCCGCCTCCTATGCCTCTTAATACTCTCACGTCAGCTACCTTTCCTTTTTCATCAACAACAAATGTAACGTATACGGTTCCAGAAATTCCACTTTCCTTTGCCATTTGAGGATATTTGATATTATCTTGAAGAAATTTTACACGAGCTTCATCACCACCTGTAAATGAAGGCATTTCTTCAACCACAGTAAAAATTGGTGTTTCAACTACTTCTTCAATAACATTGTTGGAATTATCATCCTCAACCACTACTTCTTCATTTGTGTTAACATTGGTATTGGTAGTTTTATTTAAGTCATCTTGATTAATTTCAGTAACTTCTGTAGTATCTGTTACAACTACAGGTGCTGTGAATTTAGCTTTTTGCTCTACGGTTGCTTCCGGTGGTGGTGGAGGTGGAGGTGGAGCATTTTCTTCTTTAGGTTTGTTCATATTCTCTAAATTCACAGAAACTTCCTGGTCCTGATTTGCAGAATAACTCTGTTTAAATATAATGAATGGAATCAGGACTGCTAACACTAAAAAGATTGCTGAAATAATAACAGAACGGGTAACAAATTTTTTATAGTTCTTACGAAGTTCGTAGGCACCATATTCTTTGTTCCTATTGCGAAAAACTATTTCATCAAGGTTTTCAGCAGTCGTAATATCAAAATTTTCTGCCATAGAATTTGTTTTTAATTAATTATTTAGGTGCATTTTTTAACATCTCTTTTTCTTCTTTAGTCATATCAACGATTGCATAACCGGAGATATTGGTAATTGCCATTTCATCAATC
The DNA here is from genome assembly GCA_037128515.1 of Bacteroidota bacterium. GTDB lineage: Bacteria > Bacteroidota > Bacteroidia > Bacteroidales > CAIWKO01 > CAIWKO01. The sequence goes on along the minus strand of JBAXWF010000010.1, from coordinate 46,746 downwards.
ACAGCAACAATACTTTTATATTTAGCATCATCGGCAGCTTTGATAAGTATAGTAGGGGATTTTTTTGCAACAGAATATTTCTTTTTTATAGCCTTTATCTTGCTATTTAATGAATCATCTGGCATTACAAGTTCTCCTTTTTTTACTTTTTCTTTCAAAGTAAGAATCTCTTCAATTGTTGATTTATTGATTTTAAGTAAAACTTTTCGTAAACCATCTTTACTAAAATCGGTTTTATGCCATTTATCAACAGTTGGAAGTGTTCCTTCAGGCGATCCTGCCGGAAAATCAAAATGCCAATACCAATAAACTCGATCTTGGGTAAGTAAAATTGAATAGGTTCTTCTTGCATCCACCTTTTGACCATCATCTGGTTTTTCAGTTTTTTCGGGCATGGTAATATCCATTACTTTGGGTTTGCTGAATGCGGTTGTTAGCATAAAGAAAGTGATAAGCAAACACATTAAATCCACCATGGGTGTCATATCAATGTTGGCGCCCATTTTTTTGGGTTTCCGCCTACCGCCTTCTTTTCCAGAACCGGAATCGTTTTCAATAATTTCAGCCATATATTTTTATTTTTAGTGAAACTAAAATCTCAATTATTTAATATTCTTAACATCATCCAATGTAGCTTCTTGCTTTTGCAGGCTGGTAACAAGGTTGAATTTGTTCACATTGTTTTCTTGCATAACATCCATAACCTTTTTAACGGTTTTGTAGTTTGCATCTGCATCGCCTTTAATGGCTACTTCGGCAGTTTGGTTTATGATACGAGCATAACGAACCCATTCGCCCAATTCGGGCAATTGTGTTCCAACTGTATCAATCGGGATTCCCGTTTGCAATTCTTCTTTTTTCTTTGCATCTTTTTCATTAAGCCAGGTTTTTACCTTGTTAATAGGCATACCGAATGAGGAGGCTTGTTCAAAAGCTTTGATTTCTTTAGGATTCATCGGAATATTATACCTTTTGGTAATTTCAGTAATTAGTTTATTTCTGAAATGGTTTGAAGTATCTTTTCCATTATCCATATTGAAAAACACTTTGTCGTCTTTTGAAATTAGCACCGTGATTACATTTTTATCAGGTGCTTGTTTTTCAGAAACCGACATTGGAGAATCAATAATCTTAGCTTCTTGAGGTCTGAAAGATGTTGTAAGCATGAAGAACGTCAAAAGTAACGAGAACAAATCCACCATGGGCGTCATATCCACATGGGGCGAACTCCTTTTTAGTTTTATTTTTGCCATAATACAAAAAATTTATGCTTAGGTTGCTTACTATTTATTTTGTGGTAGCTGCAAATGTTTGAACTAAGCTGAAACCGGCTTCGTCAATTTTAAATGTTAAAGCATCAATTTTGCTGGAGAAATAGTTATAGAAAATAATTGCAAGAGTTGAACCAGCGATACCAAAAGCTGTATTGATAAGAGCTTCGGAAATACCGGTTGCTAAAGCTAAAGCATCGGGCGATCCGGCAGTGGCCAAAGCAGCAAAAGCTTTAATCATACCCAGTACAGTACCAATAAGACCAATAAGTACGGAGATGGAAGCAAGCGTTGATAAAATTACCAGATTTTTTGATAACATTGGTAATTCTAATGCTGTTGATTCTTCCATATCTTTTTGTAAAGCTAATACCTTTTGTTCTTTTTCTAAAACGGTATCTTCTTTTAATTCTTTGTACTTAGTTAATCCGGCTTTCATAACATTTGCTATTGAACCTTTTTGTTTGTCGCAAGCAGTAATAGCATCGTCAATTTTATTTGAAGATAAGGATGTTTGAATTGTTTTCACAAATACATTAATACGTCCTTTGCCTCGGGCTTTTCTAATCATTACAAATCTTTCGATTGTGAAAATTAAAACTGTTAATACGCAGGTCATTAATAAAGGAACAATAAAACCTCCTTTATAAATCATGGCCAAATAATTTCCCGGGATGGGATGACCATCAGGATTTCCGCCTTCAAAGTTTGCACCATTACCCATTATGTATTTGTATACAATAATAGATACGATGAAAGCGATCAAAATTGCACCTGTTGCAAATGCTGATTGTAAGGCATCTTTAAATGATTGGCCTTGTCCGTTTTTTTTGCTCATTGTTGTTAGTTTTTTTTAATTAGTAATTATTTTATTTTTTTCTTAATTTTTTTCAAGCGACAAATATAAAAACTTTTTTTCAAATCGATGTAAACAAGTTTTTTTATTTATGAAACTACAAAATTACTAAAATATTGTTTCAATGCAAGAGCAAATCAGTTAACGGTAGCCTTTTTTCAGTTAACGGTAAAAATTACATGTTTTTTATCAATTTTCAGCATAAAACTATCGAAATTGAACAAAAAACCATTCGTAATTTAAACTAAAACCAAATGGATTTACATTTTCGATAGGTTTTGTTACGTTTCCTATAGGATTTGTTACATTTCCTAAAGGGTTTGTCACATTTCCTAGAGGATTTGTTACATTTCCTATAGGATTTGTTACTTTTCCTATAGGATTTGTTACTTTTCCTATAGGATTTGTTACTTTTCCTATAGGATTTTAGCTATTCAAATACTGTTTAATCTTTTTTAAATTAAAAATCCGAAAATCGCCCTCAATAAACTTTCCAATTTTATATAAGCTTTCGCCTGCCCCGCATTCAATTAGGGTATCGCAATTATGCTGAACTACCAATTTTATTGTTTTCCACCAATCAAAACTCAAATAAAGATTGCATTTCAGTTCATTTATTATTTGATTTTTATCAAGGAGTATTCTTTGGTCCAAAGATGAAACATAGGGATATTGCGAATTGGTGATTGCCATTTTTTGTAGAATATCGGCAAATTCAACTGCAGCATTTTTCAATGATGCGGTATGGTAGGGATGAAAAACAGGAAGCAATCGGGCTTGCATGGCTCCTTCAGCTTTAGCTTGTTCAATCAATTGTTCCAATTTTGAATAATTTCCCGATAATAGAAACGAAAATTCGCTATTTTGATTTATAATCGTTGCTTCATTTTCTGAAACTTTGATTAAATGCAGCACATCATCATAACTCAAACCGCCTATGGCAGCCATACCCGATTTTTTGCTTGGCAAATTCCGCTCAATACTATTATATGCTTCAGTAATCAATTGCAAACCTGTGGAAAAATTGATTGACCCACAATGATACATGGCCGCATAAATGCCCATACTATATGACAATACAAAATCGGGCTTTTTATGCAGGCGATGCAAAAGGTCGGAAATGCAGCAACTAAAAACATAGGCAATAAACTGCGATTCTAGTGGCTTGTCATGAAAATTATTTTTAATAATATCAAATTTAGTTAAATCAAATTGGGTAATAATAGTAGCTTTTTCAAGATATTTTTGCAAATTAATATCATAATATTGTAAAACTTCTTGTTCAATACCAAGGTATTCTGGAACAAATGCCGGAAATATATGCGCTGTTTTCAAAAGTGCTCCTTTTAATCTTCCTTTATATAATTTAGAAATTTTTTCAACGAAATATGTTTGGTGTCATCCAAATTGTAGTCAATATTGTTGGTTAGATACGCTTTTAAATCAAGAATATTGGCTGAATTTTGAGCATAAAAATCTGAAACAGCATTCAAATTATTTGTTCCAAAATGCAAGGCTTGCGAAAAATCTAGTATCAAATCATTTGAAACATGATTGCGGCAAACCCACACAGCAAATACAAATGGCAGTTTTGTATGTTGTTTCCACTCCGACGCTAAATCAATCTTATAAGCAAAACGATTGGAAATTTCAAAAGCTTTATCACCAATAACAACAAAAGCATCCAAATCATTATGACGAGCGAAATCTTTAACTTGTATCTTTTGCCAAATCGGGCTAATATGCCAAAAATGCTTTGCGAGAACTTTTGCAAGCCGCACCGACGTTTCTGATTCATCGTCCAAACCAATTGATTTTATCTCCGATATTGATTTGTTACTGACAAGTAACACCGATTTTACATCATTTACAGCACCAATACACAAGTCGGTGACGATAGTATAGTCCGATAATTGCGAAAGGGCCCCAACTGGTACAAGTGCAACATCGCATTCGCCGCGCACAAAACTTAATGCACATGCAGCCGGCGGTCTCAAACAGAGTTCGTAGTTCTTTAAAATCCCCGATTGCTCAATTCCATAAACAAAAGGATAAGTATTTGCATAGGATACCGCAGTAATACGGAGCTTAGGAGTCATAGAAATGTAGTTTAGACAAAATTAACTGATTTTTTTGAAACTAGAAATCTTATGTGTTGAGATTTTCGTTAACAGACACAATAACCGGAATACTATTTTGTTGTTTCGACACCGCAATTGTGGCAGCAATAACCGAATAGGCCGGAGCAACCATAAAGCCAATGACAGGAATAAAGAAAAAAATAAAATAAAAAACCATGCCATTTGCTACGGCCATGCCACGATTTTTTCTGACAAACTTTACACTTTCGCTAAGGCTGAGTCTTGCACGTTCATTCGAATAATCAATCATTGAAAATCCGTAAAAGTAACATGTTATAAAGAACATGACCACCGGACTAATATAGCCAATAACGGGAATAAACCCAATAAAGAAACACAAGATTAAAAAACCCATTTCAATAAAAAAGTTTCGTAACACAATTGCAATTCCTCTAATAACATCTTTTAGAAACTGAGAGAAACGAAATTGATAGTTAATTCCGGTCAGAATTTTGTCGGTTTTCTCTGATAATACTGCTAATGCTGGCGATATAATTGCCAAAACAATATAACGGTAGATGGAAGAATAGAACAAAAACAATAAAATATAAGCAGCAACTTTAACTATTATTTTAAAGATAATTGCTAGGTACTTAAAAAAACCGGTAGGTTGCGCATTCAACCCGGTTATATTAAATAGCCAATCGGAAAATAAACCGATAAAATGCCAACCGACAAATATGAGCAGCAATATCATCACCAGGTTAATGATTGCCGGAAAAAACACATAAACCCATAGCCGGTGCTTAACAATCATGCGGTGCGCATCGGAGTATGTTTTAAACCCAACTTTGAAATTTGGAAAGAGTGCCATTATTTTTTAGGTTTTCTTTTTATAGCATTTTTCACATTTTTACTAATCTTTGTTATACGATCAATATTTTCTTTAATTGGCGATTTTGTTAATCCGTCAATTCGTAAAGTCATTTTTTGATGAAGCACAAAATGTTGCTCAGGATAAATGATTATAAAACTACTTTTCTCAAAATTTTTTGATAAAAACTTGGGCAAGTTTGCCAAATAATTATGATACGAAATGGTGCTTTCTCTAGCACTTATCCATATCATTAAATCGGTATGCGACAAATGGTCTTTCAGCGTTGAAAGATTTTCATAATCATTAAACTCAACAAAATTCAAGGAAACAGCCTTAGATACATCCATATCCAATTTAAGCTGAGTTAAAGTTTTTGAGTTGGCAAATAATAAAAATTTAGCACTTAATTCCTTCGAAATTCGCAATACCTGTTTTAACCACTTTTTATATCCAGGTTCAAACTCCGCATTTGGCGGTACTATCAAAACCAAACGTTTATAATAACCAAACTGATGTAGAATTTTTACCACAAACATCATCTGATTATTTTTTGGCAGAATATTTTCCAAAATGCCACCAAAAATACTTTGGGCTGTGGTTGTTTGTCCGTTCCAGCCCAGCACGATGTTGGTAATCATTAGTTCTTTTATTGCACGGTTAATACCGTTTGCCACATTCAAATCAATACGTGTTACAAGCCGGATAGATTGATCTGCCGTGATTGTTTGGTTTGCAATTTGTTCAATTAATTGCTTCTTTTGAAGTATTTCCTGTCGTGCTTCTTCTGTCTCAACGCTGCCTAACACAACATTCAATGGAAAAATTGGTTCATCCGAGGCTTTATCTTTAATGAGCATTGCAAAGCTAATTAATTTTTCCATGGTGGATGGATTGGCTACCGGAACCATAATTCGTTGAATTGATGTATCTTCTTCGGTAAGTTTTTTGCTTTCGACCACTGCCAGTTTTCGTCCCGCATTTTCAGTAATGAAAGAACTTATTAAGCAGCTAATCAGAATCACTATAATGGTACCATTGAGCACATCGATATTTAAAATGCCCAAATTAAAACCAACCAAAATCAGTGCTATGGTAGCAGCAGCGTGCGAACTGCTTAATCCAAATAAAACATGCCGCTCAACCACCGTAAAACCATATATCTTTTGGGTGATAAATGCAGCTATATACTTTGTTATTTCGGCTGTAACCACCAAAATGCCTGCAATAATTAATGCATTGTAACCATTTAGTAATACGCTCAAATCCAAAATCATGCCCACACCAATTAGGAAAAATGGAATAAATAAGGTGTTGCCAATAAAAACGGTTCTATTCATTAATACGGAAGAAGGTGGAATCAATTTATTTAAAGCCAATCCTGCAAAAAAAGCACCTATCATGGGTTCAATGCCAGCTATTTCGGACAGAAATGCTGCCCCAAAAACAACTGTTATTACATAAAGGTATTGTGCACTCCCGTCACCTTCCAAATTTTTAAAAAACCAACGACTAACCAGCGGAACCACCCATAACATTATAGCAACGAAGGCAATAAGCATCGAAATTAAACTAACCCAAAACATCAAATCCATGTTGCCTTTGAAAACACTAACAATGATAGCCAACAACAACAACACTGCCGTGTCGGTAATAATCGTACCGCCTATGACCGTGCTTATAACTCGGTTTTTTGTAATACCTAGTTTTGATGCAATTGGGTAGGATACTAAGGTGTGGGTTGAAAACATACTCGACAATAACAAGGAGGCCAATAGGCTTAGTTTAAGAACATAATAGGTTACAAGAAAACCCAAAATGAGCGGGATGAAAAAGGTGAGTGCTCCAAAAACAGTACTTCGCGATTGGTTTTTCCTGAAATCAACCAAATCCAATTCCAAACCCACCAAAAACATGATGTACAACAAGCCAAACGAAGAAAACATGTTGATGCCGTTGACAGGCGAAATAATTCGAAAACCATGAGGACCCAATAAAACCCCTGCAAGAATAAAACCAACAATACCCGGAATTCTAATTCGCTTTAGAATGCGTGGTGCTAAAAATATTACTAAAAAAATCAACAGAAATACCAGAACCGGATCGGTTATCGGAAGTTGAAATATTTCGAAAAACTTCACAGAAATTTTCTTGCAAAATTACGAATTATAAACATTCCAATTTTAATATTATAGAATATTTACTTCGGGCTCTATAATAATACTAAATTTCTTAAAAACACTTTGTTGAACCTTTTGCGACAAGAGGAAAATGTGGTGGCCGGATGCATTTCCAAAATTTACTAAAATCAAAGGTTGGGTTTCGCTCACTCCGGCATCATTTTTACGATAGCCTTTCCAACCGCATTGTTCAATCAACCAAGCCGCAGCAATTTTATACGATTGTTCTGAAATTTTATACGAAATCATTTTTGGAAATTTCGCTATAAGTTCATCAAATGCATTTTTCGTAATTATGGGATTTTTAAAGAAACTGCCAGCAGAACCGAGTACTTTTGGGTCGGGAATTTTGCGGTTACGTATTCGAACTATTGCTTCGCTCACCGTTCTTAAAGTAACATTATCTTTTGACAGCGAGTTAACTTCATCGGCAACACCTCCGTAATTTAGCACAAATTTGGCTTGTTTGGATAAACAAAAAACCACGGATGTTATCACCACTTTGCCTTTTAATTCACGTTTAAAGATGCTGTCGCGATATCCAAAGTGGCATTCGTTGACATTCAATTCAAAATCCTTACCATCTTCAATTCGTGTAAAATTTACTTGATGAATGCAATCTTTAACTTCAACTCCATAAGCTCCTATATTTTGTATCGGCGAACTGCCCACGCTTCCCGGAATACCTGTGAGGTTTTCGAGTCCATATAAATTCTGCTTTAAACAAAATGCAATTAAACTGTCCCAGGCTTCGCCAGCTTGCACTTTCACATAGCAGTTACATTCATTGGATTCAACAATTTCAATGCCTTTCGAAACAATTCGTACTACATAGCCATCAAAATCTTTGGTAAATAAGATATTGCTACCGCCTCCAAGAAATAAAACCGGTTTTTGGTTTTTTTGCATAGCCTGTAGTAGGTCCACCAGTTCGCTTTTCGAATTTAATTCGTAATAAAAAGTAGCTTTTACATCCATTCCAAATGTATTCAGCTCTTTTAAAGAAAAATTTTCGGCAAACTGCATAAACGTGTGTTATTGGCTCAACTTATTTTGGCAGGCAGCATTTACAAAGGCTTTAAATAATGGATGCGGGTTATGAACCGTGCTGCGATATTCAGGATGAAACTGCACGCCCACAAACCACGGGTGATTTATGTTTTCGATAATTTCAACCAGATTATCCTTGGGGTTTATGCCGGCTGCAATCACTCCGGATTTTTCAAATTCGGAAAGGTATTTGTTGTTAAATTCGTAACGATGGCGATGACGCTCTATTATATCTTCCGCTTTATAGATTGTGGAAACCTTGGTGCCGGCATTAATTTTACACGGATAAGCTCCCAATCGCATGGTGCCGCCCTTACACGAGATTTTCTTTTGTGCTTCCATTATATCAATTACCGGATATTTTGTTCGGGGGTTCATTTCAGTTGAATGGGCTCCTTCAAAACCCAATACATTGCGTGCAAATTCAATAACAGCGCATTGCATCCCTAGGCAAATCCCCAAAAAAGGTATCTTGTTTTCGCGCACATAACGTATGGCGGTTATTTTGCCCTCAATGCCTCTTTCTCCAAATCCGGGTGCCACCACAATACCGTTCAGTTCTGCCAGCATTTCGCCTACGTTTTCCTCGGTGATATATTCCGAATGTATCATTTTTAAATGAACCTTGCATTGCAAATCGGAACCGGCATGAACAAAGGATTCCACTATGGATTTGTAGGCATCTTTCAACTCCACATATTTTCCTACCAAACCAATATTCACTTCAGTTGTCGGGTTTTTTAGTTTATATAAAAAAATTTCCCAGCGTGTTAGGTCGGGTTCGGTATTGACAGGCATCTTAGTTTTTTCTAGAACTACCAGGTCGAGGAGTTCTTGTTGCATGAGTAAAGGCACGTTATAAATGGTGTCGGTATCAATCGATTCGATGACCGAGCGGGGAGACACATTGCAAAACAAGGCAATCTTGTTTTTCAATCCTTCGTTCAAGGGTTTTTCGGTGCGGCAAACCAGTATGTCGGGCTGCACACCGAGTTCGAGCATGTTTTTAACCGAATGTTGTGTGGGTTTTGTTTTCAGTTCTCCTGCCGCTGCTAAATAGGGAACCAGGGTGAGATGCACCACCACGCAGTTGGTTTCGCCCAGTTCCCATTTCATCTGACGTATGGCTTCGATATAAGGCAAGGATTCGATATCGCCAACGGTGCCGCCAATTTCGGTGATAAGGAAATCCAAATCGCTTTCGTTGGCCAATAGTTTGATACGGTATTTTATTTCGTCGGTGATGTGTGGGATAACCTGCACTGTTTCGCCCAAATAATCGCCGCGACGCTCTTTTTCTATTACTGCTTGGTAAATTCTGCCGGTGGTGATGTTGTTTGCCTGCGAAGTGGGCACATTTAAAAATCGTTCGTAGTGGCCTAAATCCAAATCGGTTTCGGCGCCATCGCTGGTAACATAACATTCGCCATGCTCATAAGGGTTGAGTGTGCCTGGGTCGATGTTGATGTAGGGGTCGAATTTTTGGATGGTGACAGCAAACCCCCGTGCCTGAAGAAGTTTGGCCAAGGATGCCGAAATAATTCCTTTACCTAATGATGAAGTAACTCCGCCGGTTACGAAGATATATTTGGTTTTTGACATGGTGTGAGCATTAAAAAGCAAAATAAAGCATTAATTGAATAGGAGCCCATAAGAATTGTTAGTTTTTTTTCAACAGCACATGAGGGTTAAATATTCATTGGGTTCGCACGCTGAAACCCTTGTTTTCGTAATCACCCCCTTGCGTCTAACAGTCAAAACCCTTTTAACAGCCCATCTTTTTTCATCAGCATTTTATCTGCCGCCGTTTTCTGTGGTTGCTATTTTTTTTGATTCGGAAAATAACACCTACCATTCAAATATCGCTTAACTTTCTCAGGAAAGTGCTCAACATTCTCATGAATCTGCTGTACATTCTCAAGAATATTCTGAGCTTTCCAGGTATAAAAAACGATTATTTATGTTCAAAACAGTCAGTTATGATAATAAACCCTTAAAATTCGTTTCAACAAACCTAAAAAACCAATTAACCAAAGCGTTATTAAACTCACCGGGTGACTTTAAGATAGATAACCGTTCGACGTAAGGCTGTGCCTCCGTCGGTTTATAAAATGAGGCACTGCCTCCCCTTTCCTAAAATCTAAATGCCTAAAAGCCTTCCACCCCCTACATATTCCTCCGATACTGCCCTCCCACCTCATATAAAGCAGTAGTGATTTGCCCAATAGAACAATATTTCGAAATTTCCATAATTTTCTCAAAAATATTTTCGTTACGGAAAGCCGCGTGTTTCAGGTCGGTCAAAACGTGCGATACCTTATCCTCATGCAGTTTATGCAACTCCCCAAGCATCGCAATCTGATATTGCTTTTCGGTTTCGGTGGAGCGTATCACCTCGCCTGGCACCAAGGTGGGCGAGCCTTCCGTGGATAAAAACGTGTTCACACCCATTATGGGCAATTCGCCGGTATGTTTCAGGGTTTCGTAATACAAAGATTCGTCTTGAATTTTGCTTCGCTGATAAGCCGTTTCCATAGCTCCCAACACACCGCCACGTTCCGAAATACGGTCGAATTCGGCCATCACAGCCTCTTCCACCAGTTCCGTAAGTTCTTCGATGATGAAGGAACCCTGATTGGGATTCTGATTTTTTGCCAATCCCAGTTCATGATTAATAATCATTTGAATGGCCATGGCTCGGCGCACCGATTCCTCGGTGGGGGTGGTAATGGCTTCGTCATAAGCGTTTGTGTGCAGGGAGTTGCAGTTGTCGTAAATAGCGTACAACGCTTGCAATGTGGTGCGTATGTCGTTGAACCCTATCTCCTGTGCATGCAGCGAACGCCCCGAAGTTTGGATATGATATTTTAGCTGTTGCGAACGAAAATTGGCTTTGTATTTATTTTTCATGGTTTTGGCCCAAATGGAGCGGGCCACGCGGCCAATCACCGAAAACTCGATGTCGATACCGTTCGAGAAAAAGAACGACAAATTGGGAGCAAATTTATCGATGTCCATCCCCCGCGACAAATAATACTCCACATACGTGAAGCCGTTTGCCAGTGTAAACGCCAGTTGCGAGATAGGGTTGGCGCCAGCTTCAGCAATATGATAGCCCGAAATGGAAACCGAGTAAAAATTGCGCACATTGTTATGGATAAAATATTCCTGCACATCGCCCATCAGTTTCAGCGAAAAATCCGTTGAAAAAATACAAGTGTTTTGTCCCTGGTCTTCTTTCAGAATATCGGCCTGCACGGTTCCGCGAACGGAAGCGAGCGTACATTCTTTAATGTTTTGATACACATCCACAGGCAAAACCTCATCGCCCGTAACGCCCAGCAACATCAACCCCAGTCCGTTGTTTCCCTCGGGAAGTTCTTCCTGATATTTGGGGCGCTCCACTCCTTTTTTGCCGAACAGTTCCTTAATTTTTTGTTCCACTTCGTTTTCCAAACCGTTTTCACGGATATAAACCTCGCATTGCTGATCAATGGCGGCATTCATAAAATAACCAACCATAATAGGAGCCGGCCCGTTGATGGTCATCGAAACCGAAGTGTTGGGGTCGGATAGGTTAAAGCCGGAATACAGCTTTTTGGCATCGTCCAAACATGAAATGGAAACACCCGAATTGCCTATTTTACCATAAATATCGGGACGCATATTGGGGTCGTTGCCATACAAGGTCACCGAATCAAAAGCAGTGGAAAGTCTTTTGGCAGGCAACCCCTTGGATAAGTATTGAAAACGTTTGTTGGTACGTTCGGGGCCCCCTTCACCGGCAAACATGCGTGTGGGGTCTTCGCCTTCGCGTTTAAACGGAAACACACCGGCAACATACGGAAATTCGCCAGGCACATTCTCTTTCAAATTCCATTTCAAAATATCGCCCCAGGCGGTGTATTTTGGCAAGGCAATTTTCGGAATCTGCAAATGCGATAGCGTTTCGGTATGCGTTTTAATTCTCAACTCCTTATCTCGCACTTTAAAAATGTAGAACGCGTCTTTATACGATTTAATCTTGTTTTCCCAATTTTGCAGAATCGCACGATTGGGTTTATCTAGCAATTCATCCAGTTGGTTATATGCCTGCTCAAGTTTTTTTATAAGTTCCGCATTTTGCACATCGTTTTCATTCCTCAAAAGCGCAATCGACTGATGCAAACCAAACATATTTTGTGCAATGCCAGCCTGTTCCTGTGTCCATTGATTGTAATGCCTCACGGTTTCCGAAATTTCGGCCAAATAGCGTGTTCGCTGAGGCGGAATAATGTATATTTTGTCGGGGATTTCGCCTGCCAAAGCCGATGTGGGAATGAAACTAAGCCCGAGTTTGGTATTAATCTTATCAAGCAATGCATTGTAAAATTGATTTACTCCGGCATCGTTAAATTGCGAAGCGATGGTGCCATACACTGGCATTTCGTCCAATGGCGCCTCAAACAATTGATGGTTGCGTTGATATTGTTTTTTCACATCGCGCAAGGCATCCATGCCGCCACGTTTGTCGAACTTGTTTAGTGCAATCATATCGGCATATTCCAACATGTCAATCTTTTCCAATTGCGATGAAGCACCATATTCGGGCGTCATCACATACAAACACAAATTGCTGTGGTCCACAATTTCGGTATCCGATTGACCGATACCCGAAGTTTCGAGTATCACCAAATCAAAACCGGCAACTTTCAAAATATTGATAGTTTCTTTCACATATTTTGATAAAGCCAAATTCGACTGTCGGGTTGCCATAGAGCGCACAAACACCCGAGGGCAGTTGATGGAGTTCATGCGAATACGGTCGCCCAACAAAGCACCGCCTGTTTTGCGTTTCGACGGGTCCACACAAACAATCGCAATCTTTTTATCGGTAAAATCGTGAATAAACCGACGAATAAATTCATCTACCAGCGATGATTTTCCCGAACCGCCCGTGCCGGTAATTCCCAAAACTGGCACCTCCGACTTGGCTGCCTTTTGATTAATTGTTTCCAAACTTTCGGCAATCATTTCGGGATAATTTTCAACAGCCGATATCATTTTCGAGATAGCTTTGTAATCCTGTATTTCAATCTTATCAACGAACCCGTTCACATCCATACCACGCGGAAAGTCCGATTTTTCCATCACATCGTTAATCATGCCCTGCAATCCCATTTCTCTGCCATCGTCGGGCGAATAAATGCGAGTGATGCCATACGCTTCCAATGCTGCTATTTCCTCGGGAAGGATAACCCCGCCTCCGCCACCAAATATTTTAATATCATTAAATCCTTTTTCCTTAAGTTGGTCGTACATGTATTTAAAAAACTCGATATGCCCACCCTGATACGACGTAACAGCAATAGCTTGCACATCTTCCTGCACTGCACAATCAACAATTTCTTGCACCGACCGGTTGTGCCCTAAATGAATTACTTCGGCACCGGTTGATTGAATAATTCGGCGCATCACATTAATAGAAGCATCGTGTCCATCGAACAAAGATGCTGCTGTAACAATTCGGATGTGGTTTTTCGGCTTGTAAATTTGTGTTGACTGCATAGATTAGTTTTTTCAAAATCAGTTATTCACCTATTGATATATTGTAATAATAATTGCAAATGAGGTCGTAAAGATATAAAAACTTTGCAATTGCAATTTGAACGGAATTCTTAAATGATGTTAAATCTATTGAATATCAAGTATTATATATCAAGCTTTATGATAAACATTGAAAATAAAAAACGTTAAAATTTCATAAAATATAAAATGTAAGCTCAATTTCTCATTTATTTGTAAAACATTTCTTTTTTATTCAAATAATTTATTAAATTTGTTATCGCGCAATAAAATTCATTTATAAAAAGTTATGTCAAATTTAATTTTAGTTATTAATCCCGGTTCCACATCAACCAAGATTGCTGTATTTAAAAACCGAAGCCAAATTTTCATGATTAGTGTTGTGCATCAACAAGAAATCCTATCCTCTTTTGAACGCATCGCCGATCAATTTGAATACAGGAAAAATATGGTAAAGGAAGAACTTTATAAAGCAGGTATTGAATTATCCAAGATTAAAATTGTTGTAGGTCGTGGTGGATTATTGAAACCCATATCAGGAGGAGCTTATAAGGTGAATGAAGCCATGTTGCGCGATATCAGAAACCCAATGGGCGAACACGAATCAAACCTGGGTGGGTTGATAGCCGATGCACTTGCCAAAGAAATAGGCCATAAAGTGAGAGCTATTATTGTAGACCCCACGTGTATTGATGAGATGGAGGATGTAGCGCGAGTTTCGGGCATGCCCGAAATATCTCGGAAAAGTTTTTTACACGCCCTGAATCAACGCGCTGCCGGAAGAAAATATGCTCACGAAGTTGGGAAAAAATACGAAGAAATAAATGTTGTTGTTGTTCATATGGGTGGTGGCATTTCAGTTGGAGCGCATTATAAAGGCCGAATTATTGATGTAAATAATGGTTTAAATGGCGATGGCCCCATGTCGCCCGAACGAACCGGTGGATTACCCGTTGGTCAACTGGTAGAAATGTGTTTCTCCGGAGATTTTACCAAAGCTGAAATACTAAAAAAAATCAAAGGAAATGGAGGACTTAAAGGATATCTCGGAACAAATGATGCTATTGAAATTGAAAAAAGAATTAACGAAGGCGATACCAACGCACAACTCATCTATTCCGCCCTTTCATATCAGGTTGCAAAAGAAATTGGCGCATTAGGCACGGTATTGAAAGGTGAAATAGATGCCATTTTACTCACCGGTGGATTAGCATACAGTACTGTAATTGTTAATGATATCATGGAAAGGGTTTCTCATTTAGCTCCTGTTAAAATTTATGCAGGAGAAAATGAAATGGAAGCTATGGCACATAATGGTTTTATGGCATTGAATCATGAAATTGAAGTTAAAGAGTATGTATAAATGTAAAATCAAGGAATATGGATTATGAAATTTTAAAACTCGAGGTTAAAGACGCTATCGCAATTGTTACTATCAGCCGTCCACAAGCCATGAATGCCCTCAATACAAGGTTTTTTCAGGAAATGGACCAAATGATTGCCGAAATTTCCAAAAGAGATGAAATCAGAGTGATGATACTCACCGGCGAAGGCAAAGCTTTTGTGGCCGGTGCCGACATTGCCGAAATGGTTGACATGAACAGCGAACAAGGTAGCAATTTTTCAAGAATAGGTCAAAATACATTTAGTAACCTCGAAAAAATGGATATACCAGTCATTGCCGCCATCAATGGTTTTGCTTTGGGTGGTGGTTGCGAACTGGCTATGGGATGCGATTTCCGCATTGCCAGCACCTTTGCCAAATTTGGTCAGCCGGAAGTGAACCTTGGACTCATCCCCGGATATGCTGCCACTCAGCGGCTCCCGCGATTGGTGGGACTTTCGAATGCCTTATATTTGCTGTGCACAGCCGATATGATTAATGCCGAAGAAGCCTTGAGAATGGGACTGGTGCAAAAAGTTGTTGAACCCGATCAGCTTATACCTGAAGCCATAGCCATGGCAACAAAAATTGCCGGCAAAGGACCTCAGGCCGTTAAAAAGATTAAGAAAGTAACCCGCGCCGGAATGCACACCGACTTTGTAAGTGGCAGCGAACTCGAATCAAAAGAGTTTGGTTCCTTGTTCGGCAATGAAGGCGCCGAAGGCATGCGCGCTTTCCTGGAAAAAAGGAAGCCAAACTGGTGAAAATCCAAAATTCAATTAAAACAAACGATAAAAAAATAACAAAGCAAATAATAATAAAAAGTACCCCATATGAATTATGTAGAAAAACTTCAAAATGTAACAGTATTAGGTGCTGCCGGAAAAATGGGCAGTGGTATCCTCTTGCTTACAGCCATCGAAATGGCTGATTTGAGTCTGAAACCCGAAAACAAAGACAAACTGTTTGTTCTGTATGCCATGGATATCAGCCAAAAAGGCCTTGCCGGACTGATGAAATACATACAGGGACAAGTGGTAAAACAGGCTGAAAAGAAAGCCGTGGCTTTGCGTCATATCTATGCCGATCGCAAAGACCTGATTGAAAACAGCGATATTATCGATCAGTATGTAAAAGATGTAATGAGTATCATTCGTCCCGTAACTACAATTGAGTCAGCTTACGAATCAACTATAGTTTTCGAAGCTGCCAGCGAAAATCCTGATCTCAAAATCAAGATGTTCTCGCAAATCAATCAGAACAATGCCAACAAACCCTGGTTCTTTACCAACACTTCTTCCATTCCAATAGGTTATCTGGATAAAGAAGCCAAACTGGAAGGACGGGTGCTGGGTGTGCATTTCTACAATCCTCCTGCAGTGCAGAAATTGGTAGAAGTTATTAAAACCGATAACACCAATACAGAACTACCTGAATTTGCGACCATGTTTATTAAAAGTCTGAGAAAGATCGAGGTTCCGTCCAATGATTTTGCCGGATTTATCGGCAACGGACATTTTATGAGAGATGCATTGTATGGTATGAGTGAAGCGATGAAACTCACCAATCAGATGTCGTTTGTTGAAGCCGTGTATTGTATCAACCGCGTTACCCAGGATTTTATGATTCGTCCCATGGGCATTTTTCAGTTAATTGATTATGTTGGTATCGACGTTTGTCAATATATTATGAAGGTCATGAAACCACATGTAAAGGACGAAAATATTCACAGCCCTTTATTGGACAGTTTTATTGAAATGAATGTTAAAGGAGGTCAGAACTCTGACGGTTCCCAAAAGGATGGATTTCTTAAATATGAAAAAGGTCATGTGGTTGGTATCTTTGATCCCGAAAAAAAGGCATATATTGCAGTAACTGACATTGCAGCCAAATGTGATAGCGTTTTGGGCGCTTTACCTGCTTCTGTCAAACCATGGAAAGCTGTGGTGGGTGATCCTAAAAAGGATGAGGTATTTAAAACATACTTTGCTGAATTAAACGCTATGTCAACCATGGGTACAACATTGGCAACTGCTTATGTAAAGAAATCGAAAGAAATTGGCAAGAAACTGGTTACCGACAATGTGGCCTTTGCCGAAAAGGATGTGAACACGGTATTGCTTACCGGATTTTTTCATGCTTACGGTCCCATCAATGATTATCTGAATTAATAATTTTTTAA
This sequence comes from Bacteroidota bacterium, assembly GCA_037128515.1. GTDB lineage: Bacteria > Bacteroidota > Bacteroidia > Bacteroidales > CAIWKO01 > CAIWKO01. The sequence goes on along the minus strand of JBAXWF010000010.1, from coordinate 29,303 downwards.
ATTTACAGCTATGACAAAAATTAGAAGAAAAATATATTTGGTAGCCGGATACAACACCATCTCTATGGGAACCGGCCGTAAAGAATTCAATCCTAAAAAAGAACGCCCAGGCCTCGAAGAATACCTGAAAGAAGCCGGACAAGGCGTGTTGAAGCAAATCGGCGGAGCTGCTAATGTGGATGAGTGTGTGGTCGGCAACTTCATTGGAGCTCGTTTCAACAAACAGGCGAATATGGCTGGCTTTTTCCCATACATCGATGAAGGATTAAAATACAAACCCTGTATTAGAGTCGAAGGTGCTTGCGGAACAGGTGCCCTGGCTTTGGTTAGCGGAATGAAATCGGTGTTGGCCGAAACTGCCGAAGTTGTTTTGGTTTTGGGTGTGGAAGTGCAGAACACGGTGAAAGCCATATATGGTGCTGATATATTAGCGGCAGCCGGCTGGGCCAAAGAACGCAAAGACGGTCATGCATATTTCTTTCCCGGAAAGTTCAGCGACAGGGCTGGTGTCTATTACGAAAAGTTCGGCAAAGAAAAAACCCGTAAGGCTATGGCCAAATGGTTTGTAAATGCCATGGAAAATGCACGTCTGTGTCCCACAGCTCAGGAATATCATAATACAACTAAAGATTTGGAAGCACTTGGAATGATGGCACCGAATCCAAAAGGTTTTGTGGACAACCTGAATGTGTTCGATTGTTCCAAGGTTTCTGATGGCTGTTCAGGCATTGCCATTGTTTCCGAAGAAGGATTGAAACGCTGCGGCATTTCTAAAAACGATGCCATCGAAGTAAAAGGTTTCGGACAAACCGAAAACGATATCACCAAACCCCCTGCCGATCCAACGGTTTTGGATACTACGGCTGCTGCTGTGAAGCATGCTTTGCAGATGGCCGGAATCACTAAAGATCAGGTTGGAACTGTGGAATGTCACGATTGTTTTACCATTGCAGGCATTATGGCTACCGAAGCCATTGGTTTTGCTGAACATGGCAAAGGCACTGATTTCGTACTGGAAGGCAACACAGCCCGCAACGGTTTGGTACCATTCAACACTACCGGTGGGCTGATTGGTTGGGGTCACCCCACCGGAGCTACTGGAGTGCACCAAGCAGTAACCATTTGGGAACAACTAACCGGAAAAGCCGGCGATGCCCAAATTACTATGAAACCCGAACGTCCGTATGGATTAACCATCAACATGGGTGGCGACGATAAAACTTTGGTCTCTTTTGTTTATAAGAAAGCGGAATAACAGAAGTTCGAAAACCCGATAATGAACAGGATTACTGAACTTCTTAAGATTCGCTACCCAATAATTCAAGCCGGCATGATTTGGTGTAGTGGCTGGGAGTTAGCATCGGCTGTGAGCAATGCCGGTGGGTTAGGTCTAATAGGTTCTGGCTCTATGACACCGGAGATACTTCGGGAGCATATCTGTAAATGCAAAGCCAATACAGATAAGCCATTTGGAGTAAATGTTCCTTTATTATTCCCTTCAGCCGAAGAGTTTATTCAGATTTTCATTGCCGAAAATGTGCCTGTGGTTTTCACTTCTGCCGGCAATCCAGCCAAATGGACACCGTGGTTGAAGGAACATGGAATAACTGTGGTGCATGTGGTGGCCAATGTAAAGTCAGCAAAAAAATGCGAAGAAGTGGGTGTTGATGCCATTGTAGCCGAAGGTTTCGAAGCCGGCGGTCATAACGGTAAAGAAGAAACTACCACCCTGGTTTTAATTCCCTTACTACGCAATGAAATTTCTATTCCCTTAATTGCAGCCGGTGGCATTGCAACCGGTCGTGGTATGCTGGCTGCCATGGCCCTGGGTGCCGACGGTGTACAGATAGGGAGTCGGTTTGCTGCTTCGGAAGAATCGTCGGCTCACCATAATTTCAAACAAAAGATAATCGAAAGCAGCGATGGCAATACTTTTCTTACCTTGAAAAAGCTTGTTCCCGTAAGGATGATTAAGAATAAGTTTTTTCAGGAGATTGAAGAAAAACAGTCGGCGGGAGTTTCAGCGCAAGAACTTCTAAATTTGTTGGGCAGTGGCCGTTCCCGCAAAGGAATGTTTGAGGGCGATTTGGACGAAGGCGAACTGGAAATAGGTCAGGTGGCCGCTTTAATCCACCAAATTAAACCTGCAACCGAAATTTTAAATGAAATTATTGCAGAGTTTCTGGAAGCTAAAAATACTTTGAGTATAACAAACTTCTGAAAATATGAAAACAAAGATTTGTAGTACGATTGAAGTTTGTGGTAAGGAAATCTATTACGAGTTTATAAATCCCGACCTGCTAAAACCCGGCTACACTTTATTGGTTTTTTTGCACGAAGGTTTGGGAAGTGTGCAACAATGGAAAGATTTCCCTGAATTTATTGGCAACACAGTGGCATGTCCGGTCTTAGTTTACGATAGGTATGGATATGGCAAGTCGCAAGCCTTTTCCGAACCCCGAACGAAAGAATATCTTAAGGATGAAGCATTTTTGTTTTTACCCGAAATGCTTAAGCAACTAAAAATAACCGAAAACATTATTCTTGTTGGCCACAGCGATGGGGGTTCAATTGCCCTGTTATATGCTTCGCGTTTTCGCGAAAAAGTGCGTGGAGTCATTACCGAAGCCGACCATCTTTTTTGCGAAGAAGAAACTATTTCTGGCATAAAAAACATTGTAAAAGAATTTGAACTTGGAAAATTAAAATATCGATTGCGAAAATTTCATGGCGATAAAACCGATTTAATGTTTTACGGTTGGAGCCATGTTTGGCTTAATCCAAAAAACCGACGATGGAATATTGAAAAATATCTTTCGTCCATTACCTGTCCTGTGTTGGCTATTCAAGGCGAAAACGATTGTTATGGAACCGAAAAGCAACTCGTATCGAAAATACGCAGAATTAAAAGTCCCCTTGATGTGATGTTTATTAATGATTGCGGACATGTACCCCATTTTGAAGCGGAAATTGAAGTAAAAAAGAAAATGATTGAATTTATTTGTATTTACATAACTAAGATGATTTATACTCACAAAAAACTCAAAAAATGATTTGTATCAATACACCAAAAAAGTTTGATATTTCAAAATAAAATTGTAGGTTTGTAAAAAAATAAGCTGAAACAGTATTAATTATTAAAAATAAAAGCTATGAATTTTGAATTTACTGAAGAACAATTGATGATTCAACAGGCAGCCAAAGATTTTGCCGAACGCGAATTGTTGCCTGGTGTTATTGAAAGAGACGAGCAGTCGGAGTTTCCTGCATCACAAGTAAAACAGCTTTCGGAACTCGGTTTCCTTGGTATGATGGCCGACCCTAAGTGGGATGGTGGCGGAATGGACACCGTATCCTATGTGCTGGCTATGGAAGAAATCTCGAAGGTGGATGCATCGGTATCTGTCATTATGTCGGTTTGCAATTCACTTGTCAACTGGGGTATTCAGGAATTCGGTAATGATTTTCAAAGAGACAAATATCTCAGGCCACTGGCCAGCGGACAAAAAATAGGCGCCTTCCTGCTGTCAGAACCCGAAGCCGGCTCAGATGCCACATCCCAACGCACCACCGCCGAAGACAAAGGCGATTATTATCTGGTGAACGGAACCAAAAACTGGATTACCAATGCCAATTGCGCTTCCACTTATGTGGTGATTTGCCAAACCCATCCCGAAAAAAAACACAAAGGCATCAATGCGCTTATTGTGGATAAAGATACACCGGGCATCACCCTCGGACCCCACGAAAACAAAATGGGGATGCGCGGCAGCGACACACATTCGGTGATGTTTAACGATGTGAAAGTTCCTAAAGAAAATCGAATTGGCGACGACGGATTCGGTTTTTCCTTCGCCATGAAAACCCTCGACGGTGGTCGCATTGGCATTGCATCACAAGCTTTGGGTATAGCATCGGGTGCTTTCGAACGTGCGTTGAAATATTCCAAAGAGAGAAAAGCTTTCGGAACCGAAATTTTCAATCATCAAGCCGTTGCCTTTAAATTGGCCGATATGGCAGTGAAAATTGAAAACGGACGCAACCTCTGTCTAAAATCAGCCTGGCTGAAAGATCAGCATCTGCCTTATGGCATTGCCAGTGCTATGGCAAAACAATATTGCGCCGATATGGCCATGGAAGTAACCACCGAAGCCGTTCAAATTCATGGCGGGTATGGCTACGTGAAAGAATATCATGTGGAACGCCTGATGCGCGAAGCCAAATTGACACAAATTTATGAAGGCACATCGGAAGTACAAAAAATTGTAATTTCGCGCTCGCTATTGAAGTAAGGAAATTTTGGAGATAGTAGATGGTAGATAGTAGTGGGGATTAGTATCATCTTCTTCCTTAGGCCGAACTTTCAATTTATAACTCCTGAATTCCTCAAAAAAAATATTAATAAAAAACAATCATAAAAAATGAAAGTCTTAATTTGTATTAGTAATGTTCCTGACACCACCACAAAAATCAAATTTGTTGACAACAACAGCTCTTTTGATAAAAATGGCGTTCAGTGGATCATTAACCCCTGGGATGAGCTCGCATTGACGCGTATGCTCGATATCAAAGATGCCCAGGCCGGAAGTATTGAAAGTGTAACCGCAATCAATGTGGGCTTGGTTGATACCGAACCTACCATACGCAAAGCATTGGCAATTGGTGCCGACAGAGCCATTCGCGTGAATGCCGAACCCAAAGATACTTATTTCGTGGCTTGCCAGATTGCTGATGTTTTGGCTAAAGAACCCTTCGATGTGGTGCTGTGTGGTATCGAGTCAAGCGATTATAACGGCAATTCTTTGGGCGGAATGCTTTCCGAAATGTTGGGCTGGCCTTCCGTTTCGGCCATCTCACATCTGGAAATTACCGGCGGACAGGTGGAACTGAAACGCGAAATTGATGACGGACAGGAAACCGTTGCTATCCAACTTCCTTTTATTGGTATCGTTCAAAAAGGCATTGCCAAAGACCCCCGCATTCCCAATATGCGCGGCATCATGATGGCAAAATCAAAACCGCTGCAGGTGGTGGAAGCGGTTGCCGTGGAACCTTTGACAGAATTTGTGGGATTTGAAATGCCAAAACCCAAATCGGCTTGCAAAAAGATAGACCCTGAGAACGTTAAGGAACTGGTTAATCTCCTTCACAACGAAGCAAAATTAATTTAATTGCCTATAGTCTAAAAGCCTACAGCCTATAGTCTAAAAGTCTAAAAACCAAAAAACAGAAAATTATGAGTGTACTAGTCTATACCGAAAATTGGGACGGAAAGTTTAAGAAACTTTCGTTCGAGTTGATATCATACGCACACGCTATCGCAAACCAACTGGGCACCTCCGTTGTGGCTCTGTCCATTGGAAATGTGAGCGAAGAAGAATTAAAAAATCTTGGCGCCTATGGCGCTTCGAAAGTGTTGAACTGCAACAATGAAGACCTGAAATGGCTCAACAACCAGGCTTACACTTCGGTGATAGCACAAGCCGTTGCCAAAGAAAATGCCAACGTCATCATTTTTGCGCACAACAACACAGGAAAAGCCGTGGCACCGCGGCTGTCGGTGCGATTGAAAGCAGGATTGGCCACAGGCGCTGCTGCCATTCCGCCAAGCTACGATCCTTTCACCATCACCAAAAAGGTGTATACCTCTAAGGCGTTGGGAAACATAGTAATCAAAACACCTGTGCGCATCATCACCCTGCTGCAAAATGCTTTTGGGTTGGTTGAATCACCGGTGGATTGTGCCATTGAAGCCTTCAATCCCGAAGTGAAGCCCGCCGAACTGAAAACCTCAGTGAAAGAAGTAAATAAAATCACCGGAAAGATTTTGCTCACCGATGCCGAAATTGTAGTATCAGGCGGCCGCGGTATGAAAGGCCCTGAAAACTGGGGTTTGATTGAAGATTTGGCCGCATTGCTGGGAGCCGGAACCGCCTGTTCGCGTCCCGTGTCGGACGAAGGCTGGCGACCCCACGACGAACATACCGGACAAACCGGAAAAGTGATTGCCCCCAATCTGTATTTTGCTTGCGGCATATCGGGTTCCATACAACATTTGGGCGGTATCAGCGGTTCCAAATGCATCGTAGCCATCAACAAAGACCCCGATGCGCCCATTTTTGAAGCTGCCGACTATGGCATTGTGGGCGATGTGCTCAAAGTGATGCCCGAACTGATTGCGGCAGTGAAGGAACTGAAGGGGCATTAGGGGTTTTGCCAATAGGCGTTTAGGCGTTTAGGAAGAATTAAACGCAAAGCGTGCAAAGCTTGCCAACTTCCGACTGTGGATTTCTTTTTAAACAAATTGTTTTAGTGCTAACTAGCAGATACCCTTTGGCTAAAACTTATTTTAGCTTATTTTAACTTTTTTTATGATTTTTATTTAAAGAGAATGTAAATTTAACGAAATATTGTTTAATTTTAGCCTCTGAAAATATTTAAGATGTATCCTATCTTTCAATATTTAATTGGTTCGCACGCTGAAACCCTTGTTTCTGTAAGCACACGCAATTACCTTACCGATAAAAACCTTTTAAATAATTTTTATTCCGAAACCACCCGCATTAACCCGCGGTTTTCTGTGGTTGGTTTGTTCGTGGCTTATGAACTTACCCAGCCAACGCAAGTAACCCAACCAGCAACCTCGGAAACCCAGCAAGCAACCTTGGAAACCCTTGAAACAAAGTTACAAAATCTCTTAACCGAAATTTATAATGATATTCCTGCCACCGTATGGACCGATACGGACCGTACCACCCTGCACCGTAAAACAGGTTTGGCCAAAACCAAAACGGTTGTTACGAAACCAATTACCGAAAGTTGCTTTGTATCTGTAAAAATTCTCACAGGCGGAAAAGTGCAACTTACCTGCAGCACCAACAACGATAAAACCTTGGCCAGTAAAGCCGAAAAAGCGGATGGAGTGATGATAGCTCAAAGAATCGTTCCTCCTTTAGATTCCTCAATATCTGGCGGTAATGATTTGGCTGGGAAAGTCAAACACCTAGCCCTTATGAGTGCCGATGATGGCACCGAAAAAGTATTTTATTCAAAAACCACCTTTATTGTGGATGCCGGAACCGCAAATACCGGAAACTACTTGTTGTTTTATCTTCGCTGGCACAACAGCAAACACCCCGAACTGGCCGGTCCCTGGACAGGCCCCTATGAGCAAGTGATACCATAAAAAAACCCAAAAGCAACTCATCCGACAACTTTGACAAAACAAAATGAAAAAGAGTTATCGGATGAGTTTTAAAAAAATAAATAACAATTAAAGCCGTAGACCAGAGACCGGAAAAAAAACGGCCTTGACCCAACAAGGAGTTTAAAATGGGGGCGGTAACTGAAAAGCCTGATGAGTAGGAAAAAAAACATGATTTTATAAAAAAAATTATACTCCTAATATTTTTATTTATTCTAAGCTTAAGTCTAAGTGCCCAAGATTACAAAGATGTTGTTTATCTGAAAAATGGCAGCATCATTAGTGGGATAATAATTGAACAAATACCCAATAAATCAATTAAGATTAAAACAGCTGATGGGAATATTTATGTGTATTTAATAGATGATATTGAGAAGATTACGAAGGAAGAAAAGTCATCATTTAAACTTGGGCAGAAATATCAAGGAGGTATAATATTTTATATAGATGAAACAGGCGAGCATGGCTTGATTTGTGCGCCTAATGATATCCGATGCGATGAAATGTGGGGTCGTAATAGTATTACAAATGCCAATTCTCCTTCAGATGGGGAAGCAAATACAAAGCTAATTATCAAGTATTTTACAGATGAAGCTACTTATCAGGATCCCTATACGAATGAGATAGTTAATGGCAGTTTAAATCATTTATTCGAGACCGCAGCATATACATGTGACTCTTATGAATTATATGGTTATGATGATTGGTATTTGCCTGCAATAGATGAGTTGGTACAAATGTACTTAAACAGGAAATTTGTGCCTAATTTAAATTATGGAGAAAATGGAGATTTCTGTAGTTCAACAGAATATGGGAATAAGGATTCCTATAATGTTCACTTCAGAGTCAGACCAACAGGCGTTTACAAGTTTTATTATAATAAAAATAATTATAACTATTTGTATTCGCCCAATCCGTAAATTTTAGCCCGGTGAGTTTTTTTAAATTATTTAATAATACGAATCAAAAATAATAAAATCCCTGCTCAGGCGCGTCTCCCAGCGCGTGCAGGGTGCACATATACAAAAAAATCTTCGCAGTTTTTTTTTCATCGTTGCCAAAGTTATCAAACGTTTATAGAAAAGGCCAATAATGCACAAGTTCGACTCCGAAGGAGTCGCAGATTTATTTGAATTTTATTTTTCTATAAACCTTAAATCCCTTCGGGATTACATCGCATCCTTACGCATTGCGATTTATATCGATTTATAAAATGAAGGCCCTGCCTCCCCTTTCCTAAAAGCCAAAAAGCCTACAGCCTAAACCCCTAAAAAAAGAGCTTCGCGGTTTTTTTATTCCAACAATGCTGGTTTATTTGTAACTTTGAAAAAAAATATAAAGCAATGGGTTTAGCATTGACCAATAAAACCATAGAGAAATATTTCGGATTTCTTTACAGGCTTGACATTAACTCGAAAAAGAAGTTGATAATTAAGCTTACTGAATCAATCGAAATGAAAGAAGACAGCAAATTTGATTTGAAAAATCTGTTTGGAGCATGGGAAGATAGCCGCGAGGCAGACGAAATAATTAAAGAGATCAGAGATTCCAGAGTGGAGGGCAAAAATTCGCCTGTTTTATGAAATACTTACTAGATACAAATATCTGTGTGCATTTCTTTAGAGGGAAATACAATTTGTTCGAAAAACTGAATCAGGTACATTTGAAGAATTGTGCCATTTCGGAAATCACACTTGCCGAATTGGTATTTGGTGCTGAAAATAGCTCTAATCCTCAAAAGAATCATAAACTGATAGAAGTGTTTTCAATGCAGGTAAGCATTCTTCCCATTTTCGATTCAATATATATTTATGGAAAAGAAAAAGCCCGGCTTCGGAAAGCAGGGACATTGATTAGTGATTTTGATTTGTTAATCGGGTGTACCGCAGTTGAGAAAGGATTGGTGATGGTTTCTGAAAATGTTCGTGAATTCGAAAAAATTACTGATATAAAGCTAGAAAATTGGATTAGCAGGAAAAAATAACCCGCTCGCTGTGTCCTCCAATTGGCAGATGTAATCACAGTGTTTCAATAATTCTATAACCAAAAACTGCAAAGCCCTCTCTAAAAAGCTTCGCAGTTTTTTTTACCTAAAAGCCAAAAAGCCTACAGCCTAAACCCCTAAAAAAAAGCTTCGCAGTTTTTCTGTACAATCAACTTCAATAATTTGTAACTTTGTAAAAAAATATTAAAATGCAAACACTTCGTTTATTGGTTAGTGATAAGATTTATGATAATGTTATGCAATTGCTATCAAAGTTCAAAAAAGAGGAATTGGAAATAATTACTGAGAACGATCAATATCTTTCGGTGCAGAGATATCTTCAAAACGAACTGAATGAAATGAACGAAGGCAAAGCAAGCTATCACACAATGGAAGAATTGGAAAATACACTTGAAAGCGCAATAAAAAAGCATGAGAATAAAGGTTAATGTCTTATTTTCACAAAAGCTTGCTCAACAGATTGATTATATTGCCCACGACAGTCCTACCCATGCAAGAAAATTCAAAAAAGAACTTATTAGCGAAATAAAGAAGATACTTCCAAATCCTTATAAACACAGGCAGTCTATTTATTTTAAAAGTGAAAAAATAAGAGACATGGTATTTAAAGGTTATGTTATCGTTTTCAGAATTAATGATGAAGAAAAATCGATAGAGATTTTCGGTTTTGTAAAATATCAGGAAAAACCTTAAATATTAAAGCGCCGTTCGGCGTCAGGCTCCGCTTTCGTCGTTATATAAAATATGGCACTGCCTCCCCTTTCCTAAAAGCCAAAAAGTCTACAGTCTAAATACCTACAGCCTACAGTCTAAATGCCTAAAGCCTTCTCCACCATCTCCGCTATATCCAAATTAAAGATTTCCTCTTCCTTGTTTTTATATTTCAGTCCGTCGGTGAGCATGGTCATGCAAAAAGGGCAGGAGGTGGCTATGATGTCGGCACCGGTTCGCAGGGCTTCCTCGGTGCGTTCCATAAACACTTCCTTGTCGCCGGGCTCGGCTTCCTTAAACATCTGTCCGCCACCCGCACCGCAGCAGAGGGCAAAACTTTTGTGGCGGTCCATTTCAACATTGTTTTTGCTCAGGGCATGAAGCACTTTGCGGGGGGCATCATACATATTGTTGGCACGGCCCAAATAACAAGGGTCGTGAAAAGTAATCTTTTTGTTTTGGAATATGGCTTCATCCACCTTTAGTTTGCCATCGGTCAGCATTTGCTGCAAAAACTGAGTGTAATGTATCACCTCATAATGCCCACCCAAGTCGGGATAATCGTTTTTAAAAATGTTGTAGCAATGCGGGCAAATCGTCAATATCTTTTTCACGTTGTAGGTGGCAAAAGTACCTATGTTAGTCAAAGCCTGCATTTGGTAAAGCATTTCGTTTCCCGCACGTCGGGCCGGGTCGCCAGTGCAGGTCTCTTCTTTGCCCAGCACTGCGAAATCGGTTTTCAGATGCAGCAATATTTTGGTAAAAGCCCGTGCAACCTTTTTGTAACGGTCGTCGAAGGCTCCCGCACAGCCCACCCAGAAAAGAAATTCGGGCTGTTGACCTTGTGCAAACACCTTTGCCATCACAGGCACTTCAATTTTTTTAGTTTCTTCCATCCCGATAAATTTCTATTGTTTAATGTATAACTCTTCGGCCCACAACATGCGGTCCTCTGGCGAAAACTGCCAGGGCGCTCCATTGTTGGTGATGTTGGTAAACATCATGTTCAGTCCGTTGGGAGCGGCCGATTCTTCCATCACCAAATAACGCCTCATGTCAACAATTAGCGTAGGCTGATTGATGTTCACCGGGCATTCCTTGGCGCAGGCATTGCAGGTGGTGCAGGCCCAAATCTCTTCTGCCGAAGTAAAATCCTTGATAAGGGAGCGGTTATCGGTAAAATCCTTGCCGTTTTTCACCAAACCGGGTCCTTTTTGGTTCATGCGCGCGCGCAAGTCCATCATTATTTTGCGTGGCGAAAGTTTTTTACCGGTGATGTTTGCCGGACAAACCGCACTACAGCGTCCGCATTGCGTGCAACACAGCGAATCGAAATAGTTTTTCCAAGTCACATCTTCCACATCCTTCACTCCGAAACGTTCGATGGGTGCATTAGGATCAGCTGCTGCATAAGCCGTTTCGGGATTCATCATCAATTTCACTTCTTTGGTAATGCTATCCATATTGGGTAGTTTCCCCAAGGGGTCGAGCCGACTGAAGAAAACATTGGGCACAGACAAAAACACATGAAAATGTTTAGAATACGGCAAAATGTTCGCAAACAAAAATATGAGCAAAATATGCCACCACCAGCTTGTTTCATACATCACGTATGCCATGTCATAACTCATATCGCTTATGTAGCCAGCCAAAAACATGCTCACCGGATAATACCCCCGAATCTCAGCCCCTTTCAGGTTGCACATCACACAATAAAACACGTTCATCGAAAGCAGCGAAACCATCAACAGCAAAATCAGCGAAAGCGCCACATACGCATCGATATGGTTTTTGTGCGACAGTTCCTTTCCCATAAATCGTTTGATTTTGAAAAACAACCTTCTAACAATAAACAACACAATAGCAAAAAGAATAATCAGTGCAAACACATCGCCCGAAGCGAAAATAAATTGATACAAAAAGCCCGGAAAATAAAAAATTCGCTCCGAACCTGCAATACCGTCGGTAAGCATTTCGATGCTTCCAATCAATATAACGCAAAAACCCCAAAACACCAACGCATGCACGAAGCCAATCACAGGTTTGCGAAATATTTTGGTTTGCCCGAAAGCCACCGCAAGCACCAGCGACAACCGTTTTGCGTAGTTTCTTATGCGAAACCGCTTGGTGAGGCTAAAGAACCCCCACAAACGTTTCAGGGTGTAGGCAAACACCCCCAAGGTGATTAAAAGTGTGATAATAAAAACGATTTGTTTTGCCATATCTTAATGCCATTACAAAAGTTTGTATATAATAACTGTTTGTAAAAATACAATTATTTCAAATCATACACCTTATTTTTCCATTGATTTCTCTTTACGCAATAGTTTCTCAAGATAATGATATTCGATATTAAACATTCTTTTTAGCTCATCAACTTGCTCCAAGAGTTTCCTATCAGGTGTTTCCGCATTTTTCTTTTTCATGCCAACAATCAGCACATTCTTTGGAGTATGTTCGCTCGAAATAAACTCAAAAACCCTTGTTTTATAACCATACGCTTCTAAAATCAAAGCGCGTATGGCATCCGTTATCAGCTCAGCCTGTCGTTCGGCCAAAATGCCATGTTTGGTTATTTGTTGCAGCACGTTGTTGGGTTCCATTTGTTTTCTAATTTGTTTATGACAACAGGGTGCACAAATTATAATACCGGTGTTTGATTGTATTCCTTTAAAAATGGCATCATCGGTGGCGGTGTCGCAAGCATGCAAAGCGATAAGCATATCGGTTTTTTCGACAACCGCGTCCTGTATACTTCCGGGTGTAAAATGCAAATGAACCAAACCGGCTTTTTGCGCTATCACATTCGTTTTTTCAACCAGTTCGGGCCGAAATTCTATTCCGGTTACCTGCGCATCCAAATGCAAAGTGTTCACCAAATAATCGTACAACGCAAACGTAAGATACCCTTTGCCCGAACCCATATCTATCACTTTAAAACGCTTAGCCGGTTTCACCTGACCAATAATATCATCAACAATTTCAATGTATTTATTGATTTGTCGATATTTGTCCTCCATAGAATTTTTAATCTTCCCGTCAAGAGTTGAAATGCCGAGTTCACTCAAATAAATATTGTTATGCAGATTAATAAATCGTTTTTTAACCATATCGTGACTAAATTGTGGCACTTCGGCAAGCCCAACAGCTTTCCGACTCACTTTAACCTGATTTTTAGCATTACTAATTAAGAATTGATTTTCGGTTGCAGTAAATATATCGGCCTGAAAAAAATCGTTGTGCAACATGTCTTCAACCAGTTTAACAGCCGTTGCAAAATCAAAATTTTTGGCAATATCTTTCGTAGGGTAACGGTAAACAAACGAAAGGTTTAATTGTTTTTTTATGATAACCACCTTACCGAATACGTTTTTTAGTTCACTTGCTTTATTACGTTTATGGCTGAGCGTGATTTTAATAAAGTTATTGTTTTGCAAACATGATGAAAAAAAATTTAAAAACTCCAGTAATTGATTTGCTGCCATAAGCTTGTTTATTTTGTTTTTTCAAAGATAGGGTAATTTTTTCAATATGATTTAACCCGTAACACAGACCAAATTATATTTTTATAAGCTCCAATATCTTAGATACGCAACCATTGTTAATAACGCTGTTAATTTCATGTTCGTAAATTGTTAGTAATAAGATGGGTAAAAACTTGACTTCGGGGATTGAATTATTGTACTTTTGTTTTATCAGATGAGCGATAAAAGGCCGACTGAATAAGCAGATGTTGAAAGGGAACTAAAGTACCGTGAGCCACATCCGCAAATAAAAAAAACGAAAGTTGTTCTTTATTTGATGAGTCTAAAAGGCTAACGAAGCAAAACAAGGGTGTCATAACAACCATCACTGAATAACTTCAACGGAAGATGATCTGTAAGGAAAACATTCCGGGGGCTTATTGAGCAGGAGTGCGAGGGTAGCAATTGCAAAAGAGAAGGAATCGCACTCAGGGTTATATACAAAAGTTGAAAAACTGAGTAGAATAAACCGGTCAGCATAACAGTAGTCTGACAACAGATAACAGCTACGGCGGTTATAAGTTGAAACGGGAAACAATATATAAACGATTGTTTCCCGTTTTGTTTTTATACGCTAAAAAATTATAATACGATAAGACCACCAATTAATTCAGATATAGAATTAATTCGATGTTTTGTGCAATAAACTTCTAATCCATCCACAATTTTTTCGCTCACAGCCGGATCAATAAAGTTTGCAGTGCCAATCTGCACAGCAGTAGCCCCTGCCAACATAAATTCAATAGCATCGGTTTCATTCATTATACCTCCCAATCCAATCACCGGAATTTTAACTGCATTCGATACCTGCCAAACCATGCGCAATGCAACAGGTTTTACACACGGACCCGAAAGCCCACCGGTTACAGTAGAAAGTATGGGTTTTCTAGTTTCAGCATCAATAGCCATCCCAAGTAATGTGTTGATGACCGAAACACTATCTGCACCCGAATCTTCAACAGCTTTGGCAATCATGGCTATATTGGTTACATTGGGCGATAGTTTAACGATAAGCGTTTTCTTATAGGCCTCGCGAACTGCCTTGGTAACTTCCGAAGCCGATTCACAACTCGTACCGAAAGCCATGCCACCCAGTTTCACATTTGGGCACGAAATATTCAACTCAATAGCTGGAATTCGATCCAGTTCGTTGAGTTTCTCAACAACGGCAACATAATCTTCAATCTTTGAACCCGAAACGTTCACAATGATATGGGTAGTATAATGCTTTATTTGGGGATAAATATCGCGAATGAATGCATCCACACCTTTGTTTTGCAAACCAACGGCATTCAGCATACCGGATGGAGTTTCTGCCATACGCGGATAAGCATTTCCTTGGCGGGGTTCGAGTGTAGTGCCTTTCACTATAATACCGCCCAAACGATCTATATTTACAAAGTCTTCGAATTCCAACCCGTAGCCAAAAGTCCCGGAAGCAGTCAGCACAGGGTTCTTAAACTCTAACGAACCTATTTTTACTTTTAAATCTGCCATTTTAATTGATTTGTATTAAACACCGGACCTTCGGTACAAACACATTTGTTGCCATGCACAGTTTCTGTAACACAGCATAAACAAGCACCGATTCCACAAGCCATTGTATTTTCGAGCGATACTTCGCAATCAACATTATTATGTTTGGCCATTGCAGCCAACACCTTCATCATGGGTAAAGGTCCGCAACAATAAAGTCGGTCGAAGTCTGAAAGTTGATTCATTATCGAATTCTTTGTTACAAAACCTTTTTCGCCCAAAGTACCGTCGTCGGTAGAAATATACACCGCACCAAATGCTTTGAATGCCTCAGCTTCGAGAATATCGGAAGCAGTTCTCCCACCCAGCAAAATGGTAGTTTTTATTTTTTTATTATATAGGTGCCTTGCCAAATAGAGCAATGGCGCAATTCCGCAGCCCCCTCCCACTAAAATAACATTAGAGATATCCGAAATGGTAAATGTATTGCCCAAAGGATAAATCAAATTCACTAGAGTATCAATTTCCAGTTCCGATAAGGTTTGGGTGCCTTTGCCCACAATTTTTATGAGCAGGTACAGAATATTATTATCGTAATCCACATCATGAACCGAGATGGGGCGTCGCAAAAAAACAGCCGGGTTATTTTCAATTTTAATTTCGGCAAATTGTCCGGGCAGCATTTCGGGCAAGGGCTCTGCTTTGGTTAACCCAATAATAAAATAATCGTTGTTAAGGATTCTCTTCGAGCAGACTGTTAAATTGTCAATGAATTTTCTCATCTTTTATCTATAAAAAAAAAGTCCGTAAACGGACCTTATTTCTTTGCTGTTGGTTTTTTATCTGTTTCAGTTTCTTTCTTAGCTTTCACAGTTTTTTTCGGCTTATCAGCTTTTGGTTTTTCCTCCTTGGTCTTAGCCGTTTTTTCTGGTTTGGGTTTCTCCTTTTCATCTACTGCTTCAACTACCGCTTCTTCCGCAGGCTCATTAAAGTCGAGGAATTTATGCTCAACGAGCAGGTTGTACCAATTGTATACTTTTTTTATATCCGACACATACACCCTATCTTTGTCATAATCGGGCAATATCTGTTCAAAATATTCGCGCAATTTTTTATCGTCCGATTTGTGATCGATTGTTTTTTCACCATTTTCTTTCTCATGAATCAACTTAAAAATATCTTTCAAAGCCACATCTTTATCGGCAGTAAAAATACTGATATCTTCCATGTTCACCATTTTATCTGTTGAATACACAGGAATTCTTTTTTTGTCGATAAGTGATTCAACAATCAATCCTGATTTGGTATGAGCAATAATTTTATATAATCCCGGGCGGCCTGTAACAGATAGAATTTCTTTTAAATCCATGTTCGATTTTTTTGCAAAATTATAAATTATTATGTAATAACGATAAAAAATGTGGATAATTCAGTCATAATTGAATTGTTTGCCTTTAATTATTTTTTTACATTTGTCTACATTTTACTATTTATGACAGCACATCTAAAAGAAAAAATCAGTACACTTTTTCATAAACAGTTCTCCATATTTCCTCAAGAAATTACCGAGCTAGCTGCCTCTGGCTCCAATCGAATCTATTTTAGAATTCGCTCCGACAGCATCAGCTCAATAGCGGCATATAATAATGACACTAAGGAAAATTTGGCATTTATAAATTTCACAAAGCAATTCCAAAAAGCAGGGCTACCGGTGCCCATCGTTTTACAAGAAGACTTAAATGAAAATATTTACCTGCTAAACGACTTGGGTGATGAAACACTTTATTCATATTTAGAAAACAACAAAGCGCAAGGTTTCACCATCAGCCTTATCGAGTTATACAAAAATGTTCTAAGAGATTTATTGCGTTTTCAGTTCGAAACGCGAAACAGTTTTGATTATTCAGCTTGCTATCCGCGCGCAAGTTTCGACAAACAATCGATGATGTGGGATTTGAATTACTTTAAATATTATTTTCTAAAACTGGCTGGCATACAGTTCGACGAGCAAAAACTTGAAGATGATTTTATCGTTTTTTCAGATTATTTATTAAAAACAGATTGTAACTATTTTTTGTATCGCGACTTCCAGTCGCGTAACATCATGCTTCATAATAACAAGGTGTTTTATATAGATTATCAAGGAGGTCGAAAAGGTGCGCTTCAGTATGATGTAGCTTCGCTATTATACGATGCAAAGGCCGATATTCCTCAAAAATTAAGAGAAGAATTACTAGATTATTATATTCAATTGTTGAAGCATGAAACGCTGATTGATGAAACATTATTTCGGCAATTTTATTATGGTTATGTATTGATACGAATCATGCAGGCAATGGGAGCATATGGATTCAGAGGTTTTTATGAAAACAAGACCCATTTTCTAAAAAGCATTCCCTATGCCGTTGCAAATCTGAAATGGGTTATATCGAATATTGAATTACCTATAAAAGTAGATACTTTGTTAGATGTATTCCATAACATCACAACTTCTGAAAAGCTGCAAAAATTCTCTATTGAAAAGGCAGATAAATTAACGGTTTATATCAATAGTTTTTCCTATAAGAAAGGGTATCCTCTGGATTCAAGCGGAAATGGTGGTGGTTTCGTTTTCGATTGCCGTGCGCTACCCAATCCCGGCAGGTATGAGCAATACAAATCATTGACCGGAAAGGACGATTCTGTAAAAACCTATCTTGAAGAATATTCCGAAGTAGAACTATTTTTTAAAAACACTGCAAACTTAGTATGTCAATCAGTGTCAAATTATATTAAACGTGGATTTAACATTTTAACGGTAAATTATGGGTGCACTGGCGGGCAACACCGATCGGTATATTTTGCTGAACAATTGGCTAAACTTCTGCGCAACAAGTATGAGATTAAAGTAGTATTGACACACAAAGAACAACCCACTATCTGATGAAAGCCATGATTTTTGCAGCAGGGTTTGGTACCCGATTGGGTTCTTTAACTGCAACAAAACCCAAAGCATTGGTTGAAGTAAATGGCAAACCTATGCTGGAACATGTTGTTGATTACCTTAAAAAATATAGCATTACGGATGTAATAATCAATGTTCATCATTTTGCCGAAATGATTTTTGATTATGTGAAACAAAGAAATCAATTCGACCTGAATATTGCTTTTTCCGACGAGAGTGAGCAACTGCTCGATACAGGTGGAGGGCTTATGAAAGCTGCATGGTTCTTCAATAACAGCGACCCTTTTATACTTCATAATGTTGATATCCTATCTCAAACAAATCTTCAGGATGTAGTAGCTAAACACATAAAATCTCACGCCCTTTCCACATTGGTCACAAAAAATAGAGTCACATCACGCTATTTGCTTCTGGATAGCGAAGGTACTTTATGCGGATGGAAAAATAATAACACCGGCGAACAAATTATTGTGAAAGATGCAACGCCATTAACCGAATTAGCATACAGCGGAATACAAGTTGTTAATCCGAAAATTTTCAGCCTTTACAATAAGTCCGGAAGGTTTTCTTTAACGCCTATGTATCTAGAACTGGCCAAAACAAATCTTATAACAACATATCAGGATGATGGATTATGGTTTGATTTAGGAAAACCCGAATCAATTAAAGAAGCAGAAGCAGTTTTTTTCAAATTATAACTCATTTTTCAATAAATAATAACCACATGGAATTTTTAAAAAAAGTTGCTGCACATCTTTTAAAAAATGATGCCGAAACCCTCACCAATTTGTGTGTGGTTTTACCCAACCGTAGGGCAAATGTTTTTCTTAAAAAATACATATCGGCCGAGATTTACAAAGCAACTTTTCTACCCCGAATTACTTCCATTCAGGATTTTGTAATTGAACTATCAGGAACAACAATCATCGACGAATATACTTCGCTTGTTGAGCTTTACAAAAGTTATGCTGAGGTAAAAACAAAGGATACAGAAAGTTTCGATGATTTTTTAAAATGGGGAAGCAAACTGTTGCATGATTTTGATGAAATAGACCAACAATTAGCTGATGCACATTTTGTATTCACGTATCTGAAGGAAGAAAAAAATCTTGCATTGTGGGCGCTTGATAAAAAACCTTTAAGTGAGTTTCAGCAGAACTATTTGAAATTCTATGAGATTCTGTACGATATTTACGTAAGTTTTACCAATAGAATTGCAGCAAAGGGCCTTGCCAACTATGGCATGGCTTGCCGAATAGCTGTGAACAGAATACAGGATTCAAATTACAAAAACAAATACTGCAAAATACTTTTTGCAGGGCTCAACGCATTGAGTACTGCGGAGAAAACCATTATTGAATTTTATTTAAATAAGCAAATAACAGAAATTTTATGGGATGCTGACGATTATTACATAAAGAATACAACACAGGAAGCCGGCAATTTTATTAGAAGTTATCAGAACCAGTGGAAACTAAAGGAAACAAATTGGACCAACAACACTATGGCAACTGATGAAAAAGAAATTATCATTGTAGGTATTGCAGGAAATGTAGGTCAGGTAAAATACACTGCAAGTGAAATTGCAAATTTGCTGAAAAAGGATTCTAAATCTGAAAACATTTCAGTTATTCTTAATGAAGAAAGTTTATTAATACCCATGCTAAACTCCATTCCCGAAGGAATTGATAAATTTAATATTACCATGGGATTCCCTATGAAATTTTCTCCTGTTTTCACGCTTTTTGAGATAATTTTTACTATGCACGAAAACGCTGAACGATTCAAAAACAGTAAAAATGCTTCGGAACCTCTTTATTATTTTTATGATCTTCAGAAACTCTTAGGTCATTCATTTTTTATTAGACTGTTCAACTCTGCAACAAAAAACAAACTCGTTGCACAACTTCTTTCTCAGAAGAAAGTTTTTTATACCCATTCCGAAATTATTTTTCTGCTGTCGAATCATACCGACAAAATTCCCGATTCTGTTCGCAACATATTCGTTTCATGGTTTAATCAAAGCAAAAATGCTATTGAATGCCTGATAAGGATAATGAATGATATAAAAATTTGTATCCCCTCCAAACAATGCATTGAACAAGAATTATTGTATGAGGCTCATAAGGTACTAAATATGATTAAAGCAAGCGAAAAGGAATCAGGTATTAAGATGACACCTCAAACTTTGCACCGTATTTTCAAGCAATACATTTCTCAAAGCACTGTCCCATTTGTTGGAGAACCATTGAACGGACTACAGATTATGGGAATGCTTGAGACCAGAGCATTGGATTTCGAAACCGTATTTATGTTGTCAGTAAACGAAGGTATTTTACCAAGTGCAAAAACTTCATCATCTTTTATTCCTTATAGCATTCGCCAAGATTCTGGTTTAACCACTTTTGTTCATAACGAACAAATTTTCGCATATCATTTTTATCATGTGCTGCAACGAAGTAAAAAGATTTATTTGATTTATAACACGCAGGCCGACGACTTTGGAGGCGGTGAAAGAAGTCGCTTCATCAATCAAATAATCAATGAACTGCCTAAATACAACCCGCAAATTAAAATCAGCGAAGAATTTATTGCATTGCCTCCATTAATAAACAATCAACAACAGGTCAGCATCAGAAAAGATGCCGATATTTTGAAAAAACTGGATGCAATAGCCGAAACAGGCCTCTCCCCTTCTGCCCTAAACATGTTTCGAAAATGTAGCTTACAATATTACTTTACTTATATAGCGGGGATTAAAGAAGCTGACGAGTTAACAGAAATTATGGATAATAAAGAGTTTGGCACACAAATTCACGAAGTATTGAAAACCATTTTTAAGAGTACCCTTAATCAGGAATTGACGATAGGAATACTTGAGAAGTTTCTGAATGAATACGAAAACATACTCTCGGATAATTATCAGGCGGATAACAAAAACACTATTGATCGCATGAGTGGAAAGAACTTGTTGATTTATTATGTGATTAAAGATTATTTGCGCGATTTCCTTGAGAAACAAATTGAGGTGGTTCAATCCAGTAATAATTTGAATGAATGCTATAGGGTGTTGATGATTGAAGAGCGGCTTGAATCAGAAATTAGTTTGACGCTAAACAATAGTCAAAAAACGGTTAAACTTATTGGAACCATCGACCGTGTTGACAGCATTGGTAATGTTATCACAATAATTGATTATAAAACGGGCGATACAAAATCAAAGTATTTTGATTTTGAAAAACTTTTGACGGACGAACAGAACATGAAAAACGATTATATTTTTCAGCTATTGAGTTATGCCTGGCTTTATAATCAAAACGCCCCAACTATAGAGGACAAGGTATTGCATTGTGGTGTTTGGGGATTCAAGAACCTGAGCGAAGGATTAAAGTTGGTTCAATACGCTTCTGAACCAAAATCGAAATCGAAACAAAATAATATTTCGGCAGAAATTTTAACCCAATTTGAAAACCTATTGAAAGATATTCTTGTGCAATTGTTTTCGCCGGATGTTGATTTTGTACAAACTGAAAATGATAAAAATTGCGAGAACTGTATTTTCGTTGCTTTTTGCGGAAAGTAATCAGGATAAGTATTTCCCAACGATGGGCATCCTTCTGCCCATACCAAATGCTTTGGGCGAAACGCGCAAAATTGGTGGCGTTTGATACCGTTTATATTCGCTGGTATTTACAAGTTTTAAGATTCTTTGCACCATAGTTGCATCGTAACCCATCTCTATTAACTCATTGGGTCCTTGACGAAGTTCAATATAATTGAATAAAATCTCATCCAATATTTCGTAATCGGGCAAAGAATCCGAATCTTTTTGGTCGGGCCGCAATTCTGCTGAAGGTGGTTTTATAATGGTGTTTTTGGGTATAATTTCATTTGTAGCATTTATAAATTGTGCTAATTTATACACCTGTGTTTTATAAACATCGCCAATAACAGATAAACCACCGCACATATCGCCATATAGCGTTCCATAACCAACAGCCGCTTCGCTTTTGTTTGAAGTATTCAGTAATATATGCCCGAATTTATTCGAAATGGCCATCAATAATACTGCACGAATGCGTGCCTGAATATTTTCCTCGGTGATGTTGAACTTTTCATTGATAAAGATATCATGCAATGCTTTTTCAAATGATTGAAAAACCGGTTCAATAGGAATTGTGGTATGAGGACAATTCAGATTTTCGACCAATTTCAATGCATCGTTCACTGAATGATCGGACGAAAACTGTGATGGCATCAATACGGCCAACACATTTTCAGCACCCAAGGCTTCGTATGCAATTACTAAAGTTATTGCCGAATCAATGCCGCCTGAAAGACCGATTATGGCCTTGGAAAAACCCATCTTGTGAAAATAATCTTTCACACCCAGCACCAAGGCCCGATAAATCAATTCGGTTTTTGAGCAGGCTTTCTCCTTCGGTATGCTTTCCTTTTGTTCGCTATCATAATAGGCTATGCTTTCTTCGAAGAAAGGTAGATTCAATAGGGTTTTGCCCTCGTTATTCAACACCATGGAACCGCCATCGAAGATCAATTCGGTTTGCGCTCCCACATGATTTACATAAACAAGCGGTATTTTATATTTTATGGCATTGGATTGCAACACTTTTTCTCGTTCGATGTGCTGATGATAACTGAATGGTGAGGCAGCAATGTTGATAAGCAGTTCGGGGTTGAGTTTCGAAAGTTCTTCCATGGGTTTTGTAACATACATGGGATCGGGACACGTGTTCCACACATCCTCGCAAATGGTGATAGCCATCCGTTTTCCTTTATACTCAACAATGCCGAAATCGCGGTTCGGTTCAAAGTAACGGTACTCATCAAAAATATCGTAGTTGGGTAACAAGGATTTATGTTGAACAAAAACAACTTCTTTGTTTTCGATAAAATAAGCTGAATTAAAAAGCTTTTTACCTGAAGTATTAATATTTTCGGAAGGAGCTCCAACAATAACAGCAATACCATCAGCTTCCAAACTAATTTCAGCAATGCATTTCTTGCACCGTTCAATAAAATCATCAAATTCTAAGAAATCGCGTGGTGGATATCCACAAACTGCCAACTCGGGAAACACAATCAATTCGGAACCGCGACTTTTTGCTTCTCGAATGGCAGCAATAATTTTGCTACTATTCAACTCGAAGTTACCAATATGAAAATTTAGTTGTGCAAGCGCAATTTTCATTTAAGTTGCCATTTAAAACAATATGCCAAGCGAAAGCTCGAAATAATGCAATTTGCCGTTCTCTTTTATGGTATTATCTGCTCCGTTTCGGCCTGTTAAAATATCGGTAAAACCATTGTTGTAGGTTAAACAGGCATTCACCGAAATGATTTTGGCCACTTTATAGGTGCCACCCAAACCAATAATCATCGATTCGCGGAAGAAACTAATATCCTTACCAATATTCTTGTTCTCGGTGGTTACAGCATCCGTGGCATTTTGAGGCAAAAAACTATCATTGGCTCTAGCTTTTAGTTTAAATGAGGTGCCTAAACCAAACTTGCCATAGATGGAAAAATTCCCAAGCAAATCGCCGGTAGTACCTATCAGCACCAAGGGTATCTGCAAATACTGTAGTTTGATTTTTCGCGATAAAATGCCTGTATCAGGCACCTGGGCATTGTTAACAATCATAGCTGTATGGTATTGCAACTTGCCACCGGTATACACCACATCCACTCCGGTGCCAATGCCAATATTTTTAATAAAGAAGTAGTTGAAATCGGCGCCATAGCTCAGATGCATTGTGGACCCATCGGATTTATACACTTCGGCACTAACATCGGGCTTTATCCAACTAATGTTGGGCGAAGCATGCAAACCAAAAGTAAAAGAGCGCTGGGCTTCAATCTTTATTGAGGCAATTATCAACAGACCGATAAGTAGAACGCTTTTATAGTTTTTCATTTATTTACGTTTTTACAAAAATAATACAATATAGAACGATAAAACCGGTTAAAATTATAATTTTGTGAACATGTTTTCTTTTCGATTAACAAAGTTACTCAATCCTATTAACAAATTGTTTTTATGAATCGTTTTATCCAATTTTGCATTTTATGGGCCATGAGCCTGTTAATAATTTCATGCAGTTGCAATCAATCAAAAAAAGACGAAAAGATTGATTCGCCAAAAATAGATACTACGGTACGAATTAAAATAAAACGCTACGAAAAAGCCCTTTTCAATTTGAATAAAAAAGATTTGCAAAACGAATTGAAACGAATCAAACCGGAGTATGGTTTTTTTCTGGATGGTGACCTAGATGATAAAGCAAATATGAAGCAGCTTAGCAGCTATGTGAACGACCCACAAATGATTGAGAACTATAATGAAGTTCAGAAAAAGTTTCCGAATTTGACACAACTGGAACGCGAACTCTCAAGTGCTTTATCGTATTTCAAGTTTTACTTCCCAAACCGAAAAATTCCGCAAGTATATACCTACGTGTGCGGAATGGATTTCGAAAATCCGATTATCTATGCCGATTCGGTGCTAATGATTGCCCTGGATATGTATTTGGGTGGCAAATATAAATTATACACTTCGTTTGGCTTACCCAATTTTATTAAAAACAACATGTCGGGTGAATACATTACACGCGACTGCATCAACGCTATGGCCAATTATTATTGCTATACGGATATGAAAAACAGCAGTTGTTTGGACAACATGGTGTATAATGGCAAAATTCAATACTTTATTGATGCGATGTTGCCTGAATTGAACGATACGATAAAGATTAAATATACTAAAAAGCAATTGACTTGGTGCTATGATAACGAAGCCAGGATGTGGGCGTTTTTTATCGACAACAAATTGTTGTATAGCAAAGAAAGTAACTCTTTTAATAAGTTTTTCGACCCGGGTCCATTCACCACTTCGTTTTCGAAGACATCGCCGCCGCGCACCGGAACTTGGGTAGGTTGGCGAATTGTGCGAGCTTTAATGCGCCAAAACAATGAGATGAACCTAAAACAACTTATTGAAGTAAAAGATGCTCAGAAAATTTTGAAATTATCGAAATATAAACCCGCCAAAGTATGAAAAATGTATTTCTGATTGTAACATACATACTTTTTGGCAGTCAATTGTTTTCTCAAACAACTGTCCCACCTATCCTATGTTCGGTTTTGGACACCAACACATCAAAGATACCCGAAAATATTATTAAAACTGTGGCTGTTGACCAAACCGACCGTGTGTGGTTTGCTACTGGCGATTGTTTTTTTGGTGGCAAATTGGTTGAATACGACGGCGTGAATTTTAAGACATACGACTCCACCAATTCGGGATTGAATGACCGGTTTGTTACCACCATATTTGTTGATGCAAACAATACCAAATGGTTTGGCACCCGCTATCACGGGTTGTATAAGTTCGACGGAAAAACTTGGACTAACTATGCTCCTGAAAATTCGCCCCTGCCCGATGTGCATATTTTAGCAATTGCACAAGACAAGAACGAAACGATGTGGTTGGCTACCGATAAAGTGGTTTGTTCGTTCGATGGAAAAAACTGGACACTATTTCGCAAGGAGGATATGAAAATGAATTTTACGGCGATTTATGATGTGGCTGTGGATACCAAAAATACAAAATGGATAGCAACTGATGATGGTTTTTGCAGCTTCGACGGAACCAAATGGAGTGTGTTTGGCACCGAAAACTCGAAGTTGCCAAACAACCAAGTGAACCATGTGTATTGCGACGCCTTAGGTGGGGTGTGGGTGGTGTATTGGAGTGGTTTGATTCGGATTGAAAACAACCTATGGACTATTATAACTCCAGAAAATTCGGGCTTGCCGCGCTTTTGCGATTATTCCATGGTGATTGATAATACCGGGATGCACTGGTTTGCCACCTCCATGGGTGTGGTGCGCAACCAAAACGACAAGTGGGGCACCTATAATCCTTTAAACTCATGCGTTCCAAGTTTTTTTGTGAACAAAATTGCGGTAGATTCGGAAAACCGTAAATGGTGTGCAACGAACGACGGACTTTTAATGATAAAATAGATGAAAGAATTTACAGAAATAATTGAAGCACTCAAATCCAAGCAGAACCCCGACAATTTGGCAGGCATGGCACGATATGGAATAAAAACAGATAAGGCTTTCGGGGTTTCGCTACCGTTAATTCGCGATTTGGCAAAACGCTATAAAAACAATCATCCACTGGCACTCCAATTGTGGCAAAGCGGCTACCACGAAGCTCGGATATTTGCAACGCTGGCTGACAATGTTCAACTGGTGACCGAGCAACAAATGGAGGATTGGGTGTTGGATTTCGATTCGTGGGATGTGTGCGACCAGTGTTGCAACAATTTGTTTAAAAAAACACCCTATGCGGTTAAAAAAGCACTGGAATGGAGCGGCCGGCCCGAAGAGTTTGTGAAACGAGCTGGCTTTGTGATGATGGCTTGTTTGGCAGTGCATAGCAGAAGTATGCCCGATGAAGAGTTTGAATCCTTTTTAGCTATTATAGTTCGCGAAGCTACCGATGAACGCAATTATGTTCGCAAAGCAGTGAATTGGGCTTTGAGAGAAATTGGCAAACGTGATATGAAATTGTATGCCAAAGCACTTGGTTTGAGCCGAACACTTGCGGAGCGTAGCGACAAAACTGCACATTGGATTGGCCGTGATGCAGTGAGTGACCTGGAAAGCGGTACAGCCATTCGCCGTATGTTACATAAAGATAATTTGCTTAAATCATAATTTTTAGGAAAAATTTGTATCTTTATATCAACATTTGTTGACAACCGATGTCGAAAAATAAAAAGAAAAGAACCAATACACACAAACTTGATAAGGTTGCCAAAGCGCAGCAAAAGAACGAATATTTCCGCAAAATACGTAAAGTGCTGGATGTTATTGGCTGTGGGCATCTTTGGGCTTTGTTATTTCCTCGCGAACTCGAAGTAATTTATTCAGTGCGATGTCAGGCCATCAACATTACGGTGGCCGAAAACGATTTTATGCCTGCAGGAAAACTGAAATGGATTCGGCGATTGGTTTCGGCCATGCTAAAACGATACGAAGTGGAACTTATACCCCATGGCAAGACGGTGGATTTGGATACGTATTTTACAGCCGCTACTACCCTTATTATATATTATCAAACCATAGAACCTGAAGATTTTAAATATGCTACAAAGGTGAAATCCGCATTGGAACCTTTTTTTGAACAACGCCTGCATGCTTATGAAGCTTGGGAACACCTGAAACAAATTGCTTCCATAACTGGTTTGATGATGAGCGATTTAACGAAACGGGTTTATTGGGCCACAACGGGTTTGCATATCGCCAAACCCGATATCAGCACAGGATACCATATATATTGGCATAGTGCGGTGCCCGACCGAACTTATGTGTATATAAAAGGTGAAAAACATTTGGCTTATCGCTTGGGTTTGCCCGAATTTAAAACCGGTCCAAAATGGGTTAGCATTGCAGCCGGTACGCACAATTTGCCAGTGGGTGATGCAGAAAAAGACGTAGAAGTGTATATTCAGGAGCATGCGCTTCGAAGGCTGTCGGAACGCAACGATTGTGTGAGCCGCGAAACCTTGTTGCGCGACCTGAACCATTCATTTGAAAACCCCAAAATGCAATACGATGCCAAAACCGGCAAAGTGTTGATTGAATTTTATTTGTATAAAATTAAAACCGGCTATTTTTTGGGCAGTGTGTGTGGTAACAAACTTATTCTGCGCACTTTCTTGTTTATTACTTATGTGAATACCCCCGAGGGCAACTTGTTGCGCAAAAACACGGGTTTGAAAAAGAACGAAATTGAGTTTTTGGAGTTGGACAAATTGAGCACGTTTATGACGGTAGAAATTCAAGAAAACAAACACATTAAACACATTTTTGTTGAAGCCGGATGCCGCTCGCTTTACAGCCTGTACAAGATTTTGAAAGAAAAAAATGTTACAATTACCAAGCATGCCAACACTTCGCTGATTGAAGATTATTTGGGTTTAGACCTCACAAAAGAATATTTGGAAGAAGAGGATGAGCCCGAAACGGAAGAAGTGGAAGATGAATTGGATGATGAAAGTGACGACACCCTACCCCATACGCAGCAAGAAGAACAAGAAACCAAAGAGGCGTTTTCTTGGAAAAAAAGTTCTTGGAAAAAAAGAATATTTATTGTTTTGGCTTTTGTACCGGTGGTGGTGGTGGCTGTGTTTTTTGTGGCGGTGGTTTGGATAGTGCGAAAAATACGGAAGAAAAAATAATTACACCTTCCAAACTCGGTATTTAGTGGTTGCTATAGTGTTTTTTTCAAAGAGGCATGTAAAAATTTGCACCATGAAACGCATCATAAAATTGAATAAATGCTTGAATTTAAAAAGAAGTTGAAAAATAGTACCCCAGCTCAAACTCAAATTATTCTGGGCGTTCGCTTGGTTTTACTTCACCCAATGATGAAATAACCCCCATCGAAAAATCATTTTTTATCCAGACGTTCCAAAATCTGCATGATAATTTTATTCTGATTTTCTAAATGCATCAATATGGTTTCAATTTCCAATTCGGCTTTGGTGTTTACTTCAAAATCGGCTTCGGCACGCACTTCGGCATGATTGCTCTGTAGGTTTTGGCCTATCATAATCAGTGGCATCAAAAATATTTGAATCATGTTTGATATGAAAAGCCACAGAACAAAGGCCGGATACGGATCAAATCGGGCATCTTTGGGCCCAACGGAATTCCAACCCAACCAGCAAACAGTCCACACAAAAATAATAAAAAAGAAACCCATAGTACCCACATGCTGAGTAATCCACATGGCAAGTTTGTTGAGCAAGGATAATTTTTGTTTTGCTTCAATGTTTACATTGCGCACCGGTTTGCGCATGGCTTTTAATTCGGCTACTGTTTTTGGATTGTGATTTGTCATAACTGTGGTTATATTTTTAGTGTTTATAAAACGAAAAAAAACATCTGTGTTTTTGAAAACTACGCCACTACAAAGTTAAAAAATAATCGGTAATTTCATATACATGTGTCTTTCGAAAAACAGAAATGCAAGTTTTAGCGTGTCTTCTTTTGTATAAACCACGTTTCAAATTATTTATGAATTTTGAGGTTGGTGTCGGGGCGAAATTTAACATGGCACATTGTTTTGAACAGCCCCGGGTAAAATGTGCTCGGTCATGATGGTTTCTATATTTATTTTCAGGTATTTACCAACATCAACCTCGTTTTCCATTTTTCCTCCTTCCTTTTCCGCTTCCCTCGCTTCCCAAACCATTTTTCTCGCTTCCCAAACCATTTTTCTCGCTTCCGAAGCCATTTTTCTCGCTTCCGAAGCCATTTTTCTCGCTTCCCAAGCCTCTTCTCTCGCTTCCCAAGCCTCTTCCCTCGCTTCCGAAACCATTTCCCTCGCTTCCCAAG
>JBAXWF010000001.1:0-129919 GCA_037128515.1 Bacteroidota bacterium | reverse complement strand
AAAACCAATATTGCGTTCCGACAAACCCATATTGTGTTCTTGAAAACCAATATTGAGTTCCGACAAACCCATATTGAGTTCATGAAAACCAATATTGTGTTCCGACAAACCCATATTGTGTTCTTGAAAACCAATATTGTGTTCCGACAAACCCATATTGAGTTCTTGAAAACCAATATTGCGTTCCGACAAACCCATATTGTGTTCTTGAAAACCAATATTGCGTTCCGACAAATCAATATTGAGTTCTTGAAAACCAATATTGTGTTCCGACAAACCCATATTGTGTTCTTGAAAACCCATATTGTGTTCCGACAAACCCATATTGTGTTCTTGAAAACCCATATTGCGTTCCGAATAAAAAACAATGCAAAGCGTGAGGGCAGGACTGCTATATTAGAGTCATTTTTTGGATATTGGGATAAAATACGTGTTTTTCTCTCCTTTTTTTACCGTTAACTGAAAAAATAAACCTTATCCTTCAGGACAAAGGGAAAGAATTTTTCTTTCTCTTTTGTCTTGTAAAAATAGGTTAATCTTTGTTCCTCAAAAAAGTTGCATTAATTACTTGAATTTGCGTATTAAAATATGGCACAAAATTACTATAAGAGACAGCCAAAACATGGCTGAGTTTTTTTTTTAAATAAAACTTTACTACTCCCGCAAAAAAAACCACCATCCCCGCTTGCTCGGATTTAGCACAGCGTAATCCGAGTGCTAGGGTCAAACTCTCAATTTTCCCCTTAGTCGGTGGTTCCAACCTAAGTCGTTTTATCTATTATCTTTGCTTTTATTCGGCAGCTAAGGCTTATTAAACCGCCGACGATTTGCCACACCTTAGTTAGTCAGAAGCAAACAAAACATAAACGCCGTGTTGCACAGGTCGTACGCCAAGTTGCGAAACCCACCTGCCAACTTCTTACAATAGCGTAGCAATAGCCAAGCTTTTCTACCTAAAACTTAGTATACAAAAACGATTGTATTTGTTGGCTTTGAAACTCAATAAACACTATCCCAACCGCAAAAAACACAATAATCTTAACTATAAGAGGCGACACCACAAAATAATACGATATTTTTTCTTTTATTTTGTGGCTCATAAACACCAGAATAAAAGCCGTGCAGATAACCGCAACATACAAATACCGAATCCTTACAAATGGCGCCACGTAATACAAATCCATGTTGGTAAACAGCTTGGCATAAATGTTCCATGCCGCTTGCACACTATCGGCCCTTAGCAACACCAGCATGCTCACCACAAAGGCAAACGTAAAAAACCAACCAAAAAACCTAATAATGTTTTTGTGCACATGCTTACCCAAAGCCCCAATTACATTGCGTGTGGCAATTTCCCAAGCCATAGCCAGGCCATAACACAAGCCCCACAATACAAATGTAAACGAAGCCCCATGCCATATTCCGCAAAGCAAAAAAGTGATGATAATCGCAAAAATAGCCCCCCAAATCTTGAGTTTACGCATATAAAAATTTAGAGGTGTAAAAATATAATCGCGTAACCATTCGCTAAGCGAAATGTGCCAGCGTCGCCAAAAGTCGGTGATGCTGCTCGCTTTAAACGGTTGGTTAAAGTTGATACCAATCTTAAATCCCAAAATAGTCGATATACCAATAGCAATATCGGTGTAACCCGAAAAATCGAAATACAATTGCATGGCAAAGCCCAAAATGCCCATCAGGTTTTCGAACCCTGTGAACCCACCATGCACCGAAAAAACAATGTTCACATACATTCCCAAATAGTCGGCAATTATTGCTTTTTTAATAATTCCTTTCATCACCAAATACATGCCTTGGTTGATGTTTTCTTTCGAAATGCTGCTGTCCGAATTCAGTTGCGGCAAAAACAATTCCGCTCGTGTGATGGGTCCCGAGATTAAAAGCGGAAAAAAAGTCATATACAACAGGTAATCGCTCAAATCGCTCACCGCTTCCATTTTTTCGTTATACACATCCACCACATAGCTGATGGTTCGAAAAATATAATAGGAGATGCCTACAGGTATCAAAATTTTTAGAGTTGAAAACGAGCTGCCGCCAATTGAATTCACAATTTCAATAAAAAAATTGGTGTATTTAAAATAAACCAAAAGCCCCACACTAATTAAAACCGAAATATAAAGCCACAGTTTGCGCCTACCTTCCGATTTGGTGACTCGGAGCTGCCTTGCAATAAAAAAATCGACAACCACAGGTATAAAAATCACCAGAAAAAGCACACCGGTGAGTTTGTAATAAAAAAACAAGCTAATGAAAATCAACAACCATTTTCGAGCAACACTATTCTTATAAAAAAAACTGTAAACTAGAATAAAAATGGTGAACAACACCAAAAACAAGCCACTAATAAACGAAATCGGGTTGGCAGAGTTAAATAAAAAAATGTCGCGAACCGAAACCGGAAAATCCATTTTTAAATGTTTTGCGGAGGATTAGGATTTAATATGGTGGTGAGCGGGTTGCGTTTGGCTTTCTCGTCCGGAAATTTCATAACCACAGGATGCGCACATTTCGTCATCATAAAAGTGGCTATCGAGTCCATCCATCGCGAAGCCGATGCCCGTGTGGGATGCACTCCATCGGAGCAACGATCGAAACTAAGATTTTTTGATAAAAAAAACGTACCACTGTCAACAGTGTTCGAAAGCAAATCGTTAATGCCCGTGTCATCGGTCCAGTTGGGTGGGCCAACCCAAATATATTTTGTGCCGCTAAGTTGATTCAAAATATTCACCACATATTGTTTTCGTTCTTCTTTAATGTTGCGTATAAAAAGTTCCATGCTACCAATAACCAACACAACGTAAGTGGGTTTATATTGATTCACAAAATGTCGAATCGTGTCGCAATTGCCATACCAGTATGTCGACGAGGAATACCAAATCACTTGTTTGCATTCATGCCCGTTTTTCAAGCAATAGTCGTTCATTCGGGGGCCAAGTCCTTCAAGCATCGAATCGCCAATCAACAAAAACCGTTGTTTTGTGGTATCAACTGTTTGTTGGGGGTTGGCATTAAAAGCCAGCATAGGGGCGGTGTCGAACAAAAAATAATCCGTAACATGATTGGGCGATTCTTTTTCGGAAATATTTTCACGTAAAATTCTAACAGGTCGCAACGAATCGGCAACAAGGGTTCTTGGCGGCTTTTGCTTCACCACCAGCAAAGGTTTGTGGATATAGGAGTATAAGGTTTTACACGTAACTAATAAAATTAATATTAGAACGATAGGAACAAACGGATTTTTAAATTTAAACACGGTATGCACTATTTTGTTGTTGGCTACAAATCATTGCTTCGGCAACTACAGGGGACTATTTTTTTTGTTTACAGAAAAAACGAGTGCAAAAATAGGAATAAAAAACAAACAAAAGGGCGAGAGGCCAAAACAAGTTTTTGTTTGGTTGTTATATGCATTTCTATCAGAATAACTTTATGTCTTACCCCCTAAAAAACCTTACCACTGAATAGTATTTTCAATAAAGCGAATCAAATCCATAGCCATGGCGTTTTGTTCGCCAATGCGTGGATGCCCGGGTGTTTTTTTATAGGGAAAAAAATGCGAAAATATTTTTGGGTCGTTCAATTGTGCTAATGCTTGTTTAACATAACCTGGCCAAAGCGAACTTTCTCTGGTGATGCTTCCGTTGCCCATCACGCAAATAATATATGCATTAGGGTACTTCGTTCGAATCGTAGCAACAAAATTTTTATAGCAACTTATTATGGTGCTTTCGTTGGGTGCTTGCGTGCCAAATCGACTAATAAACTGTTCGTTTTTTGGCATTTTAATTAGCCACGAATCGTTTTGCAGCAAATGAATTACCACCAAATCGGGGGTGTATTGCGCAAAATCCCATTTCGAGGTAGAATCAGTTGGGTCTAGTCGGTCGAACATTTCGGGCATAATCAGCTTTTCCCAACTCACCATCAAACCTATGCCGCTTTTGCTGATACACGAAAATTGTGCATCAAAATGTCGAGCAGTAATTGCAGCATAAGAAAGATAACAGTTTTCGAAATAACCACATTTCGAATCTTTTCCGCTGCTATCTTCAATGGCATAGCCACAAGTTATTGAATTGCCATAAAATTCAATCCTTCTTTTCTTAGGAGTTGGTGCGAGTAGGAGCGTGGTGTTTTCGCGTGTTGCAAACCCAAAAAACAAGGTTTTGCCTTTATCCCATTCGGTGCATTTAAAAAGTTGGAGATGATGTTTCCCATGGTGCAAACCCTTAGCCAGCAAATAGCATGTTTTAAGTGTATCGGTATGAAGTTTATAAACAACCGTGTCGTCAACAATCACATTATAGTAGTTTGCAGTATCTTCATCTTGCATAATGGCCGAAATTTCGGAACCTTCAAACAACAGGTTTACCGAGGTTCCGGGCCAACTAAGCACAGCAGCATCGGGTTGATATAATATTCTGCCTTCATAATAAATGTTTGGGCTGTTGAACGGAATAGTTTTTTGCTGCGCAAAACAATCGGCAGTTAAACCCAAAAACAAAAGAGCAATACACCACTGTTTCAATAACCGTGTATTCAAAAATAGTTTCATGACTGAAAAATGAATCACTATGTGTTTTCTTTTTACTTGCAAATAAAATCCGAAACAAAACAAATAAAGTTTTATTTCAACAGAGCAAATTTAGTTTTTTTTGCAATGCGTTGGTGTTTTTGTTAGTTGATACTTATTTTGTGCTGACGAAAACATAATTTCATACCGTCATAAGCATACAATAAGACCGGCCGCAACCTTCTTCCATAAAAACTTCGTTTTTTGCAAATTTTCAATTAATTTCGCACATAAATTCAGGCTTCATGAAGCAATACAAATTCATCAACAACATCACAGGATTGGTTGTTTTTGCAATAGCAACCCTGGTTTATATTTTAACATCCGAGCCCACAGCCAGCTATTGGGATTGCGGCGAATACATTTCAACAGCCTACAAACTTCAGGTAGGGCATCCCCCCGGAGCTCCGTTTTTTCAATTGATGGGCAGGTTTTTCTCGCTATTTGCATTTGGCAATGTGCATTTGGTTGCACGCATGGTAAACACCATGTCAGCCATTTATAGCGGTCTCACCATATTGTTTCTGTTTTGGTCAATCACTGCATTGGCTAAAAAAATTGTTGTAAAATCAACTGAAATCCTTTTGTCCGACATTTTTGTTATTGTAGGTTCGGGTGTTGTGGGTGCATTGGCCTATACTTTTTCCGATTCATTTTGGTTTTCTGCAGTCGAAGGCGAAGTGTATGCCACGTCATCTTTTTTCACTGCTTTTGTATTTTGGGCCATTCTGAAATGGGAAACTGTTGTCGACGAACCCGGCGCCAATCGTTGGATAGTTCTTATTGCGTTTATGATGGGGCTTTCTATCGGGGTTCATTTGCTTAATTTGTTGGCTATACCGGCCATCACCTTGGTGTTTTATTTCAAGAAATTTAAAACCACCAGGTTGGGAACTATACTTGCATTTTTCATCTCAATTGTCATATTGGCCGGTATTATGTATGGTATCATTCCTCAGGTGGTCGATTTGTTTGCAAAGTCCGAACTCTTGTTTATCAATGGACTTGGTTTGCCGTTCAATTCTGGCACCATTTTCTTTGCACTCTTGCTTATCGCTATCATTGTATTCGGTTTGTTATATACCGAAAAAGAAAACAAGGTGTATGGAATGATAGTAATTGTTTTTTATGGACTGTTGCTTTTCATGATTTTGTATGCTTCCGCTTCCGTTTTAAATTTCATACTACGGTTTCTTATAATGGGTGCATGCACTGCCTTACTAATTATTGGACGCCACAAAAAAGAAATGTTGAAAACAGTGATATTGGGAATATCTTTTATTTTGATAGGTTATTCGAGTTTTATGGCATTGGTTGTTCGCTCAAATGCCGGCACCCCCATCAACGAAAATGCACCCAAAGATGCTATTAGTTTGTTGGCCTACCTTAACCGCGAACAATATGGCGATTGGCCCTTGTTTTATGGACAATACTATAATGCGCCTTTAGACAGTAAAAAACCTTACACCGATGGCAATCCACTGTATGCCCGCGATAATGCAAAAGGCAAATATGTGATTGTTGACGACCGAAAAAACTCGGTGCCCAACTACGATTCGCGTTTTATGACTTTTTTTCCACGCATGTGGAGTGGTAATTCCGAATCACATATCAGTGGTTATAAATCCTGGGGTATGGTCCAAGGTGTTCCAATCACAGTAAAAGGTTATAACGGCGACCCTGAAATTATTTATAAGCCAACATTTCTCGAAAACCTTCGCTTCTTTTTCACTTATCAAATTGGACACATGTATTTGCGCTACTTTATGTGGAACTATTCCGGAAAACAAAACGATATACAAGGTCATGGTAGCAGTTTTAAAGGCAATTGGATTTCAGGAATAAACTTTATCGACAATGCCCGACTGGGAGCTCAGAACAATTTGCCCGAACCCATCGCAAACAACAAAGGTCGCAACACGTTTTATTTATTACCCTTACTACTTGGTCTTGCAGGATTTTTTATTCATCTCAACAAAGATTTGAAAGGCTTTATAGTAATTGCTCTGCTATTTCTGTTCACCGGTTTAGCCATCAATTTTTATCTCAATCCGGTTCCCTATCAACCGCGAGAACGCGATTATGCTTATGCAGCATCATTCTATGCCTTTGCGGTGTGGATTGGCATTGGCATGATTGGTTTGTTCCAGCTTTTGCGAAAAATCATCACGCCCAAGATAGCTGCAATTGTCGCCTTTCTGGTTTGTTTGTTTTTGGTTCCTGGAATCATGGCCAAAGAAGGCTGGGACGATCACGACCGCTCCAATCGGTACACTGTTGTTGATATCGCTTCCGACTATTTGAACTCCTGTGCACCCAATGCTATTTTGTTCACATTGGGCGATAACGATACATTCCCATTATGGTATGCACAAGAAGTTGAAGGCATTCGCACCGATGTGCGCGTGGTTAACTTGAGTTTGCTCAATATGGATTGGTATATCGACCAAATGAAACTAAAAACTCCGAATTCCGAACCGCTTCCAATCACACTCAACCGAAGTAAATATATTGCTTCAAAACGCGATTACATCATTATTTACGAAGATACGGCACTTGTTCCACGCGACACCTATGTGG
The DNA here is from genome assembly GCA_037128515.1 of Bacteroidota bacterium. Taxonomy (GTDB): domain Bacteria; phylum Bacteroidota; class Bacteroidia; order Bacteroidales; family CAIWKO01; genus CAIWKO01. Next base: position 122,739 of record JBAXWF010000001.1, on the reverse strand, counting down.
ATGTGCGAACCTTGGTTGATTATGCTACCAGCGACGACCCAGCAACCATGTTGAATACACGGCAGGGTATGTTGAACTTCTTCCCTACAAATAATTTTTTACTTCCGGTTGATACCAATCTGGTTCGAATAAATGGTACAGTGCCTCGCGAATACCAAGACTCAATAAGCTCTGCCATTGTATGGAATTATACCGATTACGGGGTGCAAAAAAATGCCCTTGCCGCACTCGATTTGTTGTCGAATTTGAAATGGCAGCGCCCGGTTTATTTTGCAACCACAACAGGCGATGATGCTTATTTAGGATTATTGAACTATTTGCAGCTCGAGGGTTTTGCATATAGGCTTGTTCCATACCGATGTATATCCACCGACAAACAAACCGGTAAAGTTAACACGGAAGTCATGTATGAAAACATGATTAATAAATTTAAATGGGGGAATATGAATAATCCGAAAGTGTATCTCGATGAAACCAATATGCGAAATACATATTTCCTGAAAAATCTTTTTGGACGCTTAGCCGACGCTTTGATTTTTGAAGGTAAACTCAAGGAGGCTATCATTGTTTGCGATAAATGTATTGATGTAATGCCCGACAATTGCGTACCCTACGATTACATGATGTTGCCGATTGCAAATGCATATTATCAGGCAAAAGAAACAACAAAGGCAAACAATATAAGTCAACGTTTGATTGAATATTGCCGTCAGGAATTACTATATTATAGTCAATTTACAGGTGGAGATGCCGCATATCTCGGTTCAGACAAAAAGCAAGCTCAAGAATTACTTGGAAAAATAAAAGATATGGCTTTAACCTATAAACAAAATGATATAGCAAAAAAAGTCTTGGAAGTCAATAATGCATATAAATAGTAGCAAAAGAACGATACAAACGATGAGTGTTTCGCATATAATTTGCTATTTTTTTGCACCAATATTGAAAAATATCATTTACTTTGTAAACATGCTTTAAAAAACTGATTTGACTACATAACCTATGTATTTAGCCAAAACACCATCTTTACTCTACAAATTATACAATTCAAAGGACTTATGGCGTGTCGATACCCCTGAAAACAATATCTATCTGACATTTGATGATGGTCCGATTCCTGAGGTTACACCTTGGGTATTGGATTTACTTGATACTTACAATGCCAAAGCAACATTTTTTTGTGTAGGCGATAATGTCAGAAAACACCATACTATTTTTGCTGATATACTTAAACGAGGGCATTGTGTAGGAAATCATACATTCAATCATTTAAACGGTTGGAAATCGCATCCACGCGAATATGTACTGAATGTAAAAAAATGTGGCGATTATTTTTTTTCGCCTTTATTTCGCCCACCCTATGGCAAAATATCAATTGCTGAACATAAATTTTTAAAAAAATATTATCAATTGGTATATTGGACTGTGCTCACAGGCGATTTTGACCAAACGATCACACCTCAGAAATGTCTCGAGAATGCCATTGTATCTACAGAAAAAGGTTCAATAGTTGTTTTTCATGATAGCATGAAGGCAAAAACAAATTTGTTTTATGCATTACCGGCTTTTTTAGAACATTTTTCAATCAATGGATTTCAATTCAAAGCAATCGCATCAAGGCACAAGGTAGGAAAGAAAACTCTTGAATTATTAAATACGGCCTCTTGAAATGAGTATAAAAACTGCTGAACGAAATTCCGGAATACTCCCCGAAGACAATGTGATTCACCACCGCCATTTAATTGCGTATAACCAGGCGAAGAAATTAGTTAAAGGGAATGTTCTTGAAATTGGTAGTGGAGAGGGGTATGGAATTAAAATTTTAGCACCCCTTTCTGACACCTATTTTGCAGTTGATAAACACGAAACGCCACATGATGAAGGTTCTGCTAACCTGAATTTTCTACAAATGAGTGTTCCGCCTTTAGCTGGAATAGAAGATAATAGCTTTGATGTTGTTGTAACATTTCAAGTAATCGAACATATTAAAGACGATCAATTCTTTCTTCAGGAAATACATCGTGTACTTAAGCAGAATGGAATATTAATTCTAACTACGCCCAATATCAACATGTCCATTACACGCAATCCTTGGCATGTTCGCGAGTATAAGTTAACCCAGATTGCAAAATTGCTATCCAGTGTTTTTTCAACCTTTGATATTAATGGTGTTTTTGGCAACGAAAAAGTTATGTCATATTATGAAGAAAACCGTCGTTCGGTAAAGAAGTTTACTCGATTTGATATTTTCAGGCTTCAATATATTTTACCGAGAAGACTCTTACAAATTCCATACGATATTGCCAATCGGATGAATCGTAATGAACTCATGAAAAAAAACACTACTCTGGTTGAAAAAGTGTTGACCTCCGATTTTTTTATTGAACTTGCAAACGAACGCTGTTTCGATTTTTTTGTGGTAGCACGAAAATAAAAATTACCGTTAACTTGTAAATTCCTACCGTTAACTGATTTAATCCTACCGTTAACTGATTTACCTATATTTTGGCTTTCCAATTATTGTATCATTGTGGTAAATATTAATAATGTTTAACCATAAAAACACAAAAGCCATGAAAACAACAAACAAAAATCTCGATGACATCATCTTTGAAAAAAGAAACAAAGATTATGGGGCGTACAAAATGCGGAAATCATACAATAATAACATGATGAAAGCATTAATTATTGCCATTGTATTATTTTTAATGGGAATTTCAGTTCCATTAATTGCTAACTACATAAATGGAAAAAATAGAAATTTAACAACAGTTGTGACTATAGGAGGAGACGTTTTTAAAAAACCTCCCGCTTTAAAGCCGGATTTACCTAAAATACCAGTTGAAATTAAAAAAGTTATAAAATTTAAGGTACCAATTGTCACTGTGAATTCTAGTGAAGTAGATGATATTGATATTGGTGACCTTAAAGATAAGGCATTTAACCCTAATATTGATACAACTGGTGGAATTATGGATATTAAAGAGGATACGCCTCCAAATAGAATTATTGACGAAGGCGATGAACTTAAAATTCACACATTTGTTGAAGAATGGCCAGAATTTCCCGGTGGCGATGCTGGTAGAATAAAATTCTTAAGCGAAAACATTAAATATCCTCAAGTTGCCAAAGAAACTGGAATTCAGGGTCCCGTATTTTTAACTTTTGTAATTGAGAGGGATGGAAACGTATCAAATGTAGCATTAATTCGTGGAATTGGTGGTGGTTGCGACGAAGAAGCTATTCGGGTTGTTAATAACATGCCAAGATGGAAACCGGGTCGTCAAAATGGAAAAGAAGTTCGGGTTCAGTTTAATATGCCGATTGCATTTACGCTAAAATAACTTGCAAATTGGTACAAAAAAAGAGAGGTGATATAATAAAATCACCTCTCTTTTTTAATAAATTGGCATTAAATTTTTAAGCCATATCTTTTGACCTAGATTTGGTTCACTGCTCTGTTTCATCCGATTCTTAATGTATAGTTCTTTCAATTGAATCCCGTAGGCTTGCGATATGCTCTGCATCGTTTCGCCGGCTACAACAATATGAAATTCGGTTTCAGATTTTTTCTTTTTAGCTTCAATAAAAACAATATCACCCTGTTTCAAAAAATAAGCTGAACCAATATCATTAAATCGCTTTACTTCGAACACATTTAAACCAAAATCTTTTGCAATATGATCAAAGCTGTCATTTAATCCGGCTTTAATATATTTAACACCGTTTACAAAATAAACTTTTCTGGATCCTTCAAATAAGGGAATATCCGAAAAATCATCTTCATTTTTATTTATCTTTTGCTGCAAAGTTTCTGTTTTCGTTGTATCCGAATTTGTTATTATGGTTCTAGTATTTGTTTTTTTTACTAACGGTGATACTGAATCTGAAGTAAAAGATTTTTGTGGTGTATCGTATTGAAAAAGACAATTTGCTTCAATAATTGCAATTAATTGTTGAGCATAATCAGGGCAGGTTGCATAACCGGCCTTTTTTAAACCATTAGCCCAACCTCTATAATCGGTTAGGTCTAATAAGAATAATGATGCATAATATTCACGTGTCTTCAAAAACACAGAATGGTCGCGGTAAGATTCTATGTCAGAATTGTATTTTCTGAAACATTCTTGTTTTTCATCATCGTCATAATAATATTTGCCTCCGGTCCACTCGGGCTTGCATTTAATTCCAAAGTGATTGTTGGCATAACGGGCTAATGCACTGTTGCCGCAGCCCGATTCTAAAATTCCTTGTGCTAAGGTAATACTTGCCGGTATTTTATTTGTTTTCATTTCCTCAATGGCAACATCCTTATACTTTGAAATGTATTCTTCAACGGTAATTCTGTTTTGTGAGAAAACCGATAAAACCAAAGAACAAAAGAGTAAAATAATTCCGATTTTTTTCAATGTTGAAATTTTTATCAAAAATAAGCAAATGAATTTATTGCAGTAACGTATGTTTTTAGTAATTTTCCACACAAATTTGTTGAAAGCCTATGCAACTAATAAGAAAATATTTCCCGGAGCTTACAAATGAGCAGATTCGACAATTCGAGCAACTCGAATTTTTATATAACCACTGGAACGAGAAAATTAATGTGATTTCGCGGCAAGACATAAAGGAGTTGTATTTGCATCACATTCTACATTCGTTAAGTATTGCTAAACTAATACATTTCGTTGAAGGCACAACCATAATGGATGTTGGAACAGGGGGCGGATTGCCGGGGATTCCGCTGGCTATCATGTTTCCCGAAACAGATTTTTATTTGGTTGATTCAATTGGAAAAAAAATACAAGTGGTAAATGAAATTGCAAAAACGCTCAACCTACAAAATGTAACAGCTGAACAAAAACGGGTTGAAGAGGTGGATTATTCATTTGATTTTATTGTTTCAAGAGCTGTTACCAACTTGCCCGAATTTATAAAATGGGTAAAAAGCAAAATTAGTATTGAAAGTTCAAATACCTTGCAAAATGGTATTTTATATTTAAAAGGTGACGATGCTTTGACTGAAATAAAGAAACTTAAAGTGGGGAAATTTATTTTTGATATTAGCAGCTACTTCAATGAAGAATATTTTGAAACGAAAAAAATTGTGTATTTATACAACTTGTAGTAGTTATTCCTTGAGTATCTTTATTTAATGTGTCAACTGAAAACTACTTTTGATTAATGGGTAGATTTTCCGCAGCATTTTCGTTGATGATGAGAAAAATTTCCTCGTTTGGTTTTTTCATCAAATATTTTTCGCGGGCAAATTTTTCAAGCACTTTTTTATCGGTCGATAAGGCTTTTACCAAATCTTTGTTTTTCTGAATCTCATCAACATAATATTTTTTTTGCTGCATCAATCCACGAAGTTCTTTGCGTTGTTCATACTGACTTATAAGATTGTCGTTATCGAAAAATCCCACCCAAACCACAAAAGCCAAAGTGGCCATGATGTAATAATTCTTTATGATACGTAAAACAACTTTTAGAACTCTTTTCATATAATGACAAAATTAAACATTATCAAAACAAAATCACGGAAATAGAATTGTTTTTTTCAACCTCTCTCTGTCAATATTTATAACTTTTGCAATTGCTCGTGTGTAAGTTTTCCATTAACCCAGCTAGAATCCAAAATTGCATCGTATTTTTTATAAAAATTTATTGCAGGCTCATTCCAATCAAGTACTTGCCAATGCATTCGTTTTGCATTGGTTTTTTTAGCAATTTGTATAACTTTGTCAAACAAAATCTTCCCGATTTTGTTTCCGCGTAAGTGTTCTTTCACAATAATATCTTCCAGATAAAGACATTTTCCTTTCCAGGATGAATAGCTGAAATAATAAAATGCCATGCCTGCCACCATCTCATCTGCATAAGCCATAATTACATAAAATATCGGGTTCTGGCCAAAACCATCTGTTTCGAGGTCGGTTTCAGTAACGCTTACTTCCAATGGAGCACGTTCGTATAGCGCAAGTTCTTTTATTAATTTGAGTATTTCGGGTATATCGGTTTTAACCGCTTTGCGTAGTTTTATTTCCATAAATAAATTTATTAATTCTTCTTACAAACCTATTTGTTCAGCTATTTCTTTCATGGCATTAACCGAAATTTCGGCAAATTCATCAATTGGTAATCCTATTTTTTCGCATTCCAATATGGTTTCACGCTTAACCGAAGCGGCAAAGGCTTTTTCTTTCATGCGTTTTACAACGGATTTTGATTTTACAGCAATGAGTTTTTTCTCCGGATATACCATTGTGGTGGCCATGATGAGTCCGGTAATGGTTTCGCCGGCAGCTAGGGCATAGTGAAACATCTCCGACCTTGGTTTTTGAGCCGATTCTTCGTTGTGCAAGCTAATGGCTTCAATAATATCTTCATCAATTTGGTGCTGTCGGAGAATTTCTATTGCAACTTGTCCGTGGGTTTTTGCATCGGCCTTAGTAATTTCAACATCAATATCGTGCAATAGTCCGGCAATACCCCATTTGTTTTCGTCTTGTTGCAGTTGGCGGGCTAAAGCTTTCATTACTGCCTCCGATGCCAGACTATGATGAATCATGTTTCCTTTTTTAATGTATTGGTGCAGCAGTTCTAATGCTTTCTCTCTGGTGATTCGTGTCATTTTAGTAGTAATTGTTGATTTGTTATTCAAATTTAGATATTAGTTATTGAGACTGTTAGCAATTTTTCTAATGCGTATCCAAATCGTGTAGCATATAAATCAGGTGTTCGAGCAGCCGTAATATTTCGGTCATATATTCTTCAACGGCTTTCACGCTTCCCGGCAACGCAAATACTAGTGTGCTGCCAATAACGCCGGCCACCGAACGGCTTATTAGGGCGTTGGGTTTTTGCTGTCCGTATTTTATGCGAATCATGTCCATGATGCCCGGAATTTCTTTATCCAACAATGGTTTTATAACATCGGGTGTAAAGTCTTTTGGGCCGATGCCGGTGCCACCTGTGGTGATAATGATATCGTATTTGTCGGTTGATTCGTTCAAAAGTTCTTCTAATAGTTGTGGATCGTCAGGAATCAAGGTCTGATGTATTTTTTGGCAACGTTTTTTTTCTTCAAAAAATTGTTCGGTGAGTTCCAATATGCGGTGTCCGCTGCGGTCTTCGTAAATGCCTTTGCTGGCTCGGTCGCTGAGGGTGATAATGTGTGTTTTAAATATTTTTGGAATGTAATTTCCCATGTCACCGGCTTTGATGTTGCCGCCTTGAATGACACGGCAAAAAATTCCTTCTTTTGGCATCACACAATTGCCCACTTCGCGAAATATGGCACAGGAATCGCCGTGACATTTTTTTCCTATTTGTGTTATTTCTAAAGTAACATCGCCAATTTGAAAGATATCGAGCGGGGCGGAATTCACCAAATTCATACCCGATATGGTCAGGTTTTCGGCAAATTCGCCATAATTGATTTTCCGTTTGGCTTGTTGTTCAAATTTCGAAATGCTTTCTTTAGACAACATGCTCACTTGGCGGTGCCAATCGCCGGCATGGGCATCGTGTTCTACTCCCAATTTGGTGATTTTAATCTGGGGAACAGCATGTTTTATGGTTCCTTTTTTTTCGGAGATATTTACCGAATCAATTTTTATCGATATCATTTTTATCTTTAAATTCGTCAATGATTGTGTTTGCCAAATACTGCGATGCTGACATATCGCCCTCTGGTTCGCGTTTTTTTCCGAGCCTAACGGCTACGATGTTTTCAGAAGGTACAACAAATATGAACTGACCTAAAATACCTTGTGCATAAAAAACTTTTTCGCCATTCACATCGGTTAGCCACCACGAATAGCCGTAGCAATCTGATTTTTTGCCCACATCATCGACCAATGGGGCCGGCTCAATTGAGCGATTGACATAAGCTTGGGACACAATTTGCTTGTTGTTGAACTTGCCTTTGTGCAGATAAAGGGTGCCAAAACGGGAAAAATCGCGTGCATTGGAGTTAAAGCAACAATAGGCTTTTTCCATGCCGTTTTCTTTGTCTAAACTCCACAGCGCATCGTTTTTGGCTCCCAAAGGTATCCAAAGTTTTTCTGAGGCATATTGGCTAAGGGTTTTGCCTGTGGCTTTTTCTAAAATATAGGCAAGCACCAGTTGGTTGCAACTTTGATAATTAAATTCTTTGCCGGGTGTTTCTACCACTTGCAGGTTTAAAACCATATTTTTGAGGCGGGTTCCATAATAGGCTTTGGTGGTCATCGAAAATAGGCTGGCATAGCTTTCGTCGAAATCAAAACCGGCACTCATGGTGAGCAAATGTTTTATGGTGAGTTGTGCGTTCAAATCTTCATTGTATTCGGGTATAAAATCGGAAACTTTTTGATCTGCGCTTTTAATTTTGCCTTCATCCATGGCAATACCGATTAAAATGCTGACGATGCTTTTGGCAGCCGAAAACGAATTGGAATACGAATCGGGGCCAAAGCTATCCCAATATTCTTCGTAGGAAACGGAATCGTTTTTTAATACCAAAAAAGCTACTGTTTGGGTTCGTTGCAAATAGTTGCGCAAGGGGACCGACAGATGGGTTTTGTTATACGTTAATGCATTGGGTATGGGTATGTAGTTTCCGGCTGCTACGGCACGGTTTTCAAATATTTTATAATTGTCAATGGCGGCATATTGGTAAATCAAGGCTTTGTAAATGTAGCCGTTGCCGGTGATGAGCACAATGATGTTGAGCAACACAAAAAGTGCAAATATCCAAGCCAGCGCGCGTTTTATTGTTTTCATTTGCTAAGTTTCAAGTTTGTTATGTTTCAAGATTATCGAGTTGCAGGTTTGCTACGTCTCAAGTTTCAGGATAATTATTTACTTATTACTATTGTTTTTGTTTGCTTATTAGTTTCACTTGGTCGAGGGTCATGGTTTTATCTACGGCTTTGCACATATCATAGACGGTGAGCAGGGCCATGCTCACGGCGGTGAGGGCTTCCATTTCTACACCGGTTTGGCCTATGCATTTTACCATGCTTTGGGCTTTGATGCCGGTTTTGGTGAGGGTGCATTTTACTTCTACCTTGGTGAGTAAGAGGGTGTGGCAAAGGGGTATCAGCAGGGGTGTTTGTTTGGCTGCCTGTATGCCGGCAATTTCGGCTAGGGTGAGAACATCGCCTTTTTTGATGAGGTTTTCTTTTACCAGTTTGAGTGTGGCGGGTTGCAGGGCGATGTTTCCGCTTGCTTTGGCAATGCGTGTTTGCTGGGGTTTGTCGCCAACATCCACCATGTTGGCTTTGCCCGATGCATTGGTATGGGATAATTTCGGCATAAATAAAGATTAAAGGACAAAATTAGGAATAATTTGGGAGTGGTGGAGGGAAAAAGTTACGAGTGCCTAGAGTTCGGAGTTCGGAGTTGAGGAGCTATAACACAGAGATTCACAGAGGAAACACGGAGTTTCACAGAGAAATAGCCACAAATAATTATTTGCCACAGATTATTCACAGACATTATTTATTTCAAAGGTGTTCATGAGGTCGCTACGCTTCGTTCGCAGATTACAATTGAAGAAAGAAAATTAACACAGATTATTTGGTTCGACGTTAAAACATCGAACATGTTGCAATTAAAACAGCCCCAGAGGGGCGGCATATTGGTAGCCACGGGCAGCGCCCGTGGTTAATAGTCAACCCCAAATCATAAGCCCCAGCGGGGCGACATTATTTTAGCGGATTGGGTTTTAGTCGGGGCGCGACTTGGAGTCGCACTCCGACTTGTATACGTTGCGGAAAATACGATGAATGGAGTGAAAAGATAGATAAAATGAGGTTGTGATTTAAGGTTGGAAGTGACTCGCCACCCTCGGTAATCAATTAGCCTGCCTCGGTAATCAATTAGCCACTCTCGGTAGTAAGTTAGCCACCCTCGGTAGTAAATTGGCCTGCCTCTGTAGTAAGTTAGCCACCTTCGGTTGTAAATTAGCCTGCCTCGGTAATTAATTGGCCTGCCTCGGTGGGAGATTAGCCAAAGAGAAATTGTCTGAACCGCTGATTTATTTGATTAAATGATTAGGATGATGATTGTTCAACCCCGCTGGGGTTGGTGGGTTTGGGGGTATTGTAATTTACCCAGGGCGGTGCCCTGGGCTATTAATATTAAACTCCGATGGGGTTATTAGGAAAAATGTCTGAACCGCTGATTAAATTGATTAATTTGATTTAGCAGATTTAGGCAAAGCATGAAAAAATAAAATGGACGAGGTTGGAACCTCGGGCTAATAAGGGAGTATTTTTTGATTATATTTGTTGTGGTTTTAGAATGTAAAATATAAAATTGGGCTATGAAAAAATCGATTATCTTAATTCTTCTTGCGGTGTTTTCGCTAAATGGACAGGGAAATAAATTCTATTGTTTTGTCAAAGCAAGGTATTTAATGGATAATCTTACCAGCGGAAGCTTTAATTATAATGACTATTCTGCCTTTATTAAAATCAAAGGTATTGAAAAGATAAATTTCGGGTACAACAATAAAGTTAAATGGTTAATTCTATTGAATCATTACTACAGAATCGGCAAGAATGATACATTGATATCTTATTTTAAACAAGCCATAAATGAAGGTTTCAGAATTGATGATATACCTGTAAAAATTAAGGTTTCGCCTCAACTTGCGAACATGTATAAAAATGAAAGACAAATTTTTTTATCAAAAATTAATTGGGAGACAAATAATCAATTTGTCGCCATTCAAGATAGCGACCAATTGTATAGGGCAGGTGGAATCAATACGAAAGAACAGGATTGGCATTTGCAAGAAAAAATCGACAGTATTTCCAATTATAAACTAAAATGCCTTACTAAATTGGCTGGATGGCAATGGTTTTATAAATATGATACAACAGGGAATGATGACATTGGGCCAAACGACTTACAATCTATAATTGGTCATTTCAATACATCAGAAGTTGAATATTACAGAGATACTGCAATTAGCCTTGCTGAAAACAATGCTATATCGTGGGATGAAGCTGTCATGATAGAGCAATATTTAAACTGGAAGCACCCGGCGTTTGCAGATTTAGTTTATGGAATGATTTTAGAATTTTTTCCGCTTAAGAAAACAATACTTAATAAAAATGGTATTGTTAATTTAGATTCATCTTTTTTCGAACTGTTTACACTCGGACATGTTACTCTAGGAGGGATGCCAGATTTGAAAATAATAATATTTCCAACTCAAAAGCATAAAAAGGTTTTTCCAAATACGATTGAGGCAAATGTAAAAACAATAAAAGAATTTCTTATAACGATTGGGGTTAATGGAGATAATATTATAATTTCCTCAAAAGTACTGTGTAATAATCTGGCTTTGAATGATGCTATGTTTTCATTTTGTTTTGAATATGGGGGCAAAGCATTTGGATACGTAAATTGGTATCCTCCTTATAGACTACACATTTTTAAAAGCCATTGAATTACTGAAGGGGTGAGCTTTCCGACGCACATGCCCTTTCTAAGTCGCCCTGTCAGAGGGGTTGGATGATTGATGGGCGATGCGCCGTTTATGAAGAGGACGGCTGTTTGCTGCCCGCGTGAGGGATTGGAGTGGAAAGCCCACAGGGCCGCCTGTCAGCCTATAGTGAATGGGATGTAAGATGGTGGTAAGGAACTAGCTTAGTGAAATGGGTGGAAGGCGGACCGAGGACTTGGAATGTAAAGCCCGACCCGTAAGGGGCACGCCCAAATTATTATGAAGTTCGGAGTTGTTTAAAAAACTGTATCGATTAGCAAATACACATTGAGCACCGAAACGATGACGCCTATGCCGTAAAGCACAATTTTCATAAAGGTTTTGTTGGCATAACTACCCATGACTTTTTTCGATGAGGTGAGGTATATCTGCAAAATAATGGTGAAGGGCAACACCATGCTTAGTGCCACTTGGGAATAGATGAGTGCCATGAAAGGGTTGCGGATAAAAAAGATGATACACAGCGCCACCACCACTGAAATGAGTACGCCCAAGCGCGAATGGTTGTCGCGTATGTCATAGGGTTCTTTAAAAATGCCCGAAAAAATGCTGCCGCCTGCCATGCCCGAAGTGACGCTGGAAGCGATGCCCGAAAACAGGAGCGCAATAGCAAATATGGCAACAGAATTGTTGCCCAACATGGGGCGTAGCAGTTGGTCGGCTTGCTGTAACTGAGTAACAACTATGCCATTTTTAAAAAACGTGGCCGCGGCCAACAATATGATGGCACAATTAATAGCCCAACCCACAATCATGGATAGCAGGGTGTCTGTAAACTCAAATTGGAGTTGGCGTTTTATCACTTTTTTGTTTTTAAGATTCCATTGGCGGCTTTGAATTATTTCGGAATGCAAAAACAAATTGTGGGGCATCACCACGGCGCCCATCAGACTCATGATAATTATTATGGAATTGTGCGGAAAGGCTGGTTTGATTAACGACACTGCCGCGGTGCTCCAATCAATATCCACCAAATAGAGTTCGTAAACAAACGACAAGCCAATGATGGACACAAAACCAATAATCCACCGTTCAATACGTTTATACGAATTGGTAAACAACAAAATTAACACCAACACAGCACTTAGCAATGCCCCCGAGGGTATAGGTATTTTCAAAAGTATTTTAAGTGCAATGGCAGCGCCTATAATTTCGGCTAAGGATGTTGCCACCGAACCCATCATGGCCATCGAAAGCAAGGGTCTTGAAATCCATTTGGGGGTGTAAATGGAAGTGGCTTCTGATAAGCATAAACCACTTGCAATGCCCAAATGCGCTACATTGTGTTGCAACAGCATAAGCATAACCGTGGCTAGAGTAACCACCCAAAGCAGACCATAACCAAACTGAGAACCTGCGGCAATGTTGGATGCCCAGTTGCCGGGGTCGATAAAACCCACGGTGACCAGGAGGCCGGGACCAATGTATTTCAATATTTCTAAACCGCCGAAACGGGGTTTGTGGTGTTTTTTTTTGAAAAGTTGGTCGAGTTTTTTCATCCGCCTATGCTGTGAAAATGGTTGTTGTTGCTATACGTTCCGCATTCGGGCTTGCAGGCAATGGCTTGTTCAATGGCTTCTTTGGCACCCAGCTTGCGCACATCGAATTCCAGGTCGTTGAAAAGGCAGGGTTTAATTTTGCCGTTGGCTGTTAGGCGCAAGCGGTTGCACTGGGCACAATCGCCACCGGTGCCACCTTCGACCACCGAAAACCGACCCGTGTTGAGGTGCATGCGATGTATGAACCGAACTTGCAATCCGGTGTTTTGGCAGAATTCTTTTACACCTAGCGCGTCTGGTTCGGCAGACGAATTATTGATAACACAATTTATTTTTATAGGATACAAACCGGCTTTCTGTGCAGCAACAATACCTTTTACTACTTGGCGGATGTCGCCGCCACGGGTAATTTCGGCATATTTGTCGGCATCCAAGGTGTCGAGGCTGATGTTGATGCGCTGCAATCCGGCTTTTGCCAATCCGGGAGCGAATTCTTTGAGCAATACGGCATTGGTGGTGAGCGAAAGGTCGTTGATGCCGGGTATTTGTGCGATTTGTTCTATCAGGCTTACAATGCCTTTACGTACCAAAGGTTCGCCACCGGTAATTCGGACTTTGGTTATGCCCATGCTGACGGCTGTGTGGGTTACTTCGGTGATTTCTTCGAAACTCAGAATGTCTTCGTGACGAAGCAGGGTCACCCCGCCTTCGGGCATGCAATAGGTGCAGCGCAGGTTGCAGCGGTCGGTTACCGAGATGCGCAGATAGTTTATGGAGCGGTTATAGGAATCTAACATCAATCATTTCTCCTTTGCGGACAGTGGTTTGACCCAGGGGAATGAAGGCAAATCCCCGAGCAAAAGTAAGTGAGTGTATGTGTGCCGAACCATGATAATCGAAGGGTTCAACGGTTCCTTCTGGATTTAGGATGATGGGCAAAACGGATAATCGGTCGCTGCGGCGGCGATTGTAATCTTTGCCGAAAGGCATTTTGCAGGTCAGCGGCTTGAAGTTGTGCCCCATCATTTGATAGAGTAGGGGTTTTACTAATAGTTCGAAGAGCACATAACTGGAAACAGGGTTTCCGGGCAAACCGAAACAGAATTTGTTCCCTTTGCGGCCAAAAACAGTGGGTTTCCCCGGCTGAATGGCAATGGAGCGGAACAGAATTTCAATACCGGCTTTGGTCATCATATCGGGCACCAAATCAAAATCGCCCATCGAAACGCCACCTGTGAGCAATGCCACATCATTATGCTGCAAAGCCTCGTTAATTTTATTGAGGGTGGCATTTTCGGTATCCTTAGCAATTCCGTAGTAGTTGGCCACTGCATTCATTTGTTTCACCTGTGTCATAAGTTGCCATGAGTTGCTGTTGCGAATTTGCGATAATGAAGGCATCTCGTTAGGTTCAACTAACTCATCGCCTGTCGAAATAATACCAACCGATGGCTTAACTGCAACCAAAGGCTGATGACAGCCCACCGAAGCCAACACGGCAATATGTTCGGGTTGTAATAATGTTCCTGCCAACATAACCTTGCTTCCGGCTTTCACATCTTCGGCGGTATAACAAATGTTTGACGAGGTTTTGTCTTTCAGAAAACGGATATGATTTTTTTGGAGCAATTCGGTATCTTCCACCATAATCACACAATCGGCACCATCTGGAATCATTGCTCCGGTCATAATTTTTGAGCACTGATTTTCATCAATAACTTTTTGAGGCGGACAACCGGCAGCAATAGTTTCAATAACATGAAGTGGTTTTGCCAAATCGTTCATTTTACAAGCAAACCCATCCACAGCCGATTTGTTGAAAGGGGGCATATCCATATCGGAATATACATCGTGAGCTAAAACTCGGTTTACAGCGTTTTCAAGAGCGATGGTTTCGGAAACCGTGCGGTAATTTTGTGAAACAACAATTTGAAATGCTTTATCAAATGATATCATCATGCTACGAACTGAAGCGCAAAGTTACAAAACTTTGAAGGTATGTGGGGTTTAATGATGAATTAATCTAAAAGTATGGTCGTGAAATTACGCCTGAAACTGTTGATTTTCTTGCGGAAAACAGTTTTAAATAAAACAGCATAAATATAAATTGCAGAAGTTTCTTTTTACAGTTTTATTATTAAATTTGCATAAATAACACATGCCGGATGGAAAAGCGCTGGGCGATCAGACAACTAGGTAATAAAGACCTCATTGAACAATTTGCAAAAGAACTAAATGTTTCTTTTCCCATTGCTAATTTGCTATATCAACGCGGCATCACCAACTTTGATGATGCCAAGGCATTTTTTCGTCCCGAGTTAAGCCATCTCCACAACCCGTTTTTGATGAAAGATATGGATAAAGCCATTTACCGTATTGAGGAAGCTATAAAAAACGATCAAAAAATATTGGTCTACGGCGACTACGATGTTGACGGGACCTCGGCTGTAGCTTTGGTTTACTCTTTTCTAAAAGATTTTTATGATAATATAGATTTTTATATTCCGGATCGCTATTCAGAGGGTTATGGAATTTCAATACAAGGAATAGATTATGCTGCAGAAACCAATGCAAAACTAATAATAGCGCTGGATTGTGGTATAAAGGCTGTTGAAAAAATAAATTATGCCAATAGTAAAAATATTGATTTTATTATTTGCGACCATCATCGTCCAGGCAGTGAGTTGCCACAGGCTTATGCTGTGCTCGACCCTAAAAGGAGCGATTGCGAATATCCTTTTAAAGAACTATCGGGATGTGGAATAGGATTTAAATTGATACAAGCATTTTCGCAGAAAAGAAATTTAAAAGTACAACAACTTATCCAATACCTCGATTTGGTTGCGGTCAGTATTGCATCCGACATTGTTCAAATAACAGGCGAAAACCGCATATTGGCATATTACGGTTTAAAACTAATTAATACCAAACCCCGACCAGGGTTTGAAGCGGTGCTGCAAAGCGGAGGTATTAAGCGAAAAAGCGATGAGAATTGTGAAAAAGACGGCTATATTTTTTGTCGTCAGCTAAGCATTAATGATATTGTTTTTTTGATAGGACCTAGGATTAATGCAGCCGGGCGCATTGAAAGCGGACGCGATTCGGTGCAGTTGCTTATTACCGAAAACATGGTGGATGCAACACGCATAGGAACACAAATTGACGCCTACAATACGGAGCGGCGCACCTTGGATAGTTCAATTACTATTCAGGCTATAGATATGATTCATAAGAATCCAGAGTTTTTGAAAAGTAAAGCTACATTGGTGTATCATCCCGATTGGCACAAAGGTGTGGTTGGAATTGTTGCTTCGCGCTTGACAGAAACGTTTTACAGGCCTACCATTGTTTTAACCGAGTCGAATGGTTTGGTGTGCGGTTCTGCCCGTTCGGTTAAGGATTTTGATATTTATGATGCAATTGATGCTTGCAGCGATTTACTTGAGCATTTTGGTGGTCACAAATATGCTGCCGGTTTATCGCTTAAAACAGAAAATTTGCCAGCATTTAGGAAACGTTTCGAAGAAATTGTTGAATCAACCCTAACCGAAGATATGCAAGTTCCCGAGGTTGAAATTGACGAAATTTTAGATTTACGCCAAATAACGCCAAATTTCAATAAAATTATCAAGCAATTTGCACCTTTTGGTCCGGGAAATATGGCTCCTATTTTTAAAACAACCGGAGTTGTTGATTTTGGAACAGCAAGATTGGTAGGCAAAAACGATAAAAATCATTTAAAACTCTCTATAACGTATCCCGAAATTTCAATAGGTCCATTCCCAGCGATAGCATTTCAGCAAGGCGATTTTTTTCAGTATATTTATTCAGGGAATAAGTTTGATATTTGTTATCATATTGAAGAAAATGAATGGAATGGGAACACTTCGCTTCAACTTAATATCAAAGATATCAAGAAAAGCTCTTAGCTATTTCTGATATTTTAGATATCAATAAACTATTTTTTTCAATAGCATTACCCACCACAATCATATCAGCCCCGGCACTGAAAATATCTTTTACCAACAAAGCACTTCTGATTCCGCCGCCAATAATCAAAGGTATTGAAATATTTTTTTTCACTTTTTCAATCATCGAAAAACTGATATGGTTTTGTGCTCCACTTCCGGCATCCATGTATATTAGTTTTAATCCAAGCATTTCACCCGCAATAGCAGTACATACAGCAATATCATCTTTGTCGGCCGGAATTGGAAGTGAGTTGGTCATGTATAAAGCAGTGGTGGTTTTTCCACTTTCAATAAGCATATAACCTGTAGGAATAACTTCAAGCCCATATTGTCGGATATATGGCGCTGCAATTACATGTTTGCCAATCAGCATCTCGGCATTTCGCCCCGAAATAAGAGAAAGAAACAAAATACCATCCGCATTTTGGTTCACCTGCATGGTGTTTCCCGGGAATATAATAACAGGTATTTCGGATTTTTTTTTCAGAGTTTGAATACAGATAGTAATGGTATCGTTCGTAATTAGACTGCCGCCAACAAAAAAACAATCAACTTTTGCTTGATTTGCCATGGCAACAATCCTTTCGAGTTGATTTATGGATGCTTTATCGGGATCAATTAAAACTGCAAATTGTTTTTTGCCCGATTGTATTTTTTCTATTATTGTATTGTAAGTTTTCATTGCAATACGAAAGTAATCAAAAAATCTGATTTATTTGCAAATTGAATCCTTTAAGTCGATTCTTATATTATCCTAAAATGGACGTTCATAAATAATAAAAAGATTACTTTTTTTATCAATTCGTAAGGTTTCGGGGAACTGATTTTCTTACAATTTCAGAAATTGCCTTAATATGAGCAGGGGAGGTGCCACAACACCCACCCACAATATTTATTAGTTGTTTATCAAGCAAGGATTTAATGTTTTGAGCCATATTTTCAGGTGATTCAGCATATCTTCCTGATTTATCGGGCAAACCGGCATTAGGATAGAAGCAGATATAACTGTTAGTTAAAGAAGCTAATTGTTCCAAAAATGTCATGGCATGCTTAACCCCGAATGAACAATTGATACCGAAAACCAGAGGTTTCGCAATGCTAAATGTTGAGACAATTTCATTAAGATTTTGTCCTGATAAAATACAACCTTTATCATCGTTTATTGTAACAGAAAGGATAAATGGAATCTGCATATTTTTTTCATTAAGTACTTTTTCCATGGCATATATTGCGGCTTTGGCATTTTCAATATCAAAAATGGTTTCGATTAAGATTAAATCCACGCCACCATCAAACAAGCCTCTGTATTGCTCAGCATAAGCATCAGAAAGGTCATGAAATGAACGTTTAAATGCAATAGGATTAAAAGAGTTTTCTACTAGTGAAAGTCTTTTATTTGTTGGTCCAACGGAACCTGCAACTAATCTGGGTTTATTTGTATTTTTAGTTGAATATTCTTTACAAATTGATTTCGCAATTCGTGCAGATTGGAAGTTCATTTCGTATACAAAATCTTGTGTTCCATAATCTGCCTGACCGAATTTTGTTGCATTAAAAGTATTCGTTTTAATAATATCTGCTCCTGCTTCCAAATACAAACGATACATTTCAGATATTATTTCAGGGTTGGTTATTGAAAGTATGTCATAATTACCTTTTAAATTCATTTCATGCGCACCAAACCTACCCCCTCTAAAATCCGCTTCCGAAAGCTTATATCCTTGAATTAGCGATCCCATAGCTCCATCAAGTACCAAAACTTTCTTTCTCAGAAGAGTTTTAATTCCCTCTGCTTTGTGCATTTTTAATTTGATCCTACTACGTACGACAAAAAATATTCACCTATTTTTTCATAACATACTTTAAATTTTTCGATCTCTTTTTCCCCTGTGACCCTGCAGTCTATCATCCCCTGCTCAGCATATTCAAAAGGCTCCAAAAAAATTTGTTTCTTAAAATCAAAACAGGAGTTCCCTTCTAGCTTAAACAGGGCTTCCTTCACTGTCCAGCAAATAGTCAAATGATTCTGGTAATTCGCAGTATCCATAAATTTCAGTTCAGCATCTGAAAGAAAACGCTCTTTAACACGCTCAATTCGTTTAGTTGATTTCTCAATATCAATTCCCACTGCGCAACATTCGTTGATGACAACGGCAGAATACTCTCCAGCATGAGTAACCGAAAGGTGGTTGTTGTTCTTGTCCAGTTTCAAAAAAGGTTTTCCGAAATCCGTATATGAGATTTGGTGCGATTCCTCAATCAACTCATGAATCAGAATCCTGTAACTCAGCCATTGCTTTTTACGATTTTCATTTTTGAATGTGTCATGAATAATTAAATCATATTCTATCGGATTTGCAAGAGTAACCAATTCGTCAACAGATTCTGTTATATGCCAGACACCAAGTAAGGTGTCATCATTTAATACCTTCTTAAATAGAACCGGCATTTCTGAAAATTTTTACAAATATAGTCAAAAAGAAAAATTTATACAATGTTTAGCTAATCATACCCCAAGAGCCATAACGTTTATTTAATGAACGGATATGATCTTTAATTGGTTGGTTCGATGCTTTTTCAAGTTCTGGATCAGATTCTAAAAGATTAATGCAAATTTGCCGTGCATATTTTAATATTTTTTCATCTTTAACAATATCCGCTATATGCAAATCCGAAATTCCACTTTGCTGCAATCCTTCAATATTACCCGGTCCTCTTAATTTCAAATCGGCTTCAGCAATCAAAAACCCATCAGTTGTTTCAAGCATTGTCGAAATTCTTTGCCGAGCATCATTAGAAAGTTTGTCAGATGTCATTAAAATACAATACGACTGATCTGCACCACGACCAACTCTCCCGCGAAGTTGATGCAATTGTGATAAGCCAAATCGTTCAGCATTTTCAATTATCATTACAGATGCGTTCGCGACATCAACTCCCACTTCAATTACCGTTGTAGCAACCATAATATTGGTTTCTCCTTTTACAAAACGAGCCATTTCATATTCCTTTTCCTTTGCTTTCATTTGACCATGTACGATGCTAATTGCATAAGTGGGGAGAGGGAAATCTCGAACAATCGCGTCATAACCTTCCATTAGATGTTTTAAATCTAGAGTTTCAGATTCATGAATTAATGGGTAAACTATATATATTTGTCTACCAATTTTAATTTGCTCTTTCATGAAGCCGAAAACCCTAAGACGATTTGAGTCTTTGAAATGTAAAGTTTTTATTGATTTTCTTCCGGGAGGTAATTCATCAATAATTGAAGTATCAAGGTCGCCATAAACTGTCATTGCAAGAGTTCTTGGTATTGGAGTGGCTGTCATGACTAAAATATGGGGAAGTATAGCACCTTTTTTCCATAATTTTGCGCGTTGTGCAACTCCAAAACGGTGTTGTTCATCAATAACTGCAAATCCGAGGTTTTTGAAAATTACTTGTTCCTCAATTAACGCATGCGTTCCAATCAATATTTTTATATCACCATTCTGAATCCCATCAAGAATTTCCTTTCTTTTAGCAGATTTTGTCGAACCAGTTAATAGTTCGACTTTAATATCTAAATTGCTTAAAAAAGTAGTGATACTTTTAAAATGTTGAAAGGCCAGAATTTCTGTTGGGGCCATTATACAAGATTGGAAACCATTATCTAATGCTATAAGCATACACATTAGCGCAACTAAGGTTTTTCCACTGCCAACATCCCCTTGTAATAATCGATTCATTTGTTGTCCTGAGGCCATATCAACACGAATTTCACGCACAACACGTTTCTGTGCTTCGGTGAGTTTAAATGGCAAAGAATTGAAGTAGAAGTCGTTTAAATTATTACCTACTCTTTCGAAAATATGACCTTGGTTTTTTTGTTTTCTATAAAGTTTTAATTTTATCAATCGTAATTGTATATAAAACAGTTCGTCAAACTTTAAACGTGAAATTGCCCGATCTAATATTTGGAAATTTTCAGGAAAATGGATATTAAATACTGCATTTTCTCGTGAAATTAATTTTAGTTTTCCAATGATTTCTTCGGATAGAATTTCAGGAAATCGACCACTTGCATCATTAAGAATAGTTTTTGCTATTTTACCAATTCCTTTGCTATCTAATCCTCTTGATTTTAGTTTTTCGGAAGAGGAATAGAAAGGATAAAGGAAATTTTGCTTAATAGGTATCTCATTTGAATCGATTTGTTCAATTTCGGGATGCAAAATATTAAGCGTGTTGTTGAAATATGATGGTTTCCCAAAAATCACGTATTTTCCACCTGAGATTACTTTTTCTTTAATCCATTTAATCCCATTAAACCAGACTAATTCTATTTCGCCCGTTTCATCTACAAAATTTGCAACCAATCGCGCACTTTTACCATTTCCTGCTACTGATACGCTAAGTATTTTTCCTCTAATTTGAACATAGGAAATATCATCAATAATTTCTGAAATTTTCTGAAATTTTGTTTTATCAACATAACGAAATGGGAAAAAAGAAAGTAAATCACCGAACGTGAAAATATTGAGTTCCTTTTTCAAGAGATCAGCGCGTGCAGGACCAACACCTTTACAAAATTCTATTGGAGTTTCGAGGAATAGCTGGGACATTTATGAAAGTTTTCAGAAAGCTAACTATTTTAAAAGATACGAAAACAAATTTTTAAACATAAAAAAACCCCGACAAATCGTCGGGGTTTTTTTATCTTAATATTCCCAAAGATCGTGTTCTTTAACAAACAATTCATTTTTTATACGCTCAGCTTCAAGTAAAGCATCCATTCCTTTGGAGTATTGCATTATTTTACGATCGTAAACGTTACTTTCCTTATATATATAACTTCCAAACAATCGTTTAAAAAAGATATCATCGTATGATCTTCTTTCAGCATCATTCCATCTGTTATAGACCTCATTATTTGCAAATAACTTACGACATTCCGGAAAATAAACCCAAAATATTGGATTCATTGCCTTAAATTCTCCATTTTCATCATATAGTTCGGTAACAGGACAAAGGCCGATAATCCGTACATCCATTACTGACCGTTGTTTATCAAAGAACCATACCTCTTTAACCCTAATTAGAACTACATCAGCGGGATTAAATTTATTGGCAACAACAGAATCACGTACATTATAAGGAGGTTCAGTCTCTGTAACCTGAATAGTATCTATCCTATCAAGATTTTTTGATAGTTCGGCAGGTGTTAAGGGAGTAAGGAATTCTTCGTCCGTTGTATTATATGCAGTGATTCTACTTTCTTTAACACCATTATAAATAATTTGCATAAGACTTTTACGACCAACTTGCTCATCAACCGGGTAATAAAAAGGAAGATTAATTTTTTGCCTCAAATCAATAGTACGCCAAACCCATTTAGACCACATCACGTCTGCTTCACGTATTGAAGTATAGGGAACAGGCTCTCGATTAACAGTATTTCCTACAGATTTGTCAAAAATACCATTCACAGGTGGTTTGCCCAAATTCTGTGAATAACCATTAATCTGTAATGAAACAAAAAATCCAAAAACAGATAAAATCAATATGCATTTTTTCATAATATACCTCCTGATTAAAGGATTAATTTACTTTTAATGTAATAGCACCAAGATTACGTGTTGTTCCATCAGGTAGTCTTGCTTTTATATCTTCAATAAACACTTTTTGACCTTTAGTAACAGAGTTTAGCATTTGAATCATTTGTGATGAAAATTTAGCACCATTTGTAGATGCGGGGAAATAATCACCTCCTTTTACGATAGCTAAGGTAAAACTTGTAATTGTAGGATAAACGTCAAAATCAAAACCGTCCATTTTTGGAATAACTCCACCTGCCGCCAACAATGAAGACTTTGGAATGGGTCCTCCTCTAGATCCTCCCACGTAAGCAACAGGATCAGGAATACGTTTTACACGAAATTTCATTGATCCCATAGAACGTGAAGTTGCACCCATTTTTGCACTTACATTTACAGTACATTCACCTTGGGTACTTACTTTAACTACATATAATCCATTACCTGGAACTTTTGAGATAGTTCCACCACCACCAGTGATTGTTGCTGTAACTTGTTCATTTGATGCTCCAGGAACTGAAATAGAAACTGGGTTATCAACTCCAATGTAGAATACATTCATTTTGGTAGGAGAAATTGTCGCAGAAGGAGTTCCCACAACATATTCGCTGTTAAAAGGATATTCTTTTAATGTACCATCGGCTCCCTTTATTTTAATCAAACCGCCGAATTGTCTCACACCTGGTGCCCCTGCTGACATTTTGAGTTTTCCAACACCGTTAAGGCCTTCAACTTTCATTTGTTCGCCACTAATAACGTGTGTAATTGAATCAACAGCTGAACCTACAATAATTTCTGGTGTTTGTTTTGTATCATATGCTGCCACGAATATATCTGCTTCAAAGGTTTCCCCGGTAAGAACATAATTGCTTCTAGCAACAACTTTTGCTCCTACTTGGTCAAATTTAAAATCCAAACCTGATATATCAACTAATAATCTGTTAACAACATCAAATTCAGCATTTTTTACTTCAGCAATTAATTTATTCAATATAACAACATTAGCAACAAGAATGGTATAATAGAAATTATGCATCTCCCAATTTTGAGTTCTGCCACTTGCATTCTTATATGGCCCTTTGGTATCTAATCCTAAATTCATAGATGTTCTATTTTTAGGATCAATTAAGTTTAGCATAGCTGTTTTATAATCTTCAATCCTTTTCCTTAATTCTGCGGCTTTTCCATTTGCACCGGTCTCAGAATTTCCAATAAAATAGCGTGTCCCTTCTACATATCGATCCCGCTGTCCAACAGATCTTAAATCAATATCTTTACATTCTTCCACAGTTTTTTTTGATTCAGCCGCAATAACTTCAACTTTGGTCTTTTCAATAAAGGCAACCATTTCTTTAGACAATTTTCTAGCCTGTTGTGCCCTGTCCCAATAAGACTGAACCTTAACCTTGTTAATTTGTAACTGTTTATCAAATTGTGAATAAGTTAATTCTATTTTTTTTGTAAAATTCTCGTTTGTAGTTATTAAACTTTCGTTCACTATAAGAAATGAATCAAGTATTTCTTTTGACACGTTCAGAGCCAAAAGAGCTGTCAATACGAGATACATCATCGAAATCATTCTCTGCCTCGGGGTTTCCGGACAATTTGTTGCACCCATAATATGCTCCTGTTCTTTTTGTTAATAATAAAGCATTAATTAACCTTGTTTACATTCATGGCTGCCAGCATATTTCCATATACCTGATTAAGTGCTGCCACATTTTTAGCCAATACATGTACCTGTTCTTTGTACTTTGCAGTACCTTCAACAGATTCGTTAAGATTTGCCAAAAATCCGTCGATGCTTTCTTTAACTTGATTTGTTTTTTGGAGCTGATCAGAAGAACTTTTTAACTGAAGTTCATAAACTGAGTTCAATTCTGTTAAATTCTTAGAAATTCTCTGAATTTGTTCACCATAGACTTTTCCATCAACTGCTGAAAAATCAATAGCATCAGCTGACCTTGTTAATGACTCGGCAGATTTAGCATATTTATCAGCCAAACTATGAGCAGATTCAGTAGCATATTTAATGCTGTTAACATAAGCCTCGGTAGCATTAATATCTTTTTGTATATTTTCTGCAACTTGGCTATATGCTGCTGCTAAATTATTAGCAGTTGAGGATGCATTTTTGACATTAGTTGCAAATTCTTCGGTGGTTGCAATGTCTTTTTCTAAAACGATAGCAGTTTTGTTATAAACATCAGATAAGTTTTTAACAGAACCTGCAGCGGTGTTTAGATTCGTAACATAGCCATCTGTAGCTGAAGCAGCATCTGCAACACCAGACAATTTTAAAGCATTTTCACCCAAATTTCTCATACCATCCCCTAAACTTGCTATGAGTTCCGGTCCAATTTTTGCTTCCTCCAACATTTTGTCTAACTGTTGAGTTAAAGGTTTTTTTGATTCTTTTCCTTTTTTGCCATGCTCAAGATCTTCCATTCCTGCTAATTCAGGATAAACTAAAGACCAGTCATGCTCAACATGCAATGGTTCAAATGCTGAGAAAAAGAAAATACATGCCTCGGTACCAAGACCAAAGATAAGCATTAAATCAGCTCCTGCATAATGATTGATTTTAAATAAAGCACCTAAAATTACTACTGATGCACCCCAGCCATATAATTTGGCCATAAATTGTTTGTAACCCTTACTTCTTACTAAATTATAAATTCCCATAATTTAATTGTTATTTTTTAATTGGTTAATACTATATTGAACTATGATTATTTCCTATCTGTAAACATTTGATGAACCGGACCCGTCATCAATATGACGACCTAAATATGTCTGAACACATCTAAACCCTATATAACATTTTGCAGTATCTTGATATTCGTATGTTCGCGTTCCTGTTTGCATATAATATCCAATATCTTTCCATGATCCACCTCGAATAACTTTTCTTTTCAAGACTTCAGGATCTGATTTTTTTGCTTCATAGGAATAAACCATATTAAGGTCGTGGGCAAAATTATATGCTGATTCGTCAAAAGCATCTTGACACCACTCAGCAACGTTCCCAGCCATATCATACAATCCAAAATCGTTTGGTGCATAGTGAGCAACAATAAGCGTTTGAATCCCACCATCATCAAGATAATTTCCTCGCAAAGGTTTGTAATTTCCTAAAAAGCAGCCATTACTGTTACGGATATATGGCCCTCCCCAAGGATAGGGGCTTTGGTCTAAACCACCACGCGCAGCCCATTCCCATTCTGATTCTGTTGGTAAACGAAAATCATTGACGCGAACATCACCATTAGTTTCTAAATATTCATTGAGCATATTTGATCTCCAAATACAGAATGCACGCGCTTGTTTCCAACTTACACCAACCACCGGATAATTATCATAAGCTGGATGAACAAAATAATTTAACATCGGCTCGTTATAAGAATATGTAAAATCATGAACCCAACAAAGTGTATCAGGATAAACATTAATTACATCTTTTTTAATAAAAACAGAACGGTCTTTAACACCTTGTGGGCGATTAGCCAAACTTGATAAATCATGGTCAGCTTGGTCTTGAGTTGCCAGTGCTTCTGATGAAAAATCTTTACGTGCAGCGGCTTTATAATCTACCCAATAATATTCGTAATTCAGTTTTCTTGAATCAATTTCTTTTCTTCTGAAATATCTTTCATGCTCAGGCATAAATAAAGGTTCTAAGGCTTCTATTTCTTCTTGCTCCAAATCATCCCAATTCAAACGGGTTTCCCAATTCAAATGATGTGGGTCCATTGGTTCGCCATATTTATCTTCTTCAATCCACCAATCTTCGGGAGTTACACCGCCCAGCAGTTCTCTTGCTAAAGAATCTTTTACATAAAATACAAATTGACGATATTCATTATTTGTTATTTCAGTTTCATCCATATAAAAAGCCTGAACCGTAACAGTTTTTTGTTGTGCTGTCATGGAGTATGGAACATCCTGATCACTTGGACCCATTTGATAACTACCGGGAGGAATAAACAACATTCCATAAGGGGTCGGTTGATAAAATCCTTCCCTACCCTGAACTCCTATTAGTTCTCCGCTTCCATTATTTTTGCAACTAACAAGAAAGATAATTGCAGAAAAAGCTATAATTATCAGGAATTTTTTCATATTTATGATTTTTTGCTTACTATTTTTATATTTTGTACTCGCTTTTTTGTAGTTTATATCATTCTAAACGCAAAAATATAATTATTGTTTCGTTTTTAATAATTTTTTAGAAAAATCGTACATTAAGGTATTTTGTAATTTTTGGATTCGTAACAATTTTAAAGCAATAACCTAACATAATTTCATGAGTGCCACTACTTCTTCCACCTTTACCAAGAGCTGATGTAGTAATGTCATATGAATATCCAATTCTTAATTGCTGTAATGCTGGTTTCATGCTGGGTTGATTGAAAGGATATGCTCCAAGAATAATCGCAAAAGCATCTTGAACTCTATAGGAAATACCTCCCCAAATCATGTTTTTCCATTTACACATTGCAGTAATATCATATTGTGCAGAT
Source organism: Bacteroidota bacterium (assembly GCA_037128515.1). GTDB lineage: Bacteria > Bacteroidota > Bacteroidia > Bacteroidales > CAIWKO01 > CAIWKO01. Next base: position 95,667 of record JBAXWF010000001.1, on the reverse strand, counting down.
GCAAAATCTGTTTTTATTAATAAATAAGGACTGAGTTCCCAATTTGGAGCTCCGGGTATGGTCCAATGATATGCTCCTGTTAAATAATAAGTTCTCTTAAGTTTCGAGTCAATATTAGGAACAGAAACTTTAATTTTACTTTGAATTAATTGCGTTGATGATATGCCTACATAAGCCTTCCCTGGTATATTGTAAAACAAGCCAGCTGCTATATCTGTGATAAATGTAGACTTTTTCCCAGTCTGATTCATTAATAATGGGTCATCTGCTTGTATTGGGTTGAAATTAGTAAAGTCGATGGTTTTATTTAAAAATCCAACTTGAATTCCAATTCCTAAAACACCAAGTGGTAATGGTTGATGATAAGAATAAGCAAGTTTTACCCCAAGATTGCTTTCAAAACCAAGTTTGTCGCTAAAGATTGATAATCCTATTCCACCACGCAAGGCACGAATTGGAGCATCTACTGAGAGTAATATGGTTTGCGGAGCACCTTTATGGGTTTGTTGTGCACCTGATATATCAGTATAAGTATCGGTAAATCCGGTCCATTGTTGACGATACAAGGTTGTTAAACAAATTTGCTTATTAATGCCTGCATAACCAGGATTTATAAACATATTTGTAAACATGTTTTGCGTAAATTGCGACTCTTGCTGTGCAAAAGCGATTACTGAAAATGAAAAGAAAAGAATTACTAAGTAGATTTTTTTCATATGGTTTTCTTTTATTAATCAAAAATGGGCATAAAGTAACGCATCTTTTCTCATATTAACAAACATTTGTTAATAAAAAGTACAAAATAATTTCTGCTTTTATTCTAATTCATTGTTAACAAATAAAATAAGAACATTCTATAATTTAGCGAAAAATACATCACTATATACCTTCTTATAAAAAAAAGGTTTCACTATGCAAAGATAATTTTTTTTATGATTTACAAGAATTAAAATGAAAAATAATATTTTTAGTATGAATCATTTTTTTATATGAACCCGACATGGTGTTTCCCGATGGTTTACAAATAAAATATTTTGCGAGGCGTATACTACATTAATTTTTGGTAGGCTTGCCACCAGCGGTCAGGAATTTCTTCTTTCATCGCTGTTTGATAATCCAAATAGGAGCATGGAACCAAATAGTGGCGTTCGTATTTTGATTTTAATTTTGTAGGACATGGCACTTCCATCCACCATCGATCACTTTTTTTACTTTTAAAAAAAACAATTTCGTTCTGAAGTTGCTTAATCATCACTCGGTATTTTATGTAATCTTTTTTGTCTTTTACAGGGAGATCCATTTTGCGATTATAAAAGCCATCAACAAAATACCAAATTGCCTGTGCAGCTAAATGTGCTGTTTGACCATTGTTGTCTTTTTCTGGGTTTATTTCGTAAATACCAATGGAACTGAGTTTGTCGCTCAAACCGGCATAGCGCATGATGCGGCACAATTCTTCTCCATAAAAACCATTGGGGCAGGCATTGCCATTGCCGGGAGCATCGGACTGTCGTACAGAGGAAATATCTACCGAAATCATATCGGCATTGCGAACCATGGGTTCTACTTCTTCAATTTCTGATTGCACAAACCCCAATCTGTAGACATCAAAATATAGTTTCTTCATCAGCTCTACAGCTTCGTAATCGACAAAATAGGATTGATAACCAATGTTTGTGAAATTAAATAAATAACTGGGTTGATGTGTAATAATTTTGTTTAAATACGTTTTTGATGATAAACTGCTTTCGGTATCTCCTAAATCAAATGCAGGGTCGACAGTTACAATATTTATGATTCTGCCAATTGATTCGTATGCTAGATAATTGGCATAGGTAAGGTCTTGTCCTCCGCCGATTATTACAGGCAATATGTTTTTTTTAAGCAATGTTGCTACCACATCGCAATAGGCATAATAGGTGTCCTTTAATGTTTTGCCAGGTTTGATATTGCCCAAATCCATTATGCGCAGATTGAAATTTGGTTTGTACAAATTGTAGAGGTATTTTCTGACGGAATCAGGAGCTTGCGAACATTTTGCATTGTTGACCGAAGCACGACCTTCGTTAACACCTATTATCGCAATATCAATTTCATCGCTATCAGGAAAAGGCATTTCGGTGCCATAAATCTTCACATAATTGTAAAACTGATTTGGGTGCAGGTTTTCGGTGTCAATAATGGTACTAATCTTTACCGGTTCAAAATAAATTGAAATGTCCATAATTATTTTGTGCTTTTTCTTGTGGTTTTCGATTTAGTTTTTGTTGAAGAGGCTTTTTTTGTTGCGGTAGTTTTTTTTGATGTAGTGTTTTTTTTGGTGGCTGCTGATTTTTTTGGTGCTACGGTTTTTTTGCCACCGAAGGTTCTTTTCGATTTACTAGTTGATTCAGTTTCGATGGAAATTTTTAAACAGTCTGCCAAAGTAAGTTCTTCGGGTTTTTTATCTTTCGGAATTTTATAATTTAGTTTTGCTACCACCAAATAGGGACCATACCTACCATTTAACACCCGAACATCGGCATTTTCGGCAAATTCTTTTATGATAATCTTTTCGTTTTTCAAACTTTTTTCAATGATTAGTTCAATGGCACGGCTCAAGATTATTTTTGATGGGTCGTCGGTTTTCATTAGCGATGCAAAGGTTCCATTGTGTTTTATGTAGGGACCAAACCGTCCGATTCCGACCGTTACATCTAAATCTTTATATTTTCCGAGCAATTTGGGGAATAAAAACAAGGCCAATGCTTCTTTCAGCGTAATGGTATCTATGGATTGTCCTTTCAGTAAACCCACAAACTTTGGTTTTTCTTCGTCGGTGTTTTCGCCTATCTGAATCATGGGTCCATAGCGGCCAAGTTTTACATACACATTTTTGCTTGTGGACGGGTCGAGGCCCAGCAAGCGTTCGCCGCTCACTTTTTTCGATGTTTTTTGTGTTTCAAGAACCTGTTCGTGGAAAGGGAAATAGAACTCTTTAATCATTTGGTTCCATATCTTTTTCCCGTCGGCTATTTCGTCGAATTCTATTTCAACTTTGGCTGTAAAGTTATAGTCGAGTATGTTTTTGAAATGTTCAGTTAAAAAGGTGGTAACCAAAACCCCGATATCGGTAGGTATGAGTTTGGCTTTTTCGTAGCCGGTGTTTTCTGCTTTGGTTATTTCCGACAGTTTGTTATTTTTAAGCACAAGGCACACAAAATTGCGGTTCACACCTTCGCGGCTTTCAATCACCACATATTCGCGTTTTTGAATGGTGGTTATGGTGGGTGCGTAGGTTGACGGACGCCCGATGCCCAACTCTTCGAGTTTTTTTACCAGACTGGCTTCGGTGTAGCGTGGCGGGTGCAAAGTGTGGCGTTCCATAGCCGAAATTTCGTCGGAATCGAGCACATCGCCTTTTACAATGGGAGGCAACAGGCCTTTTTGGGTTTCTTCATCTTCCTCGTCAGACGATTCAAGATAGACTTTCAAAAATCCATCGAAATTGATGATTTCGCCACTGGCCACAAAAATTTCGGTAAACGAACGACTACCTATATTTATATTGGTTTTTTCGAGTTCGGCATCGCTCATTTGCGAGGCGATGGTGCGTTTCCAAATTAAATCGTACAGTTTTTCCTGGTCTTTGGTGCCCGAAATACTTGTTTGATTCAAATAGGTGGGGCGAATGGCTTCGTGGGCTTCTTGCGCACCTTTGCTTTTGGTTTTGTAGTTGCGTATTTTTACATAGTTTTCGCCATAAGCGGTTTCAATTTCTTTTTTGGCCATGCTCAGCGCCATGTTCGACAGGTTGACCGAATCAGTACGCATATAAGTTATTTTTCCGCTTTCGTAAAGTTGCTGCGCCACCACCATGGTTTTGGTGACCGAAAAACCCAGTTTGCGGCTGGCTTCTTGCTGCAGGGTGGAGGTGGTGAAAGGGGGGGCTGGCGATTTGCGCGAGGGTTTCATTTCCACATCGCGTACAGCAAATTCGGCACCTATACATTTTTTTAGAAAAGCTTCGGCTTCGGCTTTGGTTTTGAATCGCGATGACAGTTCGGCTTTTATTTTATGTGTTTTGCTATCTTTTGCTATCGAAAAAATTCCGGATACCTTATAAAATGTAGATACTTTAAAATTGCGAATCTCTTCTTCGCGCTCCACAATTAGGCGCAAAGCCACCGACTGTACGCGGCCTGCCGACAAACTCGGGCGTATTTTTCGCCACAGCAAAGGCGACAACTCATAACCCACCAGGCGGTCGAGCACGCGGCGGGCTTGCTGTGCATCCACCAAATCTTTGTTGATGCTGCGTGGATGCGAAATGGCTTCGGTTATGGCGTTTTTGGTGATTTCGTGAAAAACAATGCGTTTCACCTTGCTTTTATCCAAATGAAGTGCTTCGGCCAAATGCCACGAAATGGCTTCTCCTTCGCGGTCTTCATCGGAGGCAAGCCACACGGTTTCGGCTTCTTTCGAACTCTTTTTTAAATCGTTTACCACTTTTATTTTGTCGGTCGGAATTTCGTAGTTGGGCAAAAAGCCTTTTTCGATGTCGATACTTATTTCGCTTTTCGATAAATCGCGTATATGGCCGAAACAGGATTTCACAGTATAGTCTGGGCCCAAAAAGTTCTCAATAGTTTTTGCTTTAGCAGGAGACTCAACGATTACAAGGTTTTTGATCATGCTTTTTTGAAATTGTGTAGGATGAAATTTTTGCAAAGGAAAACAAAAATATTTTTTCAACTACAATTTATTTTTACAAAAGTTTGTTTGCCTACCTTTGCAAAACATTAGAAATTTATGGTAAAGAAGCGTTTTTTTATTGAAACATACGGGTGTCAGATGAACTTTTCTGATAGCGAAATAGTGGCGTCGGTTTTAAAAGACCATTTTTATGAATTTGAACCCAATTTAAAAAAAACCAATCTGATTTTGATTAACACCTGTGCTATTCGCGAACATGCCGAACAACGCGTGTGGAACCGCCTGGAACATTTGAAAGCACTGAAACTTAAAAACAAAAACCTGGTAGTGGGTTTGCTCGGTTGCATGGCCGAACGCCTGAAAGATGAATTGTTTGCCGGTGGTGTGGTTGATTTGGTGGTGGGCCCCGACGCGTATCGCGAGTTGCCCAAACTCATCGAATCCATTCAGGCGGGTAGCAAGGCTTTCAACATAGTGCTATCTGCCGAAGAAACTTATGCCGACATCAACCCGGTGAGGCTAGATACCAACGACGTTTCGGCTTTTATTTCCATTATGCGTGGGTGCCAAAACTATTGTTCCTACTGCGTGGTGCCCTACACCCGCGGCAAAGAACGCAGCCGAGCACCCGAAACCATTGTGGCCGAAGCCCAACAGTTGTTTGCCGATGGTTTTCGCGAAATCACCCTGCTGGGGCAAAACGTGAACTCCTATAATTATAATGGTGTGGGTTTTGCCCAACTCATAGCGCAGGTGGCCGCGGTGGATCCGCAATTGCGCATACGGTATGCTACTTCGCATCCAAAAGATTTGACCGACGAACTTATTGCCACTTTGACCAAGCACCCCAACATTTGCAACAGCATACACCTGCCCATGCAATCGGGCTCCGATGCCGTGCTCAGCCGTATGAACCGCAACTACACCCGCCAATTTTATCTTAACCGCATACAAGCCCTACGGAAAGCGATGCCTCATTGCAGCATTTCTACCGATATTATTGCCGGTTTTTGTGGCGAAACTGAAGCCGATCATCAGGATACCCTTTCGGCTATGCGGCTGGCTCATTTTGATTATGCTTTTATGTTTAAATATTCGGAGCGTGGCGGAACCCGCGCCGCCGAACAATTTGCCGACGATGTGCCCGAACAAACCAAAGCCAAACGATTGAACGAAATCATTGCCCTGCAACATCAACTTTCGCTGGAAAGCAACAAAAAAGACCTGCAACAAAGCATGCTTGTACTTATCGAAGGCGTGTCGAAACGCTCTAAAACGCAACTGTGGGGCCGCACCGCGCACAACAAAGTGGTGGTGTTTACCGACCTGCAACACACAGCCGGCCACTATGTGCTGGTGAAAATCACCGATTGCACTTCGGCCACACTGATGGGGGAGGTGGTTTCGTTTTAAGGGGTTAGAATTCGGAAGTGCCTAGAGTACTTGGAGTGCCTAAAGTGCCAAAAGTACTTGGAGTGCCTAGAGTACTTGGAGTGCCTGGAGTACTTGAGGAGAAAGTGGTAAAGGTGCATGGTGGTGTGAAATTGTTTTACTGTTGAATTGTTTTTAGGACTCTAATTTGTTTTTCCTTCAAAAGTATTCCCTGAAAAGACTTCGTATGTTAACGGAAATCCTGATTGAGTTACCAACAGACCAATTACAATCTGTGGCTGAAGAAATTTATTGTCCTTTGAAAAGCCTTGGATCTTGAGTTCGTCTGCTTTAAAAGTCTCAAAATACAGTGTCGTGACGTCATACAAGACAAAATAAAAAGGCTCGTTAAACTTTTCTTGAGCGACCCTGTATGCGCATTGTTCAATAACTGATTTAAGTGTTATAAACTTTGGAATATTGCGATAAAAACGCTGCGAATAATGAATGTCAAAATAGTGAGACAGCAACTCAATAGAACGTTGTTTTGAAACAGGTTCAATGAGACGCATCACAGCCAAATCAATCAACAACTGTGGAAGAAGGGTTAAGCCACACTCCTTAAAGCATGAAATAAAAAATTGATAGGAAAAGTTATGGGTTACAGCGACTCATTCGCCCATTTCAATAACTAAAATTTTTTGCCTTTGTTCGGAAAATAATCTTGTCTGTGAGATTTTTGCCGAAATCCATTTTTGAGCTGTCTCCTTCAATATATTTATTTCTAAATCGTCTTTTGAGCTGCCAATATGTTTAAAAAATTTACATCCGTGCCCAATATATTGAACCACTTGAACAGCGGTGGCTCCTGATTTAGTTTTGACTTTTCTAACAGATAACATGTCGCAAAAATAGTCGTTAGTGCGGTAAAATCCAAAATACCACGTTGCATCATTTTAAATATTAATTAATTGAAAATTTATACAGCACTAAATCACGAAAGTGTCAGAAGTCAGGACATCCCCTTCATGATGCCGAAAAGCGCCTATGCGATTGATTGAAGCCTGAAGCGAATGCCACATACGCTACCGTGTTCTTTAATTAGGTAGATGGATGTTGAATAATGCAAAGCGGAAATTGAATAATGCTGATGGGATGTAATATAAAGCTAATGTGTTGTTGCAATATGCCAAGGCTATATTAAATAGCGCAGCTGCGATCGTTCATATCTACGGTCGTATATTTAATATTGAAAACACTAAAAGCAATATATACAGAACAAAATGAAGCTTTTATCAGGTGTATTATAGTTACATAAGTTGAATTATCAATATATAATTGCTGCATTGTTTAATCATCAAATTTATATCCCACACCTTTTATCGTTTTAATATTTTCACCGCCAATTTTTTCGCGAAGCTTACGAATATGCACATCAATGGTGCGTTCACCCAATATCACATCGTCGCCCCAAATGCGGGTGTAAATTTCATCGCGCGAAAACACGCGGTTAGGTGTCGAAGCCAATAATGTCAATAATTCAAACTCTTTGCGTGGCAAGTTAATTTCCTGTTGACCTTTCATCACCACATACTTTTCACGATCAATAATCAAGCCACCTATATGAATGGCAGCCACACCTTCGGCAGTTTCGGGTTTTACTCTGCGCAACATGGCTTTAATTCGGCTCACAAGCACGCGAGGTTGCACCGGCTTGGCAATATAATCGTCGGCACCCGCATCTAATCCGGCAATTTGCGAATAATCTTCGCCACGCGCGGTCAGAAATATAATTAAGGTTGGCTTCAGTGCATCTACACGGCGCATTTCCAGGCAGGTTTCAATGCCATCCATGCCAGGCATCATCACATCGAGCACAATAAGCGCAGGTTTCAATTTAATGGCCAACTCAAGTGCCTCTTGTCCATTGCTGGCCGTATAAACTATAAAGCCTTCTTTCACTAAATTATAGCTCAAAAACTCAAGTATATCGGGCTCGTCGTCGACCAATAGAATTTGTATATTTTCGCTCATAATAAATAACTTAATGATCTACACAGATAAGATAATGGATGCTATATCACAAATTTATAACCGATGCCTTTCACGGTTTTAATGTTGTTGATCTCAAGTTTTTCGCGCAACTTGCGCACATGCACGTCAATCGTACGCGCATTCGAGCGGGTATCGCCCCACACCGTTGTAAATATTTCTTGCCGCGTGAACACTCTATTTACTTTAGATGCTAATAACCAAAGCAATTCGAATTCTTTTTTAGGTAGATTCACTTCATGATTATGGGCAACTACTAAATACCGATCACGAATGATTTCAATAGAGCCCACAACTTTTTTATCAAATGAATCTTCAACCGGTATAAAACGTCGCAACAGCGCCTTAACCCTACGTGTGAGCACACGCGGACTAATCGGCTTTAAAATATAATCGTCGGCACCGGCATCGAAGCCCGCAATTTGCGAATAATCTTCGCCCCGAGCTGTTAAAAATGTGATGATCGATTTGTTGAGCACCGCCAGCTTCTTCAATTCACGGCACGTTTCAATCCCATCCATCACCGGCATCATCACATCTAAAATAATCAGTTCAGGCTTAATTTCGGCTGCTATGCGTAAAGCATCGTGCCCGTTGCTTGCGGTAAACACGCTTAGGTTTTCGCGCTTCAGTATCGTTTCCAACAACTCCAACACATCGGGTTCATCGTCAACAACAAGTATTTTAAAATTAGTGTAGTTCATAAAATAAATTCATTGCAACAAAAGTAAACCAAATGATACATTCACTAAACATTTAAACAATTGAAACAAGTAAACTTAATATAAACATAATATAAAATTAACCTAAACTTATTCTGATGCATAATTCGCAAAATCAAATACGGGTTGCAATATAACGCCTTCTGATTTACGCATTAAAATCACGTTGCGGCAAATACTATCCACAGCTCCATCAATAGTAGAGTAGATTACTTTATAAATAATGATGTTGGGCAAAATCACCAACTTTTGTTGTGCTTTAAAGTTGATGATGATTAAAAACTCATCGTTCAGATGCCGACGATGATACGCCAAAATGCCATCGCGCCCTTTGATATACGGAATCCATTCACCCCGATTCAAAGCCGGTTGTGCATTCCGCAAGGCAATCAAGAACTTATAATGTTGCAGCATCGAATCGTCGCTCTTCAATTGCGCTTCCACACACAGCTTTTTAAAATTCTTATCAATCGGCAACCAGGGTTGTACCATCGAAAATCCGGCATTTGGCGTCTCATCCCATTGCATGGGCGTGCGGCACTTGTCGCGTCCGCTATACACGGGCCAAAGCTTTTTGCTCAGCGGGTCTTTTAATTCCTGCTTCCGTATTTTCACATTCCGCATGCCAATTTCCTCTCCATAATACACAAAAGGTGTTCCCTTTAGGGTGAATTGAAACAGCGCAATCAGTTTGGCCACTTCCGCCTTATTTCTCCGAAACCATATGCGGTTGATGTTGCGCCCCAAATCGTGATTCGAAAACACATGGCTGGCCCATTCCACTTTCGCCCCTTTTTTATTCCATTTGTTGGCGTATTTATAATATATACGAGCATTGAATGGGCGAAACACCAACGAAAAATCGAAGGCCAAATGCAGCCGTTTCTTCTTCTTATTCACGTATTTCATCACCATTTTGGTGTTGCCGGGGGGCAACACGTATATTTCGCCAATCAACATCCGATGGTCGTAGGTATCAATATGTTTTCGTAATTGCTCAATCAATTTAAATGCACCCCGCTGGTTTCTGTTATATACATGCGTTTGGAACCACGGGATAAACATGAACATAGGGTTCGACCGCAAGCGTTTATCTTTTACAACCAAGTTGATTACATCTAGGCGAAAGCCATCTACGCCTTTCTCAAGCCAAAAATCAATAATATGCACAAACTCTTGTGCCATAGCTTCGCATCGCCAATTTAGGTCGGGTTGCTCTTTTAAAAAGCTATGCATATAGTAAGCAGCGCTATCGCGATGATACACCCAGGCACTGCCCCCAAAAGCATTCTGCCAGTTATTCACAGGTTTGCGGCGCAAACCATCGCTCCAGATATACCAATCTCGTTTTTCATTATCGCGCGACGATTTTGATTCGATGAACCACGGATGTTCGTCGCTGGTATGATTCAACACCAAATCCATAATTATGCGAATGTTCAATTGATGACAGGCAGCAACCAATGCATCAAAATCAGCCATCCTGCCATAAATCGGATCTATTTCGTAATAATTGCTGATGTCGTAGCCAAAATCCTTTTGCGGCGATTGATATATGGGAGAAAGCCAGATAGCTGTAATACCTAAATCGTTTAAGTAATAGATCTTATTGATGATACCCTGTAAGTCGCCCTTCCCATCGGCATTAGCATCGCAAAAGCTCAGAGGATAGATGTGATATATTACACCGTGTTTCCACCACACAAAATCAGCATCTTCATGCTTGATTGAAGAAATGGACATCGTTCATTAAGTTTTGCAATATACTATCTGAGGTATATGTTTTTGCGCGTATCAAAGCTTCTTCTTTAAATTCCTTTTGAAGTTTTTTATCTTCGAAATAAGCTATGATGCTTTCGGTCATTTCTTTCACATTGCTCACCAGAAATCCGGTTTGTTTATCTAATATGATGTCTTTCGGTCCTTTGGTTCTATACGATACCACCGGCAAACCGCAACTCAGGGCTTCCAACACCACACAACTAAACGTATCAAACTTAGAGGGTAACACCAACAAATCAGCCGACGAATATATTTCGGGCAATTGTCGGTGGTCAATCCATCCTAAATAAATGGCTTCGGGCAATGCCTGCTTCAGTTCGGTTTCTGCAGGTCCGGTTCCGGCAATTACTAGGCGTATATTTTTGATTTTGCATTGAATAACGCGATATACATCCACCAATTCCAAAACTCCTTTTTCGTTACTCACGCGTCCGGCAAACAAAAGCACAGGCTCATTTTGCTTCAACCCGAATAGCTTTTCTTTATTGGGTAGATGTGGGATAAAAAAATCATCTACCCAATGCGCCGTCAGATGTACCTTTTCCGGTGCTATCTCCATGTGCTTGCCTGTTAACCATTTCTGCTGATCTGTGTTTAACACAAACACCTGATCGAAACTCCTGTAATACGCCCGCAACATCCTGCGTGCGCGGTTAATGTTATCGTGTTCTAAGTTCAGCACCTTTTGCGCAAACATAATCCAATCAGTATGTATAAAGAAATTCGTTTCTACCGTAAATGCATGCTTCAAATACATAGCAGCCAAACCCATAGCTCCCTCTGTGGAACACATCACCCGATCGTATTCATTCCGTTGGAAGAGTTGATGCACCTCCAGATAATTAGGAATATTGATTTCTTGATCATTATACATAGGCAGGTTGAATTCTAACACGGGTTTCACAACTATTAAATGGTCGTCAGGTTGAATGGTGTTGCTGCATACTAATATATCGATGGGTAGGTTTCGCAATTTAATCTCGCGGTGTAGTGTTTGCAGAAACATGGAAACACCATTCTTATCGTAGAAAGTATCTGTAAGCCAAAGCATGCGTTTCGGATGCTTAAATTTGTCTAATTTCTCTGCAAATTGATTCAACAAGGGCCGGTTATTATATAATACTTTGGTGCTGGTGTAATGTGCTGCGAGCATTAAACTTGATGCCAAAAAGGGAAACGACAAACCATCTAAGAAACCTTTAACATCCGGTCGGTGTTTATCCTTTCTGTCATTTTTACCTAACAGAGCACGCAAATCACTCGGCACTTCAATTTGCTTAATTAGTGTATTGAAATCCATATCTTGAAACGTGCCTTTGTCAGTTAAATCTTTCAGCTTCTTATTAAAGCGACTGTAGAGCAGCTCCACCAGATTCGTGTGAATAGTATTAATTGAACTTTGTAGTATGTTAATATTCTTGCCACTTTTTTCTGTATATGCGTCGGCAATTTTAACTGCCTCATCAAAAACGGGCTTATACCCTCGCGAAATAAATAAACGCTTCATTTTATTGGGATGTTTGCCCATAATACTTTTATGAAACAGCTCAATAAACTTCATTGTAACCTTATGATGCTGCAATTCCGAAAAAGCATTGGAAATGATCAATGCCCATATTTTATTAGTGGTGCTGCCTTTATGCAGAAGCAAGCGCAGCAATCCCGGATCTTTTTTGTTTAAACCGATTTGGCACACATAATCGAGCAAAGCCACCGTAAGTTTCTCAGAATTATTATGCGAACCGTAGGGAACCATTTGACCTGCTCTTAGAGCTTCAAGGGCCAGTTCCGAAGGGGTGTTGTGCTTTAATCGTTCACTTAAGTTTTGTATATATAAGCGCGTCCCGGTTTGTCCTGCAAACAAGCCAATATGACTATCCGACCCGCCGGACATGGCTTTTTGATAGGGATTATTACTGTATTTGTGAACATCCACATTATGTTTTTTGGCATATTCAACAATCTTTTTAGGAGTTAAATGGTCAATCCACTCTTTTGTAAGCATGTTCTGCCACGAATCGCGTTGTCCATTAATTATTTCAAAACGCTCAAACAGTACCGATAATTTTTCGAAGAACTCTATTGGAGGTATCGATGAAGAATAATAATACAGCGGATGCGCCCAAATTGTAGGAATTTCATTTTGAAAAGCATACTCCAAAAACTGATAAATGTTCTTTCTACGTTTGTTTAATACCTTTTCTTGTTCCTCATCAAAACCAAAAGTCAAAACATGTATACCAATATCATAATCAGGCACAGTGCAAGTAAATTCTGCACCAACAAGTACGTCCATTCCTTTTTCGCGCAAAGCAAAACACGAACGGGCATTATTGTGATTGGTAATTGTAAACGCATCTGCTCCATTCTGTTTCAACGCAGCAATCAAATCATCCGTTTCTAACCAGGTTTCAGGCACGTTTAATATCCTGCCAAGTATTTCATCGGGCACATCACTGTTTAAATCGTGGCAATGCAAATCAATTTTCAAGATATCTTTTGCAGGATATCGATTATCTTGTATCGTTTGAAAATTCGTTAATGATTCAATTATTTGTGTTTGCAGATATTTTGTATCTGTTATTTCTAAAGCATTCATGGTATTATTTTTTTAGCGATCATTTAATTATACAACATTCAACGAATATGAATAGCAAATTTAGGCAAGTAAAGTGGAAGAATTAATAAAATGAATACTTATCTTTTTATTAATAGGTATAGTATTAAGAAGAAAAGTGTGTAGAACAATATCTTGTCTAAAGCTAAACAACTCATTTTTAATCCTGGATTGAAAAACCAAAAGTTTTAAATGATTCAGCAAAGTATAATATTAATGATTTTCAAGTTCTTTGATAAAACCCAAAACAGATTGCTTTATTTTATCTCGGACTATCAGTGTATGTGCAACTATGTCATCATGTGTCCCTTCAAATTTCGATGGATCGTCAAACGACCAGTTAATTATTTTCACCATCCCTGGAAATATAGGACAACTTTCGGCTGCTTTGGCATCGCAAACAGTAATAACATATTCAAATATCGTACCTTGCTTAAAAAAATCAAATACGTCCTTTGTTTGATTGTGGGCTATATCTATTCCATCTTGCTGCATCACCTCAACAACAATTTGATTTAATTTTCCGGGCTCAAGACCGGCACTTTCCACAAAAAACTTGTCACCACCATACTTTTTCAAATAAGCTTCTGCCATCTGGCTACGCGCCGAATTGTGAATACAAAGAAATAAAACTTTTGTTACCATGTTTATATAGTTAATTTAGTCTGCTTTTTATTTATTCTAAAAGTCCCAGCATTGTTTCAACAATATCTGTTTTTCCTAACTCCGCTCTTTCAATTCCTTTTTTATAAACTTCAAAAGCTTTTTGATGGTTACCTGAATTTTGAAACATAAGGCCCAATTCAAGTAAATTATCAAAATAACTTTCTTGAATTGAAAGCGATTTTTCATTTTTTAACAAATCTGTTTCCATTTATGGGCGGTTAAAATGTTTGAAACTTCATTAATAATGGTAAAAGAGTTAATTAATCAAATAGTCCAAGCATCGTTCCTTGAATTGTTCTCACGGCGGTTTCTGCCTTTTCCAAGCCTTTTTTATACGTATCAAATGCTTTTTGATATTGCCCGGAATTTTCAAATAACAGACCTAGTTCAATTAAATTATCGAAATAATTTTCTTGAATAATAATTAATTTTTCTAGTTCAATAAAATTATTGTCCATTTTCAACATGTGGTTTAAATTACATTTGCAAAAGTAATAAGGTTATATTTCTTTAGTATTAAGTCAACATTATTATAGTATTAAGAAATTATTTTTTAGTTAGATTATTACAGCCGTAATTATGACCAGGCATACTAATTATTTTCCAATTTTTCATTGTCCTATGATTATTTATATCTTGATGTTTTTTTGGGCTTGTAGTTCCACAAATTCTCGCCTTCGCCATTTTTTATCTTTTCGTTTTCCTCACGTGTATTAGGCTGGCAAGTGGCTACGGTAAAACTCACATCCATTAGCTTTCCTTATAGGTTCTGATCTGTGTATTTTGATTTAATTTGTGAATCCGTGGCTTCTATTAATATTAATCTATTTCTACTATCAATGAGTTAATTTTGTTTTGCGTATCATCATTTAGCACGATGTATTTTATGAATACTATATACTTGAAATCGATTTATCATAACAAAAAAAGCCCCGACAAAACTGCCGGAGCTTTCCCATTAAATCATAAACCAAAGCTATTTTGCAATAACTATCTTTTGTAATTTCACGAAACTATTGTTAAATAGTTTGATGGAATATACACCATTTGCTAAGGTACTTAAATCAATGGAATTGGTTTCGTTGGCATTGATATTGATATTATCCAACACGAGCTTGCCACTGAAATCAAATAACTGCATCGTTGCATTTTCGGCAACAATCACTTTCACAACATCCGTTGCTGGATTCGGATAGATTTGAATGGAATGCAACACATCGTTTGTTTCGATGCCAACTGCAGGAGTAGTTACTTTAATGATGGTTGCACTACCATTAATATAACCGTGCAGCGAATCTAAATCGGCAACGCTCATAGCACCATCAAGATTCACAAAGCGAATCATAAACAGTACTGTGTTTGCCTGAATCGCTCCACCGGTGAGCGAAGTGGCAGTTACGCGGATGGTGCGGTCAGTGGTATTGAAGTACGAATAATCGTCTAAATACGTGGTCTGATCCATCACGGTATCGAACTGCAATTTCGTTTCGTTAAATTTAGTAGCAAAATCAACACCGTTAATTACCGAAGCAGATTTTAAAAATACCGGAACGCTAACAAAGCCGGGAGTATATGCGGCGTGAGCTAAATCAAATACCACGGTATCAGTAGCTAATTCGGTTTCAGCTTTAATAAATCCATCGGTTGCATGACCTAAGTAGCTGCCATCAACATCGCCCAACATCACCCCTTGATAGGTTTCGTGGAGCAGATGCGAGCAACTACCAATTATTTGAATAGGAACAGGTAAACAGGTAGGAACTACAGGCACATGTGTTTTAGAATATCCAATACCATCGGCAGACGGGAAGTTGGCCGAAATTTGATAATCAGGATAGTTCATTGCCATTGATTCGCTTATAAAAACCCAGTCTTTCGAACGAGGACCTAAAGGATTACCTGCTTGATCATAGTTCCAGGCTTGTTTAAATTCAGGAATCATCAACACAATACGTTGGCTCAATTGCGATACGTCGCCAGCACTCACCACACCGTCTTGATTTACATCCATAGCCAACATTTTATAAATATTAGGCACGTAGTCTGGATTCATTGTGATCACTTTCTTTGCATAAAACACGTCCGTACCGGCATTTAACACCGATATCAAATCGACAGTGCCTAAAATATCGCGATCAATTTTGATGGAAGGTCCATTATTGTAATCGTAAACAAACTGTCCTAATGAATCATCGGGTTGAACTGCCGCGATAGATTGATTAGCACAGTTGTTATCCATACCATAGATGTTGGTAATCAGAAATTGATTAGGGTTAACTGCGTTATACAGTATGGGTAAATTGGTATTCCAGAATACCAGATTCGCCTGAAATGTGCTGTCGCCCGAAGTAATGTACCTGCCGTTGGTGGCTAATTTAGCTTGAACGCCATTGTAGTAGCTTTCAGTTAGATTGGTAACTGTAAACACGGTTGTATCAAATGCATTGAACGAAGTGTTTTTCGAAAAACCAATAGTGAACAATTTACCTACATTGGTAAAGAACGAACCTACAGGAGCATTTGGGTTGAGTGATAAAGCGATGTTTACACGGCTATTAGCTAAATCGTAATATTGAGAAACATCGAAATAATTTGCATTCATCAAATCGCCCATTTTGGTAATGATACCAGTGGGTGTAACCATATTGGCATCCCAGTTAATAGTGAGGTCGTAACCAATCACATTATGAACGGTATCAACTGCGATGAAAGGCACCGAAAAAATTTCGGGAGCGCAAGAGTTATAAACCGTACCTATTTGATATGGTAATGCATTCGGGTCTAAAACATTTATGTTCACAACTGCCGAAGTGGTGGTTGCACCTAAGTTATCGGTAGCCACAGCCGTTAAAGCAGCCGTGCCGGCAACGCTTGTCCAGGTGATAGAATACGGTAAGGTAGCATCGATACCTACAGAAACGCCGTTCACAAAAAACTGAACCTGAGTAACTGTACCATTAGCATCGGCAGCCGTAGCATTGATGGTAACAACTGTACCTTGTGTAACAACCGTTCCATTAGTAGGGGCGGTAATGCTAACAGTGGGAGGTACATTATTCAAAACGGTGATGTTAATCGTAGTAGAATTGGTGAACAAACCCAAATTATCGGTAGCACGAGCTACTATGGTATGAGGTCCTAACACGCTGGTATAATTAGCTGTATAAGGCAAGGTATTATCTATGCCGATAGAGGTGCCATCAACAAAAAACTCAACCTGAGCCACAGTTCCGTCAACGTCGGCAGCAGTAGCAGCAATGGCAACTACATCGCCTGTGGTGAAGTTTGTACCAGATACAGGTGCAGTGATGCTTACTGTAGGTGCTTGATTCGGAGCAACAATAAGTGTGATCGGAGCCGACGTGGTTGTTAAACCATCATTATCGGTAGCCACAGCGGTAAGTGTGTGTGTTCCGGTAACTCCCGTGTAATTAACGGTAAATGGAGTCAGATTATCCGTTCCGATAGAAACACCATCCACAAAAAACTGAACCTGTGTAACAGTACCATCAGCATCAGCAGCAGTTGCATTGATTGCGATAGAGTTCCCTGTAATGAGGTTGGTGTTATTTGCCGGGCTGGTGATGCTCACCGTTGGGGCAACATTCAGTGTACCTGTTAAAGATGGGATACTTATTTCATTAATTCCATTACCATTCGGTGTTAATGGATTGCTTGCAACGTACACTTCTGTACCGCCTGTGGGAGTACCTATCTGTATGTTTAAAGCATAATGAAAGATACCATCCGTAGTAATCTGCGCAATCAAAACGCGGTTTGTAGCTGTGGGTCCTTGTGCACCCGCCAGCGAAGACCATGCAGAGCCGGTTAAGATGAACGAACTGCCATTGGCAGTGCCATCACCAAACACGTTTCCTGCACCATTGTCAGCCGGAACGGTTCCATCCATACCTATAATGGTTGTAGATGAAGGAACCCCTGCCATGTAACCGTCTTGAGTGGTCAACGGAATACCCATCAGAGCAGCCGTATTGGCTAAAATACCATTGATGTTCACGATGTTATTCACACCGTTGTCTTCACTTTTCATCACACCGAAGTCGGTACTGCTGCAACCACCTGCAGATAACCACGAGTCAACCATCATTGTGTTTTTGGCTGCGTTTGTTCTGCTATACGTAGGTAAGTTAGAGTTGTAACCATCAGTATTATTATAAAATGTGGTAGAAGTAGTCATAATTAAGTTATGGTTCATATTACCATAAGCCATCTGAAACTTATATCCGGGGAGCATATCAACATAGATTCTGTACGTAACAGAACCCACAGGAAGTGTACCATGAGTAGCACTACCGGCTAAATCCGCGCCGTTCGAAATGTAGTACTTCTCCACCACGATGTTTTCCAAGCCGTTTTGCGCATGAACAAACATAGAGATGAGAGCGAGGCCGAAGCCAAAGATTAATTTTTTCATCGTAATTGTTTTATTTAGATGTATGTATCTAATCTTACTGATCTAATTGACCAAATTTACCAATGAATATACTGAAATCGTTGATGTCAGTGATACCATCATTGTTTAAATCGGTAGGATTGCCGTTCTGTAATTTACTTGCAACGGGTAGCATAAAGCCATTGTCAGTTGATAACCAGCTTGAACGTGTAGCATCAAAAGCACCTCTGTAGCTAACTACATCAAAGAAACCATCGTTTGGAGGAGTCATGGTTGAAGTTAAATTAGATGAAGGAACAGCATAATATTTGTTCGCCGTGAAATCAGTATGACCTGTATTCCATGCCCAATTCCAGTCAATTCCAGGTACTGTAGCAGGATGACGGTTACCATCATTAAAAAATTGTAAAGTATCAGCAGCAGAAGCCGGTGTAGCAGTTGCAAATGTTGCGGGATTTGAACCTGCGGTCATGTTTCCTTTGGTTATCCAGTAAGAAGCACCATTAGGAGCAGCGTTATTCACCAGATTACAATGAACAAAAGTGTTGTTTTTTACAATTAAGGAGTGATATTTTGCATTTTGAGCAGCACCATAACCTGAACCGGTAGGATAGGTTGGGTTTACATAAGCAGTAGTATTGTCTGACCAGTTATCATAAGCATCGCCGCCTTTACCGGGTCCGGTGGTGGAACGTGCCACAGAAAGATGCAAACCCGAACGGAAGTTCACGAAAACATTATTAATAAATTCGCCTTCAGTTAATTCTTTCGCTTGAATAGCAGCAGGACCTTTATTATCTGCAGTAGGTTTCATGTGACCATTACCTATTAAAGTGGTGTTATATATTAGTGGATGCGAACGATCAAATGTAGTACAACTTCCATCATCATCTGCATCTGCTTCATAACCGTTGTCTGTAGAGTGTAATCCGGTAAGACTGTCGCCGGCTATACCAAAACAAAATTGCATTCTTCCAGTCCAACCCAAATCATAATCAAAAAAGTCATCATCACCATATAATGTAGAACAATATTTCAAATCTACAGTACCACCAAACATTTCAAAATTATCATCAGCAGCAGCCACTGTTTCGCAATGATCAATTTTGGTTCCACGACCAACTGAATATAAAGAAATACCATTTAATTCGTTGCCTGCCGAATTTCCACTTAAAAGAGCACCCGCATGACGCACGGAAACATACCTTAAAATACCTGAGTTGTCATCATCATTAAAAACTGTTTGAACATTAGGTACTATACTATCGCCGGCTCCCCATAAGGTTTTCACTGTATTATCAGCACCTTCTATGTAGCCAACACCATTCCATTTTGTGCCTTTTTTTGTATTAACACCAGCAACATACATGTTGCGATCACGTGATAAATTATTTGTAGCAAAACCACAAATAACCAATCCCCCCCAATCACCAACATTCGTAACAGAATAAGTACCATCCAATGGATCTGCCATACCTGTCATAATAATCTTACAGTTTGGTTTCCCATTGGCAATAATTTTACCACCTCTTTCAACAATGATCGCAGCGGCATGAGTTGCAGTAGCAATGTAAGCTCCTTTTAGAACAGTACCTGGTTCAATCGTAAGAGTTACTCCATTGGCTACATAAATCTTTTTATCAAAGGTGTAAAGATTATCGCAAGTCAAAGTCCTGTCTACTTGAATTTCAACTTGATTTGCATCTAAGGCAACACCTAATGTGCCCAAATCAACTGGGTTCCTTGTATCTACGGCAGGACACCCGCATTCTGCTCCGTTATTCTGGTCGTTGACCTGAGCGAAGCCAGTTGTTATTGAAAACACTGCAATAACCACAGCCGAAATTAAATTCGTACATTTTTTCTTTTTCATTTTTTTTCATTTTTAGTTTTTAAATTAATTATTTTGATGCAAAATTATATGCTGGATATTACGTGTAGATGAAGAAACCATTATCAATAAATTATAAAAAGGTTAAAGTAACATCAAGTATTGAGTGCTTAGGTAAACTATAAGTTAAGTAAGGTTGCTCTCGTATTACAATCATTATTTTATATTTTAATGGGAAAATATAAATACTTTTTATCGGTACTATGGTTTAAAATTGTGTACACTCTATTATTAATGGAAACAAAAACTCGTACAACATCTCATAAAATTGAATAGGCTAAAAAAATCATATTTTAACTTTGATTCAGGGGCGAAATTGGAGTAGATGGGAGATTAAAAAATGAAAGACTAACTAGAACGTTTAATCCTTCACACAACGAATGCTGAAACCATAGGTTTTTTGTCCGTAAAACCGAAAAACATTCGGTTTGTTATAATCTAAATATCTATAATATGCTTTGTCGAGTTCTGTTGATGAAGTCCACCAGAAGCCTGTGGAATAAGTTCCAGGGCTTCCCCAAACACCATTAAACATGCAGCATGCACCGCCTAATGCCGTAAATCCACTTTCGTTGGTGCCCCAAACATTGTATATATTTGAAGGTTGGTTCCAACCATTGGAGCCTCCATCAATTTTTAATTTATTACCTTCATTCGTTCCCCGCCAATTTACTTTATTCGCTTCATCCGAACTCATGCCTAAAAACTCTTCCATTTCTATCCATTCAACATCACTCGGCACATGCCAGCCTTCGGGTGCAATATTTCTGGAATCATTTGCCGCAAACCAATTATATAAAAATCCAAACTTCTTTCCCTGATAGTTCTGAGACGTTTCATTTAAATTATCAATCACACAGTAGGCTCCGGAATCGGTATGATTCCAGGTTGCAGAATCTAAATAATAACCTACTTTATCTACAAATTGAATGGAATCACCATTCCGATATCGTTTAACTTTTAAATTTTCGGCCATCCACCAGCGATTTCCAATTTTAACGGTTTTATACACGTTTCCATCAACATCAGTTATAGTACCTGTTTCAATAATTGTGGGAGTATCTTTTTTACAGCTTACTATAAAAAACAAAACAAATAGAGTTAAAATAACACCTGCATAAACTCTAATGACATTTTTATTTTTCATACCCATATTAAATAAAATAGAAAAGGAATTATTAATTTTTTATAAATCGTTCACTCGTAACGGAGTTGGCCGTAATCATGCGAACTAAATATATTCCGGGCATTAAATGTGCAATATTAACATCTTGAGAAATGTCGCCCGAAACAATACCCATGTTTTTTTCAAACTCAATTGTACCAAAAGAATTATATATCACAAACTTGGTTTCCACATTGTCCATTAAATTGGTTTGAATTGAAATTTGTTTGTTAGCCGGATTGGGGAACAATTTCATCTTTCCTCTAAATCCCTGACCTAAATCAGGACATACTAAACTAATATCGCGATCAGCACAATTGCCAGGATAGCAACACAATTTTGGAACATTAACATTTGCATCGGGATTATAATTGCACGACAATGGATCCATGCAGCCCAACACAATGCGGGTTTTACACGAATCGGATACACTGCAAACATACATATCGCTGTATTCCATAAACGCAGCGTCCATACAACCGCAATCAGGTGGATATTTTAAATACGGACTCTGCTTTTCATCGGCTGCTATGGGTCCGCTTGCTACATATTTGCCTATGGTGCCATCAAGTTCTTTGATTTCTACATTCAATTCAAACGTAATATCACCCGTTGTAGTCAACTGAGCAACAAGAACTGTATTGTCATTGGCAGCAACACCCTCTACACCGGAGTTTTGCAGATAGGCATTGTGGCTTATAAACTCCTTGCCTTCCTTCACCGAACCAAATATAGTTGAATCATTTCCTGAAGCCATATCAATAAACCCAAAGTCTGACCAATTGCTTGGCAACGTAGTCATCAACATCATGCCATCAGCTTGCGTGAGCGGAATACCTGCCAGATTATCGTTATTGGTCAATAACCCATTCGTTATAGCAGCACTTCCACCGTCGTTGTTCGTTCCGCCCACAAAAGAACCATCCGTGTCCTGCGATTTCAACACACCGAAATAGGTGTTTGCTGATGTTTTGGTTGTTTGACCTAAAGTCATCCACGTATCGAGGGCAGCAGTATTGTTGGCATAATTGCTTTTATTAATGTCTTTAGCAAAAGTTTTACCCCGATCTTTATTATTAAAAAAGGGTGCAGTACTCATTATTTTTAATGCATGATTTGCATCACCATAAATTTTCATTAATTGACAGCCGACGTTCATTTGAATATAAATTCTATACGTTTTCGAACCTACTGCCAATGTGCCACCTGTTGTGTCCGTTGCATCTATAGCATCCGACACATAATACGGTTCAACAACCACTCTTTTAATAGCGTTTTGTGCATGCGACACAGTTATTGTGAGCACGGCAACCATAAAAAGAAATACATTTTTCATAGGGTTAGAATTAAGATTATTAATGTATTAAGTAATAAATAATTACGTTTTAAAGTTTCCACGATACAGATAAAACAAGATTGGTTCCATAGCGATATTTACTATAGATAAGATCATTTGCCCCTTTGTTTTTATTCGTAATATCGCTCCAGATATTCGCAAAGTATGATTTGTTATCAATAAACTTATACGATCTGGTGATTGGTGCATTCAAAATATCTAGTATTTTTAAACTAATCCCGAAACGTTTCCCGATTTTTTTGGAGATTTTAAAATCTAACAGATGTCGTGGCAATTCATAAATATCGGGTCTGGTGGGGTCGGTAATAATAACCAACTTGCTTCCTTGCAAATTATAGCTGATGGTAGCCGATAAGCCAATTTTCTTTGCATTATAGGTTAGCATCGTATTTATAACATAAGGTGCCTGACCAAACATGGGGCGATTACCCCCTTTTAAGTCGAAAATATGACCTACCAGGTCGTATATTGTTCCGCCCTTTAATACTGTTTGCGAATATACCAGGGTTAGATTGGCTTTAAATTCAAAGTTTTTTAAAAAATTCTTTTCTCCTTCCACTTCCAATCCCAACAAACTAGTATAACTTGGGTTGTTTATCCACGATAAGCAAAATCCCCAATTTGATAATTCGATATGATTTTTTAATCCTTTGTAGAATACACTTGCCGATACATTATCGCCGGATTTATAGTACTTCTCAAATCGCAAATCGTAGTTATTAATCTGAACCATTTTTAACTGAGAATTACCTTTTACATACGAATTGGATTCAAAATCGTAGAAGGTAGTTTCCGAAAGCTCTCTAATACTAGGTCGTGCCACCGTTTGACTATAATTTAACCGCAAATTCATGGGTGCCGTTTCGTTGTTATTTAACTTGATTAATATATTAGCACTTGGCAAATAACTAATCCGTTTCAGATTTCCAGGTTGAATATCTACTGTAAATCCCCAAAAATCTGTGGTTATCCGTCTGAAATCATCTGCTGCTAAACCTAATGAATCGAATAAATAACAATCGGTAAATATTTTAGCATATTCAACTCTAAGGCCTCCAGATATTCTAAGTTTGGGTATTATCGAATAATCTGCCATGGCATAGGCTGCAATGGTATTGCTTTTCCCAAAGAAATTATCAGCAGGCGAAGCATACTTAAAATAATATCCATATACAGAACGATACGGATTCGTTCCATTTTGAACGGTTACTATATCAAATAATGAATCTGGATTTATTTTATTTAATGTTTCTATGGATGGATATTGAAACCCATTACCATTACTAAATTGATATACGTAACTTTTATTCTGAACATAATTATAAATGTATGCAGCACCAAATTTTATCTTTCGAACTAAATCCGTTTTGTTTCCGATAGGAATTTCAACGGATGCTTGAGCATCCAGTACATTATCTTTTAAATATCGAAAGTATCGGGTTAAATCAGTAGGATATGTGAAGTATATGGCATAATCACTCGGCAAATAACCTTCCGTAAAATGTAATACATTATTTTTCGAATCGGGCGCATTGCTCTTTCCATTGGTATAAGATGCATTAAATTCAAGTTTTACTTTTTTTGCAGGGAAATAATGTTCCGACTTTAATTGATAAATAAACTGCTTACGCGATTCGTAAAATTGATACTTTGAAAACGTAAGTAAAGGCGGATTATTAACGGGGTCGTTAGATGCCGGCTCCACATACTTCCCATCACGCACATTATTTGTTCCTATTAAATTAGGCATAAAAAGAAAAGACAAACTGTGGTTTTTACTAATTTTATATGCTAATTTTATCAACCCACTCCAACCATTAGTTTCTTTACTCAACATCTGATATTTTGAAAATTTACTTGTTGTGGTATCGGGCAAGTTATTTTGAAATGAATAGTTATTACGAATAGAGTTGGGGTCGTATTGTACGGAACTTGAATATCGAATTCCAACAATATATCCCAATGTGCGTCCGAATAGCTTGGTTTGATTTCCTATGGAAAAACTTTGACTATAATTAATGGGTGCTTTTCGGGTGGTAGTATTCCAGTTGTTATTAAATTTCTTTTCCGATCCAACCGCATTTTCATTAATTAAATCAAACGCTTTACCTTGATACGCTAAGGTATTGAACTGATTGTTTGCATTCTGAAACGCCACAGGGTCGTTAAATTGCGCATTCCCCATCAAGCCTAATTGAATATACCCCAGCTTGGTGTAGGTATCATTCCACGGCGTGTACGTTGTTATGCCTAATGAACCTAAATAATCGCCTAATCCCAATGCAACAAACTCCTGGTAGGTGGAAGGATTGCTATTGAATTGAATATATTCTTTATGGTTATATTCTCTTAATCCATTATCGTAGCCCAGCCAGTCAGTTGAACTTTTTTCTGACGAAACTACATCTTTAAATGTGGTTTGATTATTATATCCTAAAGACGTCTCCGTAAAAATGGATAGCGTATCCGGGAAATCTTTGGTTTCAATAGATATATAAGCACCTGCCCAATCGCCAGGCAAATCAGGTCGAGCCGTCTTTGATATAATTATATTGTCAACTAAACTGGCGGGGATTAAATCTAATTTGATGTTATTTGTAAAAGGATCTAAGGTAGGTATTCGAGAACCATTAATTGTAGTTTTTAAATACCGATCGCCCATTCCTCGAACTGTAATTAGCCCGCCGCTGTTAGTGGACACTCCTGTTATGCGGGAAACTGCAGAAGCAACATTGGCATCACCGGTTTTTTTAATGGTTTCGGCCGAAATAAAATCAATGGTTGAACTCGACTTCATTTTCATTATTTCAAGCTGAGCATCATTATTTTTTACCCCTTTAGCTGTAACGACCACTGCACTTATAGATTTTACCGTGGACTCTAAAACATAGTTTTTTATCAATGTGCCTTTGCTACATTTTATGGTATCTTCAATAGTTTTATATCCAATAAAACTGATGACTATAATTTCAGAGCCTGATTCAGGTATCTTTATTGAATAAGCCCCATCAATATCGGTGGTTATTCCCGAACTCATTTTTGATTTCGGATACACGGCTGCTCCTATAAGAGTTTCGCCGTTTTTATCAGATACTTTGCCGCGCAACACACATTGCCCAGACACGTTTGAAACAATAACTATATATAAAATTATGAAGCTTACAACTAATTTCATTTTCTAAACTTATAACAGGTTGGGGCAAACTAATACGATACCAACTAGGAATGAATTGTTCATTTCCAATTTTTCTGTTTTCACTAAATCCTATTAATTTTTAATCAATTTGCGTGTTGTTTTAACGCCATTTAGGGAAACTTCTATAAAATAAATTCCATTCGGAAATGAACTCAAGTCAATGTTTTGTTTATAATTATCTAATGTATTATTCAGATCTTTCTTAAAAAGAAGATTGCCGAGTAAATTATAAACACTATAATAATTGGTTGCATCTTGATTTTCGGCACTAATAGCCAGGGTATAATTTCCATTGGATGGATTTGGATAGATTGAAATGGATGAATTATTTGTGGCTATATCGTTCATTCCAACGGGTGTGGGAATAGTATCCGAAACGTAGGCCAACCAATCGCGTTGAATTTCGGCTCCTGTTGCATTTTCTGCCACATATTGTTCGGTTCCGCCGGCGGGAGTTCCTAATTGTATGTTGAGTTTAAACGATAATTGTCCGTTAGTTGTAATTTGCGCAATTAATAATTTGTTGGTGGTATCGGGTCCAACAGCACCTGCCAAACAATACCATGCTCCATTGGTGGTTGAAAAAGAATTCCCTTGTTGACTTACAGCATCAAAAACCATTATTTCTGCATCAATGCCTATCGTGCCAAAAGCTCCCGGACTACCTGCTAACAAGCCATCCTGTGTGGTTAAAGGAATTCCGGCATTTACATTTGCATTTTGCAAAATTCCATCCGAATTCACTACGTTTGCAACGCCATTGTCTTCCGATTTCAATACTCCAAAATTACCCACACAAGCAGCCCCTACTGTTAGCCACGAATCGAGCATTACGGTATTGAAGCGCGCTTGAGGCTTTGTAAAAGTGGGATTGGTTGCACCTCTATCTTCATTATTGAAAAATGAAGTGGTGGTTTTAATTTCTAACGGATGGGCTGCACTACCATAAGCCATTTGAAAGGTGTATCCCTGTTTCATATCAATAAAAATCCGGTAGGTAACTGAGCCTACGGGCAGCACGCCAACACTACCAACGGAGTCGGCTGCATTCGAAATGTAGTATTTTTCAACTATTACTGTATCCAATCCGGTTTGTGCTTTAAGTGTTGCACATATGAGCACAAAACCTATGCCCAATAAACAAAGTTTTGTAAATGTTGTTTTCATAATGTTTAAATTTATTAGTTTATATTTGATTTATTAAAAGATAATCCGTAGAATTCTATTTCATCGTTGAGTGGTTTGGTGGCCACAAATTTCACATAGCCTCCCGTTGGAGTTCCAATCTGAACATTTAATTGAAACGAAAGTTCGCCATTGGTGGTCAATTGCGCAATCAACACTCTGTTCTCAGGTGTAGGTCCTTTCACCCCTCCCGGAGCAGCCCAAGCGCCGTTGGTAGTTGCAAATCGTTTCGCAGTGGAATCATTATTAAAAAAGGTCAAATCTAAATTAAAAGGTAGAAAATCAGGCAGCACACCCTTGGTCAATCCATCTGATTTGCTTAACGAAGCCCGATTGCTTATAAACGAATATTTCGATGTGTCTTCCGCTCTGGGTATTCCCGTAAAACCTCTACAGGCAGCGCCCAGTGTAACCCACGAATCTAAAGCAATATTACCTACATTTAATTTTTTCATATCCACATTAAAACCGGTAACGGCATCCGCTTCTGTATCATTAAAAAAGTGTGTGGAGGTTTCTATAACGAGTTCATGATTTTTATCGCCATACACCATCTGTAGCTTATAGTCGGGTTTCATATCGATAAAAATCCGGTACGTAACCGAGCCTTTCGGTAGTGGACTTTCTGATTTGTTATTATAATCAGAGGTATCGGCAACATAATATTTCTCTACGATAACATGTTCTAACGCCAAACTATCTTCGTGCGTTATAATATAAGGTGACGTATTTGTTTGCGCAAACACCGAAAAAGGCATAGCGAGTACCCATATTAATACTACATTTTTTAATTCAAAATTTCTTCTACAGAAACATTGCTTAAATTTGAATTTTTGATTCATAATTTTTTAGAAATAGATTTCTTTTTTTAGCCTTTTTTAATTGCTTGCAAAATTCCATAGAGAAAAGCAAAAACCGATTAAGTCATTGTTATTATTAGGTTAGATTAATGTTAACCCCGTCTTTTAAACACATAAATCGTTTATTAGATAGAAAATAATCCGATGGTAAAGATTTCGTAATTGTCTTTTCAGACTGAATTTAAAATTTCATATCAAATTTTTGATCTATTTTAAAAAAATATTTTTGAGGTGTATCATAGTTTGAAACACCCCATATTACCTTTGCCTTGAAAATAAAAAATTGAATTATGTCGAAACAAGTATCAACAGCACGTCAGCGAATCATTATCAAAAAGTTATTGAATTGCAGTGCCTCGTTTAAAGAAATAAAAGATTCGCTGAATTATGAAACGGAATTGCAGGATTGCGATTTTAAGATTTCGAGGAGCACGTTTATACGAGATATTGAAGATATTAGCAAGGTATACAATATGAAGATTCCCAAATTCAAGTAATAAATGCAACTTTTTAAGAGGACGAATTGAATAAATATCTTGATTTAGGCATATTGCACTCATTCCAATTATAAATTTTGGCTTTCCATCCTTGTCAGACATGCCCTATACCGATTAATAATTTATTTTCAATACATTTCAAAAGGTCAGTTATTTCCCGTTATAGCTGTGCTACCTATGCTCGCTTTAGATATCAGGTCTTTTTGAGTCTTTTTTGTTTTTATTATTATTTAGCATATCAAAAAGCATGTCTGAATATTTTTGTTTCTGATCCGATGGCATGTCGGCAAAAAAGTCTTTAACATCATTAATTAATGGTTTGATATCATTTATAGACTTGATGTTTTGATTTGTAATAAAATACTCGATAATAACCAGTACCGAAGGAAGAATTGGAATTACCCAGTCACGCAATACGTTTGAATTTGTTTTGTCATCAATTTTGTCCAGCATGTTAAGTACCGAAGTCTTGAAGAATTTTATTTCATCTTTCAACTCTTGAATTTCAACATTTTTTTGGTTGAGACCGTTTTTGTGAAATTCTAATTGCACCTTTTGACTTCCACTTTCAACAAGCTTCTCTCAGCTTTTTTCCCGTTCATTCGCAAAATCAGCTTTTTTCTCGTAGAATTCATTATAATTTTCAATGAGTTTTTGTTCGCGTTCCCTTAATTTGTTTTCCGAATTTCCCAGATTATTTTCCCATACTTTCAGTTTGCTTTCTGTGGCTTCGACTTGTTTTCCCTTTTCTGAAAGTTCAATTGTTCTCTTTTGCACTTGTAATGTTGAAGACTCTGATGTTGCGCTGTTATATTCGGAATCATGGTTTAAGCCCAGTAAACCTGCCTGCAAACCTGTTGTAAAATACTCAAGTACGATATCTGCAAGGGGAGATATTTTTCCTGTGATTGATTTTCTCTTCTGTTGTTCATCACACAATAAATTATGGAGATCAATAGGAACTTCGATTCTTATGCCTTTTGTATTCATTTTTTATATGTGCAGGGCTTCAGCCCCTTGATAGTTACTTTTTAAACATCATCATTATCTGTAATCTCAATGAGTTCAAAAATTGCAGATCTTTCAGAACTGTCATAACTCACTTCAATTATTATTTCTTCATTTTCACTTACACCCACAATTTCATTAGAAAGTTCATTACTTTCAATTACTTCGCAGAAATCAACCATGTTGTCTATGGTTACATAGAATTTTCGATTTTTCATTTGATTTGGTTTTAAAAATTAAACATTACTATTTATTTTGATTTGTACATATCCTTATGTGAATTTAGTAACACAATTTTACTTATTGCAAACTTGCGCCCATGCTGGAAATATTGGCTCTTTGGTATAGAGTTTTTCACATGCTGTGCTTTTGGCAATGAGCAATGAAGTACTTGAGCTATATCATATAAGCTTGTACATAGAAAATTATCCGCTGGTGTCGTATTTTCAATCAGATTGCCAATGAATGTTTTTCTTTCATCCAGAACCTCACGAAAAATTCGCCTGAGGTCGTCTTCGTCGATTAAAACTATTTTGCCCATTCTTTAAGTTTGTGTTTCCATAATACCTAAAAATGATTGAGTTTTTTTGCCATGTTTTAATTTTAAGGCAAAGCATGGCAAAAAAAGACCTCTTGAAGTGAGTTCAAGACCCTTTGAAGTGAGTTCAAGACCCTTTGAAGTGAAACCAAAACCCTTTGAAGTGAAAAAAAGACCTTTTGAAGCCAAAAAAAGTCTTTTCGAAGTATTTTTTCTTCATTCAGCTTCATTTTCTCAGTTTTCTTCCGCTAAAAATGCTTGATTTGTCAAAAAACATGGGAGTGTTCAGAAAAGTGTGTTAGGTTGCTTGTTGTTAATGCCTAAAATACGCTGTGCACTTTTTAATCAAAATAAGTTGCTTACATTTGATAAAATTATACTAAAATAATACAGTAATGAAAAAAAATATTTTTTTTGCTACACTCGTGTTTTGTGTGTTATTAATTTCTTGTAAAAAGAAAGAAGAACAAAAAATTACGTATCGGTTAACAGCCGAAGATTTGACATGGAATATTTATCATCTGGGGGATACTATAAAGCTATTGAGTAATCTGAATCATCCCAGAAATTATTGCATCACCCGCCTTTATCAAGGTTTGGATAACAGTAGTGTAGATTTATCATGGAATGCTTTTGAGTATATTTCAATTGGATTTAGCAGAACCGACAGTGGACAAACAGGTAAATTTTTCATGGATATTTCATGTGGAACTCCTGGTGATAATCTGCCCACTTTTAGTATAGATATTGACTGGGAGGATGGGCTGGGAATAATACTTTTTTATTATTCATTTTCTATACCACGGGAACCAAATATAGATACATTAACTGTAAATAATGTGTTATACCACAACGTTTATGGATGTTACAATCTTACAAACCTTGATGCGGATACGGCTGCAAAAGCTGTGTATTATGATAAACAAAAAGGCTGGCTTCGCATTGAACTTAAATCCGGAGAGAAATATGACAGGATAAACTGATGGTTTCATTTATGCAGATCATATTGAATTGTAACAATTATTGAAATGCCAATGCCTAAAATACGTTGTTCACTTTTTAGACAAACTAAATTAATTAAATTTGATAAAATAATTAAAAATAACCATAATATGAAAAACAAACTTACCACCTTATTAGCAATAGGTTTATTAAGCATAAGCCTTGCACAAGCCCAAAACCAATGGGTAACACAATCATCGGGTACAAGTGCATTATTAACCTCGGTATTTTTTGTATCGGCCGATTCAGGGTATGTATGCTCGCAAGCGGGAAATATATATAAAACCGTCAATGGTGGCACTAACTGGAACTATATTGGTACAGGTCCGGGCAGTTGCTTATTTTTTCTTAATGCCCTAAAAGGATTTGGTGGAGGAGACGAATGCCTTTTAAAAACCGTAAATGGAGGAATTAGTTGGGATACCGCCTATAAAAACCCGGAAGTATCATGGGTTGGGGGTTTATCCTTTCCCAATACCACCACGGGCTATGGCATCGCTTGGTCTACAAACATTGGCAATTATGTAATTAAAACCACCAATAGCGGCACCACATGGGATACCATTTACAAGTATTCAGGAATGTCATTGTTTACTTCCGTATTTTTTACCAACTCGCAAAAAGGCTATGTTGGAATGGATGATGGCACCGTTTTAAGAACCCTTAACGGGGGCTCAACCTGGACAAATGCACCTGTGGATGCAGGAAACATCGTTTCAATATCGTCTATTACTTTTCCAACTCCCGATACAGGTTTTATTACAACCGATATATCGGGTGTTTATAGAACCATTGATGGTGGCGATACCTGGAATCATTTATCCTTTTCGTTTCCACCGGCACTTTATGCTTGTGTATTTACCGATGCCAATCATGGTTTTGTGGGTGGAGGTAACGGACTCAACTCAATGACCTTATATCGCACCAACAATGGAGGCAATAATTGGATACAAAGTGCAACAGGGGTGCAAACATTAAATGCCATGTGTTTTATCGATTCGCTACCGGGCTACACTGTTGGAACTAATGGAACCATTTTAAAATATACCCATGCAACAGGCATAGATGAAAACACCACTGCAGAAAGCGAAGTAACTATCTATCCCAATCCGGCAAAAGATAAAATTACCGTAACGATAACACAAGAAAACCAACAAAATCAATCCCAAATAGCAATTTACACCCTGCAAGGGCAACTTATATTGCAAACCGCATTAACCAATGCAACCAATGAAATTGACATCAGTAATCTTTCCCTTGGCGTTTATTTTTTAAAAGTTGTAAACGATAACAACGCCTCGGTCAAAAAATTTGTGAAAGAATAAAATGGTAAATTAAATTATAGAAACCTGCGCCGCCCACAAGCCCGCAGGTTTTTTTTTATGTTACGGCCTAAACCGCTAAAGACCCTACTAAAAAAACAAATAACAAAAGGGCAACAAACAATAGAACCATTCAACAATTACATCCCACCCTTTGCCGATTGTGGATTGCCAATTGCCAACTCCTGCCTTCCTAATATTCTATCTCCAAATCCAATTGGTCTTTAAACTCTTGCAGGTTGGGGTTTTTTTCCACCAATTTTTTAAATTTGTCGGCAGGCGAGTAGGGTTTAATGGTGGAGTCTTCGCTTTCGCTCAAAAGTTCGGTAATGCCGATGTCGCCGTTTTTGAGTGTCGATTTCAGTTGATGCAAAATGGCGGGTTTTTTCGATAAAAATTCGTTCACCGACAAGCGGCTGTCGAATGTAAAACTAATTTCTTGGTTTTCAACAATTTCCGGATTGCGCTTGGTCAAAGCCGAATAAAAACTGGGTTGTTTTTCGTAGGTTTTGGTCATCAGCAGCCACGCCTCGCACAAAGCTGCCAACGAAAACGACTCCCGACCATAGTGGGCCGAAACATCATTAACCACGGGCGTTTCATCCGGTTTTTTATCTTTAATCGAAATCACATCGCCAAACGAAATGCTGGTAACTTTCACCGCTTGTATGGGTTCAACCGCCACTGTTTTTTGGGGCGTTTCCAGCGTTTCGGTTTTGTTATCCACCGAAGGCGCTAGGGGTTCAGGCTTTTTTTTTAGTTCGGGTTGCTGCTGTGTTGGAGCTGCGGCGGTGCTCACGTTGCACATTTGTATGAATGCCAGTTCCAGATGCAAGCGTTTGTTGTTCGAGTTTTTGTAATCGAAATCAAATTTGTTGGCGATATCCAAATTGCGAATCAAAAAACCATCGCTACACTGCGATGCCAGTTGTTTGTAACGGTTCTTAATGTTTTCGCTGGCTTCCATCAGCTTGTGGGTGGCAGCATCGTGGCTCACCAGCACATTGCGCAAGTGCGAAGCAAAACCTGCCAAAAATATTTGTCCTTCGAAACCGTTTTCAATCACCTTTTCAATCAAATTCAGTGCATCAAACACGCGGTTTTCCAAAATAATTTCGGTCATTTTAAAATAATAATCGTAATCCAGTATATTCAGATTTTCGATCACCGTTTGAAACGTAATATGGTTGTTCGAGGAAATGGCTATCTGATCAAATATCGACAAGGCATCGCGCAAAGCGCCATCGGCTTTTTGCGCAATCAGGTGCAGCCCGTCAGCATCGGCTTCGATGCCTTCGCTTTTGGCCACAAAAGCCAAATGATGCGCAATATCGTCGACGGTGATGCGTCTAAAATCGAATATCTGACAACGCGAAAGGATGGTAGGCAAAATTTTATGTTTCTCGGTGGTAGCCAGAATAAATTTGGCATAAGGCGGCGGCTCTTCCAAAGTTTTCAAAAACGCATTGAAAGCTGAAGCCGACAGCATGTGCACCTCGTCGATGATATACACCTTGTATTTTCCGGCCTGTGGTGGAATGCGCACCTGGTCCACCAGCGCACGAATATCGTCAACCGAGTTGTTTGATGCCGCATCCAGTTCGTGAATGTTGAACGAGGTAAGATTGTTGAACGAAAGGCACGAATCGCACACATTACACGGTTCAAAATTTTCGGTAAGGTGTTGGCAGTTTATAGTTTTGGCCAAAATTCGGGCACAGGTAGTTTTGCCGATACCGCGCGGTCCGCAAAACAAAAATGCCTGAGCCAACTGCTGTTTTTTGATAGCATTTTTTAGGGTAGAGGTTATAGCGTTTTGCCCCACAACAGTGTCGAAGGTTGCAGGACGGTACTTACGTGCAGATACGATGAAATTGTCCATGAAAAAGAAACAGATTAGCCGGTTTTTTTACGAACAACAAACCTACGCTTTTTTTTCGAAAAAAGAGAAACATCAGCACGAAATTTTTTCGCAGTACACCTGGCGCAACATCCAAAAAAAAACCGGCCAGAAGCCGGTTGAATCAAAAACGGGGGAATATATATAAAGGTATAGCTGTGCAAAACCCCTGTCAGAAACCCATCACGGTAATCCCGATAGCAAAGGGGTAGAGTTGCGGCCCATCGTGAGGTTTAAACATTTGGTTCAACTGATAGGTGGCAAACACATTGACGGGGCCGTAGCCCAATTTCAGCAAAGCACTCCAGCGAAAATGCGACAAATTAAAATCGTCGAAAGTTCGGGTTATGTTTTTCGATTCGTTGAACTCGTATTTTTGTTTGGTATACGATGTAACTCGCACCCCACCCACAACGCCAAGCAACACATGAAACGTGGCGCTGCCTTTAATTTTTTTGGTATCGAACTGAAATAACAGCGGCACCTGAAAAAACACATCGGTGAGTTTATTTTTCTTATACGTAACCGACGTGTCGATGCTTCCTTCCAAAAATTCGGTATTGGGTTTCAGAATATAATCTTTTTGAATCACATAATTATTAATGGTGAAGCCCATACCTGTCACCAAATGCCAGTATTTTTTGATGATGGGTGCGCTAAATTGAATAAAATTTAAATCAACAAACCACGATTTACCGTAATCGGGTGCCAAATAGTTGTAAGCTGCAGGCACTTTAAATTTATATTGAGCATCGGTAAAGCCGTTTATACCTATGTTGATGCCGGTCCAGTGAATCCACACATTGTCGGAGCTGCCTTTCCAAAAGTCGTAGTTCGATTTGCGGCAGTATTTGTCCATGTTGCTTTCCGATTGGTTCATAAAATGTTCAATCGAATCTTGTTTTTCTTCCAATCGATCCATTTCGGCTTCAGCTTTTTCCATCTCTTGTTCGCTATGTTCCATAATCAGATTGGTTTCATCGCGTAGCGAATCCATATTGGGAATTACATCTCCTGATTCAATCAGGTCGATTAAAGCAGGTTTGTTCACATATTTTAGGTCGGCAGCCCCGCTAACACTTGCCGTAACTTTATCTTTCACATCAATTTTGGCATTTGACGCTCCCGAAATTTTCACCTGAGCCGTCTTTGTTTTCAGGTTCTCGGCTTTCAAATCGGATGCACCACTTGCGCGAATGTTGTGATTTTGAGCCGTGCCGCTTAATTTTACACTGGCAGCTCCCGAAGCATCAGTTACCAGATTGGTTACCTCCACATCCAGTTTAACATCGGCAGCCCCCGAAGCATCAATTTGCAGATTGCTTGATTTTAGCGTATTGTCACTTCGAATGGATGCAGCAGCGGTTATTTTAATATTTTTCAAGTCCTTTACCAAAATATACACATTCAGTTTTGTGGCTCCCAAAGCCGAATTGGCATCAATATAAAGGATACCCCCTTTCACTTCGGTTTTAATATTGTCGAACAGATTGTCGTCGGTTTCAATTTTTATAAGATTTTTATCGCTTTGCGAAACAATGTAATCGATAGGGTCTGATACATTAATTCCAGTAAAATCACCAATCTGAATTTCGCGGGTTATCACATTGCCGCTGGCTTTTTGGGCTTTTGCGTTGGGTGCCATCAAAAAAGTCATTGCAATAAATGTTGCAGTTAATAGTTTGTAGGTTTTCATAACTTTAGGTTTGTTTAGTTTAGTTTGTGACGTATGGAGTTCTAGATTGTTACAATGGGTTATTTCTTTTTATGGTTTTTTGAATAGCTCTTGGTTAATTTAACTGACATGAATTTGCCAGAGGCGTTGGTTTTTCTTTCCAATGTCAGGTCGTCGTTTGCAATTTTGTTGTAGGCATAAACTCCAAAACCTGCTATATCCCAAAACCCAATTTTATTGTTATTATTGTTAATGTCGTTACTTTTACTAGTTGAGCGTGCCGCTTTTTTAATGCCACCCACAACGTATTCGGCTAATTTTGCATTCTCCGAAGTTAGCTTAGCTTTATCTCTTCGGGTAGCTATTAGTTCCTGATAATAATAAATATCGGTGTATTCAGTTTGTTTTTCTAGAGTTGCCGAAGTCAGAAAATCGCTTTTTTCGGCGAGTTCCACATTTAAAAATTTCTTTGATTCAATTTTGTCGATAATCGCTAGGTTTGCAGATGAATTTGCATTTGATATGTTTTCTGAAGAAGCAGTGTATTGTTTTGGATTTGAAGATGAAGAAAACATGGTAGTTGTATTATGAATTTGCGTAAAAGTATTTCTGTTATTAGTAACGTTATCGAAAGCCAAAGCATTCGATCCGGTGTTTTCTTTGATATTGGTAAGACGAATAACAATACCTGAAAATATAACTATTGCCAATGCAGCAGCAACCGAAACCGAGTATAAAACCATTTTTTGTATAGGATTTTGTTTCCGCGACATCAGGACAATTTTTTTTAGCAGTTCTTTTTCAGGATAAACTATTGAATAATCGGGTTCAAGAATTGTTTTCCGAAAGTTGCCAAGATTTTTATTGAGTTGTGGATTTTTTAAAATAAATTCATCCAAATTCCCAAGCATAGCGGCCGAAAGTGTTTGTTCAACGCTTTCGATAAAGTAGTGTTCGTAGTTTTTTCCGTTAAAGGCATCCACCGCAATAATCTCATTTTTTTTGAGCGACAATTTTGTATGAAACTTCAAATCCATTTCGGGCTCAATGGTGATTGCTTCATAACTTTCGAAAGCTTCTTTTGCTTCGGTGTTTTGTTCCAAATATAAAAGCAGTTCTCCTGTAGCCTTGGCATCAAGCGTTCCTTCGTAATAATCGAGGATAAAAATTTCGTAGTTATGTTGGTTGATATCCATTTTTATATAACCGTTTCTAAACTGCCAATATAATTTTTTAAAAATGCCCGTGCTCTGAAAATGTAAACTTTTACTTGCGATTCGTTTAGGTTGGTGATTTCGCCTATTTCTTCATAGGAGTATCCTTCGTAATCGCGCAGTAGCAATACCGATCTTTGAATTTCGGGAAGCTTTTCCACGGCTTCGTCCAAAATTTCTTTTAAATCGGAATAATCGTTTTTGCAAATAATTATATTTTCGTGAACCGATTCGAGTAAATCTTGTTTCGAGGATTTTCGTATTGAATCAATCATGGTGTGATAAGCTGTGGTATACAAATACGATTTTGCTTTCTCAAACGAAATCTCTGCAACCTTAATCCACATTTTTTCAAATGAATCCTGAACAATGTCTTTCGCTTTTTCCTCATCTTTAATATTTTTAAGGATAAAACGATATACACCATCCGAAAAATTATCTACACATTGATTGTACTCGTTGACCGTCATTTAAAAAAAATTACAACCCTATGACGAATAGGGTCGCATAAAGTTACACAACAAATAAGAAATAGCAGTTATTTTTTTGAAAAATATTAGCAGTTAATACTTTAATCCAACTTTAAAACTGCGAGGAATGCGGATTGCGGCACTTCGATGTTGCCGATTTGACGCATACGTTTTTTTCCTTTTTTCTGTTTTTCGAGCAATTTGCGCTTACGGGTTATGTCGCCCCCATAGCATTTTGCAGTTACATCTTTCCGCATGGCGCGAATGGTTTCTCGGGCAATAATTTTTGCACCGATTGCTGCCTGAATGGCAACTTCGTATTGTTGACGCGGAATAAGTTCCTGAAGTTTTTCGCACATCTTTCGCCCGAAATCATAAGCATAATCGCGATGTATTAATGTTGACAGAGCATCAACCATTTCGCCATTCAACAAAATATCCAAACGTACTAATGTGGCAGGACGATTACCAATGATATGATAATCGAAAGAAGCATAACCGCGCGAAATACTTTTCAGTTTGTCGTAAAAGTCGAAAACAATATCGCTCAAAGGCATTTCGAAGGAGAGTTCAACACGGTCGCTGGTCAAATAGACCTGGTTTTTTAATGTGCCTCGCTTGTCAATGCACAGAGTCATAATTTGGCCTGTATATTCCGATTTTGAAATAATTTGTGCGCTGATATAAGGTTCTTCAATATGTTCGATAGTAGTTATGAGTGGCAAACCTGATGGGTTGTGTACATCAACTTCCTCGCCTTTCGTTGTATATACCTTATAGGAAACGTTGGGTACTGTGGTAATGACATCCATATCGAATTCGCGATACAAACGTTCTTGCACAATTTCCATGTGTAACAATCCTAGAAATCCGCAACGAAAACCAAATCCTAATGCCGCCGAAGATTCAGGTTCGAAATGCAGCGAGGCATCGTTCAATTGGAGTTTTTCCAAAGAGTTTCTTAATTCTTCGTAGTCGTCGGCATCCACCGGATACACACCGGCAAAAACCATGGGTTTCACATCTTGAAATCCTGGAACACCGGCTAAACAAGGATTTTCAACCTGAGTGATCGTGTCGCCCACTTTCACTTCTTTAGCCGATTTTATGCCCGAAATAATATAACCTACTTCACCGGCTTGCATCACATTTTTTGGTTGCAAATCCATTTTCAAAATACCTATTTCGTCGGCATTGTATTCATGTCCGGTAGCAAAAAATTTTACAAAATCGCCGCGTTTAAGCTGTCCGTTAAATATCCTGAAATTAGCAATTATACCTCTGTAAGAATTGAAAACCGAATCGAAAATCAAAGCCTGAAGCGGAGCATCAGGGTCGCCTTTCGGACAGGGAATCCGGCTGACGATTGTCTCGAGAATATCCTGAATACCCATTCCGGTTTTGGCACTTGCCTCAATAATTTCTTCGCGTCGGCACCCAATAAGTTCCACAATTTGGTCTTTCACATCTTCGGGCATGGCACTTTCCATATCCATTTTGTTCAGTACAGGAATAATTTCCAACTCGTGCTCCAAGGCCTGATATAAAACCGAAATAGTTTGCGCCTGAATTCCTTGTGTGGCATCAACCACCAATAAAGCACCTTCGCAAGCAGCAATTGAACGTGAAACTTCGTATGAAAAGTCGACATGACCGGGCGTATCAATCAGATTCATGAAATATAACTCATTGTTGAGGGTAAATTGCATCTGTATCGCGTGGCTTTTAATGGTGATGCCGCGTTCGCGTTCCAATTCCATATCGTCCAATACCTGATTTTGAAAATCGCGTTCAGAAATGGTACCAGTAGTTTCTAACAATCGGTCGGCCAATGTGCTTTTACCATGGTCGATATGGGCAATAATGCAAAAGTTTCGAATATTTTTCATTGTCGCAAAAGTATACATTTTTCTTGATTTTATTCATGCCTAGTTTAAAAATAGGAACCTGACAGCGTTATGATTTTAACACTTTTTCACAAAATAAATATTTTCGCAATAGTTAGTTATTTTAATTTTGCTGCAATTATAAACGAGATGGGATTTATTTCAAAATCAATTTTAAAAGTATTTGGCTGGAAAGCATTATATACTGTAAAGGAACCTTTAGATACTTATATTATTATAGTTGCACCGCATACCAGTTTTTGGGATTTTATTATCGGTCGTCTGACCATGTCGGCATTAAATCTTCATGGAAAATTTTTGATAAAAAAAGAAATGTTTAAGTTTCCTGTTAAGCAACTTTTAAAATGGGCAGGCGGTATCCCTGTGGATAGGGGACAAGGCAGTAATGTAATAAAACCTGTTGTTGAACTTTTAAAAAAATCGCATAATTTCGGGATTGTAATCACGCCGGAAGGAACCCGAAAATATACAACCAAATGGAAAAAAGGATACTATTTTATTGCTCATGCTGCAAATGTGCCTATAGCTTTGGGTTATGTTGATTATGCTGAAAAAGTTTGTTGCGTGGCTGATGTTTTGCACACCACGGGCAATTATGAAGCGGATTTTGAAATAATCCAAGATTTCTATCGTGATCGTGTTGCTCGACATCCCGAAAGATTTAACCTATCGTAGCTCAATATAAACTTACCGAAATAAATCATTAACCTCTAGCAAATTAATTGTTTAGTCCAATCGTGATTCGATATGTTTTTTCGAGATATATTTTACGGGGTACCAAGCAGCAACAGACCCAATAAAAGTTACAATACCCAATACATATACAAAATCAAGCGGTAACATACGAACAGGATAAGCTTCGATAACGAAAGTAGAACCGGTGTTTATCGTCAACAAACCAAAAGTTTGTTGAACCCAGCATATTAGTCCACCTAAACCCAGCCCGACAATTGCACCCAACAGGGTTATCATCATACCTTCGGTAAAAAAAATGTTTCTAATATCGAGCCGATTTGCCCCCAAACTTTTCAATATCGAAATGTCCTTTTTTTTGTCGAGAATCAACATGCTTAACGAGCCAATGACATTGAAAATTGCAATAAGCAATATGAATGAGAGAATAACAAACACCGCCAACTTTTCCGATTTCATAATTTTATACATGGTTTCTTCTTGCTCATAACGGTTCTTAATCATGAACTTATCACCAATAACTGACTGAATTTGTTTTTTGACTTTTTCGATATCGTTTATCGATTTTGCCTTAATTTCCAAGGCAGTTAATTCATCGGTATATTCGAGTAATTCGCGGCCAAATCGTAAAGGAACAATCATATATTTTTGATCGTATTCTTGTTGAATCGAAAATATACCTGAGGGCTGTATGGATAAATTAGTAAAGGCTTCCATTGGGTTTATCTGAGTTCCTTTAAAACGTCGCGGTACAAAAACAGAAATGGGGTTTTCGTAATCGTTAAGTGGCAGTGCCAAAAAATACGAAATACCTTCTCCAACAATGGCAAAATTTTGTTCTCCATGCTCCAGCCGACTATTTCCATCAACCACCATACTATCAATACGACTGGTTTTGTGAAACTCATTAGTCACAGCTTTGATAGTTGCAATGTATTGCTTGTCGCGATATTTAAGCAAGGCATTTTCTTCTATCACTTTTGTGATATTACCGACACCATCAAGTTTGTATAACTTACCGAAAGCAATCTCATTTTCATGAAATGTTTTCCCCGTTTTCGGCAGTATCAACAAATCGGGATTAAAAGAATTAAACATTCCTACTACTACATTTTCAAATCCATTGAATACCGAAAGTACAATAATTAATGCAGCAGTACCAATTGTAATACCAATAACCGAAATGATAGAAATGATATTAATAATATTATGCGATTTTTTCGCAAAAAGATAACGTTTTGCTATGTAAATTGATAGTCTCAACTTATTGTTTCAGCAAATCGTCAATATGAGCAATATAGTCAAGAGAGTCGTCTAAAATAAATTCCAGACTGGGTATAACCCTTAATTGGTTTTTTAATCTGTTGCCCAATTCGTGTCTGAGTTCTTTCTGATTTTCACGTATTGTATTCATCAGTTCTTGTTTATCTTTGATTCCAAATAAACTGAGATAAACACGAGCCACTGAAAGGTCTTTAGTAACTTTTACTTCAGTAACTGTAATCATTGCATTTTTTGCAATTTTTTTTGCTTGTATAATAAATATTTCGGCAAGTTCTTTTTGAACCAAACGCGATACTTTATTGAGTCGAATGCTATCCATAAGCGCAAAGATACAATAAATATTAAATGTAAAAAGTCATAATTCTAAAATTGCAAATCTAAAATCATCAATTAATAATATCTTTGCATGGTGAAAAAACTTAAGGAAATACTTCGCTTTGTTGTTCCATATTGGAAACATACAATATTAACGATATTTTTCAATATTCTTTCCGCATTATTTCAGGTAGTATCGCTCGTTCTGTTAATTCCTGTGTTGAATATTCTTTTTGATAAAACACAAGCAGTGGCCAGTGCTCCACCGCTCAGCATGAATGCAGAATCCATTAAACTAAACTTCTACCACTTTGTTAGCAATATTATTGAGAAATCGGGCAGCATGACAGCCTTGGCCTACATTTGCATTTTAGTGGTAATTCTATTCTTCCTTAAGAACCTGTTTCGTTATCTGGCGATGTACTTTCTGGCACCAATTCGCAATGGCGTTGTGAAAGATATTCGAAATGAACTTTATTTGCAGATAATGATTTTGCCATTGGCTTATTATACTGAACAACGCAAAGGTGATATAATTTCTCGTATGACCGCAGATGTCCAGGAAGTACAATGGACAATCATGACCTCTCTCGAAATGCTATTTCGTGAACCATTCACTATTGCATTTTTTCTGGTTTCTATGTTTTTAATTAGCCCGCAACTAACCCTTTTTGTTCTTGTATTATTTCCCATAAGTGGTTTTATAATTGCAAAAGTTGGCAGTAGTTTGCGTCGAACATCCGACAAAGGACAGGCAAAAATGGGAGAATTGCTTTCGAATATTGAAGAAACAATAGGTGGATTAAGAATCATCAAAGCATTTAATGCTATTGATATAGTAAACAATCGTTTTAAAAAAATCAATCAAAATTACACTCGATTAATGATTCGATTATTTCGCAAACGAGATTTAGCATCACCTTTAAGTGAGTTTCTTGCGATAATTATTGTTGGGATTGTACTTTTATATGGAGGAACACTCATATTATCGTCCAGTTCTTCAAGTCTGACGGCTTCGGTATTTATAGCTTACATTGTCATGTTTTCTCAACTCATCAATCCTATAAAATCATTTACAGATGCGTACTCTAACATTCAAAAGGGTGCAGCATCTGTTGAACGTATTCAGCAGGTTCTTGAAGCAGACGAAATCATTACGGAGAAACCCGATGCAAAATCGATAAATGATTTTACTGACACTATTATATATAGAGGTGTAAGTTTTACATATGAGAAAGAAGAAGTACTGCACGATATAAATATTGAAATCAAGAAAGGAAAGACTATTGCCGTTGTTGGTCCTTCGGGGGCAGGTAAATCTACCATGGTTGATTTATTGCCGCGTTTTTACGATTGTTCAGAAGGTGAACTTTTGGTGGATGGCATTAATGTTAAAGATTATGTGATATCGGATTTGCGACGCTTAATGGGCATTGTAACACAGGAAACAATTCTTTTTAACGAGTCTGTATTCAATAATATTGCTTTTGGCATCCCGAATGTATCTGAGGAAGATGTGATGCGTGCAGCAAAAATTGCCAACGCTCATGAGTTTATTATTCAGATGGAAAAAGGCTATCACACAAATATTGGTGACCGTGGTATGAAACTTTCCGGCGGACAAAAACAACGTTTAAGTATTGCTCGTGCCGTGCTGATGAATCCTCCTGTGATGATTCTGGACGAAGCCACTTCCGCTTTGGATACCGAATCCGAACGCTTGGTTCAAGATGCTTTGGTGAAATTAATGCAAAACCGAACATCAATTGTTATTGCACACCGTTTGTCTACAGTTCAGTTTGCTGATGAAATCATTGTTTTGCAGCACGGAAAAATTGTTGAACGTGGAAATCATAATGAACTAACAGTTCTTGGTGGAGTTTATCATAAGCTTTGCGAACTTCAAACATTTTCGTGATGAATGAGCTGTCGAGACCTGTGGATAAACAAATCGTTAAATTCATACAAAAACATCATATTCTTACATTAGCGACAACGCACAATAATATACCGTATTGCGCAACATGCTTTTATGCTTATAATTCTGAAAAAAATATCTTTGTTTTTACCTCTGACAAACATACACGTCATATAATGGAAGCATCGGAACAATACTTGGTTGCAGGTGCCATTGCTTTGGAAACGCGTATAATTGGCAAAATACAAGGTGTTCAATTTACAGGTAAGATTTCGGAATTAACCGAAGATCGGCTCAAATTATTTCGCAAAGATTATCTAAAAAGATTTCCGTATGCAAAACCTTTTTTACATGATACTACATTTTGGTCGATAAGTCCGAGTTTTTTTAAATTGACTGATAACAATTTAGGTTTTGGAAAGAAATTGATTTGGAATGCGATGGCTGATTTGGATTAAATTGATATCAGCGGATATATACTTTTTTAATATAGCATGCATTACGAAATCGTTAATAAAAAATCCATTTTGTTAATAAAAATGACTTGTATAAACTTGACTCTTTATATAATTTAGCCATCCCAATTAATCTTCGGAAAAAAGAAGCAAACACCAAGGTAATAAATTATTAGATATTTTAAATTTCAAGTATTTATGGAAGATCAGCTCTCAACCTCCGTTCCAAACAAAATTATGGAACCCAAGCAAGAAAATTCGTATGAAAAGGTTTTAGAGAACAGAATTCGTCCTGCACTACCTGAAGAAGAATTTGAACAGGAAAATATGGATTCAAAAAAATCACCAATTAAAAAAAATAAAGGAACGTACAGCTACGACGAAGCGTTTAAAGCTAGTTTGCACTATTTTAAAGAAGATGCTTTGGCTGCTAATGTGTGGATTAA
The DNA here is from genome assembly GCA_037128515.1 of Bacteroidota bacterium. Taxonomy (GTDB): domain Bacteria; phylum Bacteroidota; class Bacteroidia; order Bacteroidales; family CAIWKO01; genus CAIWKO01. The sequence goes on along the minus strand of JBAXWF010000001.1, from coordinate 51,050 downwards.
TAAATATGCTTTAAAAAATCGGGATGGAGAACTTATGGAGGTTTCGCCTGATGAAATGCACCACCGAATTGCAAACGAAATTGCCCGAATAGAAAAAAAATACATAAACCCCTTGTCGGAAGAAAAAGTTTATGAATTACTTAAAGACTTCAGATACATTATTCCACAAGGTAGCCCCATGGCAGGCATCGGTAATGATTTTCAAATTTCATCCCTATCAAATTGTTTTGTGATTGGCAGCAACGGTCCGTCCGATTCGTATGGTGGTATTATGAAAGTTGATCAGGAACAAGTTCAACTTATGAAAAGAAGAGGCGGTGTAGGTCATGATTTGTCGCACATTCGTCCATGCGGAAGTCCGGTAAAAAATAGTGCTTTGACATCAACTGGTATTGTACCTTTTATGGAGCGCTATTCCAATTCAACGCGTGAAGTGGCTCAGGATGGACGCCGTGGCGCTTTGATGCTCAGTATTTCAATTAAACATCCCGATGTGGAGAGTTTTATTGATGCAAAACTGGAAGAAGGAAAAGTTACCGGAGCAAACGTTTCCGTAAAAATTGATGATGATTTTATGAAAGCCGTTAAAAACAATACCTCTTATCATCAACAATACCCTATAAAATCCGATTATCCGCTTGTAACAAAAGAAATTGATGCGTTACCGCTTTGGGATAAAATTATTCATAATGCATGGAAATCGGCCGAACCCGGAATTTTATTTTGGGATACTATATTAAAAGAATCGGTTCCCGATTCGTACGCAGATTTGGGATTTACAACTGTTTCGACCAATCCTTGCGGCGAAATTCCATTGTGTCCCTACGATAGTTGCCGATTACTTGCTTTGAATCTCTTCAGCTATGTTGAGAATCCGTTTACTGAGGATGCTTTTTTTAATTCGGAACTTTTTACTGATCATGTTCATTATGCCCAACGCATTATGGACGATATAATTGATTTAGAAATCGAAAAAATTGATAATATTTTACAGAAAATTGCTGCCGATCCCGAAGACGAAGAAACCAAAAGAACAGAACGTGTGCTTTGGGAAAAGATAAAATCAAAAACATTGCAAGGTAGGCGCACGGGTATTGGTATAACTGCCGAAGGCGATATGCTTGCTGCACTTGGCTGTCGGTATGGCTCCGAAGAGGCCATCAATTTTTCGGTTGAAGTTCACAAACAAATGGCTATTGTGGCCTATCGTTCTTCGGTGTTTTTGGCAAAAGAACGTGGTGCTTTCCCGATTTATGATGCTGAAAAAGAAAAAAATAATCCGTTTATCAATCGTATAAAAGATGCTGCACCTTTGGTTTACGAAGAAATGGTTAAATATGGCCGCCGAAATATTGCTTTGCTCACCATTGCCCCAACAGGCAGCGTTAGTATTTGCACACAAACTACTTCGGGTATTGAACCTACATTTAAAGTGATCTACAAACGCCGTAGAAAAGTTAATCCGAATGATAAAACTTCTGAAGTAAATTTTATTGATGATGAAGGCGATGCATGGGAACAGTACAATGTGTTTCATCCAAAGTTTTTGCAATGGCTGAAAGTGAATAATTACGATTTCGACGAAATAAAAAAGTATAATGAAGAACAGCTCGAACCTATTATAAAAAAATCGCCTTATTATAAAGCAACTGCTAATGATATTGATTGGTTGGCAAAAGTGAAAATGCAAGGCGCTATTCAAAAATGGGTTGATCATTCCATTAGTGTTACGGTGAATGTGCCTTCGGATACTACCGAAGCCATGGTGAGCGATATTTACCGCACGGCTTGGGAATCGGGATGCAAAGGTGTTACAATTTACAGAGATGGTTCGCGTTCAGGGGTATTGATTTCGAATACGCAGAAAAAAGATGAACCAAACGAATTCAGAGATACAAGAGCACCACAACGTCCGAAAAGATTGGAGGCCGAAGTAGTACGTTTTCAGAACGATTATGAAAAATGGATGGCTGTGGTAGGGCATATTAATGGTAAACCATACGAGATTTTTACGGGTAAGGCCGAAGATTTTTATTTGCCGCCTTTTGTAAACAAAGGGTGGGTGCTGAAAAGCAAGGACGACGACGAAAATACCCGTTACGACTTTCAATACGAAGACAAACAAGGCTACAAAGCCACTATCGAAGGCTTGTCGCGTTCATTTGATGTGGAGTATTGGAATTATGCCAAGCTTATTTCGGGTATTTTGCGTCATGGGATGCCTTTGACTTATGCAGTGGATTTAATTTTAAATCTGCATTTGGATAACGATTCTATAAACACCTGGAAAACCGGTGTGGTGCGTGCGCTCAAGAAATTTATTCCCGATGGTACCCTGGCCCCCGACCATAAATGCCCACAATGCGACGATCCTTCGGGATTGATTTATAAGGAAGGTTGCTTGGCTTGCTTGAGTTGTGGGTACTCTAAATGTGGATAGCATTTAGGGGGAAACAAACGCTTAGGTTATTTCAAATTTTCCACTGTTGATATAATACAAAAGTATAGTCCGTTTTTTTTATCACCAATAATTATGGTGGGTAAAGTGGCTGTGCTTTGTTTTAGTATTTCATAAAAAGTATTCCTTTTTATTTACCGTTAACTTGGTAAAACCTACCGTTAACTGATTAACTAAAAAAATAGTTGCATAACTATAAACATAGTTGTATCTTTGTCTTTTCTTACATAAAACTAAAGTAATAATTTATATCATGAAAGAACTAACAAAAGCAGAAGAACAGGTAATGCAGGTTATGTGGAAAATTAGAAAAGGTTTTATTAACGACCTATTGGAACATTTTCCGGAACCAAAGCCTGCATACAACACGGTGTCTACTATAGTGCGCATATTGGAAAAGAAAGGGTTTGTGAAGCATAGAGCATTTGGGAAAACGCACGAATATTACCCTGCCGTTGCAAAAGAATCTTATAAAAAGGACCTATTGGGCGGACTAATGAAGAATTATTTTGATAATTCGGTGAAACAAATGGTTTCGTTTTTTACGAAAGACAATTCGTTGTCGATAAACGAAATTGATGAGTTATTGCACCTTATTGAATTGGAAAAGGAAAAACAATCAAAAAAATAAATAGTTATGGAGCAATTTCTTACATATTTAGTTCGGTCATCGTTGATAGTAACGGTGGTATTTTTGTTATATCAACTGTTGAAAAACGACAGTAATTTTAAGCGCAACCGCATGTTTTTGCTTGCAGGCATTATTGCATCAATAGTTTTACCCTTGGTTGGTTTACTGCCTTCGGCAAGTATGCCATTACAGGGTTCAGTTTTGCTCGATCCTGTGGTAGTGAATGCGGAAGGAATTGCTAAAGTGGTCCAAGGCAATTACAATGTGTTTGGTTTGCTGATGATTGTTTATGTGGGCGGTGTTGTGGTGCTGTTGGTTCGCGACGGGTGGCAGTTGCTGAGGTTGTATCGGCTGGCAAAACTTTCGAGGATGGTGAAAACGGGCGATTACAAACTGGTGAAAACCCGCGAGGATGGTTCGCCGTTTTCGTTTTTTAATTTCATTTTTATAAATGAAAATATATTGAAATCGGATGTTGAAACGATTTTGGCGCACGAACGGGTGCATGCACAGCAGCGGCACTCGATTGATGTACTTTTGATGGAGTTGTTTGCCATAGTGCTGTGGTTTAATCCCGTGGTTTGGTTATATCGAAACAGTTTGCGAGAGGTGCACGAATATTTGGCCGACAACGGTATTTTACAACAGGGTATTGAAAAAGCCGGTTATTTACAGTTGCTATGCGCTATGGCACTGAGAGTGGATCGGGCTGATATTACCAATAAATTTTGTCAAATTAAATTAAAAAGGAGATTAACTATGATTACAAAGCGTAAAAATTCTCGTTTATCGGGACTAAAGTTTGTTGCAGTTTTGCCTGTGTTGCTCATGTTCCTGTGGCTGATTGCTTGTAACAATTCGGGCAAGGATGCTGCTCAAAACCTTGCCGACAGCGTGGCTACCCAAAAGGGGAAAGATAGCCTGTCTGCCAGAAATGAAGTGCCTCCAGCCAAAGACGCTGAGGTGTTTACTGTGGTTGAAAATATGCCTGAGTATGTTGGCGGAAACGCGGCTATGGGCAAGTTTATGGCTGACCATATTACATATCCGCAAAAAGCGAAAGAAAGCGGGCTCCAGGGCACGGTTTATGTTTCGTTTGTGGTGGGAGCCGATGGGGCTGTGGGCGAGGCTAAAGTGCTGAGAGGCATTGGTGGCGGATGCGATGAAGAAGCCTTGCGTGTGGTTAAACTGATGCCAAAGTGGAAACCTGGCAAGCAAAACGGTAGCCAGGTGAGTGTGTTGTTTAATTTGCCGGTGAAGTTTAGCTTAAATTGAGCTTTTTTGGGAGCAGGAGTTGCGAAGGGGTTGTTTCTTTGAAACAATAAAAAAATGGAGAGTGGAGGCCAAACTAGGATGCCAAAAAGGCAGCTGGTTTGTGCCTCTTCGCTTTTTTGGTGGTGGGGAATTGTGCTGCCATTTTTTCTTACATCTTAATTTCTAAGTCGGCCAGCGGCAGTAGGCGAGTTTTTTATTGTTTTATTGTTGTTTGGGTAATTCCTTCATTCCACAGAAACGCGATTCGGTAATTTTTTTGCACCAATTCCTACAGCCTTTATCCTAAAAGTCTTCAGCCGCAAATCGGAATTCAAAAAGATATATTGAACAAACAACACCGATTAACGATTTTAGAAATTACATGTCGCCAGCTGCCGATTGTGGTTTGCCGATTGCCCAATTCTCGCGAAAGCCGAAACCCCGAAAAAAATAAAAACCCGCCCATCGCCTCCCATCCCATACTGGCTTCCCGCATAGTAATTCTGAATTCTGTGCTTTTCTTACCCCTTACAAGTTTTCCCGTGCAAACTGCTTTGAATCGCCCCATTCGTTCCAAGCCACTTGGCTGCCGGCCAGTTTCACGCGCATGGCAATGCAAGGGGTACATTGGTCGGGTTCTTCGTCCAAACAGGGTTTGCCGTTGTACAGGGTGTAGTTTTCTTTGTATTTGGCCGGGGTGATGTTGGGCATAATTACGTTTGCTCCGGCGGCAATGCCTTTTTCGCGTCCCATGGGGTCGATGGTTTGCAGGGCGGTGGTGGCAGCAATGTTGATATCGGGCATAAGCAACCGCAGGCAGGCAATCATTTTTAGGCAGAGTTCAAAGCGTTCGTTTAGGGTCAACATTTGGTGGGTGTTTGCTGCCAGCGGTGTGTCGGGATGCGCTATGTAGGGTCCCATGCCTACCATGTGTATGCCAGTGTTTTTAAAAAACAGCAGGTCGTTCGCAAGGTGGGTGGTGGTTTGATGTGGCAACCCAATCATGATGCCGGTGCCGGTTTGGAAACCGATAGATTTTAGCGTTTCAATTGATTGCAAGCGGTTGGTGAAACTGTGTTTGCGGTTGTGCGGATGTATTTTGTAATACAGTTGTTCGTTCGATGTTTCGATGCGCAACAAATAGCGTTGTGCGCCATGGGCAAACCATTGGCGATACACCTGTTCGGTTTGTTCGCCACAAGACAGGGTGATGTGGAGTTGGTTGCGGGTGAGCGTATTTATTTTTTGTAGCAGCGATGTGATGCGGTTGGTAAAGGCCGTGTGGTTAAGTTCGCCCGATTGTATCACAATAGAGCCATAGCGGTTTTGCAGGGCAAATTGGGCCGCTTTGAGCACCTCTTCATCGGGCAAATCGTAGCGAACCACATTCGTGTTGCCGCAGCGTATGCCGCAATAATAACAGTTTTTGGCGCAACGGTTCGATAGTTCGATGAGGCCTCGCAAATAAACCTGATTGCCTATATGTGTATCGCGTGTTTGGCGGGCTTTCGCAAAAAAGCCTTTTGTATCCATGGGCGAAAGCGACAATAAGTGGTGTATTTTTTCAGCCGTAAGCTTGTCATATATTTCATCGTTGACCACCATTACCTTTTTACTTTTCCTCTTTATAAACTCTCTCCTAAAGTACTCTAGGCACTCCAAGTACTTTATGCGCTTCCTCCCCTTTCCCTTCGAAAAAAGGCTGCAGTGCCCGCTCCAAAATACCATTCATAAAGGCTATTGCCATGCCGTAGTTCGTTATGGAAACCGAGTTTTCGGTAAATGGTTTTAGCCGGTTCAGTATTTGTTTGCGGGTAAACATGCAGCCTCCGCATTGTATCACCAGTGCATAATCGGTAATGTTTTCGGGTAGCTGACTCCTGCCTGCCAGCATGGTGAATTCAATTTCTTTTCTGGTGAATTTTGTAATCCAAGCGGGTAGTTTAAACCGCCCTATGTCTTCGCAGCTAACGCGATGTGTACACGATTCCATAATCAACACCTTGTCGCCATGCTGTAGTTGCCCTATTTTTAACGCTCCTTTTATATAGTTTTCGAAATCGCCTTTCAAGCGCGAAAAAACAATGCTAAAGCCTGTGAGCATTGTATCGGCGGGCACCAAATCTTTTACTTTGTCAAAAGCCTGACTGTCGGTAATCACCAGCTTGGGTTTGATGTTGCAGGTTTCGAAAAAGTGGGTGAGTTCAGTTTCGCGCAGGGTGATACAGATGCAATGATTATCCAACACATCGCGAATGGCCATGGTTTGGGGCAATATCATGCGACCTTCGGGGGCTTCGCTATCAATAGGTGTTACCAGCAGCACATAATCTTTTTCGTTCACCATGTCGCCAATCAGCGAATGGTTCACGTAGGCTGTTTCGGGTATGCTTTGTTTGAGTGCTTCCACCACCGTATCCAAATTGTGGGGATGCAGCACGCTAAAATTGATGATTTTGTGAAAGCTGTACAAACTAATATCGGCTCGGGTTATATCGGTGATGTGTGCCACATCCGATTTGTTGTGAATGATGATATACGGAATATCGAGGTTTTTGAATTCGGCCATGAGACTGATTTCATAGTTGCCAAACACATTATCGGCTAAGATAAGCACGGCACAGTCGATGGTTTTGAGCACCTCCATGGTTTTGTCTACGCGCTTTTTGCCTAGTTCGCCCGAATCGTCGATACCTGCGGTATCAACCAAAATAACAGGGCCAATGCCGAATATTTCAATCGATTTGCGTACCGGATCGGTGGTAGTTCCGGCTTGTTCCGAAACAATTGCCACGTCCTGCCCCACCAACACATTGATGAAAGAGCTTTTACCGTTGTTTCTTCTGCCAAATATACCGATATGTGGTTTTAAATCTCTGCCTTTGTTCATTTTCATAGTTATTTATAATTAACAGAAGTGGTTTGTTACTAAAAATAAAGGTCACGCGCTCCTGCTTTTATCTGTTCAATTCTGTTTCTGATTTCGTTCACCGTGTTCTCGTCGGTTAGGGCTGCCAGTTCTTTTTCAATTAACGCATTCCCTTTGGCAGTATTGTCATCGTTGCCATAATCTTGCAAATATTCGGCTAAGGTGAGTATAGCATTGGGTGTGCAAAAGCGTTTGATGAAACCGGGCACCGAAAACTCCATGAAATGTTCGCCGGTTCTCCCCAGCCGATAGCATGCCGTGCAAAACGATGGTAGCATACCTTGGTCAATCAGTTCCGAAATAATTTCGCTCAAGGTTCGGTTGTCGTTAATGCGAAACTGCCCTTTGTTGAGGTCTTGCTCCTCGTAGTCTTCTTTAGCATAGCTACCCAGTTCAAGCTTGGTGCCGCCATCAATTTGCGAAACGCCATATTGCAACAACTCGTTGCGAATTTCAACGGGTTCGCGGGCCGTAAGTATCATGCCTGTGTAGGGAACCGCCAAGCGGAGAATGGCCACCAGCTTTGCAAAATCCATGTCGTTCACAAAATATTTATCACCCAAATCGAGCATGGATGCATCTTTTACACGCGGAAACGAAATGGTGTGCGGACCCACATTGTAGCAAGCTTCCAAATGGTTGGTATGTCGCACTAGGGCCAGTACTTCGAAACGCCAGTCGTACAATCCGAACAAGGCACCAATGCCAACATCGTCAATGCCGGCTTCCTGAGCACGATCCAGCGCGGTGAGTCTGTATTTGTAGTCGGCTTTTTTACCACGTATATGATAGGTTGTATAAATCTCGGGATGATAGGTTTCCTGAAATATTTGAAAGGTGCCGATGTTGGCTTCTTTCACGGTTTTAAATCCTTCAATATCCAAAGGTGCCGCGTTGATGTTCACTCGTCTGATTTCGCCACGATTTTTTTTCACCCCATACGCCAGTTTTACCGTGTGGGCAATGTATTCGGGACTGTATTGTGCATGTTCACCATACACCAATATCAATCTTTTCTGGCCGTGTTCTTCCAGCGATTCAATTTCGTGTACAATGTCTTCGTCCGACAAGGTAACACGTTTGGCATCGGCATTTGAAGCTCTGAAACCGCAATAGGTGCAGTTGTTGGAGCATTTGTTGCCGATATACAATGGCGCAAACAAAACGATGCGATTGCCATAAATGCGTTTTTTAAGTTCTTTGGCGCCTTCTTTTATTTCGTTAATCAGTGCGGGGTCGGTGGTGTTCACTAGCACTGCGGTTTCGTATAAACTGAGTCGCTTTTTTGATAAGGATTTTGCAATAATTTGCCTGACGGCTTCAGGTGTAGACGGTGTGTGCTGTAAATAGTCGTTTATTTCGTCAGCATCAATAAAGGGCTGTTGCCGAACATCGGGTATGTTGTATATTTCGGGTGTGAATTTCATTTTGTGATCCTTTCACTGCTATCAATTTTTTGGCAATTCAACAATAAAGGTACTGCCCACATCGGGTTTACTTATCACGCTTACCGAACCGTGGTAATAATCTTCCGTCATTTTTTTCATAATCGACAGGCCCAATCCGCTGCCACTAATGGCTTTGGTTTTATCGTTTTTGATACGCATAAAGTCCTGAAACAACTTGGGAATGTCTTCCTCGTTCATGCCGATACCCGTATCCTGAACCGATATTTTTATTTTATCGCCATCTGTTTTAATAAAACAATTCACTGTACCATCGGTTTTGTTGTATTTCACCGCGTTCGACATGAGGTTGTTTAAAATAATCTCAATTTCTTCCGAATCGGCATTCAAAATCACATGGGGTTCGTCGGAGTCGAGATACATTTTTACATTTTTTTGAATAGCCATGGGGCTCATAGTATCCATTGATATTCGGGCAATCTCAACCAAATCTAACTTTTGTATTTTTCTGCTTTTCTTGCCCGATTCCAGTTTGGTGAGGTCGAGCATATCCATGATGAGCGACCGCATGCCTTTGATGCGTTCCAACGAACGGTTAATCATCAGGTCGTAATCTTCCAAACTGTTGCCCACCTGGCGGTCTTGCATAATGCGTAAATAGCCTTCAATAGCATTGATGGGCGATTTGAGTTCGTGCGATAGCACCGACAAAAACTGAAAACGAATCGTCTTGCCTTCTTCGTTTAGTTTCTTAGTCATCCGTCGTAAATAGAGATGTTTGGTGATGCTCTCCATAGCTGTTTTCAGTTCCTGCGGTGTAAATGGTTTCGGAACAAAATTATAGGCTCCGTTGTTGGTCGCTTTTATTGCCAAATCGAGCGATGCATAGGAGGTAATCATCATCACGCTAATATCGATACTTTTTTGTTTGATGTATTCCAGCACCTCGATGCCGTGAATGCCGGGCAGTTTGTTGTCGAGCAACACAATGTCGACGGGGTAATTGTCGATATAACTGATAGCGTCTTCGCCTGTGCCAACTTCAACCGTATCGAAAGTAAATTCTTCTTCCAGAAACGGAAAATCGACAGAGAATCCCTGCAAAATGCGAACGATGCCGGAGCGAATGCCGGGTTCGTCGTCTACTATCAGTACTTTTAAGGTTGCCATAGCTTTATAAAATTAATGATTAAATAATTTGTTGACCTGCACTTGCAATTGGTCGAAACGCAAACCTTTTTCGAGATAAAGGTCGGCTTTTATCCATTTTTTTTCTTCTTCGGTATTCAACCCAAACATCATACCGGTTTCGGCAGTAACTGCCGTAGCAATAATTACAGGTACATCGGGATATTTCTTTTTAATTTTATAGCTGAGAATAAATCCACTGTCTTTGTTGTCCATCATCAAATCGAAAATTGCCAGGTCGGGTTTTATTTTATTGATTAGGTCTTCTCCTTCTTTCTGACTTTCGCCCGAAATCACATTAAAACCCATGTTTCGCATGTGAATGGAAATTTGCGACAACGAATCGATGTCGTCGTCAACAATTAATACTGTTTTTTTATCTGAAGTTGTCATCGTATTTATTTTAATGAATTTTATTTCTGGGTAGTCTAATTCTAAAAATTGTTCCGGTGGGGCCGGCATCTTCACCGGCATTCGAATCAACACTAATTTGTCCGTTGTGCATTTTAACAATGCCATAAATCAAGGGTAATCCCAAGCCTGTGCCTTTTCCTATGGGTTTTGTGGTAAAGAAAGGGGTGAAAATTTTATCCATGTTTTCTTGCGATATGCCCACGCCGGTATCGCCTATGCAAAACTCCACATCGCCGTTTGCCTGATTGAGTTCCAACGTTAGTTTTCCACCATTGGGCATGGCTTCTATCGCATTTTTTTCGATGTTGGTGAGCACCTGCATCCATTGGTCGTTATCAATAAATGCCATGGTATCATTGAGTGTTGATTTAAGCTCAACGGTAATATTTTCAGGAATGATGATAGAATCGAGGCTGTGTTGCGTAAATTTATAGATATCGGTTTCCACCAAATTTACCTGATTCTTTCGGGCGAAATTTAGCAATCCACCCACAATTTTTTTGCAACGGTTGGCTTGTTCCACAATTAGTTCAAGGTCTTTATGAATGGGACTATCGGCTGCGGCTTCATCTTTGAGTATATTGCTGTACATCGTTATAATTCCCAGTGGATTGTTTAGTTCGTGAGCAATGCCTGCTGAAAGTTGTCCCATGGTAGCCAGTTTTTCCGATTGTTTTAGTGATTGTTGCGCGCTGGCAAGTTTTTCGTTCGAAAGATTTAGGTCTTTTACCGAATTGTGTAGTTTTTCGATAGTATAAGGCAAGCACATTTCGGTTTCGGCTAATCCTTCAACTATTGCGATAGCGTGTTCAATGCAGGTATCATAACCGCAGGCTCCGCAATTGAGATGGTCAGACAGATTGTATTTACCGATAGATTCTAGTACCTGATTTATTCTTTCGGGCGAAGGAATGGGAATGCGGCGGTCGGCAGAAGAAAATGTTTGTGAATAGTCGAGATTTTGGACAGCTTCATATTCTCTTTTCCACGAAACAACATCAAAGTTCTCCAGTTTGTTTCTAACGTAATTACGAATATGCGTTGTTTTTGTAAAAAGTTTGTTGTTGCTGGTCATGCCCGGGCCCATGATGCAGCCTTCGCAACAAAGCAATTCCAAATGCTGCGATTTGCTCAAACCTTCTTCAAATTCTTTGATAGCTTCCCTAAAATGAATGCGTCCAGAAGCCACAATGATGTTTTCATCGCAAATATCGTCCGATTTGTTTATCGAATGAAGTTTTCCGCGGGTAACGGGGAAGATGGATGCTTTGCCGGCAATGGGCGGATCGAAATCGGTGGGTGTTGCATTTTGCGGAAAAATATTTGATTCATCAAACATTTTTCGCAACTCCATGAACGTAATTACTTGGTCGACTTCGCGCGATTCAGCTTTTTTTGCAATGCAAGGCCCAATAAAAATGGTTTTCACATCATCGCCGTATTTTTTCTTTACAATACGCACCATGGCAACCATTGGAGATGCGATGGGGGCAAGCGAGCCAATGAGTTCGGGATGATAATGACGAACATAATAAGCAATGGCAGGGCAATCGGAGGAAATGAATTTTGGAGATTCTTTGTCTTCCAAGGTTTTTTTATATTCTTTGGCAACGATGTCGGCACCAAAACCAACTTCAACCACATAGGTAAATCCCAGTTTGCGCAGCATACCTATGAATAGTTTGTAATCTTCAATTTCCGAAAATTCGGCAGGAAAACTGGGAGCAACACAAGCAATGGTTTTTGCGTCGCTGTTCAAATATTCATACACCTGTTTGGTTGTATCAATATAAACTTTGGCTTTCTGACTGCATACTTTGGTGCAGTTTCCGCAGCCAATGCAGCGTGTTGAAATTACTTCGGCTTGCCCGTTCACAATTTTTATTGCTTTCACCGGACATTCTCTCACACAGGTATAACAAACCCGGCAGCGGTCTTTAACCGTGTACACAAGTTCGTTATTTATCAGATTTCCCATGGTGAGTTGTAATTTAAGATTTATAGTAAAACATCGCGTTTGTTATAATGCGTATGTAGCAATTCATGACTTTTGTGATGCAGTGGTTCGCCTAAAAACTGATTGTAGAGTTCAATCACTTCAGGATTTTTGTGCGATACTTTCAGGGATTCGGTATCATCAATTTTATAAAGCGATTGCATGCGGGCTTCTATCACCGATTCGGAAGCACCAATTCGTTGTCCGCCACCAGCAATACAACCGCGAGGGCATGTCATTACTTCTATAAAATGCACATCATTTTTTCCGTTGCGAATCTCTTCCAAAAGTTTGGCTGCATTTGCCAATCCACTAACCACCGCCACACCAATTTCCAGACCGTTGATATTAATTTTGGTTTCTTTGCGGCCGGCAAAACCTCTCACGGCATTAATTTTAAAGTTCGTTAGTTCGTTGCCGGTAAGTTTTTTATAGGCTGTTCGCAATGCGGCTTCCATAACACCCCCGGTGGCACCAAAAATTTTTCCGGCCGAACTTCGTACCCCCAAAGGCGAGTCGGTGAGTTCAGCCTGAATATTGTTGATATCAATACCGTATAATTTTATTAGTTCAATTAACTCACGAGTTGAAATCACTATATCCACGTCGTTCATACCATCTCTTCCCATGGTGTCGCGTTGCGCTTCGAACTTTTTGGCGGTGCAGGGCATAATAGAAACCGAAATAATATCTTGTGGTTTGCGGTTGATTTTATCGGCAAAATAACTTTTTATTATGGCGGCTGTCATCTGCTGTGGCGATTTGCATGTTGATAAGTTATCGAGGAAATCGGGAGCAAATTCTTCGGCATATTTTACCCAAGCCGGACAACAACTGGTGAACATGGGCAAGGTTTTTTTGGTGGTGATGCGGTCAATCAGTTCCGAAGCTTCTTCCATTATGGTGAGGTCGGCACCAAAGGTGGTATCAAAAATATAGTTGAAGCCCATTTTGCGCAAAGCCGCATTGAGTGCTCCGTTTATATCTTTGCCAGGATGCATTCCAAACTCTTCGGCAATTGAAACCGAAATGGAAGGGGCATATTGCGCAACCACTATTTTATCCTTCTGACTGAGGGCTTCCTGAACCAGCGTGGTTTGATTGCGTTCGGATAAAGCACCTGTGGGACAAACCATAATACACTGTCCGCAGTTTACGCAACTCGAGGTATTCAAGCCTTTTTGCATGGTGGTTCCAATCACGGTTTTGCTTCCGCGATTAATATATTCGATACAGGAAACACCCATGGTTTCTTCGCAAACACGCACACAACGGCCACACAATATGCATTTGTCGGGGTCGCGCACAATGCTTAAACTTGAAAAGTCAATTTTGTGGTTGTTCTTCACTCCGTGAATGCGGCGTTCAACCACATGATATTCTTTGGCTAAACTTTGAAGTTCGCAGTTGGAGTTTCTCACACAAAACAGGCAATCGTCGGGGTGGTTGGATAGTAAAAGTTCTACAATCGTTTTGCGGGCTTCAACCACACGCGGCGAATGGGTTTTAACTTTCATTCCGTTGCTTATTGGGAATGAACAGGAACTAACCAGTTTGGGGTTTCCTTCTACTTCCACAACACAAATGCGACAAGCACCCGTGGGTATAAAGTCTTTCATATTGCACAAGGTGGGTACTTTAATTCCGTTGCGATTTAGTACCGTCAGTATGGTTTCGCTTTCAAAAGCTTCGTAGGTTGTTCCGTTTATATCAATAGTTAAGCTCATAGTTCTGTAGTATTTTTATATCATTTCAATTGCTTCGAATTTACATGCTTCTTGGCATGAACCACAGCCGATACATTTATCGTCGACAATAAAATGCGGTGCTTTCTTACTTCCGATGATGGCCCCTGTAGGACATTTTTTGCTGCAAATGGTACAACCGGTGCATTTATCCACCTGAATTTTGAACTTGCGCATTTCGGTACATTTGTTGGCAGGGCATACTCTTTCAAAGATATGTGCTTCGTATTCGTGGCGGAAATAGCGCAGGGTGCTCAACACCGGGTTGGGGGCCGATTGCCCTAAACCACATAGCGAAGTTTCTTTTATGATTTGTCCAAGTTTTTCGAGTTGCATCACACCTTTAAAACGTTCCAGCGCCTGGTTGCCGTTATTGTTTTGAGGTTTGGAGGTAATGTTTTGCAGTATTTCGAGCATGCGTTTGGTGCCTTCGCGGCAAGGGATACATTTTCCGCAACTTTCGCGCTGAATAAAATCCATAAAAAATTTGGCGATGTCAACCATGCAGGTATCTTCGTCCATCACAACCAATCCGCCCGAACCCATCATGGCGCCTACGGCAATTAGGTTTTGATAATCAATTTCAATGTCAAGATTTTCTTCGGTGATGCAGCCGCCCGACGGACCGCCGATTTGAACGGCTTTAAATTTCTTGTCGTAACGAATGCCACCGGCAATGCCGAATATAATTTCGCGTATGGTGGTTCCCATCGGAATTTCGACCAAACCGGTGTTTTTAACATTGCCCGATAAAGCGAACACTTTTGTGCCTTTGCTGCGTTGGGTGCCAATGGCGTTGTACCATTCCCAACCATTTTTAATGATTTCGGGAACGTTGGCATAGGTTTCCACATTGTTGATAACGCTGGGCTTACCAAACAATCCGCTTTCGGATGGAAAAGGTGGACGCGGACTGGGCATGCCGCGATATCCTTCGATGCTATGCATCAAAGCTGTTTCTTCGCCGCACACAAATGCGCCGGCACCCATTTTTATTTTAATTTTTAAATTGAAACCCGACTCAAGGATGTTGTGACCTAACAAACCATAATCTTCGGCTTGTTTGATGGCAATTTTCAAACGTTTTATGGCTAAGGGGTATTCGGCGCGTATATAAATGTAGGCTACCGAGGCACCAACAGCGTAGGAGCCGATGGCCAATCCTTCGAGCAAACGATGTGGGTCGCCTTCAATAACGGCACGGTCCATGAATGCACCGGGGTCGCCTTCGTCGGCATTGCAAATCATATATTTTTGATCGCTTGGGGTTTTTTGTGCCAAACGCCATTTGGTTCCTGTGGAGAAACCACCGCCGCCTCGGCCGCGCAAGCCACTTTTTTCGATGCTGGTAATTACCTCGTCGGCTGAGAATTTTTTTAACACCTGTATTAAACTGCCATAACCACCTCGCGAAATATATTCATCGATGCTCACCGGGTCAATCACACCACAGTTTTGTAATACAATACGTTTTTGTTTTATAAAGAAAGGATGGTCGAAAATTTTTGCAACGCCTGTCCACGATACATTTCCAGGGTGCACAAACTGACCAAGTATATCCTGCTTGTCAATGCGGTCGTTAAAAACCCCATCAAACAAAGCCTCCACTTTTTCGGAAGTTACATTTGAGAACGAAATACGGTTCTTTTCGGGCAACTTTATATCAACAATGGGTTCGGCTGTACAAAAACCGATACAACCTACTTCAATAATTTCTGCTGTAATGTTTTTTTCTCTTAAATAGTTTTCGATGGCAGTTCGGGTTATTCCTGCTCCGGCTCCCAAGCCACAAGTTCCTGCCCCAATATAAACAATGGTTTTATTTTGTTGTGTTTCCAGGTCTTCCAAATGGGGCATAGCACCCGTTTCGAAACCTTGGCTTAATTGCACAAGATATTGTTGAGCGCTGATGTTTGATCTCGATATCATAATTCTTGTTCTTTTGTGCGGTACGTATCAATAATGGTTTTAATAGATTCGGCGGTTACGTTGGCAAAAAACTCGCCATTGATGCAAATAACAGGTGCCAGGCCACAAGCGCCAATGCAAGCCACCACTTCGATACTGAATAAGCCATCGCGTGTGGTTTGTCCTGATTTTACTTTAATATAGGATTCCAGTTGTTGCAATACCGTGGCCGAACCCAACACATGGCAGGCGGTGCCACGGCACACCTGAATATGGTATTTGCCCACAGGTTCGAACCGGAATTGATTATAAAATGTAGCAACTCCATAGATTTTGCTGGTAGGAATCTTCAGTTTTTGCCCGGTCATCACTATCGATTTTTCTGATAAATAGCCTTCTGTTTCCTGAATTTCCTGCAATAGCGGGATCAATGCGTCTCGGCCGCTATTTTCGTAATTGTTTAGTATATTTTCAATCGTCGTTTTCATATCAGTAATGGAGTTACTACATTTAGCAGGAGTTTGAGCCTTAAATCAAACTCCCTTTTCTTTAATATTAACCTAGTATTCTTTGAATTTCGGGTACAATTCTTTTGGCATCCACAGGTTTTCTGACAAAACCATCAACCGGAAACCAAATGGATTTGCCGTCTTCCGACAAATAATCTACACCGGCTTTGCCTGTGTTGATATCTTTTACCAATATCACATGCAAATCTTTAAAGCCCGGGTTTTTTCTGAACTCGCGAGCCATGGCTTGCACATCGGGTTTGGTGGTTGTTAATATATCGATGCTGGTTTGCATCAACACCGGTAGGCGTTGCAATTCGGGGTCATCGGTAATTTCTTTTGCCAACTCAAAACCTTCGTAATGGGTGGTCATCATTACATCAAGAATGGCAAGGTCGGGTTTTTCGTCCCGTATTTTTTGCATGCCTTCTACTTTGTCATTTGCGCTGATAACGTTGTAACCTTCTTTTTTTAAGATGGTTTGAATGATGGTTATTACATCAATGTCATCGTCTACGATTAAAATTTTTTTGGTTTCCATAGCTTTGTTTTTTTTTGTTTATAATTATTATTTTTTACCGGAAAAATATCCGGCTTTTGGGTTATTCATTATACTTTGAAGCAAATCATAGTTGTCGCCCGATTTGGACAAGTAACCGGTGGCTCCTGCATCGAGCATACTATTAATATAGTCTTGATTTTCGTAAGACGAAAATCCAATGATGGTCAGTTCGGGATACAATTTCATGGCGCGTTTGGTGGCTTCGATGCCATCCATTACTGGCATTTTAATATCCATAAACACCACATCGGCCATGGTTTGGGTTAGTGCTTTTAAAAACTCTTCGCCATTGGTGGCTTCTGCAACAATGTCAACCTCACCAATATTCAACAGCACCGTTTTGAGTCCTTTTCGGAAGGTTTCCTCGTTATCGACTATGATTACTTTGACCATGTTTTTACTTTTTTTTACGCTACAAAATTACATCCGCAAAACGGTGTGTAAAAGAGTGAAAAGCGCAAATGCAAAACAGGTAAATATACCTATGCACTTATGAAAGGCGCGATTTTAAAGGCTTGCCGGAGGCGATAAAATGTAAGGGGGTAAAATTATTTTTTTGAATGAGGAAGTAAACCCCTGAAGAACATCGCTGTTTTGAAAAAATTATTTTCATTTATTTTTGAAAATAATTTTGAGTAGGTGTTTTTACGGGTGGGTTTTTTTGCAGGAGAAAGGCATTAACCATGCTGAAAGCCGCCTGGGCATTGGCGATAGGGTGGGTTATTGATGGGGAAATGGGAGCTTGTTCTTTGGTGAATTGGTTCTGCTACTGAGGCGTGGTGCTTTTTGTTGTAAATTGTTTTTGGTTTTCGGCCAAAGCGTTTGTGAGTGGATTTGCATGTTTTTGGTAAAATGATGCATTATAAAATAATTAGTTGTACTTTTGAACTCATTCAAATAACAAATCGTATGAAAAAACTGCTATTCATTCTTGTACTGTCTGCGGCTGTGTTTGCTTCGTGCAAAAAAGAGGATTCGACAACTACCGACGACACGACTCCTGTTACTCCTGTTGACCCTTTGGCTGCCAACATCGCATTGATTGCGCCCGGGGCAGAATTTTATTTGATTGCCGATGTTAGCGGCATACCGGGGGTTTCGAAAATTAACTGGCAACTAAGTACGGTGCCCGGCTCGAAAACATCGGCCTACAGCGGTTTGTGCAGCGGAAATCAATATCACACGGGCTATATTGTTGGGCACGACGTTCAACCCAATTATTTTTGGTTTGTTATTCTGTTTCAAACCACCGGACCCGATGGGTTTACCAATTTGGTGCACACGGGCAATTACAGCTATTGCACGCCGGCCGACGTGGTGAACGGCGTGGATATTAGTTTTATGGATTCGAACTCCGACGAATGGCGCTGCCAGTATTTGAATAATAATACACTTTCGACCAGCAATTTTAAAGTAACTAAATACGAATTTGTGGGCGGTTATCAATATTTGGAAGCACAGTTTAATTGCAAATTGCAAAAATATACGGGCGAATCAATTATCTTGAGCAACGCGGTGTTTAAAGCGCATTGGATTTGATGATGTGGCTTGGCAGCAAGCTGAATTTGCAAACCACACAATCCAACGCATACCCCCGCGCTTCAATTTCCCAAGCCGAGTACACCGAATTTTTACAATCCATTTCAAAATTCATTAAATTTCAATTGCATTCGTCAAAATAAAATAAAAAAAGGAAGGCAACAGGCTGCCTTCCTTCTTTTCAAATTTGTTTTTGTTGCTCCTTTTTCTTTTTCCTTTTCGGGGTTTTATTAGCTCACGCGAAAGGAAAACGGGCCAACGTAGTCGGTTTCGCCATCCACGGTGGCACAGCAAAAACGCAACCAGTACAGTTTAAAGGGTTCTAAATTCATAGCCCACAAATAATGCCGCGTTACCATGGGCAAGCGATTCCAAACCGTGGTGTTGTCTTCGGCTGGAAGCGGGTCGGGACAAATTTCAACCAAATAGGTTATGGCACCTTCCACCGGGTTGATAATAATTTTGCCTGTGCCCGATTGGGAACTGTCAACCACTTTCACTACGGGTTTGGTGGGTGTTTTGCGATCTTTTGATAAAATAAAACCGCAGGATTCCAATATCTCTAAATCGCCCTGCGCCACATCGTTTATATAAATTACATCTTTTTTGAGCATGCCTTCAATCACTTTGCGCAGGTTGCGGGCCGTTTGCACCGACACACTGTCGCCACGGGCGGCTTTGTCTAATGCTTTTTCATAATCTGCCAACTTGGTAGCAATGGCGGTGGCTATAAATGGCAAGGTGGGAAAATTGGTATTGCCGGTTAAACAAAAACAAATTAAACCAACAAATTCGATGAATTTGGGTTGCGATAATTTTGAAAAATTGTAGTTTGCTGTTTTCATAGTTTTTATTTTTTTGGGTTTGTACTCGTTTTTTTTAATTTATGGTTTTTTTTATTATTTTTACTTACATTCATGTGTGGATATGGATTGTTTACCTTTTTGATTTCAGTTACTTGCCATCAACAACTTCCTTTTCGGCTTCTCTCGCTTCCCAAGAGGCTTCCCTCGCTTCCGAAGTCATTTTTCTCGCTTCCCAAGAGGCTTCCCTCGCTTCCGAAGGCATTTTTCTCGCTTCCCAAGAGGCTTCCCTCGCTTCCGAAGGCATTTTTCTCGCTTCCCAAGAGGCTTCCCTCGCTTCCGAAGGCATTTCCCTCGCTTCCCAAGAGGTTTCCCTCGCTTCCCAAGGCATTTCCCTCGCTTCCCAAGAGGTTTCCCTCGCTTCCGAAGCCTAAAAGGAAGTTACGATAGGGTAAAAGCTTTCTATTTGAGTGTTTTACACTTGCCTTTTTGTGGTTTTTCTTTTATCTTTTTCAAAGAACGATGGTCGGGGTTAACTTACTCTAAATAAATTTCTTCAATTAAATAGTGCTACAAAATAAAATAATAATTTCATATCAAATTAAACCGAGGGGGTAGTTTATATCCTACCCCCCCCCCTAAAATAGTTTAAACCATGAAAAAAATTATTATTTACCCTAAAGAGAAAAAACTCTTAGCACAACGACTCACCGAATTGTTTTTGGCAAGCGGCCTGAGCAAGAAACACATTGCACGCAGCACGGGCATACGCTTGGGCGATTTTAACGCGATTTTGGCCGGAGAGGCCAACCTGACCGACGAAACCCGAATAAAAATTTTGGCCGAGCTGGGCATAACGTGGAGGCAATTTTATCAAGTGGATTACCTGGACCAACGCATGCGCACCTTGAAAGATGAACAAGAGTCCATTAATAGTGAATGGTGTAAAAAAAAAGTGGTGTTGTGATGGGGCGGGAGAGCGCCATTTGGAATTGGGAATTGGAGGCGGCATAGCCGTGGCAAACGCAGCCAACAACACGAGTCCAGAGGCCACGAGCGCGGCTACTCAAAAAATTGGATTGTAAAATTTTTTTACGATTCGCCTCACAGTTTTGTGTTAGTTACCAATAAATTTTTACATTTGTTGGGGCAAACGAAGCTACTATATATATGGTAACATCCACCGCACCCTTAAAACTCGGAAAACCTATGAAAAAATCAATACTCAGCATCCTTTTTTTCTTTATTGTTTTTGCAGCATTTTCGCAAACCTACAATGGGGGTGGGGGAGCCATAAGCGACGATGGCCTAGCAAACACATTTGCACTAACAGTTACCGGTTTAAGTCCTGCCACCATCAATCCCACCCACGGCTTGGTGAGCGTTTGCATCAACATAACACACACCTACGATTCCGATTTAAACGCCCAATTGCAATCGCCCGATGGCACCACCATTTTATTGTTTAGCGGTGTGGGCGGAGGCGACGACAATTTTACCAACACCTGTTTCAACGACAATGCCGCTCAAGCCATTTCGGCCGGCACCGCTCCCTTCAGCGGACAATTTCAGCCCATGGATATTTTGGGCAACATCAACGAAGGTCAAAATGGCAATGGGCAATGGAAACTGATAATTATCGACACCTACGCACAAGATGCCGGCAGCCTCATCTCGTGGTCAATCACCTTTGGCAGCGGCGCCACCGGGCCACTCACGGTGGATTCCACTCGCTTGCCCCTGGTGCTAATCAACACCCTGGGCCAAACCATTGTGGACGAACCCAAAATCGATGTTCAACTTAAAATAATTGATAATGGTGCCGGGCAATACAATCGTCCCACCGATTCGGCCAACAACTTTGATGGCCTTGCCGGAATTGAGATTCACGGCTCGTTTTCGGCCAGTTTGCCTCAAAAACCCTACGGAGTTGAAACCCGCGATGTTTTGGGCAACAACCTCAATGTTTCGTTGTTGGGCATGCCCGCCGAAAACGATTGGATACTGCTGGCACTGTATAACGACAAGGTTTTTATGCGCAATACCTTAGCCGATAAACTCTTTAAAAAAATGGGGCATTATGCGGCCCGAACGGCCTTTTGCGAGGTGATTCTCAACAACACCTATCAAGGAATTTATGTGTTTACCGAAAAAATTAAACGCGATAACCATAGGGTGGATATTGCCACCTTGGATATAAACGAAAATGCCGGCGACAGCCTTACCGGCGGCTATATAGTGAAACTCGATTATCACGATGCCACCAACAGTTGGCTTTCGGCCTATCATCCGGTGGATTACCCTGCCTACGATGTGTATTATGTTTACTATTATCCCAAGCCCACCGATATTACCGGACCCCAAATGAACTACATACAATCCTATATGGCATCGCTTGAAGGGGCCCTGTATGGCAGCAATTTTGCCGACCCCACCTTGGGCTACCGCGCTTGGTTGGATGTGGAGTCGTTTATCGATTATTTTATTGTCAACGAATTATCGCGCAACAACGACGGCTTCAAAAAAAGCGTGTATTTTCATAAAAACAAACAAAGCAAAGGGGGTTTGTTGCATGCCGGGCCCGTGTGGGATTTTGATTGGGCTTGGAAAGATATAAACGAATGCAGTATTTTTTCGGCCACCGATGGTTCGGGCTGGGCTTACAAAGTGAACGATTGCAGTCCCGACAACTATTCCAATGGGTGGATGGTTAAAATGATGCAGGATACGGGTTTTGTGCACCAATTAAACTGTAGGTATTTCAATTTGCGGCAAACCCTGCTCGATACCACCTATTTGTTTCATTACATCGATTCGGTTCACACCTTGGTGAACGATGCACAAGTGCGGCATTATAAAAAATGGCCCACACTGGGCATCAACGTGGGCACACCCGAAATAGGGAGCCAACCCACCACCTACGATGGCGAAATTGCAAAATTTAAAACTTGGATAAAAACCCGTTTAGCCTGGTTGGATGCCAACATGCCGGGCTATTGTCCCGATGTTAGCACCGATTATATTTCGCCGCCAGTTAGCATCCGGCTGTTCCCCAATCCGGCCACCGATGTGGTTTATTTCGAAACCAACGGTAAAATTGTTTCCACCCAATTGTATTCAACCGCCGGCGTACTAATGAATACGTTTGATGCCAGCTATAAACAAACCCTGCAGTTGAGCACCTATGCCCCGGGCATTTACTTTATGGTTTTTCATTTTGCCGATGGCAGCAAAACCACACGCAAACTGGTGGTGGAGTAAGCTGTACGCTGTTTCACGATGACACATACAAATAAATGTAAAAGGAAGTATATTTTTTACTAATTTAGCTTGCTGAAAATAGTTCGATTATTCATCATACAAATCCTAAAGAAAATGAAACACCTACTCACCCTGCTATTTATCGGCATGCAGCTAAGCGCCTTCTGCCAAACCCAAACCACGCAAACCATTCCAAAAGATAAAACAACCGACAGCACTACTTTTGTTACCACCTTTAACCTAGCCCATGCAACCAAAGACGGCTATTATATAAACGGTTATGTGGTAGAAATTGATTGGAATCAGGCAAAAAAACTTGACGGAAAAAAGATACGTATCACCGGAAAAGTTAGCATTGTGAAAGGCCAAAATAGTGAGCCCCGTGCATTTGATGCCGATGGAAACCCCATGGTGGACCAAGGAAGAACGTCGGATACGCGGCATATCGTAAATCCAAAAATTGAACTAATAGCTGATTAACAAACATGAAAAAAACCGTACTGCTTTTTGTAGCCTTTGCCACAACTTTTGGGCTAGGTTTTGCGTTTAATACATTCATTACAAACAAAACCACTGAAAAACAAAATATGAAGAAAGTAACCGGAATCGGCGGCGTATTTTTTAAATGCAAAAACCCCGAAAAAGTGAAGCAATGGTACAAAACGCATCTAGGTTTTAACACCGACGACTATGGTACCAGTTTCGAATGGCGACAAGGAGCCGATTCATCAAAATATGGCTTCACACAATGGAGCGCGTTCTCCGATTCCACCAAGTATTTTGAACCCTCCACCAAAGACTTTATGATAAACTATCGTGTCGAAAATTTAACCGCTTTGGTGGAGCAACTCAAAAAAGAAGGCGTTACAATTATCGACAAAATTGAAACCTACGATTACGGCAAATTTGTTCACATCATGGATATAGAAGGAAACAAAATAGAATTGTGGGAACCTGTGGATGAACAGTATAACAAAATAGTGGGCGGACGAACAAAATAACTCCGAAATAGGTACAAAAATATGGACGAGCTCATAAAATATTATACACCCATTCGTAAACAAACATTGCAATTGTTAGATTATCATCTTAAATGTTTGAATGAAACCCTAATTTCAGGAATCCCCGATGCCGAATATGATAGAAAACTCGACCATTTAAACCATTTGAAGGAAATGTTGACTGGTTACGACTTTATTGTTGATGGTTATAAAGGTATTGAAAAACGGTTCGCTGATAATTTACTCATCATACGACAAAATTCATTGTGCCCACAATGCAACTTACATCAAACAGTCGAAATTTTAGGTGTTAGCAAAAATGAAGTCTTAAATATTACCTGCGACTGGGTGAAATGTACAATATGTAGCACCGAATTTCAAAGTCAGTATCCCAATAATTGGAAAGAACGTATTGTGTTTTACAGTGATATAATAAGATTATTTTCGGAGCACCTAGAAGAAGCAAAAAAAGGCAAGTTTAGCAAAGCGTTCCTGAAGCAGTTAAAAAAAATGATGGATTACATCATTGATCTTAAAAACGATCAACTTAAATTGCACGATGATGAAACCATCATAAAAAATGCGGCACAAGATGCGGTTGAAAAAGTTGAAAGTATGCGCGATCATTTATTAATGGCAAAGCTAAAGGGAATGAATTGGAACGATAACAAAGAAATTATCAATTGATTCGTTATATCTTTCTTGCCCCACAAATAAACGAGTTGATAAAAATAGTAGAAAAAAATGGACGATAGCAAGCCGATAGTCATCGAGATGTTTTATACTTTTACCTGCCCAAATTGCACCATATTAAAACGCATGCTCGATGAAGTTTTGCCGCAGTTTGGCAATAAATTTGTGTTGCGCAAAACGCATGCAAGCTCGCCCATTGGCATGATTCGAACCATGAAACTGGGCATTCATGCCGTTCCTGCATTGTTAATCAACCACGAGGTGGTTTACAGATGTGTGCCAAAAAAAGAAGAATTAATTGATAAATTAAATAGCTATTAATCTAAAAATTTAAGAAATGGAAAAGAAAAAAAAACTCAGATGTCCCATAGGCGTGCCTGCCGGAATTATAGCAGCCTTGATTGGTTTAACCGGTGTAATTTATAACATCATTATCAAAGATTGGTGGGCAGCAATCACATCATTTGGTTTATTGTTGTTGGCCATGCCTTTTGTTCGCATCATTCTCATGGTTCATTCGGCCAACGACCGCTTAGACGAATTGGAAAGCAAGACGCAAAAATAAAAACAATGCGGCTTTAATGTTATTTTGCTAAAATAACAATCCGGTTTTTTGCGATTTATTTTACTGTTTTGAAAAAAAAAATTACGGCTAGCTTTAGCCGAGCTAACATACTTTTACACGACCAACGCATTATTATGAGATATTTTTTCTTTGCATGGCTCATAACTTCAGGTATTGCATCGTATGCACAATCCGATTTCGAAGGAGTTATAACCTATAAAATCGATATTATTCCCAATAGAATTATATCGCTTAAGCATTATAATTCCGACACCATGGTCGTTTACATGAAAGAAGGAAATTACAAACAAGTATATCCCAATGCCAAATCATTGTATTCGGTAACCTATGTGCAAAGCGAAAATAAAATGTATTATTTTTCAAAGAATTACGATACTATTATTTATAAAGATGCCGCTATAGTTGACGATACGGTAGTGACGACAAAACGAAACGACAGCATAACCCAAATTTTAGGTTACAATTGCAAAGACATTGCGTATGTTTTAAAGCACAAAAAAATTGTGTATTATTATGCTGAACAACTACCCATAAATCCTGATTATTTTAAAAATTACAACACATCATGTTATAATACGTATGCCAACGATTCAAAATCGGTGTATCTGAAACTTATCATTTCAACCGCCGAAGCAGATATCATTTTTACCGCTTTGAAAATCGAACAGAAATTAATTGATGACAGTGAGTTTAAATTACCGCCAAAACCATTAAAAATGAAGGAATAATGAAGTTCAAAGTTAGTATAACTCTTTCACGTTTTTCACCACAAATTTAGGATATTGAGGCGATTCAACTAAGGCTCTCAAGTTCAACAACACATAATAGGGTGTGTCGGTAATGTAGGCGTTTACCACATCAGCCGGTAGTATCCCACCCGATTCGCAATGCACCTGATATACTACTTTTGTAACACCCTTAGCAATGGGTATCAACTGCCAAAAACCTGTCATGCCCGGTATTCTCACTTTGCCCGATTTCGCCGGCAAATAGTCTTTAACACCCACAAGGCTTATGGTAACCGTTTTTGTATTGGTATCTTGAGTAACATTATAATAGGTAATCAAATCTTGGTCCGAGATAGGCCAGGGCGATGTTATCACCGTGTAAGTATATCCCGAGCCTTGATTTATTTTCTTTAAACGTTCGGCACAACTGCATTTATACATCCATTTCGGGTATTCCGAAACACTATCTATGAGTTTTAAAATGCCGCCCAAGTTCGATTTAACAGTAACTTCCCCTTTAAATTCCTGAACATTTGACCCGCTGAAGTCGCGAGTATAAACTTTCACTCCTTCTTGGTCTTTTTTCAAATCCCATTTCTGACAATAAGAAGTACTGCAAGTCAACAGGAATAAAGAATAAAGTAGAAAATGCTTTCGAATACTCATATCACATAATTTATAATAAAAGAAACGATAACAAAAATAAGTAAATAATAAATTGGTGCAATTAATTTTTACTGAATTTATGCAATGCCTTTGAAAAAAAAAAAAACAGTAAAGCAACAATGTATACCCAATTGTTTTGCCCTACTGTTTTTTTACCGCAAGCGGTTTCCTTTATCCTAACCTAACATCGTAGGTGGAGCTTATTCCTGTTTTTTTGGTGGTCCGCATCTGTCTTTCCATTCTGTTTTAAACTTTTCACGTTCTTCGGGGGTCATGTGCATCCATTTATGATGCCAGTCGTGCGCATGTTCATGGCATTTGTGATGACCGGGAAACCCTTTGAAACCCCCGAATAAAATTTTTGCCAACACCAGTATTCCCAGTGCTTGCCAGAATGTAATAGCTGTTACACCAATTACTGCAGGTAGTATACAATTCCAGAGCGACATAACCACAAATCCGAAAATAAATACTCCTGCTGCTATTGCTATGGGGATAAATATGGCACGTTTAATCCAGAAACTTTTTCCCCGTTTTTGTCCACAACACATCATGATTTCTAAGTTTTTAATTGTTATTATTAAATAGTAATATTTTGCAACTGTTTGCGCAACTGCGCAACAGCATAACGCTTTCGCGATATGATTGTTTTAATGCTTTCACCGGTTTTATCAGCAATTTGCTGAAGTGTCATTTCTTCCAATTCGTTCAATACAAACACCTCACGTTGTTTGTCAGGTAATGTGTTCAGCGCTTTAAAAAATGCTTCCATAAAATACTCCTTGTCAAATTCTGCTTCCTTTTCGGCTAAATCTGCAAACAATACTTCGGGAAACACCAATTCGCCGTCGTCATCTTCAAAGGCTAAATCTTCGAGCGATAGTGGGGTTTGTTTTCGGTTTTGATCCACTATCCTGTTTCTGCTTACCCGAAATAGCCACGAACTCATTTGTTCAATAGGTTCGGTATCGACAATCGTGCTCAACTGATACCAAACATCCTGCAGTATATCTTTAGCATCTTCGTCATTTTTAACGCGACTGCGAATAAAACTGAACAAACGCTTCCCATAATTCTGAACGGCATGTTTTATACTTTGCTGTCGCTGGGTCATCGGTAATGCAATTAATTCGTCCATATACTATGAAGACGAATGAGTGAGAAAATTACTTTAAAAGTAGTGTTATTTTTTCTTATGGGGGAATTCAACCGCGTGTTAGTTAAATTATTTTGAGTTTTTTGAAAAAAAAATGCAGTTTCTGTAAAGTATTGTCAAACAAATGTTATTTTTGTGGTCAAATCATGCTGCAAATTAGTATGGCAATTGACCACGAACTAACCGAAAAAGAAATTGATAAACTTTGCCACTATATGCAAGTGGTTGAAGTGTTGAATAAACATAAGGATGATTTTGACAAAAACTCTGAAATAGAAGAGATTTTTGATAAATACAGTCAGATTCTAAAAGAACACATGTTTTTATTGTCGGATGAACAGCGCGACAAAGTGCTAGAAAACCATAAAATGCGCATCGAGAAAATTGCCGAAGAGGTAAAAAAAAGGCAACAAAAATAATTTGTTGCCTTTGGGGTTGGTTTTTAACTTAAAAACGCACTTCGTACCGGTATTAATACCCAAAAATATCTTCCAACGTTAGGTAATTAATTTTTCCGTATTTTTCCAGAGTTTTACTATCCAACTGATTTTTTTTACCCAACACCAGTATGGTATATTTGCGGTCTTTCACAAATTTCTGTTGAAAGGCTTTTAAATCGCTGAACTGAAATCCTGTTATGGCTTTCAGAGTTTCGAGTGTCATATCGTGGTCGAAACCCATTTTGTGCAGGTTGAGATAATAAAACAACACGCTGCTTTTGGTTGTTCTGGAGGTTTGCAATTGTTTTATGGCGGCTTCTTTGGCGGCAGCAAAACTCTTGTCCGATTCGGGCATATTGTTTGCCAATTCGCTCATGGCTTTCATGGCTTCGGGCATTTTGTCGTTTTGGGTGCCAATGTATAGATACAAATAGTGGCTGCGATCGGGGCGCCCCGGCGCAGTGAAACTAGCATAAGCCGAATAGGCCAATCCACGGGCTTCGCGCAAATCCTGAAACACGATAGACGACATGCCTCCGCCAAAATATTCGTTGAACACTTTGCGGATGGGTAGTATGTTTTTATCATACGGTCCCACTTTAGACAGCATAATGATTTCGGCTTGTTTCATGTCGTAATCTACCACGTAAACGTTCGAAATATCTTGGTTTTGTTCTATAAACTTTTTTGCTTCGGGCACGGGATTCATTTTTGCTGGTACTTTGTGATAGGTGCCGAGCATTTCGGTGAGTTCTTGTTGAGGCATGGGGCCATAATAAAGTATTTTGTGGGTAAAGGTATTTAAGGATTTGAGGATGCCAACGAGTTCTTTGGGATTCACGTTTTTCAACTGTTTATCCGAAAGTATGTTTTTAAAAGGAGAGTCGGAGCCAAACATGCCATAGTCGTACATAGCACTCCAAAGTATTACGTCTTTGGAAAGTTTATCGTTTTTGCGTTGTTGCAATATATCGCCTGCCAGGTTTTTCAGTACGGCTTCGTCGGGTTTGGCATCGGCTAGCAGGTTTTCGAATAGGTCTAAACCTTTTTTCATGTTTTCGTCGAGGCCCACCAGGCTTACCCACATTTGATCGTTGCTGCAATTTACATTAAAATCGCAGCCATATTGGTACAGGAGTTCTTTCAACTGTCGGGCTGTTTGGGTGGTGGTGCCCAAATACTTGAGGTAATCCACTGTTAAATTCATTTTGTTGTTGTTGTCGTTACCCATATCGAAATAGTAATACAACTCAAAACGTTTGTTCTCGGTGTTCTTTTTGTAGAGCACTTCAATGCCGTTGTCGAGTTTGCCTATGCTCATTTCTTTGTTGAAGTCAACCGGTGCGGGTGCAATATCTTTGGCAACACGGGTGTTTATATCTTGCAAAAAAGCCGATTGGGAGTTGCGATTTACATCGATGGGTGTGATGTGGGGTTTGCTCACTTTTTTCACATTTTTGTCTTCGCCTGTGCGTTTATACACAATTACGTAGTTATCGGCAAAGTTTTTGTTGGCAAAGTTGATGATGTCGGTTTTGTTAATCTTTTCGAGTTTGGCTATAAAATCAACTTTGTCTTTCCAGGGCAGATGTTTCACAAAAGCGTCGGTCATTTCACCAACGCGCGCATAAATGCTTTCTTCGCTTTGCATTTCGCTCTTCTTAAAATCGTTGATGATGGCGGTGAGCAACCAATCGGCAAACTCGCCTTTTTTAATTTTGTTGAGTTGTTCAATTAGCAAATCTTTTACCTGATCAAGTGTTTGGCCTTCTTTGGGGTAGCCGTATAATATCAGGGCACTGTAGTCGTTCATGGCATCCAAAAAACATCCGGCATCGAGCACTTTTTGGTCTTGTTTCAAATTTAAATCGATGAGACCGGCAGTGCTGTTGTTTAATATCATGCTGATGAGGGTCAGCATTTTGACATCATCAGAACCGGCTCCCGGAAAACGATATCCAAACATCATCATTTCGGCTTCGGGACCCATAACTTCTTTTACAATGGGTTTTTCGATGGGGCTTTCAACCGGAGGATTAAAGGTTGGAATTTCTTTGGACTTTAGTTTGCCAAAGGTTTTGTCGATCATGACTATGGCCGAATCGGGGTTGAAATCGCCAGCCATGCATAGGGCCATGTTGCCAGGCACGTAGCGCGATTGATAATAGTTTTTGAGCGCAATGAGCGAAGGGTTTTTTAGGTGTTCAACGGTGCCTATGGTGGTTTGGGTGCCGTAGGAATGTTTTTGAAATAGGCCGGCATACAGGGCTTCCCACACTTTATCCATGTCGTTGTCGAGGCTCATGTTTTTTTCTTCGTACACGGTTTCCAGTTCGGTATGAAATAGGCGGAAAACGGGATAGGAAAATCGGTCGAACTCAATATCGAGCCAGGTTTTTAGTTGGTTTTCGGGTATATTGTTCACATACACGGTTTGTTCAACCGAGGTGTAGGCATTGGTGCCTTGCGCGCCAATGTAGGCAAGCATTTTGTCGTATTCGTTGGCTACCGCATATTTTGCGGCCACACCCGAAATACTGTCAATGATATGATAGGTGAACCGCCGCAAGTTGGTATCGGTTTGGGTGCGATACACCTCAAACAGACTGTCAATTTTGTTCAAATACACCGATTCGGTCTTGTAGTCGACGGTGCCGAAATGCTGTGTGCCTTTAAACATCATGTGTTCCAAATAATGCGACAAGCCGGTGTTGTTTGCCGGGTCGTTTTTGCTTCCGGTGCGCACGGCGATGTTGGTATAAATGCGTGGTTTTTCTTTGTAAACGCTCAAATACACTTTCAGGCCGTTGTCGAGGGTATAAATGCGGGCTTTATACGGGTCGTTGGGCACGGTGTCGTATTTATAAATTTTTGATTGTGCAGAAACACTTGTACTGAAAAGTATCAGCCAAAATGCCGCAATTAAAACATGTGTGATGCGTGTTTTCATAAAAAATGGATGTTAAAATAAATAATCGGGTTGATGGTTAGCAAAACACAAACCTACATAATTTTTTGAATTGCGGCATGATTTTTCTTTATTTTGTTTACCGAAGGCTAAACATGATGCAAACAATACCATGCAGGACAAGGTGGTGATTCGGGTTGAACTATCTTTATGCTAAATTGGGGTGGTGGTAAAAGTACATGGGGATAGTATTAGTCTAAATTAGTCTAAAGGCATCCTCGCATTTTGGGCATAAAAAACCGCCGAACAACTGTTACTACGCCATTGCAATCGAATTGTAAAAGCAAATTTAGAAAATTAATATCTTTTAATAGGCTCAAATCCGCCTAAATTTGTAATTTTGAATACTGAAAATTTGTATTTCATTCTAAGCTTTTTTGAATATGCCCGAAATTAAAACCCTAATTAACCACCATGTGAACGATTATGGAAAAGCCCGAAACACGCTTTTGCCGCTTTTACAAAAAATTGTTGCACATCAAAATTTTTTGGACGAAGCCACGCTGCTTGAGGTAGCCCACCAACTAAACCTGTCGCCGGCCGATGTATATGGCACCGCCACTTTCTATTCATATTTGAGCACCATTCCACGCGGCAAATATGTTGTTCGCGTGTGCCGCAACATATCGTGCATGATGAAATTGCAAGCCGAAATAGTAAGTACCGTGAGCAGTTTGCTGAAAATAAAAGTGGGCGAAACCACCTCCGACAAACAGTTTTCCTTGCTTCAGGTTAACTGCCTCGGGTGGTGCCACAAAGCCCCTGCCATGATGATCAACAACCAAGTTTTTACCGAACTCACCACCCAAAAAGCAATTCAGATTATCAACGAATACCAGCAAAAATAATGGCTATGGAATCAAACGAATTGAAACGGATCGACTTAATTTTTAGCAACTATACCACCTCAAAATACAAGGTTTTGGAGCGTACGCTGCAGCGCAACCCCGACGAAATCATAGGCGAACTCATCGATTCGGGATTGAAAGGCCGCGGCAACGCTGGTTTTCCCACCGGATTAAAATGGAAATTTGCCCGCCGCGAAGAAGCCGCCGCTCATTATGTAATTTGCAACGCCAACGAAAGCGAAACCGGCACCTTTAAAGACCGCGAAATTTTGGAACGCGTGCCCCGCAAAGTACTTTCGGGCATGGCCATTTGCGGCTACTGCATCCGCGCCAAAAAAGGCATCATTTATCTGCGTCAGGAATATGCCTACATGGTGGAACATCTGCAAAACGAACTCAACATTTTTCATGCCCATTGCAAAGAATTTAATTTCGATTTCACCATCGAAATATTCATGGGAGGTGGCTCCTATGTGAGTGGCGAAGAAAGTGCCATGATCGAATCCATTGAAGGCTACCGCGCCGAACCCCGCAACAAACCGCCTTACCCTATACTGAAAGGTTTGTACAATATGCCCACCGTAGTCAACAATGTGGAAACTTTTGCCACTGCGCAGGTTATATTCCGCATAGGCGCCAACGAATACAGCAAGCTGGGCACACCCCTTTCGCCGGGCTCCAAACTCTTTACCGTTTCGGGCGATACCCCCAACCCCGGCATACACGAACTGGAACTCGGCATGACCTTGCAGGAATTTGTAAACGAATTTGGCGACAAAAACACCAAAGCCGTTCAGGTGGGAGGTGCATCGGGCTATTGCATACCCCAAAAACTTTTCGCCGAAACCATCATCGGTTTCGAAGGCATACCCACTGGTGGCTCCATGATATTGTTCAACACCTCGCGCTCCATGTACAAAGTGTTGCACGAGTATCTACGCTTTTTTGCCGAAGAATCCTGCGGCTTGTGCACCCCCTGTCGCATTGGCACCCAGCAACTGCTTAAAGGTATCGAAGCCGTGAAAAAAGGCGAACGCCCCGTTTCCTATGTAGATGCCCTCACCAAGTTGGCCCTAAGCATGAAAACCGCCTCAAAATGCGGCTTAGGCCAATCCGTTTCCAATCCGTTTATCTCAATTATCGATAATTTCAAAGTAGAAATTTTGTATTAATCCGTCATTTTCATGGAAAAAGATCAAATCAGTTTAACCATAAATAGCATCGCGGTAACCATCCCCGAAGGTTCAACCATACTGGATGCAGCCCGTAAAATCAACTTACATATACCCACCCTATGCAACCATCCCGACCTCAAAGTGGCCGGCAATTGCCGAGTTTGCGTGGTTGAACTCAACGGCCAAAAAGAACTTTCGGCAGCCTGCGCCACACCGGTCAAAGAAGATATGGAAGTGTTTACCAATAGCCGCAAAGTGCGTCAGGCACGCAAAAACATTGTTGAACTCCTACTTTCCGAACACAATGCCGACTGCACCAAATGCTATCGCAATGGCAACTGCGAACTGCAATGGCTTGCCAGCGAATATCGCATAGGCGACCATGTTTTTCACGATTTGGTAAAAGAAGAAGAAAAAAATCCCGACGCCACCTCGTTCAGCATCATAAAAGACGACAGCAAATGCATCCGTTGCCAACGATGCGTTCGCACCTGCAGCGACCTGCAAAACGTAGGCACCTTTTCGGTAATCAAAAAAGGAAAAAAACAAAAAATTACCACCTTTTTCGGCAAACCTTTAAAAGAAGTATTTTGTATCGATTGCGGCCAATGCATCATGCGCTGCCCCACAGCGGCACTTAGCGAAAAACCGCAGTACGAAGAAGTGTGGGATGTGCTCGAAACCGAGAAACATGTAGTTATTAGTACCACACCGGCCGTTCGGGCCGCCATTGGCGAAGAACTTGGATTTGAATACAACAAACTCTCCGACCTAAAAATTGTAACCGCGCTCAAATTACTTGGATTTAATGCCGTGGTTGATTATGGATTTTTCACCGATATATTTATCGTGGAACTCTGCACCGAGTTTTTGATGCGCCTCAAACAAGCCCAACACGATATCAACAACACCAAATTGCCTATCATAACATCCTGTTCGCCGGGCTGGGTAAAATATGCCCAAATAAAACACCCCGAACTTTCGGAGCATTTATCCGATTGCAAATCCCCGCATCAGATTTTCGGAGCCATTGTTAAATCATACTATGCCGATAAAAAAGCCCTCGACCCAAAAAACATCATCACAGTATCAGTATCGCCATGCACCGCTGCCAAAGCCGAATCTGCCAATCCAAAATTGTCAGTACACGAACTAAAAGATGTTGATTTCACCATCACCACCCGCGAACTCGCCCGAATGATACGCCAAGCCGGTATTGATATCCAGCAGATGACCGGATCGGATTATGATATACTAGCCCATTATCATTCCGGAGCATCTGTGCTCACCGAAATATCGGGAGGCACAACCGAAGCAATCATCCGAACCTTGTATGAACTAATCACCGGCAATGACTTGATGCCCGAATTAGTAAAAACAGTGCCACTGCGTGGTCAACATGGGATAAAAGAAACCGTAATAAAGTTTACTGAAGTCAAATCCGATTGGGATTTTCTGGAAGGCAAAGAAATTCGGTTTGCTGTTGTTAACAGCACCGCCAATGCCGACGAGTTTTTTGCTAAAATGAAAGAACAAGTGCAACCCTACCATTTTGTTGAAGTGATGGCATGTGCCGGAGGATGCATTGGTGGAGGCGGGCAACCCATTCCGGTTTCAGCTGAGCTCGTAAAAGCACGATCATCCATCCTATATTCCCTAGACGAGATAAATGGCATAAAAAAATCACATGAGAATAAAGCGTTGCAGGATATTTTCCGCGAATTTTTGAAACAACCCGGAAGCGAAAAAGCAAAAGAAATCGTATATAAACCTAAATAAAAAACAATGAAAAAACTCTTAATTATCATCTTATTGTTGGTTCCTTTCTCTGTGTTAACCGCCCAGGTAAAAACCACAACCACCACCACCACCGAAACTGGTACACTGAAAGTATTAGTAAAAGGTTTTAAAAACACCGATGGGCAACTAATGATTGCATTGTATAATTCCGAAGGCACATTTATGGGCGAAACACCTTTTCGTCACAGCTTTTCCGAGATAGATGCCGGCGAAGAGTTAATCTCCTTCGATAATCTGCCTTATGGCAATTACGCTATTGCGGTAATTCATGATGAAAACGATGATGGCAAACTTGATAAAAACGAACTTGGTATTCCCAAAGAAGGCTATGGTTTTTCAAACGATGCTATGGGCAAATATGGTCCACCAACATGGATACAGGCAAGTTTTGTTTTCAATGTTAAAGAACTGGTTAAATTAGTCGATATTCAATATGGAATACCAAATTAGAGATAATTGTTTGCCAGATCATGCACCAATGAGAAAACATTTTTGAAATATGGTTTGTGTATAAAATTATTTTACTAATTTTGTGTCATCAAAATGGAAAAAGGTAACACATCGCAGATTATTCGGTTCGGAGTTTCATTGGAAAAAGATATACTCGACTCACTTGATAATTTGGTTATCAGTAATCAGTTTCCGAATCGTTCGCAAGCATTGCGCTATTTAATAAAAAATACACTGGTAGCAGAAAAATGGGCTGAAAACAAAGAAGTGGCAGGTGCTATTGTTATAGTTTATGATCATCACAAACGCGAACTAAATAAGACGCTGATGGATGTTCAGCATGATTTTCATGATTTGATATTATCGTCGCAACATGTTCACCTTTCACACGATTTGTGTTTAGAAACCATTGCATTGAAAGGAAGAGCAACGCAATTGCTTAGACTTGCCGATAAAATTATTGGTATTAAAGGAATAAAACACGGCAAACTTGTAACGACCGATATGGAATAAAAAAATTTAAATAATAGGTAACACTTTTTTAAAATTTAGTAACATGATAAAACATGCAATTGAATTTTCGGCGAAATATTTGTTATTATTACTTTCGTTTGTATTATTCATACTGAATGCAAATGCACACGAAGAACCCACAAAAACCCTGAAAGAAAAAGAAGATAAAATTAAGAAAGAAAAACAGATACAAAAATCGAAAATAAAAACTACCATTGTTTATAAACTTGTTTACGACAATGACACTCTTAGCCCGGTTAAGCATAAAGTTTTTAGAATGGGATATGATAAAAACGGAAGTTTTAGTTTTATTGAAGCTTACGAAAAAGATTCGTTGACCGAAAAGGATGAATATACATATTCCATTAACGGAGATATGATTTCTGAAAATGACTTTGCCCTGGATAATAAAATAATTGAAAAAAATGTTTTCATTTTCGACAAAGACGGACGTTTAATTTCAGGCATTTCGAAAAATAAAAATGATTCGCTGACAGGATACTTTAAAATAATTCAAAATTCTGATAAAAAAAGCCTTGAATTTTTGAGTTATGCGACTTCAGATAGTCTTAAATATAAATTGGTTTATAATTACACTGGCGATTTCGACAGCAATGATTATATAGAAGCATTAAAGTATGATGCAAAAGGCAAACTAACGATGAAAGTTGAAAAAGAATATGACACTAAATCGCAGCAAACAAGAAAAACAATATTTGACGACCAAGGCAAAAGATTGTATTCATTTCTTTATGAATACGACAGTAAAGGTAACAACATCAACATTACAAAGAAACATGCAGATGGAAGCATGGATTGGAAAGATATATACGTTTATGACAAAAACGGAAACTGCAACAGATTGAAAAGATATGATAAAAACAACACATTGAAAATGCAATTGGTTTATGAATTTGATTTTTACAAATAAATATTGTAATGAAACTGAGAATAAATAATATGTCTTTTCTTAAACACCTTTTAATAACAATTTTCGCTCTTGTTGTTTATCAAAGCCATGCCCAGTTGAGCGACACCACCAAAATTAATCCACAACCCAAACATGTCATATTAAATCTGGATTCATCAACCTATCAAAGAGTAATAGCTCCTCCTGCATCCTTGGGTATACATTCAGGATTGGTAACACTAAAACCCGGCGAAACCGTTGGTCATCACAACACTGACGATTATGATGAAATGATAATAATATTCAGTGGCGAAGGACAAATGAGTTTCGAAGACGGGCAAAAGTTCAATTTAAAATTCGGAGAAGTTGCTTACTGTCCGCCCCACACCGAACACGATATGAAAAACATCGAAACAACTTTACTAAAGTACTTGTATATTGCCACAAAGACTAAAAAATAAAATCATCATTCAAAAACCAATCAAATGCATATCCCCGACGGTTATCTGAGTCCGCAAACCTACATTCCACTGCTGGGTGTGTTTGTTGGGGCTGCCGCAATTGCTGTAAAAAGGATTAAAATAGATGTTTCGGTAAAAAACATACCCTATCTTGGCATGGCAGCAGCATTTTCATTTATTATTATGATGTTTAATCTTCCGATTCCAGGAGGAACAACCGGCCATGCAGTGGGCTCAGCAGTAATAGCCATCATCTTGGGGCCATTGGCAACAGTAATTGCAGTTTCTGTGGCACTAATTATACAGGCATTGATATTTGGCGACGGAGGAATAACTGCCATTGGAGCTAATTGTTTTAATATGGCT
This sequence comes from Bacteroidota bacterium, assembly GCA_037128515.1. GTDB lineage: Bacteria > Bacteroidota > Bacteroidia > Bacteroidales > CAIWKO01 > CAIWKO01. Next base: position 13,686 of record JBAXWF010000001.1, on the reverse strand, counting down.
GTATTTATGCCTTTTGTTGCTTATTATCTTTTTAAAATTATTCGTTTGAAATCGCAAAAACCATTGCGGGTTTTTATTGCAGCGTTTATTTCAGGATATCTAAGTCTTGTATTTACAGCAATTCTCACAGCCGTAGAATTTGGTATTCAACCATTGATTGCATCTACCGCCGATGGCAAAGCAGTGTACTGTCCGTATGACCTTTCGATTGCAATTCCTGCCATGGCTATAGAACATCTTGTATTGTTTGGTATTGCAGAAGGTCTTATAACAGCTTTTATAGTAAGGTATTTTTTTAATAAAGATTCGTCGTTACTTTATGCAATAAACAAAGGAAACCGAAATGAATAAACTTCAAAAAAAAATACTGATTGCATTAATCATCCTTACACTCTTAACTCCTGCAGGTCTTTTGCTGCCAATGGTTTTTAATGCAGGAGATGCCTGGGGAGAGTGGTCGGCAGAAACAGTTAAAGGGATTCTTGGATACGTTCCAGAAGGTCTGCAAAAATATACAGATGTATACCATGCTCCTTTAGCCGATTATTCGATTAATCCAAATGACACATCCACAACACACCAATCTTTTTATTACATTATTACCGGTATAATTGGAGCTGCTTTAACTTTGGGTGTTACAATATTAATTTCAAGGCTGATAATAAAGAAATGAGAACAGGCATACCGGCATTTCTTTTACAATCTGATAAACCTGATATTTCTGTTTTGAAAATAAAAAAAAGCAATTTCTCTTTTCTTGATAGAACACTTAAAGCGGTTGCATCTATTTTGGGAACTATGCACTTGCATTCAAAAACAGATGTTAAAGAAAATTTATTTTTCAAAATTAACTCGCAAATAAAAGTTTTTTCTTTTATATTCTTAATTGTTGCCATAAGTTTTGCAAAAAATATCCCTGCACAACTGTTAGCTTCATTATTTATCGTAGTTTTTTTTATTATTTCTAGAATTTCATTTAACCATATTTTCAAAAAAATCTTTTTTTTATCTTTTGTTTTCGGACTATTGATATTTATTCCGGCGGCCTTCAATGTAATTACTCCAGGAAGAATAGTTCTTAAACTATTTACATTTCAACGTTCCTATCATTTTTGGATATACTCCATTCCGCAAACAATTGGCATCACTGACACGGGAATTAAAATTGTGGAACTACTTTTTTTGAGAGTTTTGAATTCTATTTCGCTTGCCATGCTTTTTGTGTTTAGCTCATCGTTTGCTCAGATTCTAAAAGGTTTGAAAGTGTTTTTCATCCCCGATACTTTTCTCATGATTCTATCTCTGGCTTATAAATACATTTTCATACTATCAAAAACAATAGAAGAAACCTACCTTGCCCTAAAATCTCGACTTATTGGAAGTGTGCAGAGCAAAAGTATCCGAAAGATTATTGCAGGAAGAGTGTTCTTTATTTTCCAAAAATCGAAAAGCAATTATGAACTTACCTATGCAGCAATGATATCGAGAGGATATAACGGAAAAATCACCCTTCCCTATCGGGAGCAAATAAAAAGGAATGATATTCTCTTTCTATTAATAACAACCATTGCAGGATTTTTAATACTATTTATTTAAGGCTATGGAAGAGATTATTAATTTAAAAGATATTCAGTATTCATATTTTGGGAAAATCACGGCATTGAATAGTATTGCTCTAACGGTTAAAAAGGGTGAGATGTTTAGTATTATTGGTCAGAATGGAAGTGGAAAATCAACCTTACTAAACATTATAAATGGTTTAATTTTTTCAGAAAAAGGGGAGTATATTTTCGACGGGAATCAAATTACCGAAACAAAATTAAAAGACAAAAAATTCAATTCGTATTTCAGGCAAAAAATTGGTTATATTTTTCAGAATCCAGATATACAATTGTTTTGCAATAGTGTATTTGATGAATTACTTTTTGCTCCATTGCAATTAAATTTAACAGAAGAAGAGGCTGTTACTAGAGCGGATGAAACCCTTAAGGCTCTCGGTATAGAACATCTCAAGGACCGTTCGGTTTTGTCTCTTTCCGGCGGAGAAAAAAAGAAAGTTGCTATCGCTTCTGTACTTACTGTTAATCCCGACATTCTTTTGGTCGACGAACCATTAGCTGGCCTTGACCCGAAAACTCAAACCTTTTTTATTAAATTACTATGGGAACTTAATCGGGCAGGAAAAACAATTATATTCACCACACATCATCTCGACCTTATCGATCATCTGCAACCTCGTGTAGCAATACTTTCTGAAGATCATTCAATAAAAAAAACAGGTTCGGCTATGGAAATATTGACAGATGAAGAGTTCTTGATTAGTGTTAACCTAATACACCAGCATGTTCATAAGCATGATAATGAAATTCATAATCATTTTCATTCGCATTATGTTTTTCACAAGCACTAAAGCAATTCAAAGCGGTTTTTGTTTTTGGTATATTAATTGCTAATTCAATAAAAATCTCTAATTTTGAAAATTATTTATTTACTAGCAACATTAATTATGAAAACTACTTCAAAACTACTCGTTAATTTACTACTCGTAAGCTTTGTATCTGTTACAATCTTCTTCTCATCATGTACTAAAGATGAAACTCCAACAAAAACGCTTATGGAAGGAGTATGGACTGTTAAACATGTATACGATGCCAGTGGATCCGACCATGCATCTACATTAAATTTCCCAATTACAGCTTTTCATTTAAGCAGCGACAATACGGTTATTTCAACCGCTTCACCTTTGATCATGTACGTTGTTTACGGTGATAATAAGTACACCCAAATTGCTTCCGATATCGATCAGGTTTTTAATTATGCTGGACTTGATTTTAATGGTGGAGAATTTTTTATCGATGGTGGTGTTGTTAATCGTTTTACTTTAGAAATGAAACTTGAAGGCTTACCTGGTCAGAAATCGCTTACCACTTTGCTTGATATGCTTGGAATTACAAATGATTATTTGGATATGGTAGTTTACCACAAGTTTATGAATGTGGGTGTTAGTTTTGCTGATGATAATAGCACCATGACATGGACAATTGATGACCAAACCACTGCGGTTTACAACACAAAAGATAATCAAGGAAATTATGTTTTATGGGGTGGATGGCCTGTTAATAATTTTACCCGGTGCTCCATTGTTCTGCAGAAACAAACCAAAGATCTGACACAAATCGTAACGGATGCTATTTAAGATATTAAATTTAAAAAAAAACGGAATCTGATTCAGATTCCGTTTTTTTTTCTTATAATTTGGCATCTCTTAGCCAGTCGTACCACTTCTGCATCCCTTCGCCTGTTTTTACTGATACTTCGAAAAAAGTCAAATGATGATTTACACTTAAAGCATATTCTTTTGCTTTTTCAACATTAAAATCAACGTAAGGCAGCAAATCAATTTTGTTTATAATGCAAATATCGGCTGAATGAAACATGGTTGGGTACTTGATGGGTTTATCATCACCTTCGGTAACACTTATAATAACCACTCTTTTTGATTCTCCAAGGTCGAATAAGGATGGACAAACCAAATTCCCGACATTCTCGATAACCAAAACTGAATCATTAACAACATTAAGTTGTTTTACGGCTTTGTTCACCATATCAGCATCCAAATGGCATCCGTTGCCGGTGTTTATCTGAATTACAGGCACTTTTAGTGCAGCAATACGGTTAGCATCGTTCATGGTTTGCTGATCACCTTCAATAACGTTAAATTTAAGTTCGTTACCCATATCCTTAATGGTCAGTTCCAACAGACTGGTTTTCCCAGAACCGGGCGAACTAACCAAATTTAATGCAAAAATATTCTTTGCTTCGAAATAACCCCGGTTGCGTTCGGCCAACACATTATTTTTATTCAAAATATCGTGTTCAATTTTTATTTCTTTGCCATGCACATGATTATGGTCTGTAGTATGTTTGTGGTCATTCGTGTGATGGTCATGATTGTGGTCATGATCATGATTATGGGAATGAGAATGCTGATGATTGTGAGTTTGTTCCTGGCCGGGTTTATTGTATGTTACTTTTGAATCGCCCTCGCAGCCGCATGTATCGCACATAATATTTGTTTTTAGTTTTTGGCTGCAAAATTACAATAAATCAGTCGACAAAGATCGATTTTATACGTAATTCTTTGCCTCCCGTGATTTCAAAACCCATCGAAAAGCATTTCGGACAAGGAGTGTACCAATCGCTATTTGGAAACTGCGTGTGACAAACATTGCAGGTAGCTTGGCCCAGAATAGGTATTATAAGCCTTTGCGAATGTTCCAATACGGTATCTTTCACGGCCAACGCCAACGCAAACTCCAAACTTGCTATCACAATTCCGGAAAGCTCACCTACTTCAATTTCAATTTTCGAAATTTTGGCATTATTATTTTTTATCGCAAATTCTTCGGCAATTTCGATAATATTGGTGGCTATTGACAGTTCATGCATAATACTTGCAAAAGTATAGAAATTTAATATAGTAATCCCGGCAAAAATAGCAACGGAAACATTCAAATAATTAACTTTGCGCAATTTTATTGCCATGTCGTATAACTTTATAATCATCCTTACCGATATCGTGCTGATAATAGCTTCAATTGCTATCATCAGATTGCTGGCTTTCTCACGCAGTAAAAAGGCGTGGATTATGATTGGCATTGCATTACTGTTTATGGCTTCGGCCCAATTGCTCGAACTTATTAATTTAAGCTATGGCGATAACAATGTTGTACTTCTCAACATCTATTTTATCATCTACTTGTTTGTTGCTATTTTGTTAACCGCCGGTGTGATGCAAATCGGCAAATTGTTGCGCGATTTGAAAAAGCTGGACGACAGCAGGCTTGAATCGGAAAAACGGTTTAAACTCCTTTTCCATAATTCGAGCGATGAAATATTTTTAGCCGATTTTGATGGAAATTTTATTGAGATTAATCATGTAGCACTGAAAAGATTGGGCTACACAAAAGAAGAGCTGATGCAGAAAAACTTCATGGACATAAAAACGCCCAAATATGTTCCTTTAGTTCGAAAAAACATTAATATAATTTTGAAAAACGGGCAACACGTGTATGAAACCGAACACATGGCCAAAGACGGAACCATCATTTTTCTGGAGATGAGCAGCCGTGTGATTGATTATTTTGGCCAAAAAGCCATATTGACAATAGCACGTGATATTACCGAACGAAAAGAAATTGAACGAAAAATATCGAGTGCCATTATTGAAACGGAAGAACGCGAACGCAAACGCTTTGCTGCCGATTTGCACGATGGTTTGGCACCGCTTCTATCTACCATAAAACTGTATACCGACCTGCTAAAAAAAGGAAACCTGAACAAAATCAGTCCCGAAGAGGCCATGCAATCGGTGGATGAATTGATTGATAAAGCTATTATCTCGACACGCGAAATATCGAACAATATTATGCCAAGTATATTGCAGGATTTCGGATTGCCTGCAGCGGTAAAAGATTTTTGCACCTATATCAATAACACAAAATCGATTAATATTAACGTTGATACCGACCAATACAAACTGGTGGGCCCGAGAATAGAGGAAACAATTTTATTTCAAAGCATAAAAGAACTGGTGAATAACACACTAAAACATTCGCAAGCAAAAAATATTGAAATTTTTCTCGAAAGTCACGACAATCAGGTAAATTTGTATTATAAAGACGATGGCATCGGGTTTAATGTGGAAGAAAAGCTCCAACAACCCTCAGGATTGGGATTAACCAATATTGTGAACAAAGTAAGAACAATTAACGGTTTGTCGCTGATTAAAAGCAAAGAGGGCGAAGGAATGTCGGTGTTGGTTTCGTTGTATGTAAAATAAGGTGTATGGAAATTATCCGTTTGGCAATAGTTGATGACCATGAAATTTTTCGAAAAGGATTGCGTATTATCCTAAACGAAATTGATGAGATTAAAGTTATGGGCGAAGCTCAAAATGGGCACGAGCTTTTTGAAATATTAAAGCATCAAACCATTGATGTGGTGTTGATGGACATTCGTATGCCCGTGATGGATGGGATTGAAGCTACAAAAAAAGTGGTTGAAAAATATCCGAATATCAAGATTATTGCGCTTACTATGTTCGAAGAAATCAGCTACTTTAATCAAATGGTGGAAGCCGGTGCCGATGGGTTTCTGCTAAAGAAAACCAACAAAGACGAACTCAGCCGCGCAATTCATCAGGTGCTGTTGGACGAAACCTATTTTTCGGAAGAGTTTATAAGCAATGTGAACAAAACCCAACGACCAAAATCGCGCTTGATGACTATTGAGTTGACCGAACGCGAACAGGAAATATTGGAGTTGATTTGCAAAGGCATGTCGAATGCCGAAATTTCGAAATATTTGGGTATTAGTGCGCGCACAATTGATGGACACCGTGCGCATTTGCTCGAGAAAACCGGCACAAAAAACTCACCGCATTTGGTGATGTTTGCTATTAAAAACGGATTGATTCAGGCTTGAATCTTTAAACACTACAACTCGGAATCGGTCATACGCGATTTCGCTTCCATGAGCCACAGAAATTCGTGGATAAATTTTTCTGCTCTTTTGTCAGTAGCAAGTTTATCGGTGGGAATACCTGCTTCATCAAAAGCTTCACGAATTTTAGGCACAGGAAACAATGAAGAGGCAACCCATGCCCGCATTTTCCACAACATAAACTGTAGCTGTGTTATTACTTGTGATCCGCCAAAAGGGCCTTCGGATACTGTGGCAATGGCCACCGGTTTGTGGTACCATTCGTCGTACAACAAATCGATAACGTTTTTGAGGCTTGCCGGATATCCACCATTGTATTCGGGTGTTACTATAAGCACTCCCTCCGATTGTTTTATTTTTTCGGTAAAAGAAAGCGTATCCTTCGTTGGCGATTGTTGCAATCGCAAGCGCTCGTTGAACAAAGGGAAATTGTATTGATTTAAATCGAGAATTTCAACGGTGGCAATGGCGTTTTCTTCCAAATAATTTTTAAAGTAGCGTGCAACTCGGTGGCTTTTGCGTTCGACACGTATACTTGAGGATAGGATTGAAATGTGCGGCATAAATTTGGGTTTATGTGTTTCTTAATCAGTTAAAGCAATTTATTTGCGACGGCGTAAAATAGTTCTTTTGGTTTTTTGATCGTAATCCAGGATTAGCCAAAAAATCCATAACGAAATGCATATAGTAATACCTAAATACGGTAAAAAGTAGGATATAACAAAGGCTGCCAAATAAATAAAAAATCCTATCCAATAGGCATTTCTGATTTTTATAATCAAGGTATCGGTTATTTCGTCTTTCACCAAACGGCGTTTGTAGGCCGACGAAAACCACATCAAATTGTAAGTGGCACTAATAATGACCATGGAACCACAATAAAAAGCTGCGGCGATGTTGAATGCAGGCGTGTTGAAATATCGTGCTAATATGGCTGTAGGGTAATTAATGAAGGTGACTGCCAGCAATAGCAAACCGTTGGCAATTAAAAAAAATGAGTTGATTTTGCGCAGGTATTTAAAAAACCCGTGGTGATTAATCCACATAATTAACACCGCTGCAAAACTTAAAATAAAAGCCAAAAAGGAAGGCCACAGCTTGAGCAAAGCATGAAAAAGTTGGTGGTTGGTAGCAAAATCACCAAAATCGGGTACTTTAATGCCCAAAATGAGCAGGGTTAATGCTATAGCAAACACGCCGTCGCTAAATGCCTCCACACGGGTGGTTTCTTTTTCCATTTTTTGAGGACCTTCCTGTATAATAAATTTGTTGTTTTAAAAACTACTAATAATTCAACGACCATAAAATTACATTATTTTGTCATCTGAATTTCGTTTATTAAAAAAAATAATCATGGTTTGTATCGCACATGCAATAGAAAATACACTTTTTCGTTTTTTGCTTTTACGTTCTGTTTCTTTTTTAAAATAACGTATCTTTGTTCTGAATAAAATAATTATTAATCAGTTGAAACCATGAAAAAAAGAGTATCAAACTTCAATTACATTGTGCTGGCATGCTTTTTAGTGCTTGGCACGATGCTTAGCTGCAAACCTCAAACTATGAAAAAAGAAATTCCTGCAATTGCTATTGCAAATTTGGACACAACAGTGAAACCCGGCGACGATTTTTTTAGATATGCTAACGGAAACTGGCTTAAAAACAACCCCATTCCGGCCGAATACAGCATTTATGGCTCGTTTGAAGTGTTGAAAGAAGAAAACAACAAACAGCTTCGCTCTATAATGGAAGATGCAGTGGCTGACAAAAACCTGAAAGCCGGTTCGATTAAACAAAAAATTGCCGACTTTTATTCGTCGGGGATGGATTCGGCAGCGATAGAAAAAACCGGAATGAAAGCCATTCAACCGGAACTGGATAAGATTGATGCTTTGAAAACTACCGACGATTTGATTCAACTGCTGGCCTATTTCCACACTTCGGGTTTAAGCCCTATGTTTAATTTCTTTTCGGGGCAGGACGATAAAAACAGCAACCAAATCATAGCGCAATTGTATCAGGGTGGACTGGGATTGCCCGACCGCGACTATTATCTGTCGAAAGACAAACGTTCGCAGGAAATTCGGGCGGAATATGTGAAACACATTGGCAATACATTTGAATTGGCCGGAATTGCAAATGCACAAGCCGCCAAAGATGCCGAAATCATTATGAAAATTGAGACAGAATTGGCCACGGTATCCTCCACACGATTGGAACTGCGCGACCCGATTAAAAACTACAACATGACCGATTTGAAAGGTTTGGAAAAAATAGCTCCGAAATTTGCGTGGGAATCGTATTTTGCTGCTCTGGGATTGAAAGCCACCAACCAAATAAATGTTGGTCAGCCTGCATTTTTTACCGGCATGGCTAAAGTTGTGAAAACACTGCCCATGGCCGACTGGAAACTGTATTTGAAATGGCAGGTTTTGCACGAAGCTTCCCCTTATTTGTCGGATGCTTTTGTGAAAGAACAATTTAATTTTTACAGTGGTGTGTTGTCGGGCATAAAAGAAATGAAACCGCGCTGGAAACGGGTACTGAACACCACAAGCTATTCGTTGGGCGAAGCGGTTGGGCAACTGTATGTGGAAAAATATTTTCCGCCCGCTGCCAAACAACGCATCACCGAGCTGGTTGCCAATTTGAAAGCGGCACTCAAAACACGTATCGAAAAACTAAGCTGGATGGGCGCGGCCACCAAAAAAGAAGCTTTGGAAAAACTGGCTAAGATAAATATCAAGGTGGGATATCCCGACAAATGGATTGATTATGCGGCGCTCACCATCACAAAAGATTCGTATTACCAAAACATTATAGCGGCTTCGCGCTTTCAATTTACACGCGATTTGAATAAAATTGGCAAACCGGTTGACCGCACCGAATGGAGCATGACTCCGCAAACGGTGAATGCCTACTATAGTCCCAACATGAACGAAATCGTTTTCCCGGCTGCTATTTTGCAACCACCTTTCTTTTTTATGGATGGCGACGATGCTGTGAACTACGGTGCTATTGGCGTGGTGATTGGTCACGAAATGACTCATGGGTTCGACGACCAAGGCCGCTTGTACGACAAAGACGGTAACCTGCGCGACTGGTGGACCAAACAAGATGCCGACAATTTTACCAAACAAACGCTGGTTTTAATCGATCAGTTTAACGCATACAAAATGTTGGATTCGTTGCATGTGGATGGCAAACTAACCATTGGCGAAAACATTGCCGACATGGGTGGATTGACCGTGGCTTATGTAGCACTGCAAAAAGTCATGGAAGGCAAAGACAAGAGTACGAAAATTGACGGCTTTACACCCGACCAACGTTTCTTTTTGGCGTATGCACAGGTGTGGAGAGGCAACACCCGCGACAAAGAATTGATGCGCCGCCTGAAAGAAGACGTGCATTCGCCCAAGGAAGCCCGCGTGAACGGACAGGTGTATAACATACCTGAGTTCTACAAAGCTTTTAACATACAAGCTACCGACAAACGCTATAAACCCGAAAACCAACGACCGGTAATCTGGTAATCAATTATTAATTACGAATTATAAATTGAAAAGTAGTGTCTTAATTTCGAGTCGGCAATAGGCGGTTGGCAGATTGTAATCGCAGGGCGCATTTTTTCGTTTGCCTTGCAACTTTATAAAATTTCGCCTTTTGTGGCTCATGCTTGGTGGTTCTTGGCTAATTATTTCGGTTGTTGGTTCGCATGGTTTCGGCACATGTTGCTCATTTCAATGCGGTAATCACTATTATTTGTTATTTAAACTTCAAATTCGTAGCTATTGTGCTACTGCCGAGTAGCACACCCACTACTCCTTGGTTGTGTTTTAGTACCTCCAGGTATTAATTTACTACCTTCAGGTACCTAATGTGGTACCACCAGGTAGTTGCTTTGCATCAATTTCAACAATTTTACTACTCGGAGGTAGTTGTTGTGCTACCTCCAGGTACCTATACAAGTACCCGGAGGTAGTAACTTTGCATCAATGGTAGCACATCTGCTACTAATTTGTTGCTATTGAGCTACCCCGAGGTACTAATTTACTACTCGAGGTAGTAAATTTCATGCACCTTTGCGCTTCGGCACTGCTGTTTTGCACCGAAGTGCTCCGGTAACGTCATTGCTTACCTATGCTTAAAACCAAATTGCGAAACCATCTTCGCAAAACGCTACTCTGTCCTTCTGCTTTGCAGCATCAAAACAAAAAACGGCCACACGAAAATTTACTATACGCATTTGAATTGGGCAAATCGAAACAAAAAACAAATTACAAAAGGACATAAAAAACAATAAACAGCAATTAAATCCAACTTCTAAACTCTAACTTCTGCCTTCCTCAACACACACTCCAATGCTTCAACCAAATAATTGTGTTTAAACACAAAATCCTGGTCGAGCAACCGTTCGGGATACACAAATTGTCCGTTCACCAACACCGAAGCACCGCCACCAAACAACAAATGCAATGCAAATTTTGGGATCATCAAAAAAGACGGTCGGTGCAATAAACTCGCGAGTGTTTTTGTAAACACCCTGTTCGAAACAGGTTTAGGTGCGACGAGATTATAAACCCCCCCACACACATCGGTTTCAATAGCAAAATCAATAGCCCGCACCACATCATCCACATGCACCCACGAGTAGCCTTGCTTTCCGTTGCCAATTTTGCCACCCAAACCAAGTTTAAACAACCAAAGTTGTTTGTTTAATGCCCCGCCTTGGCCCAGCACCACCCCCAAGCGAAACACCACCGTGCGTATATCGCCAGCTTTGCGTTGCGCTTCCAGTTCCCAATCCGTGCAAATTTGTGCCAAAAAATCTTCATTGTAAGTAAAGTTATATTCGGTTTGTTTGCCTTCGGCATAAATGCCCACTGCCGACATGCTGATAAGCACTTTGGTAACATCGGGGTTCAAAGCGTCAACCAGTTTCTGCGTCGTAAAAATTCGGCTGTCGTAGATTGTTTGCCGATATTTTGCTGTCCATCGTTTCACAATTGGCGCACCAGCCAGGTTCACAACCACTTCGGAACAACTCAGTTTTTGTTTCAATAGGTGTTCATTGCCCAAAAAATCGGCACGATTCAGCCTTAAAATTTCATGACCTTGTTGCTGCAAAAAATTAATCAGGTTAGTGCCAATAAAACCTGTTGCGCCTGTGATTGCAATTTTCATGATGCTATTTATTTTAGCGAAACATCTTCAAGCATCTCCAATGTTTCGGGGTTTATCACTTTCATGTTAACCTGTTTCCCTGAAATATAAAACATACACAAAGCATATTGTACCGCAAATTTCTGCACCGATACCACCCAGGGTGTTTCTTCCTTGCCATAGTATGGTGCACCGGCGGCTCCGTTGGTAATTTGCCAAATACTTCGTTTCAACTGAATTCGGGCACCTTGATATCCGTCAGTATACATTTTTGTTTCGGGCGAAATTAGCGTACGCGAATAGTTGTGTTCGTCGCCTGTGAGCACGCCCACCACTTTGGTGCTTTTGTTCACCAGCAAATCCAGCAGTTGGTCGCGACGTTCAATAATACCTTTTTCGGCTGGCTTTCCGGCAATCACCGGGCGAATGTTGTTGTTGCCGTTGTACCACATATCGTCTGCCACATGGCCACCGTTGGGCAGCATGGGCGAATGAAACGTGACAAACACATGGTCAATGGTTTTATCCAGTTCCATTTTTGCCAAAGTTTCGGTTAGCCATTGCAATTGGTTGTCCATAATATAGGCATGAATGTTTCCGCCCACTTTGTCTACATTGTTTTCGTTCTGAGTGTAAAGATATTCGCTGTTAAGCACAATCATGGCCACATTGCCGCAAGTGTAGTAATACACGTTTTCTGCATAGGAGGGGAAATCCACTAGGGTTAAATTGGGGTCGAGTTTCGAATGGTCTTCGCTCATTGGGCCATTCAGTGGGTTCACAAAATTATCGGCAAACACTTTTTCTTGCGAGCACTTCTCAAAAGGAAACTTGTCGACGGCATAATCGTAACCACCAAACTCATAAGCCACCACTTCGTGGTTTCCCATGCCCATATAAAAAGGAACCTGAGCGGCATAAGGCGAAATCACGTTTCGGTAACTTCGATACTCTAAATTTATTTTATTTTCATCAATGTCGTAACCGTTAATCAAGTCGCCTGTAACTTGCATAAAACGTGCATTCTCGTAAACAGCATACGAGGCAATTCGGCTCATCACATACGAGTTCACACCCATCACATTGCGTTCGTTTCCGCCTTGCCCCATGCGGCAGTCGCTGGCATACGCAAATGCAAAGGCATTTTGTGTACCCTTTTCGGGAAAGGTGGTAAACGAAAATGATTCGGAATAGTCGCCCATAACAATGGTGTACTTATAATTGGTGTTTGCTTGCAAATCTTTTATCCTGATTTCGTGATGTGTTCCCAATTGGCCTATGTAACTTTTTTTATTTCCCGCGTTACTTATAACAATACTTGCTACAATCGGCAAGTTGGTTTCGAACCAAATGGTGGTTTCTTTGCTTTCCATGTTCGCCACAAATGGGCCTTCGCTCATGCAGGTGTCGAGTGCAAATTTTTTGTTTTTATAGGTAAATACAAAACTGCCGTCGAAAAGAATTTGATTGGTGGTACTAAAAAACCTGTAGCCAATTTTGCCTCTTCCATTCTTTTGCCAATTAATAAAATCGTAATTGCCTATCAATTTTGATAAAATATCCACTTTCACTTTTCCTTTCGCCAAAGCATACAGGTATCTGTAGTAAACCACCTGCTGCATTTTGTTGTTAATATCTTTCAATCCATACAGTACCGACCCATTTTGTTGTGTGCCGAAATTTAAAATAAAACCACTGTCGTAAGCCAATGGCAGCTGACTAAAATTCTGTATTATAGTGGTGGTTTTTGTGGTATCGGCATAATATATTTTGTTATCCACCGGATTTTTAAAATAATAGTTTTTTGCTGTATTATCAAAATAGATATTCGAAAAAACAGCCGGAACCACTTGTGCCGAAATGTGTTTAGCAGAAGCAGCAAAAAATAATGTCAGAAAAAGTTTCTTATTTAATTTCATAAATGCACTGTATTGATAATCAAAATTACGAAACTTTTATATATCAAATCACTATTGTCCGATAAAAAATTAAAACAGCAATTATGAACATGCAACATGT